>NZ_SRYZ01000020.1 GCF_004793475.1 Bacteroides muris (ex Afrizal et al. 2022) | reverse complement strand
GTTGAGTATTGTTCCATAACTCTAATTAATTGACACTCAAAAAGCTACAAATAAATCTCCAATTAACCTGCTGATTTACAATATATTATTCATTGCAATAACATTTATCTTCAATAAATTTTAAACAGCTTCTTAATCTATAACTGAAATGATTATGAATACAATAGAAATCCCCGTATTACTGCTGACCGGTTATCTGGGCAGTGGCAAAACAACTTTGGTAAACCACATCCTTTCCAATGAACGCGGCATCAAGTTTGCTGTTATCGTCAATGATATAGGTGAAGTGAACATTGATGCAGACCTTATACAGAAAGGTGGCATAGTAGGAAAGAAAGAGGAAAGTCTGGTAGCTCTGCAGAATGGCTGTATCTGCTGTACGCTGAAGACAGACTTGATAGAGCAGATGTTCGAAATCATGAAGATGCAACGCTTCGACTACATCGTGATTGAGGCGAGTGGCATTTGCGAACCGGAACCTATTGCCCAAACACTCTGCTCCATTCCTCATATGGGAGGAGCGTATACCAAATACGGCATTTGCCGCTTAGACTGTATTACCACCGTGGTGGATGCCTTACGTCTGCAAAGTGAATTTTCTTGTGGAGGCGACCTAACCCGCAAAGACATTGACGACGAAGATATCGAAAACCTCATTGTCCAGCAGATTGAGTTCTGCAACATCATCCTGCTGAACAAAGTCGCAGAAGTGCAACCGGAAGAGCTGAAACGCATCAAACAGATTATCCGCACCCTGCAACCCGGTGCCGAAATCATAGAATGCAATTACGCCGACGTGAATCTGGACAAGATTATCCGCACCGGCCTTTTCAACTTTGAACGTGCTGCCACCTCCGCCGGATGGATTCGGGGAATAGAGCGGCAAGTCACCGAGGAAGAAGAGAGGGAAGCACACCACCATCATCACCATGATGAAGAGAAACATCAGCACGAAGAGTGCCATGCCCACCATCATCACCACCATACCGAAAGCGGTGAAGTGGAAGAATATGGCATCGGCACTTTTGTCTATTACCGCCGTCCGGCATTCGACATCCACAAGTTCGACCATTTCGTCGCCACCAAATGGCCTCGCAGCATTATCCGTGCCAAAGGTGTCTGTTACTTCAGCCATAACCGTGACATGTCATTCCTCTTTGAGCAGGCAGGGGTACAGAAGAAAATAACCGAAGCCGGACAATGGTATGCTACCGCCCCCGAAGAAGACCTGATAGAACTGATGCGACAAGAACCGGGACTGCTGAGAGATTGGGATGAAAAGTACGGTGACCGCATGCAGAAGATTGTATTCATCGGTCAACATATAGACAAGGAACAACTGATACACGACTTGGACGAGTGTCTGGAGTAAACCCAAACACCAAAGCCTATTGGCATACAATAAATGAACATAATTCAGCCGGAGACTGAAAGGCATTCGGTCTCCGGCTCATCGTAAGGCTACCTGCTCAGCTCCTCATAAACCGCCGGATGCAGGAAATAGCGTACATCTTTCCCTTCTTCCATTGCCTGACGAATAAAAGTAGAGCTGATTTCGAACACCGGAGAAGAAACTGTCCGCACATTTTGCGACAAAGATGCGGTTTCCACCGGATAACCGGGACGAGGATAAACAAGAATACGGTTTTCGGCAAGAATACGCTCCGACTCATACCAACGGGAGAAAATTCTCCAATTGTCAGAACCGATGATAAGATGGAAAACATGTTGTGGATAAGTTTGTTTTAGTGCATCCAGCGTATGAACAGTATAAGAAGGCCGAGGCAGATGGGATTCAAAATCGGAAGCGCGAAACTTGGGATAACCCTCAGTGGCTAGCTGCACCAGCTTCAAACGTAACTTGTCATCCATCAGTTCGTTTTCTTCCTTCAGCGGATTGTGGGGGGTGACCATAAACCACACTTCGTCCAGGTCCCCGTATTCGCAAAGATAGTTGGCGAGGGCCAAATGTCCGATGTGTATCGGGTTGAATGAGCCGCTAAAGATTCCTATATTCATTTATTCTTATTCATATACAACCTTACAAAGGACGTCTTTGCAACGCACGCCAGGCAGCCCAAGCATTGAAAATCGTCACTACAGAAATAAGAAACATTGAAATACTGGAACGAGGCTCGCCATGCTGTATATACAATACACCCACAACAAGGGAGCAGACGAACAGAATGCTATTAATAATCAGCAATGCCTTGTTCAGCTTCGGGCTGTTCTTCCTCCTCGGTGCCAACTGGTTGTGCACTCCTCCACGTTGTTTCATTCGTTCAAGAATTGAGAGATTACTTTCAATGCTTCCGCTTTGGCTGTCTCCAGGTCATCGTTCACAATCACGGTATCGAACTTCGGTACAAAGCCCAGTTCGTATTCGGCTTTCGCCACGCGGCTCTCTATCACTTCGGGAACATCTGTTCCGCGCCCCACCAAGCGTTTGCGCAATTCCTCCACTGAAGGTGGCTGAATGAAAACAGACAAAGCACGCTCACCATAGAATTTCTTGATATTGCAACCACCCACTACATCCACATCGAACACTACATTCTGTCCGGCAGCCAATTGCTTTTCCACCTGCTCCTTCAGTGTTCCGTAAAAACGGTCCTGATAGACCTCTTCATACTCCAGGAATTCATCATTGGCTATGCGACGACGGAACTCGTCAGGAGTCAGAAAGAAATACTCCACTCCATCTTTCTCCGTTCCGCGGGGCGGGCGGCTGGTCGCTGAGATGGAGAATGCCAAGTTCAGATTTTGAGTCAGCAGATAGTTGATAATCGTTGACTTGCCGGAGCCCGAAGGGGCTGAAAATATGATAAGTTTTGCCATGAAATTTACGATTTAACGATGTACGATTAAAGTTAGAAGATTTACGGCTTGACGTTTCAAGACATACACATCAAAGCAACTTCAATCGTATATCGTAAATCGTCAAATCGTAAATCAAAATCACATTACATTCAATACTTGTTCCTTGATTTGTTCCAGTTCGTCCTTCATCTGGACAACAATCTTCTGCATCTCTGCATGATTGGACTTACTGCCCAAAGTATTGATTTCACGTCCCATTTCCTGGGCAATGAACCCTAACTTCTTACCTTGTCCGGTTCCGGTTTCCAGCGTATTGATAAAGTATTTCAGATGATTGCCAAGACGCTGCTTCTCTTCGTTCACATCCAGCTTTTCGATATAGTAGATGAGTTCCTGCTCCAGGCGGTTCTTGTCATAATCCACACTCAAGGTCTTTTCCAGTGCATCAGTAATGCGTTCCTTCACTTTGGCGACGCGTTCTTTCTCGTAGGGAGCGATGGCCTCCAGCAAATGGAAGATGTTGGCAATCTTTTCGCGAAACTTCTTTTCGAGGGCAGCGCCTTCCTGCCTGCGGAAATCGACCAGCGCATTGACAGCTTGTTCCACAGCCGAATAAACCACAGTCCATTCCTCCTCACTCAGTTCCTGCACATCATTCTTAGTCATCACATCCGGCATACGGAGCAACGTGGCAAACCAGTCCATCGCATCCGGTACAGGTATTCCTAGATTTTCTGATATAGCACAAATCTGCTTGTAATATCCCTCCACCAACGTCTGGTTGATGGGAGTGGCGTTTTCCGCACTCTCTTTCTTTTCTATCCAAAGACTGAAATCCACTTTTCCGCGTTCCAGTTTCCGTGATATTTCATTACGGATTTCCATCTCCTTCTCACGATAAAGCGGGGCAATGCGAGCAGATAAGTCCATTGCCTTACTATTGAGCGACTTTATTTCAACGTTGATTTTCTTATCAGGCAGTTCGACGGTTGCTTTGCCGTAGCCTGTCATAGATTGTATCATAATGTTATAGTTTTGCGCAAAATTACACGATTATTTTAATTAGTGAAAATAATCACGTAAATTTGCACTACTAAAATCAAGAATAAAAGTTATGTCATGTATCTTGCATATTGAAACGTCCACTTCAGCCTGCTCCGTAGCCTTGAGCGAAGACGGACAGAACGTTTTCAAGAAAGAGGACCTGAATGGCCCTTCACACGCCGTTTCATTGGGAGTCTTTGTGGACGAGGCGCTATCCTTTGCCGATAGCCATGCCATGCTGTTGGATGCAGTCGCCGTGAGCTGCGGTCCTGGTTCGTATACCGGGTTGCGTATCGGTGTGTCGATGGCAAAAGGTATCTGCTATGGACGTAACCTACCGCTTATCGGACTGGAAACCCTGAAAGTCCAGTGTGTACCTGTATTGCTCTACCACGATGAGTTACCCGACGACGCACTGCTCTGCCCCATGATTGACGCTCGCCGCATGGAAGTCTATGCTGCCATCTACGACCGTGCCTTGAAACCGGTGCGCAACATTGCAGCCGATATTGTGGACGAAAGTTCCTACCTGGAATTCTTAGAGCAACATCCGGTCTACTTCTTCGGAGATGGCGCAGCCAAATGCAAAGAGAAAATCACGCATCCCAATGCACACTTTATCGACGGCATTCGTCCGCTTGCCGGCATGATGTTCCCGTTGGCAGAGAAGGCAATAGCCGAACAAGACTTCAAGGATGTAGCCTATTTCGAGCCCTTCTATTTGAAGGAATTCGTAGCCGGCACGCCAAAGAAACTTATTTAAATAATCATCCATTTTTAAATAATCATCCATTGTCAATTATCCTTTAAAGAAATGCAATATAACACTCAACAAAAGCGGATGCCTCTGCCCGAATACGGTCGTAGCATCCAGAATATGGTAAACCACGCGCTGACAATCGAAGACCGTGCAGAACGACAGCGTTGCGCAAACACAATCATCAACATCATGGGAAACATGTTTCCCCATCTGCGCGATGTGCCCGACTTCAAACATAAATTGTGGGACCACCTTGCCATCATGGCCAACTTTCAATTGGATATAGATTATCCGTATGAAATTATCCGCAAGGACAATCTGAATACCAAGCCAGAGAGCATCCCCTACCCCAGTACCAAAATCCGCTACCGCCACTACGGCCGTACATTGGAAGTACTGATAAAGAAAGCCATCGAATTCCCGGAAGGAGACGAGAAACAAAACCTGATAGCCCTTATCTGCAACCACATGAAGAAAGACTACATGGCATGGAACAAAGATACCGTCGACGACCGTAAGATTTCAGACGACCTTACCGAACTCTCTGACGGAAAACTGCAAATGACAGACAGCATCGTCCGACTCATGGCCGAACGTATCGACCTGAACTACCGTCCGAAGGTGAACAACCAAAATAACCGGAATAACAATCGGAACAATAAACGGAAATACTAAATTGGAGTTATAATTCAATATGGCATCATTTGTAATCGAAGGAGGACACAGACTTTCCGGCGACATTTCCCCCCAAGGAGCGAAAAACGAGGTGTTGCAAATTATCTGCGCCACATTGCTCACTGCCGAAGAGGTGACTGTGCACAATATCCCGGACATACTGGACGTCAATAACCTTATCCAATTGATGCGGGATATGGGAGTCAGCGTATCAAAAAAGGGCATTGACACTTACAGCTTCCAAGCTGCCGACATTGATTTCGCCTATCTGGAAAGTGATGCGTTCCTGAAAAAATGTTCCAGCCTACGCGGTTCCGTCATGCTGGTAGGGCCCATGGTGGCACGTTTCGGCAAGGCCATGATTTCCAAGCCGGGTGGAGACAAGATAGGACGCCGCCGTCTGGATACACATTTTATCGGTATCCAAAATTTAGGAGCCCACTTTTTCTATAATGAGGAGCGTGGCATCTACGAAATATCAGCCAAACAACTGCATGGCAGTTATATGCTACTCGATGAGGCATCTGTAACGGGCACCGCCAATATCGTAATGGCAGCCGTCCTTGCCAAAGGAAAGACCACCATCTACAACGCCGCCTGCGAACCCTACGTGCAGCAACTTTGTAAAATGCTGAACCGGATGGGAGCCAAAATAACGGGAATCGCCTCCAATCTCCTGACCATCGAAGGAGTGGACGAGTTGCATGGTACCGGGCACACCATCCTTCCCGACATGATTGAAGTGGGCAGCTTCATCGGCATGGCAGCTATGACCCGTAGCGAACTGACGATCAAGAACGTCTCCTACGAAAACTTGGGAATCATTCCCGACAGTTTCCGCCGCCTCGGCATCAAGATGGAGCAGCAGGGAGACGACATTTACGTGCCTACACAAGAGACGTACCAGATAGAGTCCTTTATCGACGGCTCCATCATGACTATTGCCGACGCGCCCTGGCCCGGACTGACACCGGACTTACTCAGTGTGCTGCTGGTGGTTGCCACTCAGGCAAAAGGCAGTGTACTCATTCACCAGAAAATGTTCGAAAGCCGCCTGTTCTTTGTGGACAAGCTGATAGATATGGGAGCGCAAATTATTCTCTGCGACCCGCACCGTGCCGTTGTCATCGGTCATGACCACGGCTTCAAACTACGTGGCGGCAACATGACCTCGCCCGATATCCGTGCAGGCATCGCCCTGCTGATAGCTGCCATGAGTGCAGACGGAATCAGCCGCATCCACAACATAGAGCAGATAGACCGTGGGTATCAGAACATCGAAGGACGACTGAATGCGCTCGGAGCAAGAATAACAAGGATAGAATAAAATGATAAAGAGAGAAGAAGTATATAAGATAGGTATATTCAACAAACCTCACGGCATTCACGGAGAACTGTCATTCACTTTTACAGACGACATCTTTGACCGAGTAGAAGCAGAATACCTAATCTGTCTGCTGGACGGTATACTGGTGCCTTTCTTCTTGGAAGAATACCGTTTCCGCTCCGACACCACCGCCCTTGTCAAACTGGAAGGCGTGGACACGGCAGAACGCGCCCGCATGTTCACCAATATTGAGGTCTACTTTACCGTAAAGCATGCGGAAGGGGCAAGACCGGGTGAACTGAGCTGGGACTTCTTCGTCGGTTTCCGTATGGAGGAAGTACACCACGGCATACTGGGAGAAGTGACGGACGTGGATACATCGACCATCAATACGCTGTTTGTGGTGGATCGTCAGGGAGAAGAACTGCTGGTTCCGGCACAGGAAGAGTTTATTATAGACATTGACCAAAAGCACAAGGTCATAACCGTAGACCTACCGGAAGGTTTGATAGCTTTGGACGAAACAGAAGAGGTATGAAAAAGAAACGGAGAAAAGCATTTTGGAATAACATTAAGTTCAAGTACAGACTGACGATTACGAACGAGAATACCCTTGAGGATATCATCACGTTGCGCGTATCCAAACTGAACGGATTGTCCGTATTGCTCTCCGTGTTGTTCGTATTGTTTCTCATCGCCTCCTTGATTGTAGCCTTCACCCCGCTGCGCAACTACCTGCCCGGATATATGAACAGTGAAATTCGTGCCCAGGTAGTGGAAAATGCCTTACGCGTAGATTCCCTCCAGCAACTGGTGAACAGACAGAACCTTTATATCATGAATATCCAAGACATCTTCCAGGGCAAGATAAAGGCAGACACCATACACTCCATCGACTCGCTGACCAACCTGCGCGAAGATTCGCTCATGGAACGCACACAACGGGAAACCGAATTCCGCAAGCAGTACGAGGAAACAGAGAAATACAATCTGACAGGCATTACCGCCCGCCCCGAAATAGACGGACTGATTTTCTACCGCCCCACGCGCGGCATGATTTCATCTCCCTTCAATGCCGAAACAAAACACTTCGGCACAGACATCGCCGCCAATCCGGGCGAAAGTGTATTAGCCACCTTAGACGGTACCGTCATACTGAGTACCTACACTGCCGAAACGGGGTATCTGATAGAAATACAACACAATCAGGACTTCGTGTCAGTCTACAAGCATTGCGGCTCTCTGCTGAAGCGGGAAGGCGACGCAGTGAAAGGAGGAGAAGCCATCGCACTGGTAGGAAACACCGGCGAGATGTCCACCGGTCCCCACCTCCACTTCGAGCTTTGGCATAAGGGCAGGGCCGTAAATCCCGAGCTTTACATCGTATTTTAGTCTTCAAATAGTAAATTGTAAAATAGCATAATAGTAATGAAACAGATTGCCATACTCGGTTCTACCGGTTCCATCGGTACACAAGCGTTGCAGGTCATCGAAGAACATCCCGACCAGTACGAAACATACGTATTGACCGCCAACAATCGCGTAGAGGAACTCATAGCCCAAGCACGCAAATTCAAGCCTGAAGCAGTGGTAATAGCCAACGAATCGAAATACACGCAACTGAAAGAAGCGCTTGCCGACCTGCCTATCAAGGTATATGCCGGCTCAGATGCTCTCTGCCAGATTGTGACCGAAAATCCCATTGACATGGTATTGACCGCCATGGTGGGATATGCAGGGCTGAAGCCTACCATGAATGCCATCCGCGCCCGCAAGCCGATAGCCCTTGCCAACAAAGAGACACTGGTGGTAGCGGGAGAGCTCGTCAATGACCTGGCGCGCTTCAGCGGTGTCCCCATCCTGCCCGTCGACTCCGAACACTCTGCCGTTTTTCAGTGCCTGGCCGGTGAGATAGGCAACCAAATAGAAAAAGTTATACTGACCGCCTCCGGAGGTCCGTTCCGCACCTGCACCATGGAGCAACTGGCAACCGTCACCAAAGTGCAAGCACTGAAACACCCCAACTGGGACATGGGCGCCAAAATCACGATAGACTCTGCTTCCATGATGAACAAAGGGTTCGAGGTAATCGAAGCCAAATGGCTGTTTGGTGTACGTCCCGACCAGATAGAGGTCGTGGTACATCCGCAATCCGTCATCCACTCCATGGTACAGTTTGAGGACGGTGCCGTGAAAGCACAACTAGGAATGCCGGACATGCGTCTGCCCATCCAGTACGCTTTCTCCTACCCCGACCGGTTGAAAGCCTCTTTCCCGCGCCTGGACTTCAAGCTGTGCACGGAACTGACATTCGAGCAACCGGACACCACCCGTTTCCGCAACCTCGCCCTGGCCTACGAAGCTCTGCATCGTGCAGGCAACATGCCTTGCATTGTCAATGCCGCCAATGAAGTGGTGGTAGCCGCCTTCCTGCAAGACAAAATTTCGTTCCTTGGCATGAGTGACGTAATAGAAAAGACCATGTCGCGCGTATCCTACTTGCAGAAGCCCACCTATGAAGACTATGTGGCTACGGATACCGAAGCCCGACGGATAGCAGAAGAACTGATTTGACAGATATATTGGAATGAAAAGAATTATAAAAAACATCTACTCATTTGATACGTTAAATAAGAAAACGTACCTTTGCGAAAATTATAAAAATCGTAAAACAGCAAATAATTGATGGAAACATTCTTGATTCGTGCCCTGCAACTCATTATGAGCCTTTCGTTGCTCGTTATTATTCATGAGGGAGGGCACTTTCTTTTTGCGCGTCTATTCAAGACGCGGGTAGAAAAGTTCTGCTTATTCTTTGACCCTTGGTTCACATTATTCAAGTTCAAGCCCAAACACAGTGATACGGAATATGGTATCGGGTGGCTACCCTTAGGCGGCTATGTAAAAATAGCAGGCATGATAGACGAATCTATGGATACCGAACAGATGAAGCAACCCATGCAACCATGGGAGTTTCGTGCCAAGCCGGCATGGCAGCGCCTGCTGATTATGGTGGGCGGTGTATTGTTCAACTTCCTGCTCGCATTGTTCATCTATTCCATGATACTTTTTACTTGGGGCGACGAATATATACCAGTACAAAAAGCCCCATTAGGTATGGACTTTAACGAAACTGCCAAATCCATAGGCTTCCGCGACGGTGATATTCTAATATCTGCCGACGGGGTACCGTTCGAACGCTATGACGGCGACCTGCTGACCAGTATTGTCGATGCCCGTCAGGTAAGCGTACTGCGTGACGGGAAAGCCGCTTCAGTCTACATCCCCGAAGACATGATGAACCGCTTGCTGGCAGACAGTGTGCGTTTCGCCAGTTTCCGTTTCCCTTATGTAGTGGACAGCCTGATTGTAGGATACCCTGCCGCTTCCGCCGGCCTGCAAGTAGGTGACAGTATCACCCACTTGGATGGAAAGCCTATAGCCTACTACGACTTCAAAGAAGAAATGCTGAAGCGCAAGAAAGCCAATGCATCCCATGAGGTAACCTTGACATACGTCCGTAACGGTGTGACAGATACTTTGAGCATGATAACCAATGCCGACTATGAAATAGGTGTAGCAGCACGTACGGAAACCGACAAACTGCTCCCTGTTGTCCGCAAGGAGTACAGCTTCCTTTCCTCCTTCCCTGCCGGCATATCCTTGGGAGTAAAGACTCTGAAAGGCTACGTGGGCCAGATGAAATATCTATTCTCTAAGGAAGGAGCCAAGCAACTCGGAGGTTTCGGAACCATCGGCAGCATTTTCCCCGCCACGTGGGACTGGCACCAGTTCTGGTACATGACGGCATTCCTCTCTATCATCCTTGCCTTTATGAATATTCTGCCCATCCCCGCACTGGACGGCGGACACGTTTTATTCCTCATTTACGAAATCATTGCACGCCGCAAGCCCAGCGACAAGTTTATGGAACGCGCACAGATGGCAGGCATGTTCCTCTTGTTCGGTTTGCTGATTTGGGCAAACTTCAATGATATACTGAGGTATTTCTTCTAAAAAAAAGGACTGCCGAGCGTACTAAAAAACGCATCATCCATTCGCAGTAGAACGGATGATGCGTTTGCATCAAACAGATGATGTGTTCGGGACAAGCCGACGATGCGTTTGAACCAAACACGTCATCTGCTTTTTTCGTATCCTTATACCAAGTGAGCAATCCACTCTTCACGGTCGCCCGGAAGCAGGTCTATTACCGGAACTTCAACCATTGTATAGCAACCCGGCTGCTGACGCATAGCGGCACGCGCCACACATACCAGCACTTGTGCCGTGAGGGCAGGATTATTGATGCGCATGTTGAACTCAAATAGCTGGTTCTGCGTCTTGCCGGACACCCCTTTACGGGTCAGGTTTACCCCATGTCCCATATCGAGCAGTGCATCCACGCTCGGAACCAATTTCACATGTGTCTCGTCATTCACGAAGTACGGGTCGGCTTTGATGGCGGCAGCCACCTGGTCAAATTCGTAACCATCCTTCAGCTCGATGTACACCATACGGCGGTGAATGCCGGTTCCCGTGGGAATAGTCATGGAAAGGGCGGCTTTCACCCCTTCGATGGCCTTCACAGCCACAGTGTGTCCCATGCTCATGCCCGGACCAAAATTAGTATAGGTAATGCCCTTCGGAGCAATAGCTTCCAGCATGGTGCGGACGATAGAGTCACTACCCGGATCCCAGCCGGCAGAAATGATGGATACCGTATTATGCTTTTTAGCCTCTGCATCCAGTGTACGGCGCAAGGCAGTGATACCCGTATGGATATCGAAACTGTCCACAGTATGAATGCCTAAAGCAAGAATCTCCTTTGCATACTCTTCCACCTTGCGGGTAGGCGTACAAAGGATAGCCACATCCACATCTTTCAACTCCTTGATATTCTTCACAACGGGATATCCGCCCAGCTCCGCAGGACAGTTTTCAGCTCCGGCACGGCGCACTACACCGGCAATTTCAAAATCGGGAGCTGCTTGCAGGGCTTCGAACACATAGTGCCCGATATTACCATAGCCAACAATGGCTGCTCTTACTTTTTTCATTCTTTTTATGAATTTATTTATCAGTTTTCTACTTTATCGGCGCAAAAGTAATCATTTTAGTTTATTATATCGGCAAAAGTCTCTGCTGTTTCACACAGTTTTTCTTTTTTTAGTGTGTGAAAGTCCAATAATAATTCATACATTCGCAGATGATATGTGCGCAAGGCGCATTTTAGGCCAACAAGCAAAAGAATTATGATAGAATACATCAAAGGCGGGATTGCCGAACTAAGTCCGGCAACCGCAGTAATAGACTGTAACGGACTGGGATATGGTGTCAATATTTCATTGAACACGTATGCCGCCATCCAAGGCAAGAAAGAATGCAAGCTATATATATACGAAGCTATCCGTGAAGACGCCTATATCCTCTACGGCTTCGCCGACAAGCAGGAACGCGAACTATTCCTGCTGCTCATCTCCGTGTCAGGAATCGGCGGAAACACAGCCCGCATGATTCTCTCGGCACTCTCGCCATCCGAACTGATAAATGTCATCAGCACGGAAAACGCCAATCTGCTGAAAACAGTCAAGGGCATCGGACTGAAAACTGCCCAACGGGTGATTGTGGACTTGAAAGACAAAATCAAGACCGGCAGTGTGGCAGCCGACAATACCGGAACCATGGGTACTCTCATATCGGCCGCCAATACGCAAGTACAGGAAGAAGCCGTAGCTGCCCTTACCATGTTGGGCTTTGCACAAGCCCCCTCACAAAAAGTGGTACTTGCCATTTTGAAGGAAGAGCCAAGTGCACCGGTAGAACAAGTCATCAAACTGGCATTAAAGAGATTATGACAACAATCCACATACAACATTGGTTAAAGGCCAATCAACGTACTCGTATATTGCCAACGGACAAATGGTATCTGGACTTTGCCACAAGTATCCTACCCTCCGTCGAAGCCTCTCCCCTATTCTGCAAGGAAGACTGCCGCACACAAGCAGATACGGCCATTGCTCTCGGCATGTACTTTCAAGATGCCATTGCCCAAAACGGAGGATGGAAACTTTTCACCGAAGCACACCAGAAAATATACGGAACTCATCTGCCGTTTTATCTGCTGACCGATAATTACGTGCCCGATGAAATAAATCCGGAAGACATAGCATTCGTACTATGGACCTTGAAATCACAGCCTGGCTCTCCCAACCAGAACTACACCCTGTTCAGCCCTTATGACAAAGAGCTACTTGCGCTGAGCCAAACTGTGTACAAACTGATGGACGCACGTTTTGAAGAAGCTCCCATCCGAGAAGAAGCATCCTCCTGTCTTTGGGTGACGGGAACCGACTTGCCGGACATGCCCATTACTCCGCTTCCGGAAGTCACTCCGGAAACCAAGTTGAGCAACCTAGCTTCCCGCTGCCTGGAATACAGCAAAGGGAAACCGTTGCTATATTTCACCAACTATAAAGAGCTATGCGTCTTCTTTGTCGATATACTGAAATGGGAAAATAAACCATCGGCACTGCTACCCGACTTGGAGCATAAAAAGGAATTCGTAATCTATGCCAATCCCAAAGGTATGCTCATTGCCCACAACGTAGCTGCCTGCTTCTGTGAAGCGCATAACCCGATGTATGATGCCAAGCGCGCGGCAGCGGAAGGATACGGTATGTTCTGCCAGCCCTGCTACTGCCCGTTCGACCTGCTGAAATACGGAATGGCAAAAGGAATTCTACCTGACGTGGAACTCCCCTTCCCGAAAGGAAAAGAAATACTGCAACAAAACTGGGATTTCATAGCCCGCTATTATCTACGTCAATATTATGAAGGCGAATAATCATTCTGGAATAAAACCAAAACGAAACAACAAAACCAAGCCAACTGGTAAACGAATTGGTAAATCAAAACCCTCGAAAGCGAACAATCAGCTTAACAGAAGGGTCAAATAATAAAAAATGGATTATTGATAATTGCCATGCGGTTTCACGAAACACACTGCACAGTTCAATTATCAATAATCCATTTTCCCATTATCAAAGTTCCACAATCTCTTCCTTGCACAACGTCAGTTTCTCTACTCCATCTGCCGTTACAACCCAAGAGTTTTCGATACCGACGGGACCGATGCCCGGCAAAACAATCTTTGGCTCCAATGCAAAGACCATGCCCGGTTCCAGTTCCTGCTTCACGCGCGGAGCCAATACCGGCATTTCATTTATTTCCAGACCGACACCATGTCCGATGAACTTAGCCTTTTGAGTGGTTCCCATAAAGTTATCGGCAAAGCCTGCTTTGGTGACAATATTGACAGCAAGATTGTAAAGGTCCTCACAAACGGCTCCCGGTTTCACCTTTGCTACAACAGCCTCTTGTATGTCCAGACAAACCTGATGGGCAACGTATGCATTTTCCGGCAACTTTCCGATGGAAAATACGCGGCTCATGTCGCCCATATAACCATAAAAGTTTCCTCCCATATCGACCATAAAGCTATGACCGGGCTTCAACAGTGCACCGTTTACGCTAATAGGCAGTGACGGGTCAAGTCCCTCGCCTCCCAAAGCAAAGTCATAGGGGGCAGGCACAGTGGCATTGTCTCCTGCCAACAGACTTCCCATAAAAATTTCCATGCTTTGCCCGAATGTACGAAAAATGCCCAGACAACCTTCCAAACGCATCAAGCGCTCTATTTCTATGGATAACCGGCAATCTGTCATTCCCGGTCTGTAAACCGAAGGTATTTGTTCATAAGCCTTGGCATGTGCAATGCCGGAACGACGGAACATCTCAATCTCCATTCCAGTCTTGACACTTCGGGCTTTCCGGATAAGGGCCGTACCACAAGGAAGCACCTCCGTCTCAGGGAAACAAGCAGCCAAACGGTTATATTCCGTAAAAGACAACTCGTCCCCCTCCAGCATCAATCTAGCAGGTATGGACAAGCCGCATTCCTTCAACAAATCAGGGAGTTGTTCCGGTTTACGGATAAGATGTATATGTTCCCCTTTGATATTGTTGGGACGTTTGATAAATAAACGGGCAGGAGCATTCAACGGCAAATACAGATAACCACTGACAACACGTCCGTACGTATAGATTAAATTTACATTACAAGCGATAAGAGCGGCATCAATCTCTTGTTGAGCCATGAGAGAGCGTATTTTATCACGTCTCAGTTTCAATTCAGGTAGTAACATCTCTTTGTCATTTATGATTTCGTGCGACAAAGATACAATTTTTTCATTGAGAATGGAAAGTTAAGAATAGCACTGCATTATATAAACATGCCATAAGGCCAATTTTCCATTCTCAAAAAAAGTACTGCCCCATACCTTCACAGGCGTAGGGCAGCACAAACCACAAATACAAATACAACTAAACAAAGTTTTTCTCTTAGATAATTCCCTGACCCATCATGGCATGAGCCACCTTCATGAAGCCGGCGATATTCGCTCCTTTCACGTAGTTGATGTAGCCGTCAGGTTCTGTCCCATATTTTACGCATTGAGTATGAATTCCGTGCATGATGGCGTGGAGTTTTTCGTCCACTTCGGCTGCACTCCAGCTGAGGTGCATGGCATTCTGTGACATTTCCAGTCCGCTGGTAGCCACACCGCCTGCATTGACAGCCTTGCCCGGTGCATACATAATCTTGTTTTCAATGAAAAGGTCGATAGCTTCGGGCGTACATCCCATATTGGATATTTCGCCTACACATGTCACCTTGTTGTCAATGAGGCGTTGTGCATCTTCGCCGTTCAGCTCGTTCTGGGTAGCGCAAGGCAGAGCGATGTCCGCTTTCACTTCCCACGGGCGTTTGCCTGCCACGAAAGTAGAGCCGGGGAATTCGTCGGCATACGGTGCCACGATATCATTGCCCGATGACCGAAGTTCCAGCATATAATCTATCTTTTCGCCACTGATGCCATTCGGGTCGTAGATGTAACCGTCGGGACCGGAGATGGTAACCACCTTGGCACCCAGTTCGGTAGCCTTGGTAGCAGCGCCCCAAGCCACGTTTCCGAAACCGGAGATGGCAACGGTCTTGCCCTTGATATCAATACCTTTAGTTTCTAACATCTGGTTCACGAAGTACAAGCCGCCGAATCCTGTTGCTTCAGGACGAATCAACGAACCGCCAAATTCCAGTCCTTTACCGGTAAATGTGCCCGTAAATTCGCGAGTCAGCTTCTTATACATACCGAACATATATCCCACTTCACGACCACCTACGCCAATATCACCGGCAGGCACATCCATATCCGGGCCAAGGTGACGCCATAATTCCAGCATGAAAGCCTGACAGAAGCGCATGATTTCAGCATCGCTCTTTCCGCGCGGAGAGAAGTCGGAACCACCCTTACCGCCACCCATAGGCAATGTAGTCAAAGCATTCTTGAAAGTCTGCTCAAAGCCCAAGAACTTGAGGATGGAGAGATTTACGGAAGCATGGAAACGAATGCCACCTTTGTACGGGCCAATGGCATTGTTGAACTGTACACGATAGCCAAGGTTCGTCTGAACTTCACCCTTATCATCCACCCACGTAACGCGGAAAGTAAAGATACGGTCAGGTTCGACCAGACGTTCTATAATTTTTGCTTTCTCGAACTCAGGATGTTGGTTATAGATATCTTCGATGGAAAGAAGAACTTCCTTTACGGCTTGAAGATATTCAGACTCGCCGGGGTGCTTTGCCTCTAAAGAGGCCATGATACGTTCGATATTCATAATATTACGTTTTAAAGGTTATTACCTTGTTAACTAAACGTTATTCAAGCAAAGTGTCAACGAATAACACCGCAAATATAGGAAAACTTTTCAAAATAGCTAAACTTTACGGTTAGATTTTGATTAAAGAATGATAAAATGTCACTCCGGCATCCTCTATTCATACCTAAACGGTCTATTCTTCTCGTACTCTGTCTACAGTTCGCTATAATGGTATAAATATAGAAGAATTGCAATAAAGGAAACAAGAGATAAAGAATAATTTACGAGAAAAGACACAATCCTCACGGACTATGCCTTTCCAATTGCTAACTTTAATTCTTAAATACTTGTATTAAATCTGCAACATAACAATTACTTTGCACGGACAATCTTCATAATTTCTTCAATCCTTTTACCTCTTCTTTTGTTGCTTCTCGAACACTGATAGCCACCCCTCCACTACTTGCCAAGGGTTGACGCAGCACACTCTTTGACGTTACTATGCCACGACGGATGTCATAGCTCTGCGGATTATCTTTCCAGTCTGCATCCCGACCATCTGCATAAACGGTAACAACATATTTCCTTCCTTCGGGTAAGAAAGAGAAAGGAATAGTTGCCGTACGGGGATGTTCGTCGGTAATAGCACCTATATACCACTCTTGTTTTCCTTTGGCTTGACGAGCCACCGTGATATAATCACCCGGTTCGGCTTCCAGATACCAAGAATTGCTCCAATCCACCGCTACATCCTTAATAAATTGAAACGCATCGGGAAAACGGCGATAATTGTCCGGAAGGTCTGCTGCCATCTGTAACGGAGAGGGCATCGTTACATATAGAGCTAATTGTTTTACCAATGTAGTACCCGCCTGACCTTTAGGTTTCGAACCATTATAATACGAAAGTTTTGTCTGGAAAATACCAGGAGTGTAATCCATCGGACCACCCTTCAACCGAGTAAACGGCAAAATACAAGTATGATCCGGATCATTGCCCCCCATAGATTCAAACTCACCACCACGGGCAGATTCTTGCGCTACCCAGTTGGGCCAGGTCCGGCACAAGCCGGTGGGACGAACAGCCTCGTGACTATCTACCATAATCTTATAATCAGCAGCACGCTTCACCACATGTATATAATGATTGTTCATCCATTGTGAGGAATGATATTCACTACGGGGAATAATTGAGCCCACATATCCGGTCTTTACAGAATTATAGCCATTATCTACCATAAATTGAAAGGCTACATCCAGCTGCCGCTCATAATCGGCAGCATTAGCAGCCGTCTCATGATGCATGATAATCTTTACCCCCTTTGATTTGGCATAGGCATGCAGTGCCGCAACATCAAAGTCCGGATAAGGTTTGTCAAAAAGGAACTGACGGTCCTTACGATAGGATGCCCAATCTTCCCAACCTTCATTCCAGCCCTCAACCAATACCGCATCAATACCATTCTCCGCCGCAAAGTCTATGTACTCTCTCACATGTTCAGTATTGGCCGGATGATGTCCATTAGGAGTTAACTTTGAATAGTCGGTTATGCCGGGTTTAGCCTTATAATAGTCACTATACGCCCATGTACCTCCTCCACCAGTAAACATCTCCCACCAGACACCGATAAATTTCTGTGGCTTAATCCAAGAAGTATCTTCCAGCTTACAAGGTTCATTCAGATTAAGAATCAACTGGGAAGCAAGGATGTTACGTGCATCGTCACTAACCATAATTGTACGCCACGGGGTATGCAACGGTAATTGCAGATATCCTTTCTTTCCTAATTTATCGGGGGTAAGATGAGCAGAGAAGTTAAACTCTTTATCATCCACATTCAGCAACATGGCAGAATAATCCACCAAGGCAGCTTCATGAATATTGATATAAAGTCCTTCGATAGTCTTTATCATAAGAGGTGTTTGTACTGTGAATGAAGTCGCTTTAGCTTCATATCCTTTTTTACGTAGATTACGTTCCATAGCTTCGCGCACTTCGGAAATGGCCGCAGTAGTATAGGCAAACTCATTCGTATCATAATCACCGGGAATGCAATAGAGTGTATGATTACCGGTCAGATTGAATTCCGTCAGTTCGTCTTTTACCGTCAGATAATTCATGGTTTTCTGCTCCGGCAACTCATAACGGAATCCGAGTCCATCGTCAAACAATCGAAAACGTACAATCATCGTACGGTCGTGCTTTGCCGGTTGTGAGAGAGTGACAGTAAGTTCATTGTAATGGTTACGGACTTTTTCATACTCTCCCCATACAGGCATCCAGGTTTCATCAAAAGTAGAATTTGTTGCATCAAGAATCCGGAAACCATTTGACAAATCCGCTTCTTCCATAAGTATTCCCAAGGCAGAAGGTTCTACAACCGTCTCTCCTTTGTAATATAAGCTATAGACCGGCACACCCTCGGAATCAAGCACCACATTGAGTTTCAGATTCCCATTGGGAGATAACAATTCGTGTGCCATAGTCACACAAGCAATTCCCAGAAATACAACTGTTAATAATACATGTTTCATATACATCCGTTATTGTTGATATATAAAATATTGATAAGGTTCCATCGTCATTACTGTAGGCAACTTCACATCCACACCGGCAATCACATCGGTCATGGTCTTGCCAGCATGCTCCATAGGTACTTTCAGTTGTACAGACTCATTGGCGGTATTCACCATGACCAACATGCCATGACTGCCTGCTGCCCGATAAAATGAAGCGACATCTCCGGTAGTATAAACTTCCAGTTCACCACCACGTACACTGCTCGTAGCTTTATAGGCTCTGATGATTTCTGCCATCTCTTGCGCAAAGGCTTCATTGGACTTCAAGTCTATAACTCCGTAATTGAAAAAGTTAAGTGACTGCGGATAGGCTGCTTCCTGCGAACTATAAATAAGAGGTATCCCCTCGAGCATGGTCGCCAATACAAAAGCAGACATGGCACCACGCTCACCGCCATAACATTCTATCGGTGAAGCCTCACTTGCCTGGTCATGATTAGTAGAATAGCGTAACCGTAACGTACCCTCCGGCATTCCCTCCGATTCGGAAATATTCATAGCATAAAGGTCAGCAAGTGAGCATTTACCGGCATAATAGTCTTTCAGTCTACTATGGAAGTTCCAGCCGTAGAGCAGGTTGAAACCATTGTTCATTAAAGACGTTTTTCCGCCTTCGGCAAGCATCAGCAGATTATTATCAAGTGTACGAAGCTCGGCGATTGCTTTCTTCCAGAAAGTATCTGGTACCCCCTCGGCATAATCACAACGGTATCCGTCAATACCAATTTCTGTTACCCAATACTTCATGGCATCAATCATGGCTTGCTGCATGGTTTCGTTGTCGAAGTTCAAGTCGGCAACATCCGCCCAGGGCTGTTCTTGAGGTTGCACCACATTGCCATTTGCATCCTGCGTATACCAATCCGGATGCTCAGTAACCCAAGCATTGTCCCACGAAGTATGGTTGGCAACCCAGTCGAGAATCACTTTCATTCCTTTGGCATGGGCAGCATCTACCAGCTCTTTCAAGTCTTTTTTTGTTCCGTAACGTGTATTCAGCTTTTTATAATCCTTTATACAATAAGGTGAATTCACACTTTTCAGTACTCCCGGCTCATTTACAGGCATCAGCCAAAGAATGGTAGTTCCCAAACTCTGAATACGACCAAGATCTGCTTTGATGGCAGAGAACGCATTTTCTTCGGCAAAGATGCGGGGATTTGCCTCATAAATCACCATATCCGAAGCCATGTATTCTTCCTGCGGAACGAAAACCGACTCCATGTCATTCTGACTATCACTACACCCCATACAAGAATGTAGCATCGTAAAGAGCAGTGTCGCAATTATTACTTTTTTCATATTTCTACTTTTTATCTATACCTATACTCATTGGCGGAACTGATATCTGCAAAAGGAAAAACCAAACTCTCCAGTGATGGACATTGGCAAAAAAGATACTAAGACTTAGTACTAAAAATCCCGGAAGCCAATACTAAAAAACAGAAGAGCTAAGAGACAACTCCTTCCCAAGGCTTGGTTTTTCTATCCCAAGGCTTGGGATAGAAAAACCAAGCCTTGGGACATATATCCGCAAGATTGAAAAGAGATATCCTATCCCCAATCTCATTCTGCCAATAGGTCATTTAACATCTTTATTACTATACAAAACTCGTTTCAAGTAATTATTCTGATTAGAAACAAAAGCCACTTCAGATTCCGGTTCAGAATCTCCGTCCGGATTGTCAGGGTCAATCTCCTCACCAGCTATGTCCGTAATACGGAAATAATAATCTCGATCAAGCGTCACTGCTGCGAGGTCAAATTGTGAGCCTCCATTGTTATTATTCATTATCAGATTGTAAGTCAATCCCTTATTTGCTTCACCTGTATCGTAATAATTATACGTGACACCTTTTATCTCAACACTACCGGTTGGTAATATTCCTGGCCAACTGCCAAAGAGTTCCGGTATATCATTTCCCCACGCATATATGGTTGTTTCTGCCCATCCGGACTGGTCTTCAATAAATATGGCATAACCATCATGGATGACCACTGCATCCGGATCTATTTCCGTCCAACCGCTTTCTGTGATTTCCAAATATATGTCACGGTCAAGAGTAAAGTTCTGTGGTCCATCAAATTGTGAACCTACTCCATTATCGTTAAATATCAAATTGTAAACCAATCCCTTATTTGCTTCACCTGTATCGAAGTATTTATAGGTAATTCCTTTTATCTCAACGCTACCAGTAGGTGAAATACCGGGCCAACCTCCAAAAAGTTCCGGCAAATCATTTCCCCACGCATAAAGTGTCAGTGCATCCCAACCTGTATTGTCCATCACGAACACAGCATAACCGTCATGGGTCACTTCACTTGGGTCTTCCGGCTCCTCAAAATAAGCATTCCAGCGGGTTACCGTTATATCAGTGCGAGTACCTACCTTAGCCGAAATTTGATGTAAAACATCCCCATTCTGCAAAGTACGCTCTATGCCTTGTGTCTTAGAAACGAAATAAAAGCCATCGGCAAGTGTCTTTCCATTAACAAAATCTTCCGGATAGAGGTATATGCCCCATTTAACATCATTGTTTGCAGCTTTCTCCATCTGCCACTTAAGGTCTCCGGAAGCAGCATCCTGACCTCCATTGAAATCGCCTGCAATATAAATTATTTCATCGGCACCAGTTCCTTGGGGCATAATCACCTCCAGCAAGATAGCATCGCTACGAAGTTCAAATTGCGGCAACTCATGGTCAAACACAATTTCCTCCTTGTCACAACTACTGATGAAAGCTACAAAAAGCAACAAAAGCCATAGCGGATTACATATATATTTTTTCATTGTTACTATTATTATAGGATGATTAATAATTAGGATTCTGTACCAGTCCCGGATTTACCATAAGGGCAGACTGGGGCAAGGGATACCACTCGTATTTGCGGTCACGTTTAGCCGGATAGCTTAAACCATCGTCCGTGGCACGGCCAAAGAACCACCATTGTCCTTGCGTAAACTTATCGAAACGACGCAAGTCTGTACGACGACGGCGCCCCTCTCCCAAGAATTCAAGTCCCCATTCACTCAACATCCAATCCATATCAAAGGATGCAAAACCGGGACCGGGCTGTTCGAGAGCCGACTTATCTGTAAAATAGCGTGTTTTTACTTTATATACCAGTTCTTTAGCGCCTTCCGCATCACCTGCACGCATTTTACATTCAGCAAGAGTATAGACCACTTCACTCAAACGGAATTCCACCTCATCGATGTTTTGGAAATCAATGCCTGCACTCTCCGGATAAACCGGATATCTTACCAAACGGACACCTGAATTCGTTTCACCCCAGCGAGGTGACATGACAGTCTCCAGATTACGTCCTAAATTAAGGAATGTACCCACCTGGTCCACATAAACCAAATCCTGACCGTCACGATCGGCATCTGCTTTCAAAGCTGCACCCTTACCATAGTTGGCTTTAATAGCCCCTTTCAAGAAAATGCCTTGATAATTTCCTGTTGTTTCATTATACACATAGTTCTGCTTACGGATATCTTTATCGTGGAAACGTTCATAAACTGCTCCTAACTTATCACCGTAGTCGGTAAGAAAGCTCTTAGGATTGTCAGTACCACCATACGGCTGTACATTTCCAGAATTATCCCATGAAGGTGCCAAGCATACACAATTCCATCCGCTCTGGCTGTATGTACCTCCAAAGTAATCCCAACAATTGTAAGGCATGAAAGGCATGTTACGCATCCAACCGGTATTGACCTGACCGACTTCCATCGCCAATGCCATTACAACTTCCGGACATTCTACATTGTTTATCGAATAAATATCACGATAGTCATCGGTAATGCTGTAAGTACCATAATCGCCATTCAGAATATTTTGGCAAAGAGTGGCACACTCATTATAACTGTTTTGTTTGATAAACACCTCAGAATTCAGCAACAAGCGCATCTTAATCATACGATTGGCAGCTTGGTTCATGCGGTTGCGAGTCTTTCCAGAACCATCTTCTTTCATAAGATCTGTAACTGACTCATCTAATTCCTGACTGATAAAATCGTAGATAATCTTGCACCCCTTATCAAAATCAGTATCTGCAGAACCAGGGATTTCCGCACCCGAAGAAATGTTCAAGGGAAGTGCTCCACCCCAAATCTCAAAGATATTGTAGTATGCCCAAGCACGCAGGGTACGTACTTCGGCAATATAACTATTCAAAGCATCCTCAGTCATGCGTATAGATGCGGGGCTGATTGCCTGCAAATCTGTAATAAGCGTATTGCAAAGCCCAATAGTGGTCCACGCATTCTCCCAAGTTTGGCGAATAATGGTTGATTCTGACGTCCAGGTATGTGAAGACAAAGCAAACTTCAATGCCTCATCCCATCCCCAAAGTCCACCGTTCCAACTGCGCCATGCCACCTGGTCGGCAGAAAACTCCTGCAAATACCAGAAGTATTCCAAATAACTATATGCAGCTTTCGAATAGATGGCTGCCACTGCCCCCTGAACACTCGTCTCATCTTGATAATAAATTCCGGCATCCACACGGTCGAACACTTCCTCGTCCAAATTAGTACAAGAGAAAAGTGAACATGACATAATCATCGCCAATAACCAACGACATTTTATATATTTCATATCTTTCATATTTTTAATAATTTGTTTCTCATTTATTTAAAGCGAAGAGTCACACCTAAACTCAATTGAGTTGCTGTAGGATAAGCACTATTACTATCTACTCCCGGTTGGATACCATTCACATCTATAATTGAAGGGTCATTGCCAGAGTATCCAGTCAAGGTAAACAGATTCTTGGCAGACAGATATATGCGCATATTATCCAGTAACTTACGGTTCTTAGGAGTAAAATTATATCCCAAGGTTACATTTTCCAGTTTTATGAAGCTGCCATCCTCCAGGAAATAGGAAGATATTACTCCACCACCAGTACGAATATTCTTATCTTCCAGATACGCAGAGCGAAGAACATTATCTGTACCACATCCCTGAAGCCCCATACCATATTTACGCATGTTGAATACATCAAAGCCGAATGTACCGCGGAAGAATACACTCAAATCAAAGTTTTTCCAAGTCAGGTTGTTACTCCAAGACAAGAAGTGCTTGGGAGCACCATTGCCAATATAACGTTTATACTTGGCATCAGCCTGAGAAATCGGTATTTGCTCATCTTTGTCATTCAAAATAAGCATATTGCCATTTTCGTCAACACCTGCATATTCATAACCGTAGAACTGCCCTATCTCTCCCCCTTCCTGCACACGGAAGAAATATTCGCTGGAACCAGTACCCGGTTTTAAATAAAGGTCAAGATAAGATGCCTTGTAAATATCGTTAGAAAGTTTGGTCAACTTAGTCTTTCCATAAGAATAATTGATTCCGCTCGTCCACTTCACTGCTGTCTTAGTAAGGATATCACCATCCAAAGATACTTCTATACCGGTATTTTTCGTTGTTCCAACGTTAACCAAAATAGTGGAATAGACAAAAGGCGGTTGAGGTGCCGTGTACGTATAAAGCAAGTCTTTAGAACTACGGTCAAAATACTCCACTGAACCACGTAAACGATTCCATAGAACAAAGTCAACACCCAAATTAATCGCAACGCTCTTTTCCCAAGCCAAATCCGGATTAGCATTACTGGAGGGAGCATAGCCCGTTACCCAATGCCCGTCAAAAAGATAACTGCCATTGGTATTGTAAGTAGAAAGTGATTTATAAGCATCAAAATCCGAACGACCGGTAATACCGAAAGAAACACGTGGTTTCAAACTAGTCAATACTTTCCGGGTATTCTTCATAAAACCCATCTCCATCATTTCCCAAGCCAAAGAGGCTGCTGGGAAGTACCCCCACTTTTGGTTAGTACCAAATTTGGAAGAGCCTTCATAGCGCAACGAAGCCGATGCAAAAAGCATATCCTTCCAATTATAGTTCAACCGACCAAAGAAACCAATAAGTGTCGATTCAGAGCGACCACTATATAAACTTGCCAAACCATCCTTCAGATAAGAGCCACTGCCCAAATCCCAATATTTCGTATTATCAAAAGAGAAGTCGTTGTTACTACCACCAATCTGTTCCCAGATAGAATTCTCATAAGTATAGCCCACTACAGCCTTAATATTGTGGTCGCCCAAGTTCAGTGCATAATTGCCCAACCACTCCAATCGATTGGTATACCATTTCTGATACTTCATTTCCGCACGTCCTTTATAACCATTCCAATAGGACTCCGAACCAGCAGACGAAGCATAATATTGTTGCTTCATGTCATTGTAATGCAATGAGTAACTTAATGTTGTATTCAACAAATGCTTTTCTGTCTGCAAAATATTCAGTTTTGCCTCAGCCGTGCCCAACAAATACATACGCTGACCGTTGTTATCTCTCAAAGCAAGCTCCGCAACCGGATTGGTTGCACCCGTAGGAGAAGTAGGCTGATAATACGAACCGTCTGCATTATATACCGGCATTGTAGGATTCATTGTGAGTGCCCTATCGAAGAAACCATCATTTCCCCAGGTTTCATTTACACGACGTGCACTCAACGAACCGTTGAATTGTAAGCGATTCTCCAGTACACGCTGTTCCATAGAAAAACGACCTCCAAATTCTTCACGACCACTCACGATGTCAAGTCCATTGGCACTTTTGTAATTGAAGGAAGCACCATAGAAACCATTCTTTGTGCTACCATCAATAGATATATATTGGTTTGTGTCGTATGCTACATCACGAGTAATCAATCCATACCAGTCAGTATCGGCTCCATAGTCTGTACCTCGTCTCGAACGTCGGAATTCATCAGCCGACAGAATATCCGGAGAGGGCTTGGCTACATTAAAAGCGATGTAACTGTCATATGTGACTACCGTTTTTCCAGCTTCACCCGAGCCACGTTTCGTTGTAACTAAAATCACACCATTAGCACCTCGCGTTCCGTAAATAGCAGCTGAACCCGCATCTTTCAATACCGTAATAGATTCAATATCCTGTGCAGCGATGTTACGGATATCGCCACCTGCCACACCATCTATGACAACCAAAGGACTATTACTTGCAGAAACAGATGTTGCACCACGCACTTGTAATGAAGAACTGGAGTTAGGATTGGCAGCTGCCTGCGTATTGACATTCAAGCCCGCGACTTTTCCCGATACCATTTCCATCGGATTATTCATAGCCCCCAAATTAAAATTTTTCTTATCCACTTGTACAATGGAACTGGAAACTTCTTTTTTACTCAATGAACCGTAACCCACTACTACAACTTCTTCCAACACCTGCTGGTCATCATGCAAGACAACATCAATCTTGTTTCTACCGGATACGTTCAGTTCCTGCGTTTGGTAACCTACATAAGAAAAAATAAGTATTGCATCAGGATTGACATTCAACAACACATAGTTACCGTCAATGTCAGTTATCACCCCCGAAGTTGTACCCTTTACCAATACACTTGCACCGATAAGACCTTCACCCGTTGCATCGGTCACCTTTCCTTGTACCTGAAGTTGTTGCGCAACAGCAACACCAGTCATCATAAGAAAACCCAGTAAAAGGATCATGCGCTTTTTAAGGCATCTCTTTAGACTTTTCTTTTTCATCTTATTAGAAATTAGTTAAACAATAAATAGATTGATGCAAATGTATTATCAAAACAAACGCACGATTTGGGCTGAGATAAAAATCTAAAGTCCTGCAACAGGCAATCAACTATAAAACAACGCATTACAAAATGCTATTGCTACTAATTTCTAAATCATTTCTAAACTTTTTAAGGCAGAAGAAAGCCTCAAAAGGAGGATAAAATCAAAAAGAAGTTATTTTCATCACTCGTTCTTCAAAGTCCTCTTTACAAAGAGACTTGTTTTTTAGCTTGGAACGATAAGTATAGATGGTAGTTATGGAATAACGCAAAAATTCTGCAATACGCGCACTGTCTGTAATACCTAAACGAATCAGTGCAAATATGCGCAGTTCGGTAACAAGCAATTCTTCATTTTTAGGATGCAATTGTTCTTCAACTGGCAACAAACGATTAAATTCTTCTACAAAGTTAGGGAATATCTTAAGAAAAGATACATCGAAATTGTGATAGAACTCTTTCAACTCTTGATTTATGAAACGGTCGGACTTCAATGTACGATATAACTCCTCAAGTTTACCGGCAGCAGCCTGCTTGTTCAACATGCGGCGATATTCTTCCATCTTACTTATATAAGAGGAACTTAAACTGAGGAAACGTCCCAAATACTCTTCCTTAATATGATTGGCTTCCGTAAGAGTCTGATTAGTATGCAATAATCGTTCATTAGCCTCATGTTGAAAATTGTTCAGCTTCTTCAATTCACTATTCAATATACTCAATTGAGAATTGGCAGCAACAACTTTTTTACGGGCATAAGACAATTTTTTCATTTGCCATAGCACACACAGTACTGTCAATAGAAGGAAAACAGAAAGGATACATATGCCTGTAATAAACATTCTCTGCCGCTGTTGCTGTATTTCCTTTTCTTGCTGATAAGCACGATCTATGAGCGGAAGCATCTTGGAAGTCTGCGAACTACGCAACCGAGTGGTATAATAATTAGCATCTTCCATACTAATCTTAATATAGTGATTAGCACGTTCCAAATCGCCCATTCCATAAAGTAATTCCGCCAATGCGCACAAAGAATAATTTTCTTTCACCACTGCCCTAATGTCAGCAATGGCACTGCTAATACGTACTTCCATTTCTTTTTGCTTGTTCCCCACGACATGATAAGCAAAAGCCAGAATTGAAGTAGCTACTGCATACTCACGCGTATTGGATTTCAACCGAGGTAAAAAATTCTTCAATAAACATATAGCCTCCTGACTTTTTCCCTGGTCAATGAGCTGGGGTGCATGCACGACTACATATCTATAAGTATCTTCCGGTACTAGGCTGATTATAGAATCCCTATACAAATTTGCTATCCGAAGATAATTGTTCACGTAGTTCCGATCAGTGGCATACTCTGCCTGATAGAGATATAGGTTTTCAAAACAGACATAATAGTCCACTATATTTTCACCCTCCAACGTGTTACGAGGAAGCGATTTCAGTAATTCCATTGCTTCAACAAAAAGGCCCGAAGTATTTAGAATATGTACTTTATTTAATATAGAACTATTTATCCATTGCCTATTATTTAGTCGTGTGGCAATAAGAATATTTTCATTTATATAATGTAATGCAGAATCACTGATATAAGAATTATATTCGGCAAAAAGACGATTTTGTATCAGATAACGTTCCATGTCAGTAAGCTTCCCTTGATTCAACTCATCCTTTATCAAAGAGATATACCGTTCTTTTTCTTCCTCGTATTGTCTACGCATCACGATAGTCTTATCCAGAACAGACAAAAGGCTATCTATTACAGATGCATACACACCAAGCGAACATGGCAACAGCATTATTATTAAAATCAAGATACGCATCATAGATTAACATTGTGACATAACTTCGCAAAGTTACAATTTTCTTCTGTTATGAAAATACGATTTTAGTATTTTCTTTGGCATTATAAGTCGTACATCATAGGGATTGTACATCTACCGAAATTCATATTTCCTCTACTTCAGATAGTTTTTAAAGCTTTTATGACAGTTTTCAAACCTTGTTTTGCCTAATAATGGCTAACATTGCAACCGAAACCAAAGGTTGACATCAACATGAGAAAGACATTATTATTTTTATACCTTTTATCTCTCGGCAGTATTACCGCATACGGTCAGACACGTTTGACCCAAGACCCCAAACTGGAACGGCAACTCCACGAAAGCGGACTGATACATCAACCCCTACCCTTGGATATTGAAAACTCTTTCGAAGCCAACGGCTGGAAAAAGGAGGTCCTGCAAAGCGCTCCCCTCACCTGCTCGGCAGGTACAGAGGGATGGAGTCATTCCGGCGCAGGAAGCATGTCCTTCAGTACGGAAAAGAGCATTTCCGGAAAAGGCAGCATCAAGCTGCAATTCCCTACCTCTACCGGAAAAAGAGCGACCGGATCTCCTTCCGACCCCGACTATGCCACCTATGGAAACAGCAGTGTCACCTACCATCTGGATGGTGCCAATCTGGAGAAGTACAACCGCATTGTATTCTCCATCTACCCCGACTGCGACGGGGCACGTATCGTCAACATGAACCTCACATTCCATAATGCAGATACTCCTGCCAAGAAAGGGTACAATCCACCTTCGGGTTCGCATCTTATCAACCTTGTCAACAAGGAGTGGAACCAATGTTTCCTCGAAATAGACGAGTATCAACGCGATAAAGTAATGTCCATAAGCTTCAGCACAGCCCTCAAAGGCAAGGACCGGACAACGGGAGATTCAGCAACCTACTACTTAGACAACCTCCAGTTGCAAACAGTGAAAGCCCCCGAGAAAGTCAGCGGATGGATACCCGCCGATGGAAAAATCTCCTATTCGACAACCGGCTATGCCATCAATCACCCTAAAACCGCCCTTATCAACACAAACGTCACCATAGATGCCGGTAAACGCTTCCAACTGCTTACCACGGACGGAAAAGTGGCTTACGAAGGAGACATCCGGGAAGAGACAACCACCCTCGGACGATTCGGTCTCATCGACTTCACCTCCTTCGACCTTCCCGGAGAGTATCGGCTGAAAGCCGGCAATTCATTGACCCCTGCCTTTCGGATTGGAGAACGGCTTTGGGAAGATTCACAATGGAAAGTGCTGAATTTCATCTTTTGCCAACGCTGCGGGCATCCGGTTCCCGGCAAGCATGCCTCCTGCCACGCAGACTTGATGTCCCGGCATGACGGACGCAGTATCTCCTACTCCGGTGGATGGCACGATGCGGGCGATTTGTCCCAGCAGACCCTGCAGACGGGAGATGTGGCTTTTGCCCTGCTCGAAGCCTATAATAAACAAAGAAACATCAATCCCGCCCTCGCCGCCCGCCTGCGTGAAGAAGCGGAATGGGGAATAGAGTTTATCCTAAAGAACCGCTACGGTGATGGCTATCGTGCCAGCAGCATGGGATTGCTAATTTGGCAGGACGGTGTGTTCAACACACTGGATGACATCTCTTCCGTACGTGTACAGAACATGGCATTCGACAACTTCCTCTATGCCGGATACGAAGCTTACGCCGCCATGACGCTGGACAACGACCCGATGCTACAGGAATATCTGCTGCGCGTGGCCGAAGAAGATTTCGCTTTTGCCATGGAGAAGTTCAAAAAAGACGGCTTCGACAAGTTCATCCAGCCTTACGAACACAGCTACAATACTTCGAAAAGCCAGTACATGGCTACCATCTCCTGGTCGGCAAGCCAATTATACAAGCTGACCGGAAATCCTTCTTATGCGGACATCGCCACCGAATACATCCGCTACACCCTCGACTGCCAGCGTACGGAACCGCTGAAAGACAAAGACAAGACACGCGGATTCTTCTACCGGGACAAATCCCGCAAATCCATCGTACATTACATACACCAGTCGCGCGAGCAGGTCTATATGCAGGCCATGGTGATGCTTTGCGAAACCCAGAAGGAACACCCCGATTACCCCAAATGGGTGAATTCCATACAACTATATGGAGACTATCTGAAAGGAATAATGAAGTATACCCATCCCTACGGCATGATTCCAAGCGGTGTTTACCATGCGGAGGAATATAAAGATACCACCAACTTCTACGCCCTCCATCTGTTTCCGCCTGCCAATGCCAAGGAACTGTATGCGGAACAGATTAAACAAGGAGTGCAATTGGACAAGGAGCACTACATGAAACGCTTTCCCGTGTGGTTCAACATCTTCAACGGAAATACCGCCATCCATCTTTCCAACGGAAAGTCTGCCGCCATCTGCGGAAACTTCCTAAAGGACAAGGAATTGCTCGACATCGGTCTGGAACAGTTGTACTGGACCGTAGGCAAGAATCCTTTCGGACAATCCTTGATTTATGGAGAAGGACACAACTATCCGCAACTGAACACCTTCTCTTCGGGCGAAATGACAGGAGAGATGCCCGTCGGTATCCGTACCCTGGGCAACGACGATGTCCCCTACTGGCCGCAAACCAACAATGCTTGTTATAAAGAGGTATGGGTTACCTCGGCAGGCAAATGGCTGTCTCTGATTGCGGAATATTAGATAATGGAGAATTAATAACTTATAAATTATAAATTACAAATTATGAAACATCTGTTTATTTTATTGTTTACGGCTTGCACCCTGCTGACGTACGCACAAGTCCCCGAAGGTTATCCGGCAAACTATGCCAAAGCTCCTCGCTTCAAGGCCTTGATTTATTACACGCAACATGCGGAAGAAGCACACGTACAATTTGCAGAACAAGCAACCACTTTCTTCAAGAAGCTCAATTACGGTGACGGCTTTGTTCTGGATATTACTACCGATTTTTCAAAATACCCATACGAGAAACTGAAAGAATACAATGTCATTATCATGCTTAACACATCCCCCAACACCAAGGCCGAACGCGATGCTTTTGAGCAATACATGGAAAACGGAGGCGGTTGGATAGGCTTCCACGCAGCTGCCTACAACGACAAAAACACGCATTGGCCCTGGTTCGTTAAGTTTCTTGGTGGTGGGGTGTTCTATTGCAACAACTGGCCTCCCCAGCCGGTATTGGTCGAAGTCGACAACGAAGAACATCCCGTTACCAAGAACCTGCCTGCATCGTTTGTGGCTCCTGCCAGCGAATGGTACCAATGGACTCCCAGTCCCCGCCAGAACAAAAACGTAGAGGTGCTCTTGTCTCTATCTACCAAGAACTATCCACTGGGTATCAAGGATGTAGTGAATTTTGGCGACTTCCCCATCGTATGGTCCAACAAGAATTACAGAATGATTTACCTGAATATGGGGCATGGTGACGAAGAGTTTATCGACGGTACACAGAACCTGCTACTGGTAAATGCTTTCCGCTGGGTAGTGAGCAAAGACAAGAATGGTGACCCGTTCCTCAAATGAAACAGTTCCCATAACAGTAATCAAAAGAATAAAATAGGATAGTATTCTTCAAATCTTCTCCAAAATATAACACTTTTATGTCGAAACAGATACTTTTCGAAGGAAAAGATATCTGTTTCGGTTGTTTTAAGTAAATACCCTTGCTAGTCCCGACAAGTTGGAATGATAGTTTCCCATAGTCGAAACCAAGAGTTTTAACCTTTGAAACGAATGGTTTCATCGCAAGGAACTTTTGGTTTTGCTTGTTGAAACCAATAGTCTTACTCGTCAAAACTTTCCGTATTTAATCTTGAAACTAAAAGTTTCATACTGAGAACTAAGATTATAACTATTTCAACGACCCACGAAACAAGTATGCATACCATCTTTTATAAAAGTTGGAAAGCGTGATGGATGGTTGTAGTGTTTTTTATCCATCACGCTTTAATCAACTTATAATCAAAAAGAATAATCTCTTCGCGTAACAGCATGACAGATGTTTTGCCGAAATAAACTCTGTGAAAGATACCACCACTGCCCACATATAAAAATCCCAGTATTCCCAAAGGAAATACCGGGACTCTTCAGAAAGAAAACCAATCTAAACTTATAACCAGCCTGGGTTCTGCGTCAAACCGCCTTTAGCCCTATCCATTTCCGACTGGTCAATTGGAAAATACCTGAACTTCTCCGTCCAACCTTTGTTACCTAAAATCTCTGTTCCTTTATCGAAACGCAGAATATCAAACCAACGCTGCATTTCATCCATAAACTCATACCCACGCTCTTCAAAAAGAATATCCAACAACTCCTGCTTGCTCTTTCCGGACAAATTGATACGATGCTCTTTGTCTTTGAAAGCGCGATCTCTGACTTGGTCGAACCAACCTTGCGCATCGGCACTGGCAGTTCCGTTGATGCGCACATCAAGCTCCACAGCCAGCAGCAAAACATCAGCATACCGGTAAATACGCCAAGAATTATAATAGTTATCCGTAGGATTCACCGTAGACGTCGTCTCCTTTCTCGGATGAATCTTATAGTGCCCCAGACCTTCGTAATTTTCCTGCTGGTCACTGACTTGGAAAACACTTCCTGCCGGTAGTTCACCTTTGGCCACCATTTCTGCCACTTTCTTAGCCTCGTCCGCATAGACAATGACTGTTCCCTCGCGGCGCGTATCGCCTTCCTTAAACATATTGTAAACAGTACTCGGCATAGTGTTCTGCCCATAACCTTCGCCCAATCCGCCCTGCTCGGCACTTCTCGGGTCAACAATGTTACGACCACCCAAAGAACGTGCAAGACCAAACCCTTCACCGGAGTTATTACCAGCATAACATACCTCAAAGACAGATTCCGCACACCATTCTCCATCTTTCACCCATAAGTTCTGATAATCAGGGTTCAACTGGTATCTTCCACTAGTGATTATTTCTTTCATGTCATTCAATGCCACCTGATATTTAGTCTCATCACGATGGAACAAAATAATTTTGGCACGAAGCAGCTTGGCAGCATCCCGGCAAACGCGTCCCTGCTGTGTAGCACTGCGCTGGGGCAGATACTTAGTCACTTCGTCATCCAAGTCACCCATCATAAACTCATAAATTTCTTCACGGGTTCCTTTGGCAACGCTATACATTTCACTGGCTGCCAGATAATGTTTGATAAGCGGGAATTGCTCATACCCCATAAACAGATGGTAATAGAAAATGGCACGGTAAAAGCGCGCTTCGGCAGAAATTGAATTGACAAAGTCTGCACTGAGATTGCATCCGGCCAATTTGTCAATCAACAGATTGGCAGCAATGACTCCATTGAACAAGCCAAAATCCCACTCATTCCACCAAGAACCATATCCCCATGCACCAAAACAAGAAGTCGCGTCATAGGTAAAAGTATCCCATTTCGTCTTGTAAGACCCCTCACCGATACCACCACCAGTTTCGGACTCATCACCCAGCAAAGAAGAGTAAGACCAAACCTCCGGCATACGGGTCTGCATTTCATTTATCACGGCATACAAGCCCTTCATCATATCCTCTTCCGTCTTGTAAAATTCAGTTTCCGACACCTGAGTTCTTGGATTCACTTCCAGAAAATCTGAACAAGCTGTGGTCGACAAAGCCATCGCACCCAAAGCCAATACCTTTAATATCTTATTCATTGTATCTATTTTTTAGGTCGTTAATCAAAATGTAATATTCGCACCGATAGTATAAGTACGTGCTTGCGGATATGTTCCCCCGTCAAATCCATCACGTGTTCCCACTTCAGGATCATAACCGCTGTAGTTGGTAATTGTAAACAGATTTTCGCCCTGCACAAAGAAACGCAGCCCCTTGATGCCGACACGCTGCAACATCTGTCCGGGCAGACTGTAACCTATCTGCAACACTTTCAAACGCATATACGATCCATCTTCTACAAAGAAGTTTGAAACCTGATAGTTATTGTTGTCACCATCTATGATACGTGGTACCCAATTGGAAGTTCCTTCACCGTGCCAACGGTTCAACCAGGATTTGTCGTAGTTACCAAAAGTCACATTGGAACGTCTGTACAGTTTATAAATATCGTTTCCGATACTTCCTTGAAAGAATGCACTGAAATCCAGCCCCTTCCAATCGGCAGAGAGCGTAAATCCATATGTCCAGTCGGGATTCGGCTTACCTATCATAGTACGGTCATCGCCATTAAGACCATTTTTACCGTCCAAATCTTTAAAACGGATATCTCCGGGCTTGGCATTCGGTTGTATCAACTGAGTCTTTCCGTTAGAATCTACGTAAGTATAGCTGTCTATCTCCTGCTGATTCTGGAAAATGCCATCATGCAAGTAACCGTAGAAGAAGCCGTACGGACGCCCGTTCTCTCTCCAACTGACCTGACCGCCCATACCACCACCGATATTATTGAGACCGACGCGGTCGGGGCCTTGGTCTGTTACGGTATTCTTCACATAAGAAGCATTTCCATTGATACCCAGATTCACTTCACCCACCTTAAAGCGATAGGACGCTTCGAACTCGATACCTTCGTTCTTCACTGTACCCGAATTGACCGTCATACTGCCATAACTGGTATAAAGAGGAATTGGCATGGAAAGCAGCATGTCCTTCGTCTTCTTCACGAAATAGTCGGCAGAGAATGTCAATGCACTGTTGAAGAAACGCAAGTCAATACCCAAGTCTGTCTGTTCGGAAGTCTCCCATTTCAAGTCTGCATTGGCATAGCCACTGGGCAGCATACCCGTATATACTTTTCCATTTATGACTGCATTCTTACCCTGACTCATCATACTTGTATAGGCAAAGGAGCCAATACGTTCGTTACCATTCTGTCCCCAACTCAGACGTATCTTGGCAAAATCCAACCAGGAAGGTCTGTTCTCCATGAACTTCTCCCGAGTCAACACCCAACCCAAAGAAACCGAAGGGAATGTAGCATACTGGTGTTCGCGACTGAAATTTGACGAACCGTCCCGTCTTACTACCGCTTCGAACAAATACTTTTCATCATAATTATAGTTGATACGTCCGAATACGGATGCAATGCGGTGGTCTTCCGCCCCACCCCATACTTTAGACTGTTCTTCGGGCGCTGTGGCCGTGTCTATATATCCCTTGTCTATATCTACCACCAGCAGATTATAATCTTCCGCTTCCAAATTAGAGTAATGATAAGAAGACATACTTGTACCGAACAGTGCACCTATATTATGACGGCCGAAAGACTTTGTATAGGACAGTACATTTTCCCACTGCCAATAGGAAGACTCCCTTTTCTTATCCTCTACCTTGGAAGTGGCATTCTTACTGGTAGCATTCAGTTCGTAGACCGGAGTTACATTCTTAATGGAATTGAACACCCATTCCGCACCATAGGTAGTCTTGAACTTCAAGCCCGGTAACAAGTCGACATCAAGGTTAAAGTTCGCACCGAAATTCTGAGGCATAGTCCTCTGGTTATGACTGACCTGCATGGCTGCCAGCGGATTGGTTATTTCACGCATCTCGATGATATTGTATGCCAGGCCGTTGGGAGCAATGACATGATTTGGATAAGTTACGGCATATTGCTCCAGTATAGCAGGGTCGGTCTGATAAACCGGTTCGGTAGGAGGCAACATATTCATGGAAGTAATCAAGCCTGCTGCTTCACTGTTGCCAATAGTATTACCTGTCTGGATTGACTTGGAATAGCTTGCAATTGCACCAAAACTAATCTTATTCAACCAATTTCGTGATTTCGTGTCCAGTAATACATTATTGTAATTCAAGCGTACATTGTAGCGTTCATAATCAGCATGTCCTTTAGCATAAATACCTTCTTGCTTTACATAACCGAAAGAAGCATAATAGGTAGAGTTGTCCGTACCGCCACTCAACGAAACCTTGTGGTTCATAATAGGAGCATTCTTGTTCTGCAGTTCCTTTTGCCAGTCGGTATTGACGCAGGAAACAGTCGGGAAATAAGGGTCCTTACCTGCGTTGGCAGCCATTTCATTCATCAACATCTGATAATCCGCACTGCCCAACAAATCCACCTTCTTGGAAGGATTCTGAATACCGTAGGCAAATTCATAGTTCAAAGTAGCTTTCCCTTTAGTACCCTTCTTCGTAGTAATCAGTACAACACCGTTAGCACCACGGGCTCCGTAAATAGCAGCGGAAGCCGCATCTTTCAATACTTCAATAGACTCAATATCAGAAGGATTCAAATGGTTGATACCACTTTCAGACGGCATGCCGTCTACTATATAAAGCGGATCAGAGTTGTTGACCGTACCAGTACCCCGAATACGAATCTTTGATTCCGCACCAGGCTGACCTGAATTAGAGATAATCTGTACACCAGAAACTTTACCTTTCAAGGCATTCTGAATATTTGTAGGATTACCTTTATCCAACTCTTCACTGGTAACACGGCTCACAGCAGACGAAAGTACACTCTTCTTTTGTACACCATAGCCTACTACCACTACCTCGTCCAACAACTCAGAAGAATCAGTAAAACGAACTTTCAGATTTGTATCTGCAGCAGTCAATTTATACTCAATAGGCTCATAACCGATAAAAGTGAAGACCAACACATCACCCACAGAAGCTTTCAGACCGAAATTCCCATCAATATCCGTCACAGTACCCACAACCGGATTACTTTTCATACTAACATTAGCACCTGGAACCGTTTCTCCGGAAGGGTCATAAACGATACCCTGCACATTAATTTGTTGTGCGAAGAGCTGCAAAGTACAACTGAAAATGCAAAGCAGCAAAAGGACTCTTTTTCTTTTCATGATAATAGTATTAGTTTATAAAATAGAAAGTTATTCATATTGTATTGATACAAATTCCAATACTTCAATAAGCGAAATTACGTACTAAATAAGAGATAGAAGTTGAATATTTCTCATAAGAAGTTCATTTACTAACACATCCATAAAAAACGTTTTATTTTAAACTTAAAGTGATAAAGTTTAAACCCATAAAAAAACGGATACGTTTCTGTAACGTACCCGTTTTCTTCCAAATCCATTGATTATAAAAAGTATTACCTTTCTAAAGTCCAGTTAATGGCATTTCTGAACATGGTCGTAAACCCTTCCGTTTCGTACAACTTACTACTATGCCCTATCTGGAAATAAACATTGCGTGCCTTTTTGCTTTCATTGACCCAAACCACCGGATGATCGCCCATCTTGATGTCCGATGCAGGCGTGTAGCTCGATTCGTCTACATTGGCCAGTACATGTACATTGGGGCGTGGGCTCTTGTCATAAGTATACCACTCGTCATCGGGCACCACGAAAGAGGCCGGAACATCCTTCATTACCGGATGCTGTTTATCTTCCACAATCAGCGTACCGTCGGCCAGCGGGGCTATGTAGTTCTTGAAACGTACACCACCCATGAAATCAGAGAACCATTGCCACATGGGATAACCGTCAAACTCGCCCAGCAAAGTAGCATGATGGAAACCGATCCAGCCGCCACGGCCTTCTTCTATATACTTGACGAATGCATCTTCCGCTTCCTTCGGCCAAGTATAAGGCGGGAAATCCAATTGAATAACCAAGCTGAACTGCGACAAGTAAGCCTCCGTTATGTTCCTGGCATTGTTTATCTCGGTAATACTGAAATTCCCCTTTGCACCTTCGGCCGCCAACCACTTCAAGCCGGCATCCGTAAATCCTCCGTGCTGTCCACCACGTTCCGTCAACACCAGTACCTTCGCCTTGTGCGGCTTGCCCAATAGGTTTTCTGCTACCGTACGGCGCAAATCACCCTGCTCATTGTCTCCGCTATAATCCCAATACATGCCTCCCAGCAAATCTTTATCCAGAATATACTGACACTTGATGGCAAGTGAACGGGGATTCTCAAAACCAAATACCAACGTATCATTCTTATCGGCCAGATAAGGCACTTGAGCCACCTCATCCCACTTTTCAGTATATTGGGTATCCGTATTCCCTACCTTATTATAATCTTGGAAGCTGGGATAACCGTCACCTCCACGACCATAGAAAGGCATCCCCATCACCAGTTTGGAAGGTGGTATGCCTGCTTTCAAATGTGCGGTAACGGCACCATCCGAAGTAATGTCACCGCTATGTCCCGACGAATAAAGCGCCGAATGGTGCTTGGGAGCGGAAGCCATGTCATAAGCCATGATATTCACAAAATCGACGGAAGACAAGATAGCCTTGAAGTCAATGTAACGGGCAGAAGCTACGGTGGCAAGCGTCAGCTCCTTTTCATTGCCGATGGCAGCTCTGATATCCTGCATCAGAAGTGTAAAATTCTCCGTATCGTCCGGTGACGAGGATATATTTGCCATAGAGCTGGTGGGATATTCCCAATCGATGTCAATGCCATCCAAAGCGAACTCCTTCACCACACGGTCACAGTCCGTGGCAAAAGCACGGCGATATTCATCATTGGCAGCCATCTCGCTGAAACGTCCACTTCCCCAGCCACCGATGGAAAGCAGTACTTTAAGCTTCGGTTTCTGTTTCTTCAAATCGACAATCTGTTTCAAACGTTCTTCATTATCAATCTTGACACCATTAAAACTTTCGTTTACATGGCCGAACGCATAGTTGATATGCGTCATATACTGTGGGTCAGGCATCACCTCACTCCACGAAGTGACATAAGCAACCACAACCTTTGAATCGCGGGAAGCCGCAACGACCTCTTCTCCCGACTTAACGCTACCGCATGAAACCAATACGCCCAAAGCGGCAGCCATCATCATTCTAATTTTTTTCATAAGTACTATCTTTAATTACAAATTATCGCAGGTCTGACGGACTCGTGAACCTATCAATGCATAATACAGCATAAACGCTTCTCCAAAGAGGACAATGAACCATGACCATCTCCAGCCTCCAAGAACATCGGCAAGCACTCCCTGCAACAAGGGCAATATGGCACCGCCTACCACTCCAATCATGAACACACCCGAAGCCACCGAAGTGTATTTTCCCAAATGGGCAACGGACAAGGTAAAGATAGCTCCCCACATGATGGAATGGAACAGACCTACTGCCGTGAGCAGCCACGGATTATTCAGCAAAATGGCCAGTAAGGCGAGTACTCCTGCCGATACCGTAGTAACCGTCAACTGCACGCGGGGAGAAATCCTGCTCAGGCTGCTCCCCACCAGGCGGCCCACAAGCATACCACCCCAATAGAGCGTAGCCATCAGTGCCGGAGAAGCATAGTCCATCTCGATGGCATACAGATTGATATTGGCCCCAATACAGACTTCCACTCCTACATAAAAGAAGATAGCCACCACGCCCAATGTCAGATGACGGAAGGACCATACACTTTTTTCCAGCTTTTCTCCCTTCTCTACCCTGGTTCCTTGGATATCGGGCAAAGACAATTTCATCAACAACAATACAATCAAAGAAATAACAGCCATCAATGCCAGGAACGGAACCATCAGCTGGTCAATCTGAATGTCCTCCATAGACAGACCGCCAAACACGACACCGGTCACGAAATAAGGAGCAAGCGTAGTTCCCACAGAATTGGCAGAACCGCCTATAGCCAAACGCTGAATGGACTGGGTACCCTTGACATGGCAAGCCGTCAGATAAGGATTTATAACCACTTGCAGAATGGTGGCCGAAGCCCCTACCACGAAAGAACCCAGTAAGAAAATCAAGAACCCTCCGGGGATAACATTATTTCCTGCATGCCAATTCGCTTCCGGAAAGTGTACTGTGAAATAGGAAGAGGCAAAGAACAAGCCAAGCCCCACAATCATCACCAGCAATCCACGCATCAATGTCCCTTTATACCCATATTTGCTAATCCACGACGAGCCTACCCCTCCACAAACCGGATAAGCAAGGAACCAAGAGAAAGTAATCAAAGTGGCAAAAGTATTTTTCAACCCGCCCACTTCCGAAAGAAAAGTTTCTTTCAAAGGACCCTGAAACTGAGTATTGGCAGTCGTAAGGAAACCTACAATAAAGAACAGGAATACCATCGTGATGAATGGCCCCATATAGCTTATCTGTTTTTCTTGTTGTGTCATAGTATTTTAATTATTCATTAAAACAATTAGTTATCAACCACCTTGCAAGGCGGCTTAGCAGCCGAGCATACTTGCCGCCGCTTCATCCAGCAGAAACTCACAGTTGGGATGAAGCTGAAGGATGGAAGCAGGAACATCTGTTGTCACAGGCCCTTCAAGCATCCGCTTGACAATATCCGCTTTATTAGTCCCTTTGGCAACCAGTACAATCCGGCGTGCCCGCATAATGTTCTTTATTCCCAAAGTAGCCCCTCCCAACTCTTTATCGGGAGGAGTGCCCGTTTCTCTACGGATGCGTTCTTCCAGTTCCACATTCATCCGGGTCACCCATGCTTCACCGCCAAAGGGAGATTCCGGCTGGTTGAACCCCAAATGTCCGTTCTCACCCAACCCCAAAATCAGCAAATCAATACCGCCACGGTTCGCAATTTCTTGCTGGAAATCCCTGCATGACTGTCCAAAATCATCGGAAATGGTAGGCAGCATCAAGAAATTCTCTTCCTTGATGCCCAATGTATCCATCAGTTCCGTTTTCAGCATCGTGTAGCATGCTCCGGCATACTCGCGCGGCACATTCGTTACCTCATCCAATCCGAAGAAAGTAACGGTATCCACCTTAAACGGATATTTAGTATAGATTCCTCCCACCAACCGATGAAGATTGCCGGTAGTACGTCCCGTAGAAAGTCCTATCACGCTCTCCGGTTTATTCAATATCTGGCCGATGATGCGCCATGCAGCCGTGCAGTCAAACTCCTTTTCATTCTTTGTTATTGTTATTTTCATATTCTTAATCGTTAATTCTTAATCACATATTCATCGCCACCGCTCCGGCTCCCAGAAGCCCGATAAATCCGGGATTCAGTTTCGTAATGACAACCCCGTTGCTGACAAAACGCATGGTCGTAGGATGAAGTTTTTCCAGAATCTTCTCGTGCATATATCCGTCGGCCACAATGCCTCCACCTAACACCACCGTGTCCGGGTCAATCACACGTACCAGATTCATGATAAGATTGGCAAGCGCCTCAGCTGCATTCTCCACCAGCACCGTACAGAGAGGGTCACCTTTCTGACAGAGTGCAAACACCTCACTCACAATCACCCGTTCCCCTTTTTCTGCCGGAATATGCAGGCCGGTCTCATACTGGTTGCGGAGCAGACGGGCACAATTGTCAAAACCTATGCCGGCAGCAATCGCCTCCACACAGTCCATCCGCCCACACCCGCATTTGATGCCTATGTTCACACCTACACGCACGTGTCCCACTTCGCCGGCATTGAAATGGCTACCACGGATTTGTCTCCCATTTATCACCGTACCCACAGCAATGCCTGTACCTACATTTACGTATATAAAGTTTTTGGAAATTTGTCCGAATCCCCAGACACGTTCGGCTCTTGTAGCGCTCTTCACATCATTGTCTATATGGCAAGGCATGCCATATATATCCGACAGTTCCTTTGCCAACTCAATCCGCTGTGTCCTGCTCGGGTCAATCTGCAGCCAGACACCTTCGTTGGAATCTACACGCCCTATCAGACCAACCCCCATCGCTACAGGCTTCTGGTCATACCAGCCCACGGTACGGATATAATCATCGAGCGACGACTTGATGATTTCCAGCGCAGCCTGCTGATTAAAGTAACCGGAGTCATATTTCTTATACCTCAAAATGTTACCACGGCTATCCATTTCGCCAATCAGCAACTTCGTGCCTCCTAAATCAAGACCTAAATACGTTTCCATTTTTTATATGCGTTTTTTAATATTGTTTACTGTCCACAATATTACGCACTATCAGGGAGACAAGGGTTTATTCTCTGACAAAAAAGGTTTAATACTTGTCAGCAGTGGTTCAAAAGCAGTCTTCATAGCTCTAAATTTTGCTGGGACTGGTACCAAACTGCTTTTTGAAGCATGTACTGAAATATTTCGGGTCAGAAAATCCGACCATATTCGCCACTTCCCCTATCGAATATTTCCGGGAAACCAGCAGCTCTTTTGCCTTGTTCAAACGGACAATGCGGATGAAGTCATTCGGTCCCTGCCCAGTCAGCGTCTTTATCTTATTATAGACAGAAGTGCGGCTCATGCCCAGCATCCGGCAGAAGTCATTGATGGAGAACTCCGAATCGGACAACTCCTCCTCAATCACTTTCATAACCTTGTCCAGAAACTCCTTGTCCAACTGGCTGGTATAGTCTGTCTCTTCGGGCTGCGCATCCATCGCCAACACGGTTTCGCGCAAATGCTGCCTATTCTGAAGAATATTCCTGATACGCACTTTCAGCACAGACAAGTCGAAAGGCTTGATGATGTAGTCATTGGCACCGGCCTCCAGTCCGAAGATGATATTTTCCCTCTCACTCAGTGCGGTCAGTAATATAATAGGTATATGGCTTGTATCTACCGATGATTTCAGAATCCGGCACAATTCATCACCTTCCAGTACCGGCATCACAATGTCCGAGATAATGATATCAGGATTGATTTCCCTTGCCGTCTCCAATGCCTTTCCGCCGTCGGGCACGGCAACTACCTTATATTCGGAAGACAAGCTATCCACCAGATACTCCCTCATATCCACATCGTCCTCCGCCAGAAGAAGGACATTCTTCCCGGAACGTTCTGTTTCTTCATGCACAGCCCCGGTAGCGGCCTGAGGTTCTTCCTGGCCGTCAGCCTTCGCTTCCACCGCCACGCTCGCCTTTATCCTCTGCGGGAAAGTTATCGTAAACGTAGTTCCCTGCCCTTCCACGCTACTGAAAGAGATGGTGCCGTGATGCTGTTTCACAATGCGGCGCGTAATCATCAGACCGATACCCGAACCGGTTTCCTCAAAGTTCATGGCATTCTGGGCTCTATAATATTCGTGGAAGATATTGCCCTGCTCCTCTTTCGGAATGCCGATACCCGTATCCTTCACTTCAATAGTCCACTTCTTTCTTGCAGTCTTCACCAGTATGTGAATGACTCCCTTCTCTGTATACTTCAAGGCATTGGAGAGCAGATTGTCTATGATATGATCCATCTTCTCCCGGTCAATCCAGACCTTGGGCATATCCGGCTCCACCTCCAACTCTATCCCGACGCTCTTCTGCATGGCGGCTAAGTGAAACTCCGCCATTTTTTCCTCCAGATAAGCCTTAATGTCGTATGGAGAAACCTTCAGACACTCCTCGGCATGCAGTTCCGTTTTCTGCAACTCAAGCAGTTGAGTAATCATTCCCATCAGTTTTTCCACATTCTTCATTGCCACCGCAACGGTTTTCTTACCCTGCTCCGGAAGTCCCTCCTGCGCTTCGAGCTCGCTCAGCGGAGCCTTTATTAAAGTAACCGGTGTACGGATATCATGGGCTATACTGATAAAGGAACGTATCTTGTCCCTTATACGCCCCTCGTTCACCTTATGCCTTCTATACTGCACAAACATGCAGACAAAGACAGACAACAAGATGAAATAGATGAGCAGCGCCCACCACGAAACCCAGTAAGGGTTATGAATGACAATGTCCAGACTTCTTTCTCCCACCTGCTGCCCGGTGTACTTATCAAATGCCCGCAAGCGGAATACATACTTACCGGACGAGAGATTCATATAGCTCACGTTCCGCACTGAATTGGAGTGTTCCCACTCTTCATTGTGATTTTCGAGCCTATACTCATATCTGATACGATGCGGGACTGCAAAGTTGATGGCAGAGAAGGAAATTGAGAAGGAGTTTTGATTATACTTCAAATCTATTTTCCGGGTATCATTGATATTCGTTTGCAAAAGAGAGCCTTTCATTCCCGCTTTGACCGATTCGTAAAGCAGTTTAAAGTCTGTCAGAATCAGCTCAACAGACACATGGCGCCCTAAGTCCAAAGACGGGAGAAAGGAAAGAACCCCTTCTGCAGTACCGAAAGCAAGACATCCATTCTTCAACTTAAGGGCAGCATTCGGGTTGTAATATCCCCAGCTGACATCCAAAAAATCATTGGCACTGATGATAATATCCCGGGAACAATCCAAGCAATATAATTCTTTCTCCGTACTGAACCAGATACGCCCTTCGTTATCCTCCAGCAGACTGTTGATGGAATTGGAGATAAGATTGTCATCTACGGTATAGGCATGCGCCTCTTTCCCATCCGGCCCAACACGTATAAGACCTTCCCCGTCTGTTGCCAGCCAGATATCGCCGGATGAGGACTGCATCAGGCAACGGATAGGATAATGCAGAGAGATGTCTCCAAACGTCTGATACCACTGCGTGCTTCCCGACGTCTTGTCAAAGACAGCCAACCCGCTGCAACCGGCAATCAGCAATGAACCATCCTTACCCGGCTTTATGTCACCAATGCAATCAATCGGGTAATATGTATAATTATCCGTCCGTATATCGTAACGGGTAAACTCTCCTTCAATACCACCGAACCAGATATAATCCCCTTCCGCATAAATGGCATAAACATAGTCGGTGGCTATCCCCTTCTTCGGATGTACATTTCTTTTCTCTTTCTTCTGTACCCGTCCGGTCTGTTTATGAATACAATAGACACCGATACCATAGCCTCCTACCCAGATATTTCCTTCGGAGTCTTCGGCAAGCGCCAATACCACTTTGCCACTATGTTCCATATCGTCCAGATAGTGAGTCCATTTGCGTGACCGGAATTGATAGAGGCTGACGCCATTGTTTGTACCATACCAATAATCTCCCTCCGAGTCCTGAAATATCACATTTACATGGTCCGACTTCAGGGAATTACCATTATTGCGTTCATGCCTGATTCTACAGACATCCGGCATCTCCGAATCCAGATAGCTGATACCATTCGTAGAAGTGCCAATCCACACAACTCCGGATTCATCCACGCAAATATCGGATACAGTATTACCACTCAAACTTTTGTCATCATCCCCATTATTCATGTAATGGTTCAAAAGTTCTCCCGTCGCAACATCCATGCAGAAAACGCCCGCACCGTCGGCTCCCACCAACAGCAAATTATCCTTTGTCTTTGCAAACGAACGGATAGGTACATGAGGAATCCGGTCATTCAACGAATGTATCCTCCCGTCGGGACCGTCAAGTACAAATACACCGTTTGAAAAGGTACCGATGAACAGCTTTGCTCCAAAGACGTGGAGCGATTCCACATGTATCTCCGTATACAGGTCAACCGGCCTCGTCTCAAAAGACGAAGAACCTGCCGCTCCTGCCTTCGTCAGCCGGAAGACACCCTTGTCGGTGCCTGCAAAAAACACTTCATCTTCCATTTGGACCATGCAACGGACAGATTGCCCTTTCAATCCGGCAAAAGACAGCCCTGCACTTTCTTCCCAAGAATAAAGCCCCTTCGACATACACAACCACAAACGGTTTTCGTCATCAAACAGAATATTATACAATACCGGAGAAGACAGGTAACCGGCCAAGTCCACACGCAATTGGAAAGAGTCCGTCAGTTTGTTGTATGCATAGATTTTTCCATTCTTCAATGCAACCCAGACAATACCCTCCTTATCACACATCATGGTAGTGGAAGACTGGATATTGTCCCTGGAATCAACCATTCCGTCCAGCTTGTAATGCTTGATTTCATTCCCGTCATAACGGTCTATCCCGACATGAGTATACACCCAGACAAATCCGGCTGAATCCTTGTCTATCTGGAATACTTGCCGGCTGCCCAATCCCTCCTTGATACCCAAGGTGCGGAATGAACCGGCAAACAAGTCAGCGGACAAAAAAACGAACACCCATAACAGCAGAAATGTACATGCAACGGATTTATATAGAAACGGATATGGAGCAAACATAGATTATATATTGTTTTTCGGATGCAATATTACGCATAAACATAAAAAAAACGGTCGAAAAACTATCCGAATAGGTTCGATTTCTATTACTTTTGCCTTCCGAAACCAATAAATCATGAGAAGCCATGCTCAGTAAGTTCAAATTAAACCAGCTCTATTTCAAGGACACACAGTTTGCCAACCTCATGACACGGCGCATTTTCAACGTCCTTCTGATAGCCAATCCTTATGACGCCTTCATGCTGGAAGACGATGGCCGCATCGACGAAAAGATATTCAATGAATACACTTCGCTCTCCTTGCGCTACCCTCCCCGTTTCACACAGGTTTCCACTTGCGAAGAAGCACTGACACAACTGGCCTCCATCTCTTTCGACCTCATCATCTGCATGCCGGGTACGGGAGACAATGACAGCTTCGATGTGGCGCGATACATCAAAAGCCTTTATGAGCAAATTCCGATGGTGATACTTACCCCTTTCAGCCACGGCATCACCAAGCGCATTGCCAATGAAGACCTCAGCCCTTTTGAGTATGTATTCTGCTGGCTGGGAAACACTGACTTGCTGGTTTCAATCATCAAGCTGATAGAGGACAAGATGAACCTGGAGCACGACGTCAACGAAGTGGGCGTGCAGCTCATCCTACTGGTGGAAGACGGCATCCGCTTCTACTCCTCCATCCTGCCCAATCTGTATAAATTCGTATTGAAGCAGAGCCAGGAATTCTCTACCGAAGCACTGAATGCTCACCAGCGCACGCTGCGCATGAGGGGACGCCCCAAGATAGTCCTGGCACGTACGTATGAAGAAGCCTTCGGCATTTACGAGAAATACAAGAACAATATATTAGGTGTCATCACTGACGTACGCTTCCCCCGCATGGAACGGGGCGAAAAGGACGGACTGGCCGGTATCAAGCTCTGCGCCGCCATCCGCAAGGAAGACCCATTTGTACCCCTTATCATACAGTCCAGTGAATCGGACAACGTGGCATATGCAGCCAAATACGATGCAGCCTTCATCGACAAGAATTCCAAAAAGATGGACGTCGACCTGCGTCGTATCGTATCGGACAATTTCGGTTTCGGGGACTTTATTTTCCGCAACCCGGACACGTTGGAAGAGATTGCCCGCGTAAAAAATCTCAAAGAGCTTCAAAACATTCTTTTTGCCGTTCCGGCAGAATCGTTCCTTTACCACATCAGCCGCAACCACATTAGCCGCTGGCTCTACTCGCGTGCCATGTTCCCCGTGGCAGAGTTCCTGCGGCCCATCACCTGGAATAGCCTGCAAGACGTGGACGCCCACCGCAGAATCATCTTCGAGGCTATCGTAAAATACCGCAAGATGAAAAACCAGGGAGTGGTGGCAGTCTTCAAACGCGACCGCTTCGACCGCTATTCCAACTTTGCCCGCATCGGTGACGGTTCGCTGGGCGGCAAGGGACGCGGACTTGCTTTTATCGACAATCTGGTGAAACACCACCCCGAGTTCGAAGAGTTTGAGAATGCCCGTGTCGCCATCCCCAAGACCATTGTGCTCTGTACTGATGTGTTCGACGAGTTTATGGATACCAACAACCTGTATCAGATAGCCTTGTCAGATGTCAATGATGACGTCATCCTGCGTTACTTCCTCAAAGCCAAGCTGCCCGACCGCCTGGTGGAAGATTTCTTCACCTTCTTTGATGTAGTGAAGTCCCCCATCGCTGTCCGTTCGTCTTCGCTACTGGAAGACTCGCACTACCAACCCTTCGCCGGTATCTACAATACCTATATGATTCCCTATCTGGACGACAAGTACGAGATGCTGCGCATGCTGAGCGATGCCATCAAAGGAGTATATGCTTCGGTCTACTTCCGCGACTCGAAGGCATATATGCAGGCAACAAGCAATGTCATCGACCAGGAAAAGATGGCTGTTATCCTGCAAGAGGTGGTAGGCAACCAGTATGGCGACCGCTACTACCCCAGCATGTCCGGCGTGGCACGTTCGCTCAACTACTACCCCATCGGCGACGAGAAGGCAGAAGAAGGTATCGTCAATTTGGCACTCGGCTTGGGCAAATATATTGTGGATGGCGGCATGACGCTTCGCTTCTCGCCCTATCACCCCAGCAAGGTGCTGCAAACCAGCGAAATGGAAATTGCCCTCAAAGAGACCCAAACCCGCTTCTACGCCCTCGACCTGCGCAATGCCGGTCACAACTTCTCCATCGACGACGGCTTCAACCTGCTGAAACTGCACGTCAAGGAAGCGGAAAAAGATGGAGCGCTGAACTACATTGCCTCCACCTACGACCCCTACGACCAGATTATCCGCGATGGCCTTTATCCCGGCGGCCGCAAGGTCATCACTTTTGCCAATATCCTGCAACACGACGTATTCCCCCTGCCACGCATCCTGCAACTGGCTTTAAAACACGGAGAGCAGGAGATGCGCCGTCCAGTAGAGATAGAGTTTGCCGCCACCATGAGCCGCGAGAAGGACAAGACCGGTACCTTCTACCTGCTGCAAATCCGCCCGATAGTCGACACCAAGGAGATGCTGGATGAAGATCTTACCACCATTCCCGACAACCGGGTGCTGCTCCGTTCCAACAACTCATTGGGACATGGCATCATGAACGAGATACATGACATCATCTACGTGAAGACAGACGACTATAGCGCCTCCCACAACCAAGAGATTGCCTGGGAAATAGAGAAACTGAACCAGCAGTTCCTGGACGAAAGCCGCAACTATGTCCTCGTAGGTCCCGGACGTTGGGGCAGCAGTGACACGTGGCTCGGTATTCCCGTGAAGTGGCCACATATCAGCGCTGCCCGCGTGATAGTAGAAGCCGGACTGACCAACTACCGGGTAGACCCCAGCCAGGGAACCCACTTCTTCCAGAACCTGACCTCCTTCGGAGTGGGATACTTTACCATCAACGCCTTTATGAACGACGGCATATACAATCAGGAATTCCTGAATGCACAGCCTGCCGTACACGAGACGAAATACCTGCGGCATGTACATTTCTGCCAGCCGATGGTAGTAAAGATGGATGGCAAGAAGAAACTGGGAGTGGTGCTGATGCCTGAAGAATAAATAAATAAATCAATCCGTCAGTCGGTGCAATACAATCATCACCACCTCTGCAGGAGCAAACATGCGGATGGCCTTCTGCGAAGTGCCGATACCGTTGGTGATAATCATCGGGATGTGCTTTGAGTTGTACTTCAGCCCGGAGAGGAACCGCTGCCCATAGTGTGAGGGAACTATCGGCGCGTAGAGTCCGAACAATGTCACTTGTCCTCCATGTGTATGTCCGGCCAGAATGAGGTCTGAGTTTGTCACCGGAACGTCCTCGGCATAGTCCGGTGTATGCGTCAGCAGGATTACGAAATCGTCGGGCGAAAGGCCGAGTGTGGGCGATGTGCCGTTCTTGCCCAAGTCGAAAGGATTGCGCACGCCCGCCACAAGAATCCGCTCACCACCACGCCGCAGGGTGTCCACCTTATGCTCCAGCAGATGCATGCCATAATGCCTCATTTCGCGCACGATGTCGTCATAGCAAGCCTCGTAGTCATTGTTGCCAAGCACGGCATAGGTGCCCAACGGCGTCTTCACTTGCGCCAGGGCAGCCATGACGGGCGGCACGTACTGGCAGCCTTCGTGAAAGTCACCGCCAATCAGCAGCACGTCGGCCTTCTGGTCTATGAGCAGGCGGACCAGGTCCTTCAATCCCTCCTCCTTCAGCAGGCTTTTGTAGTGCAGGTCGGAGACAAAAGCGACGCGGAAGCCCTCGAAGGCGGCAGGCACGTCCCGATGCGTGAAGTCGTACGTCTTAATGCGGCTGACGCCCTTATAGGCCGAACCTACGTGGATAGTTGTCGATGTGATTCTTGTGCCTCGCCGTACAATTGCCTTTTGTGCCGGTGACGTTTTCTTTATCTGCCGTTTCTTTGCCTTGCCCTTCGTCGGCTGGCGGCAGACATTACGCAAATCAGACTGGTCAAAGGTGAACATCGGCGAAAGGCGGGCAGGCAACCCGATAGTATCGCCAAGCAGTGTGCTGTCTGCATACACGGCTGGCCGTGGCAGCGACACGGTAATCATCCGCTTGGAACGGCAGGAAGACAAGAGTAGCAGAGAAAGAATGGATATATAGACTAAGTTCTTCATCATAAGTGGGTGCAAATATAGGGATTTTCAGTATTTTTGCCGGCAGATGCCGAACTAAATTGGAACTACGATGAACGAGATTAAACAGAACTCACCCTACGCATGGTTTCTCGCCGCCCGCCCCAAGACGTTGACGGGAGCCATCATCCCGGTATTGCTGGGCAGTGCCCTTGCCTTCAGCGACGGACAGTTCAAGACCGCCCCTGCCCTGCTGTGTGCCCTCTTTGCCTGCGGTATGCAGATTGCCGCCAACTTTATCAACGACCTCTTCGACTTTCTGAAAGGGACCGACCGCCGGGAAGACCGCCTGGGTCCGCAGCGCGCCTGCGCCGAAGGCTGGATTACACCGGCGACCATGAAAATCGGTATCGTCATCGCACTGACACTGTCTTGTCTGGCAGGGCTGGCAGTGTTGTCCACCGTCTGGGGGCAGCTGCCCCACGGAGGCTGGGAACTGGTGGTGCTGGGCGTGGTATGCATACTGTTTGCTTTCCTCTATACCACGCTGCTCTCCTATCGGGGATGGGGCGACGTGCTGGTACTGGTGTTCTTCGGCCTCGTGCCCGTATGCGGCACCTACTACGTGCAGGCCTATACGCTGAATATGGATGTGCTGGTGCTGTCGCTCGTCAGTGGCCTCGCCATAGACACCTTGCTGATGGTAAACAACTATCGCGACCGCGAGCAGGATGCCGTGAGCGGCAAGTGTACGCTGGTGGTGCGCTACGGCAAAAAGTTCGGTGAAAATATGTATCTGGCATTGGGCATCGCCGCCATGCTACTCTGCTTCCGGTTTGTCTATACAGGTAAGCTGACTCCGCTGGAATTTATCTGGGCTCCCTGCGTCTATCTATACATGCACGCACTGACGTGGCGCAAGATGGTGAACATAGGTAGCGGTAAAAAGCTGAACAGCATACTGGGCGAGACGTCGCGCAATATGCTGTTCCTAGGATTGCTGCTAGCTGTGGCGCTGAATTGAGAGGTTAGGGGTTAAGGATTAGCGGTTAGACCCTAATCCCTAAACCTTAACCCTTACCTCCATACATCTGTTCGTAATACTTCTGATAGTCACCGCTGGTCACTTCTTCCACCCACGGCTGGTTGTTCAGATACCATTCGATAGTTTTCACGATACCGACCTCGAACTTCGTCTCCGGATACCAGCCCAGGGCATTGGTAATCTTTGTGGGGTCTATGGCATAACGTTGGTCGTGGCCCAAACGGTCTTTGACGAAGGTGATAAGGCCTTCGTTTATCCAGCTGGTATCAATCGTACCGTCGGCTGCTTTTACTTGCTTCTTCAATACTTCGCGGTAACGGGGAGTCTCTTCCATCAAGCGGCGGACAGTGGCAATGGTGAGCTTTACAATTTCAAGATTGGTCTTTTCGTTGTGACCGCCTACGTTGTACACCTCGCCTTCCACACCCTCGCGGACAACGAGGTCGATGGCTTTACAGTGGTCTTCTACGTAGAGCCAGTCACGCACGTTACTGCCGTCGCCATAGACAGGGAGGTTCTTGCCTTCGAGGATATTCTTGATGATGAGCGGAATCAATTTTTCCGGGAAGTGGTAAGGACCATAGTTATTAGAGCAACGGGTAATGGTAACGGGCATCTTATAGGTGTCGTGATAGGCCATCACTACCATATCGGCACTCGTCTTGCTGGCGCTGTAGGGGCTGTGCGGACAAAGCGGAGTTTGCTCCGTGAAGTAACCTTCGGCACCAAGCGAACCGTAAACTTCGTCGGTAGATACCTGATGGTAACGGACGCCTTTACGCCAAGTAGGATAACCGGAATCGTCCTTACCCGTGACCCAGGCACGGCGGGCGGCGTCAAGCAGGTTCTGTGTACCCAGAATGTTGGTCATCAGGAAAAGTTGGGGATTCTCTATGCTACGGTCTACGTGGCTTTCGGCAGCAAAGTTCACCACGTAATCGAATTTATATTTAGCAAACAGTTCATCGGCAAGCACACGGTCGCAAATGTCGCCTTTTACAAAGAAGCAACGTTCGTCGTCAATGTCGTTGGCAATGGTACCCAGATTGCCTGCATATGTCAGGGCATCCAGTATCACCACTTCAATATCATTATGTTTTGCCAGGATGTATTTAATATAATTGGCACCGATAAATCCGGCAGCACCGGTTACGAGATAGGTTTTCATGAAAATGATTAGCGATTAATGATTAATGAAATAACTAAAGTAAATAATAGTACCAGAATAAGGGGCGACAGAAACATATAGGCACATCCTCATTCCGTCAGCGTTTCGACTCGGCCAACTCCATCAGATATTTGCCATACTCGGTCTTGCCAAGCTGTTCGCCCAGACGATACAACTGGTCTACATCTATCCAGCCCTTGCGCCAAGCAATCTCTTCGATACAGCTGACACGGAAACCTTGGCGGTTCTGGATGGTAGCCACAAAATTACTGGCTTCCAGCAAGCTGTCGCAGTTGCCTGTATCAAGCCAGGCAAAACCACGGCCGAAGAGTTCCACTTTCAGCGTACCTTCATTCAGATAGAGACGGTTGAGGTCGGTAATTTCGTATTCGCCGCGGGCGGAGGGCTTCAAGGAAGCGGCTTTCTCTGTCACGGTGGAATCGTAGAAGTAAAGACCGGGGACGGCGTAGTTACTTTTAGGTTCTGCGGGTTTCTCTTCCAGCGAAATGGCTTTGCCGTTGGCATCAAACTCCACAACACCGTAGGCACGGGGGTCCTTGACGTAATAACCGAAGATGCAGGCCCCTTTGTCGATGGAAGCGGCACGCTTCAGCATGGCCGAGAAGCCTTGACCGTAGAACATGTTGTCGCCCAAGATGAGGCATCCCGGTCCGCCGTCCAAGAACTCTGCACCCAGCACAAAGGCTTGTGCCAGTCCATTGGGATTCTCTTGTATCTTATAGGAAAAGGACATGCCGAGTTCTTCGCCGGTTCCCAGCAGCTCGCGGAACATGGACAAGTCACGTGGAGTAGAGATGATAAGCACTTCGCGAATTCCCGCCAACATCAATGTAGAGAGCGGATAGTATATCATCGGTTTGTCATAGACAGGCATTATCTGCTTGGAGATAGCCTTGGACAACGGATAGAGACGAGTGGCACTGCCACCTGCAAGAATAATTCCTTTCATATTTCAGTTCTTTTTCGGTGATACTTCAAAATGGAGAATAAAATAAGAAGGAGGACGATGCCCCACGGCTCTACTTGCTATTCGGGCACAAAGATAATGGAAAAATTCGATTAAGTGAAGGCTTGGTTTCATCTTTTTGCTTCGTTGCTTTGCTTACTCCGGTACATTGTTTTGCTTATTTCAAAAAGATACGCCATTCACCCCAGCAGACAACGGACATTACTTCAGTGCGCAACAGCCATCACCCCTTGATGAAACGGTCTTTACCTTAGCACGTAACGGCATTTACCCTATAGTGTAACGAGATTTACCCTATAGTGTAACGAGATTTACCCTACAGTGTAACGAGATTTACATTAGAATGTAACGGCTTTTACACTGTAGAGTAAACAATCCGTAAATACAGTCTGCTGATAATAAACAAGCTACGTCATCGGTCAGCAAGTTCTATCACCTCCAAATCCTTGAACGTTCCCCCATCAACCGCAAAGCGTACCATCGTACGTACCTTATGGAAACCTTGAATGCCCGCAGCACCCGGATTGATGTGCAGCACGTCCAACGTCTTGTCATACTTCACCTTCAGTATATGTGAGTGCCCGCTGATGAACAATTTGGGTGGACGCACCAGAATGCTGCCTTTGATGGAAGGGTCGTAGTTGCCGGGATAACCGCCGATATGTTTCATCAGCACTTCTGCCCCATCTACCGTGAAACGGAGAATCTGCGGATAGAGCTGCCGTATCTCCTGCCCGTCAATATTGCCATACACGGCACGGAAGGGACGGAAAGCCGCCAGCTTCTGTGCCACTTCCAGCGAACCGATGTCACCGACGTGCCAGATTTCGTCACAAGACTCGAAATATTGCAGGTACTTTTCATCCCAGTAACCATGCGTATCTGATAACAAACCAACTTTTGTCATTTTTCCTTTGTTTATTAGGACAAAGGTAATTATATTTGGGGAGAATACAATGTGATTAACACATCAACACCATGGAGAACAGATATTTCAAACGTGACATCAGCTGGCTGTCTTTCAACTACCGCGTGCTGCTGGAAGCCGAAGACGATACACTGCCATTATACGAACGCATCAACTTTATTTCCATATACTCCTCCAATCTGGAAGAATTCTACAAGATACGTGTGGCCGACCATAAGGCCATAGCCACCGGAGCCTCGCAAAGCGACGAAGAGAGTGTGCAATCCGCTACCGAGCTGGTAGATGAAATCAACCGGGAAGTCAACCGCCAACTGGAGGAGCGTATCCGCATTTACGAACAGAAGATACTGCCCGCCCTGCGGAAACATCACATCATATTCTATCAAAGCCGCAACGTGGAACCGTTTCACCACGACTTCGTGCGCAGCTTCTTCCGTGAAGAGATATTCCCCTATCTGGCTCCGGTGCCCGTAAGCAAGGACAAGGTGATTTCATTCCTGCGCGACAACCGTCTCTATCTGGCCGTGCGGCTTCATCTGAAAGGAGCTCCCGTCGGTTCTCCAAACCGCATCCAGTATTTCGTGATGAAACTGCCGTACAGCAAAGTGCCGCGCTTCATCCAGTTGCCCAAGGTGGGAAAAGACTATTATCTGATGTTCATTGAAGACATCATCAAGGCCAATCTGGATACCATCTTCCCCGGTTACGAAGTGGACAGCAGTTATTGCATCAAGATTTCACGCGATGCGGATATTCTGATAGACGATGCCGCCAATACCTCCGAAATCATCGAACAGGTGAAGAAGAAGGTAAAGAAACGCAAGATAGGCGCCGTGTGCCGTTTTGTATACGACCGCGCCATGCCTCAGGACTTCCTCGACTTTCTGGTAGATGCCTACCGCATAGACCGCCGGGAGATGGTTCCGGGCGACAAGCACCTCAACATGGAAGATTTGCGGCATCTGCCCAATCCCAACCAGAGCGTGCGTCCCATCAAGAAACCCCAGCCCATGAAGCTGACCTGCCTGGACGAACGCGAATCCATCTTCCGCTACGTGGAGAAAAAAGACTTGCTGCTGCATTATCCCTACCACTCCTTCGACCACTTCATCCATTTCCTATATGAAGCCGTCCACGAACCCACCGTACGTGAAATCATGGTGACCCAGTATCGTGTGGCAGAGAACTCCACCGTCATCAACACCCTGATAGCCGCCGCACAGAACGGAAAGAAAGTCACCGTCTTTGTAGAACTGAAAGCACGCTTCGATGAGGAGAACAACCTCGCCACCGCCGAAATGATGAAGGCCGCAGGCATCAATATCATCTACAGCATACCGGGACTGAAGGTACATGCCAAAGTAGCCCTCGTGCTACGCCGCAACAAGGAAGGGCGCAAACTGACAAGCTACGCCTACATCAGCACCGGCAACTTCAACGAAAAGACCGCCACCCTCTATGCCGACAGCGGACTATTCACCTGCAATCCGATGATTGTAAACGACTTGCATAACTTGTTCCGTACTCTGCAGGGAAAGGAAAATCCGGTGTTCCACCGCCTGCTTGTGGCCCGTTTCAACTTGATACCGGAACTGAACCGTCTCATCAGCCACGAGATGCAACTCGCCCAACAAGGCAAACGGGGACGGATTATCCTAAAGATGAATGCCCTGCAAGACCCCGCCATGATAGACCGCCTCTACGAAGCCTCGCAAGCCGGTGTAGAGATAGACCTCATTGTCCGCGGCATCTGCTGCCTCATCCCCGGAAAGGAGTACAGCCGCAACATCCGCGTGACACGCATTGTGGATACCTTTCTGGAACATGCCCGTGTGTGGTACTTCGGCAACGGCGGCGCACCCAAGCTCTTCCTCGGCTCGCCGGACTGGATGCGGCGTAACTTGTACCGCCGTATCGAAGCCGTCACCCCCATTCTGGACCCGGACTTGAAGCAAGAGCTCATCGATATGCTATCCATACAACTGTCGGACAAACGGAAAGCCTGCTTTGTGGACGACCAGTTGCGAAACCGCTGGAAGTCGTCACGACCGCAAAAGGAGAAGGTACGGTCGCAATATACCTTTTATGAATACTTGAGAGAGAAAATATAAACAACTCTGCCCCAATATACCTCCGGCTCAACTGTCTTTTATAGGACACAGACGTACGGCAGTTCCTCCACTACGTGCTTGCCGAATGGTGAGGGTATCACTATAAGTCACTTCGCGCTCTTCTATAAGTATAGCAGCAGGACATGTCTCATAATCGGACTCAGGAGCATCACGATAAATAGTAGCCAGATATCTTTTATCTGTATCGAGAAAAGACAGACTGATATTAGCCGTTCGTTCCTCATCTCCCGTGATGCTGCCTATATACCAGCATCCCTCTCCTTTATCGCAACGGGCAATAGTAACATAACTGCCAATGCATGCTTCCGGCACCACTGTTCTGCTCCAATCTGTAGGACAAGATACTATAAAATTAAAAGGTTCCGGATTAGCCTCGTAATTCTCTATTTCATCCGAAGCCATTTGTAACGGTGAATAGAGCACCACAAACAGCGCCAATTGTTTGGCCAGTGTGGTATGTACACGTGTCTGTGGCATTACATCGTTAACAAACCGAAACGTCACCGGTGTAAAGTCCATCGGGCCTGCCAACCCACGAGTGAAAGGCAATATTACGGTATGAGAAGGAGGATTTCCACCATCTACATCCCAAGCGTCCCATTCTTGTCCACGTACCCCCTCTTGTGTCATCAGATTAGGAAAAGTACGCTGCAAACCTGTAGGAATCACCGGTTCATGATTATCAATACAGATACGGTGACGGGCAGCAGCCTCTATTACCTTGCGATAATGAAGTACACCAAACTGACTGCTATGATATTCTTTCCCATCAAGCAAATCGCCCACATAACCCGTTTTTACTTGATGCACACCATATTTCTCATAGAACTTGAAACCATCTTCCATCTGATTTTCATAATTGGAAACATTACCGCCAGTTTCATGATGTCCTATCAAAGCTACTCCTTTGCTACGCCCATAATCAGTAATACGTTGTATATCAAAATCGGTATAAGGTTTTGTGAAACTAAATTTCCAAGTAGCCCAGTCTTCATTCCACCCTTCCACCAGTACACCTCCCAAATTATTGGCAGCAGCAAAATCGATGTGACGCATTGTATTCTCTGTTGTGGCCCCATGATGGGGACCGGCATGCCAGGTGTTATGCTTCATGTGATAAGTCCACCAAATTCCAATATAGCGCATAGGTTGTATCCAGGAAGTATCGGTTATACGACAAGGTTCATTAAGATTTAACATGAGACGGGAAAGAAGCAAATCACCGGCAGATTCAGCCACTATCATTGTACGCCAAGGAGATACACGGGTATCGGTAACACGTACTTTCTCACCTGTACTCCAAGGTGTAAGAGCCGCACGTAATGTAACCGTTTTATTATCTTCAAGTTGTTCAACCGGCTTCAAGTTCATGGCAGCATAATCTGTAAGATTTGCTTCATGAATAGCCAAATAAAGGCTATCTGTTGTCTCAATCGTCACCGGAGTGCTTACCCATCCCATCTTACTAAGAGGTTTTTTCTCAAATAAGGCTTCGTAAAAACGAACTCCTTTCACTGGAATACTCCAAGCATCATAATCTGCAGGAAAAACGAATTCAGTCACTTCGTCATCAATAAGAAACTCTTGTAGCTGTTGCTGGCGAGGGAACTCATACCGGAATCCTATCCCATCATCAAAAAGACGAAAAATAATATTCAGTTCCCGCTCCAACGATGTTTCTTCCTTGAGGCATACCCTCAATTCATTATAATGATTTACAATTTCAGCCTCTTCCCCCCATACTGGTTGCCACACATCATTATGCGAATCATGCTTAACTTCTTTTAGAACGAAACCGGTCAAAAGATCTGGCGCATCCTTCAAAACCAATCCCAGACGTGAAGGAAGTAAAATATTCTTCCCCGCATGTCTTAAACAATATCGGGGAGCACCTTCTTCATCAAGTGTAAACTCTAAAGAAAGTTTTCCATTTGGAGAGGTCAACTTGATATGTTCCTGCTGGCATGAAATCATCCATAGGCCTAAACATAAAGCAAGTATAATCTGTAGCGTTTTTTTTAGTTTCATAGTCATTACCGAATTTAATTTTATATATCCAATTCTTATTTTATAAGTCTACTGACAAACAGTCCCTTTCCTTCCTCAGCCGGAATAACACAGAAGTTTACGAAACCACAGACAGACTCCGGTTCAAGCAACGTAGCAACCAAATTTCCTAAAGGTTGTGCCAAAGGTACCAACCAACTACCTATTGGAAGTTCTACATTATCTTCATAGACATCCGTTTCTACATTTACCGGATGAATCCCCTCCCATTCCTTCTCTGCACGATACAGACGGGTTACTTTGTAACGCTCAACTTTTGCTTTTTGTACACGGGTAACTTGCTCAATGTGTACACCCAACGCTCGAAGCTTACATACTGCTTCTGTACAGAGAGCATCGAGCAGATAAGCCTTAGGGCGAGTACGCACCAATTGAGGTGTTACTTGCATGGCATCAAGGGTTGGCAGTTCAGTCTTAAACAGTTCATTGGCCTCATAATCGATAAAAGAGACTACATGACGTACAGTATCCGAAGTGAAAGTGACATATATCGGTTCAGTAGCTTTCAAGGTGCGCTTCCTGGCTTGTTCTATCTTACGTTTAATTGAAGCACGATGTTGCGCAGCAGTAACCAACGTTTGCCGTGCCACCAAGAAACCGCACTCACTACGACGCGCATAACACTCCGGTCCCAATCCAATACCTCTTATTTCGACAAAAAGCGATACAGCCCCCGTCAATGCTTGAAAAGTAGAACTGGACTGCGGACTTTTGGCACCTTTTACAAGAACAAGGGAACCATCTGCCACACGAGGAGTAAAGTAGAAACCGGAAGCATAACCGGCACTATTTAAAACGACCTCTGCCTCACGACGAAAAAGTTCTTCAGACAGCGTACGTAAAGCTAAAGGCGCATTAAGATGTCCTGTAGGTAAGAAAAGTACATCAGCAGCATTTGCTGTCGGCACTCCACGTAATAAGTTAAACTCACGACGTAAAGGTGTATATTCATGAATATCAAGAGCTACGTCCGGATTCCATTGCTGATAGGACTGCTTCAACAGCAAAGTGACAGCATCCTCTAATTTGCTCTGATCGCGATTCAAATCGTAACCATCGGCCGAACGACGTTGCTGAATGGCATAACCATCAACATTGGCTATAGGAACCAAAGCCACAGCTATATGATTCAGCAATTCACGTCCTTCTTTTTCACAAAGTAAGTAACGGACAAGCATGCATACAGCCTCAGCACCTGCCGGCTCGTTACCATGCAGTGCCGCTTGAATCCATACCCTTACCTTCTTCTTGTCGGGAGTACCCAAATAAAGTACCGGAATGGTACGTCCTTGTTTGGTAACACCAATATTCTCCATATATGCCAAACCCGGAGAACGTACAACCAATTGCTGTAAATAGTCCTTTATCTCATCAACCGATGCCAATCCGCTACCGTAAGGTTTACTTAGAGTAGGTGTCTCACGGTCAAATTTGGGGTCAGGATAGAAACTTGCAGTTACTCCGGCAGGTTGCTTCGACTGATTTCTATTCCATAACACAAGATTAGCTAATACCACTTCTTGTGCTATCCTCTGTAAATAAAGAGCCGTTTCAGACGGTAGACCTGCATAATAATCGCTGCTAAAAGGCTCACCAAAAAAAATTGCATAAAAGACACAAGCCGCCAGATAACTGCCTGCAGGACTAGGATGGCTGCCATCAGAATTATACAACTGCAAACTTGGACACTCTCTACGTACACGTCTCCATGCCTCACCCACAGGAGCACAATAAGCATCAAGGACATCAGCCATTTCCAAATAGTTTTCCGTAAGTTGCTGCTGCATTCCTTCATAAGTATCATTATTACGCCCCCATGTCATATAACAGACACTTTTTCCTTTTGGGGCATAAAGACGGCGTAAACTATCTAACTGCGCCGCAGGATGGAATACATTCTTCTTTACCCATTCCTTTTCACGAGTAGGTGCCTTGCTCTGTTCCTGCATCACCATATAATCCCATCCTCCTTCACGAATCGCCTCTAATGTTTGCGTATTGGCTGCATGCTGTCTCAAGTACCAACCAGGGTTAGCAACCTGGCGCACTGATATTTTTTTTCCACATGAGGATGCTAACGATTGGACTTGCAATGGCAAACGATTAAAAAAAGTATAGCTGTTACCTATAAAAAGTACCCGTAAAGAATCTGTAGTCAATAATGGCACAGCTTGTTTCCCCATAGGGACAGCCTCATGCCCGATGCCGTACTCTTCTATCTTGCGCCAATGGCATTCCCAACCACGGGATGCAGCCAACTGGTGAATATAAAGCCAGAAACTACGCCCACGCTCCATACGGTTTCGTCCTTGTTGTTCAGCTTCAGGAGTCTTGCGTAGAAAAGACTCACGTATCGTATCTCCCAAAGCCAGCTGTAGTATGATAGGTTTTGACAAGTATTTTTTTATCTGTTCAGATGAAATATAGGGGATACCAGCCGTACCATAAGGATATGTCTGGGCCAAATCTGGAAAAGTATACCAACCGGGAGAACTTATAATAGCTTTTTCCACATAAGGACTATCGTGAAAAAGCATGAAACGCTGTACAAATTGCCCACCAGCAGAATGACCATAAATCATATATCCTTTGCGCATGCTTCCCGTAAATTGACGCACATATTCAAATAGTTTATCAACCAACACTGGTGTAATTTTTTCGGGAGCATTAGCTACTGTATGGGCAGCATTCATCACCCCCACCTCCTGATAGTCTGCCAAAGGATAAGATTTCAAATCAAAGTGAGGTATAAAAAGCATAAAACCCTTTCTCTCCGCTTCTTCTTTCCAACCGTCCAAAAGATAACGATAGCCGCGGTCTCCTCCTTCAAAGACAAATACAATAGGCATTTGTTTGATATCCCCCTGGGAAGGTATATAATAATGTACATCTACCGGGCGATCGGCAAAAGGAGGGTATTGACTATAAGTAAAGAAATGTTCACCTCTTGGCCTTTCCAAAGTCTGTTTCGCTATTGCAGATAAACAAATACAGAGGAATCCAATATAAAATATAATCAGCTTCTTCATAATTCGTACCTTCCCTTCTTTACTATTGTACCATCTTGCATTACAAATTTACCACGGGCAATGACATCTGTAAGCTGCAAATCTTCCGCCAAAAAACACAAGTCTGCATCTGCTCCTTGTGCCACAATACCTTTAGCTCGTAATTTCAGATTACGAGCTGGATTGGATGTTATCAATGTAATCGCCTGTTCCAATGGTACCCCCTCCTCATTGACTAATGCAACTACCTCCTTGAAATTTAAATTCAAAGGAGCAGGACGATAAGTTATTTCTCCAGTTTCAGGATTCACTCTGCGTACGCCACCATGGCCATCACTAGAAAAAGTAATGCGATCAAGGGGGACACCAGCTTGCAATGCACGTATCACACAACGATGGGGAGTATCAAACTTTGAGCCACCAGTCGAAAAATCAATCATTCCACCTAATTTACCAAATTCTACAGCCTGCATAAAAAGAGCTTCAGTACGTATCAGATGAGTAGGAGACAGATAAGATATCAGTGTAGGATAGTGACGAGCAATATTGAGTAAGGGCTCAATACCTTCCGGAAGTGCTCCCAAATGAATGTGGAGAATTCCTCCTTTACCAGATGTAAATCCCCCTAAACGTACCTGATGTATAATACGCAATATCTCTTGCTCTGTCGGAAACGGACTACGGTCATCACTCATCGCCAGCTTACAGCCAATAACTTTATCTATGAAGATAAGATCGTCAGCCACACTATTCATCAATGTTTTGGTAGGCAATCCGTAATAACTTGTCAGTATATAAGCCGACAATCCGTCATCGTCAATAGCTTTGGCCTTGGCATAAAGCGTAGTAAGTTCTTTGGCAAATCCATCAGTACCAAGCATACCCAATACAGTAGTAGTACCAGATGCCACCAGTTCGCTCATAGTCACCTCAGGGACTAATGAGGCATAACCTTGTTGCCCTCCTCCACCAGTAATATGTACATGCTGGTCTATAAATCCCGGAGTAACAATTTTACCTTGTACATCAATAGTATGGCAAAATGATTCATTCAGTTCAATTGTCTTTGAAATATGCGCAATCTTTTCTCCGCATAGCAAAATGTCTGTTTTACCAAGATAGGCAGGAGCATATAAATTTGCATTCTTTATCAATGTAAACATAGCTGTCGATTAATTTTAGAAAGTAATAAGATGATAAAGTATCAAGAAAACAATTCCTCCTATTAAAGGAAATGTATTACGCCTTGCCAACTCCACTGATGACACACCGGCTACCCCGGCAATGGCAACAATGACTCCGGCAATAGGAGATGCGGCACGTCCCATGCTTGCCGCCAACTGCAAAGGAAGTATCAATGAAAAAACCGGCAAACCAAGCTGAGTGGCTATACCCGGCAATAAAGGACCAAATGAAAAAAAGGCTGCATTGCCACTTCCCATCAGCATGGCAGCTCCAAAAATAATGAGAGTAAAGACTGCGGCAATAGCTAATCCCGAAAGTCCGATATGAGAGGAATAACCCACCAATAAATCAATAAATCCCAAACCAATCAGTCCTTTAGAGAAAACTTCTGAAGCTACAATCAATGTTACAACTGAAGTAAACACATTTCCCATGCCTTTCCAAAAACTTGCAAAAGCATTAAAAGTAGTACGCACACTACGAGTATGAAACAACACAAATACCAATGATAAGAACAGAGAAAAAAGCATAGCAGTAGTGGTACCCAATGTTACAGTAGGCTGAAACAGTCCCACAAAAGGTGAAAAGAAAATGAGAAGAGCCAAAGGTAATACCGGGAGTAGCGCAAAAGCCAATGGAACATCCGGTTTTTCTACTAATGAGGTTGCAGTCACATTTGACACCTGCAATATGCCATCCTGCTGTTTCTTTGCATCTTTTTTATCAAAATAACGGTTATTGAAATAGAAGAGTACCATTACAACCAAGGAAGTAGGAATTACTAAAGGAAGTTGATGAGTGATAAAATATTCCACATTGGATTGTCCTATCAATTCGGCAGCCATAGCAGTATTTGCCGACCCCGGTCCCTGATCAAATAGAGTAGCAGCGGCAATGACTGACAATGCTGTAAGTTGGCTTACTCCCAAACTAATTAAAACAGGATAAACCGAAGCCACAAGCAACAATCCTAATCCGGCAGCTGAAGGAGTAGTAATAAAAAGTAATTGTCCAATAGGAATAACTATAGTAGCCGCCAAATAAGGATAACGTCGAAAAAGACCTAATGGCTTCATGGAAATATAGACCAATGCATTAGTAGCCTTTATGTTATTCATGAAAGCTACATAACCGCCAATTGTCATTATCATAAACCCTGCACGCGCCAAATTAGAAAGAAAAACTTCCTCTATCATCCTTACCAAATCAAACACCACCATTCCCGTAGCTTCACTAGGTACTACCGAATGCACTTGCATGAAAAAAGCAGCTGTAAGCATTAATAAACCGGAAAGCATCAAAAGACCTTGAGGATTGAGCTTACGATAAAGACCTACCGCTGTAATCCCTACCATAAGAAGACTAAAAATGAAAGCCAATTCGGACATGATGTATCAAGATATTAAGTTTTTGTTTTCTTTTGAATATATGAATCTAAATCAGATATAAACACCGATATATACAAAGCCGTTTATATGCGGTATTTATATCTGACTATTATCTATCAATACCCCGGATTATTTTCCAAAGGATTACCAGTATTGGCATCAATGAATGATTGCGGCAGCGGGAAAAGGACAGGAGTCTCATATTCATCCATACCACGTCCTGCAATACCAGCTATCTCATTGAGTTCACGCATGCGACGTTTGAAATAGTTATTGGTATCACGTTCGTCACCACCATTTTCTTGGCAAACACGTACCAATGTATGACGACGTTCTTCCTCCGTAAGCAGTTCACGGCTGCGTTCATCAAGAATGAAATCCATACCACCGATTCTAAGATCATCTTCAGCAATACTTACAGCATTGGAACGATTACGTACTTTATTTATCCATTTAATGGCCTCGCCTACTTGATTACTCTTGTAAAGAGCCTCTGCATAAAGTAAATATGTATCTGCCAAACGTAAATAAACAATGTCCGCATAGTGTCCATCATTAGCTGCATTAGCCAAAATAGGTGGAGTATAATCCCATTTACGAGTAGTAGGCCAATCATATTTTTTAATGGAAGTAGAAGTTAGCATGGCTGCATTAACCGTAGTATCAATAAGTGCAGTACCACCTAAATCAAATACCTTGGTTACATTGCCGGCAGCATCTACATCATTAATACTCCATACGATAGCATTAGCAGATACACGGTCATCTTGTTCTCCCATTCCTTTATAATTGTACAAACGAAGTGCTCCTCTGGAAGGAACTACACGTCCGGCTCCCTTACCACCATTAGCTTGCCAAAAGACTTGTGCAAATGAACCTTCACCACCGTTATTGATATAGTCCGGATTATGCTGGTTTGTCTTTTTACAATCGCCATCATTAGCATAATAGTTCTTATAAGTTGTAGTCATATAGACATTTGCAGTACCATAGGCACTATTCTCCTCTTCTGTGTTAATGAAAGCCAGTAACACCTCCGTATTTCCATCAGCATACATAGGAGTATAAAATACGTCAATAAAAGGACATCCATCATTGGAAGCATTACTACCAAAGCGTTGATTTATAAGGGAATATTCTCCACTTTCCACTAATGGTTTCAGTACTGAAACTGCTTTTTCAGCATTACCTTCTGCCAAATAAAGTTCACCCAAATAGTGACGTGCCACAGCACCAGAGACTTTACTATTATTAGAAGTACGCAAAGGAAGGTTATCGACTGCAAACAGGAAATCTTCTGCCATCACTTCGCGAATACTACTCAAGGAAGCACGGTCCCAATCATCACGATAATTCAATCCTGTAATTTCTTGTGTTGAAAGGGGCACTGCACCAAATGAATAGGTAAGGTGACGGTAAGCCCAAGCACGGAAAAAGCGAGCTTCGGCCAACACCTCATTTTTACGATTTTCAGCATCAGCACCACTTCCCCAGTTAATGCCATCATTGTCAGCTCTTGAGATAACCATATTGGCAGTGTTGATGATACGATATCCCCACTGGAAAATATTATTCCAAATAGCAAGATCAGTGTAAGTTATCTCTTTGGGATTGTAGAGGAACTTCATTTCCGCATGACTATTATTGGCCCATGAATTATCTACCCCTCCACCCCAGGCAGAATGCAGACAGAGCGCAATACTTCCTCCCATTGCATCAGCACGGCGATACTCTGCACGCATAAGACCATAAAGAGGCGTTATCATCGATTTAAATCCATTGTAATCTACAAGTAAATTTTCTGGATAAAGTGCATCACGAGGATCTTCCTTAAGAAACTTATCCTCATTACAGCCGCCCATAGTGAGCAATAATACTGTAAACACTAAGACATTGAAATATGTTATTTTTTTCATATGTGCAATTTCATTTTAGCTTTTTATGATATATTACTCTCATCAAATATCTAACTTTAGTCCAAAAGTGAACGAACGTACTGGAGGAGCAGCCAATTGATCATTGAGAAATTCCGGATCCATACCTGTCCAGCCAGTTATTGTAGCCAAATTCTTAATGTTCATGTAAAGATTGAGCCGTTTGATGAAAGTACGACGCAACCATTGTTGTGGGAAATTATAACCCAATGTAATGTCGGAAATACGTAAGAAATCTGTCTTTTCATAGAAACTGGCTCCCTCTGGATTCACATCACTATTCAAACTATTTTTCGGATAGCCATTCGTAGGATTCTCTGGAGTCCAAAAATCCACCAAAAAGCGGTTCTGGCGATATGAATTATGGCTTGTATCATACAAGGCATTCAGATGGGTTTGTCCTAACTGAGCCGTTAAGAACACACTCAGAGTGAAGTTTTTGTACTCAAAAGTGTTCATCAAACTCATATTTACTTTAGGAATAGCCGACCCTATAATAGTCTTATCAGCCGTTGTAATATCGTTACCATCTACATCAAGGTATTTCACATATCCAGGATACGAATTACGATAGTTAGGATCTTGCTGCCCTGTCGGGTTAGACGGATCAGCAATCTGCCATACACCGATAATTTTATAATCATAGTTCACATTGATAGGTTCACCAATAAACCACTTGGAAGCCACATCATCAACCGGCTTTCCATTAGCATCATACAAACCAACATCTACAATCTCCGAACGATAGTGTGAGAGGTTGAAAGAGGTGCTCCAGCTAAAACTCTTATGTGTAATGTTATTAGAAGTTATCTGGAATTCAAAACCACGATTACGGGTCTGTCCACGATTCTCAGTAATAGAGCCAGTACCATTAATGGTAGGAATAGAACGGGAAAGCAGCAAATCTTTGGTTTTAGACCAATAAATATCAAATGAACTCTGAATACGTCCATTCCAAAGTGCAATATCAAAGCCAGTATTAATAGATGTAGTAGTTTCCCAACCTAAACCGGGCGAAGCTAACTTCGACGGATAGAAACCAAACTGTGCAGTATGATCATCATTCAGATAATTGTAAGTTGAAAGATTAGGTAGTGTACTATAAGCACTGATAGCCTCATTGCCATTTTTACCCCATGACAAGCGATATTTCAGATTGCTAATGGTTTCACTTATAGGCTTGTCTTTAAAAAAAGATTCATTGGAAATATTCCATCCAATAGCGGCTGAAGGAAAAACGCCGAATTTAGAACTTTCACCAAAAGCAGAGTAACCATCACGACGAGCAGTAAGAGTCAACAAGTAACGATTATCATAAGTATAATTCAAACGCCCCATTTGTGAAATATGATTTTCTTTATAATAATTGGAATTACCAGACATTGTGGCAGCTTTAGAAATCTGGTAATAATACATCACATCATTGGGAAAATTCTTACCTTCCATTGTATTCTGTTCATATTCCTTGCTTTGAGCAGAATATAATCCTGTGAAAAATATACGATGTTTGCCAAATTCACGTTGATAAGAAATAATATTCTCCAAAATCCATTCTTCTGAATGCCAATCATCAGTATTCAATACGCCATTAGCACTAGCTCCTTCGTAGGTATCCAAACCTTGATAATTCTTATAGGAGCTGTTTTGGTAAGTGAAGCCTGTATTCAATTTATAATAGTCCGTTAAAAATTCACCATATCGGCTAAGCGGCTTCTGCCACTATGCCA
>NZ_SRYZ01000001.1 GCF_004793475.1 Bacteroides muris (ex Afrizal et al. 2022) | reverse complement strand
ATATATGCGATATTTACAAATTAAAACTAGCAAGCTGAACTTGCGAAACTTAAATTATTTATAATACAAACAGTAACTAAATTATTCAATAGGATATTTTCTAAAAGATTTTTAGGATATAGCGAAGGATGAAGTCTGGGAAGATTTCATCCTTCGCGTTATTGTGTTGAAGAAGAAAGTCGTATCTTTGCGCGACTTATCGGAAGTGTATGAACGCAATGAAAAATTATACTTATCATCTTGTCGCCGTTCTTACGGTAGGTATTTGGGGGCTGACCTTTATTTCAACGAAAGTATTGATTGGACATGGCCTTTCCCCGCAAGAAATATTCTTCCTTCGTTTCCTGATAGCTTATCTGGGCATCTGGTTTATTTCTCCACGAAAACTGTTTGCTGATAATTGGAAAGATGAATTTTGGTTGTTTTTAGGAGGTATAGCAGGCGGTTCATTTTACTTTTTTACGGAAAATACAGCTTTAGAGATTACATTGGCTACGAATGTGGCATTTATTGTCTGTACGGCACCGTTGCTCACGACCATTCTTTCTTTGTGGATTTACAAGAAGGAAAAAGTTACCCGTGGATTGATGGCTGGTTCTTTGCTGGCGTTGGTTGGTGTGGCATTGGTGGTTTATAATGGTAGTTTTGTATTGAAGATTTCTCCTTTAGGTGATTTCCTTACTTTGCTTGCAGCTTTTTCCTGGGCATTCTATAGCTTAATAATGAGGAAAATGTCCAACCGTTATGGTATAACTTTCATTACCCGTAAGATATTTTTTTATGGAGTATTGACTATTCTTCCTGCATTTCTGGTTCATCCTTGGAACTTCGACATTGCTCGTCTTCTCGAGCCGGCTATTCTGTTCAATCTGCTTTTCCTGGGTGTGTTGGCCTCCTTGATTTGTTTTGTAGTCTGGAATGTGGTATTGAAACAGCTGGGAACGATAAGAGCTTCCAACTATATTTATCTGAATCCTCTCTTCACTCTGGTAGGCTCTGCTTTTCTGCTTGGAGAACAGCTTACTATGGTTGCTTTGATGGGGGCGGTGCTGATATTGGGGGGAGTTTATTGGGCAGGAAAGATAATGAAATAGGGTTTCATTAACTTATGGACAACTGATAGATAAGTATTTAAAATAATAAAAGACGTCACCCTATATTAAAAGTAACGTTTTTTTAATGTATTACTCCCATCTAATATGAAGTGTACTTCTTTTTCCAATTCCACAAAACGGTTGTACGATACATGGTGGGGGAAAAGATGTGTCAAATGCTTGCACGCATATCCCTTATAATAATGCTTGAAACAACTACCGAACCGTCCACCTGACCGCAGATTCCCTTGATACAGCGTCCGCCTACCTCGTCTTTGTCGGTAACCATGATGTCGCAAGTGGATGTTCCCATGATACGTGTCGGCTCCCCTGCTTTGGTGTCGCTGGTGTGGGTTTCCGTGAACAGATGGGGGAGCATTTCCTTCAAGGCCGGATTAAGTTTTTCGAGAACTTCACCAGAAGGAAGACACCAACAATTAGTTAAGAAATATATCTTAAGTTAACTTTGAAAGAGTCTTTTGAGATTTTATACTATGAAAAGTTGTATATATAAAAATGAGAACAGTAGAAATAGAGTATCTATTTTCTGCTGCTCTCATTAGAGTAATAAGCTATTTAGTCAGTTTTGTAATTTAGCCTTTTATTATTTTTATCCACCCTTTATCTTGTTTCTGTTCTATAAATTAAGAAGAAAGGAATTTCTACCAAAAAGTAGTCCGTTCTTATTTCATAATGTGATTTATTAATTCTTCCGGTGAAAGAGGTGTGATACCAAAAATATAGCTTTGACCAGACTGAAATGGTTCAGTCAGTTCAAAGTTCTCATAAGCGATACCACCAGGTATCGGAGATTTACTTGCCCAATAAGCATAACGACCGTTCACAACTCCTTCTAACTCATTACTTGGATTGGAACAATACCAATATTGCGTTGCTTTTTTACCAGTATATTTCCAATGTGTATGTGTATCTTCAGCATATACAGCTTTTGTAGGGTCTTTCTCATCAGGTGACGCTATAAACCATACACCTCCATTTTTATCTTTTATCATTTCTGCCACTGGAGTATGGTTATGTTCTGTGAAATTAGAATCTTTATAGCTCGGCCATAATTGGCCGGCTTCTTTCGTTTTACCATCTGCGAGATGTAATGTCCTAAGTCTTGCTTTGTTTCCCATAGTAGCTGTGAGTATAAAACGATTTAGCTCATCTGACTCTTCCGTGGTATACGTAGTTAATTCAAACTCATAAGGCTTTCCTTCTGTGAATTTAGTCCGGACATAGATATCCGCACCATTATCAAAAGTTTCACAAAAGAAATACACAGTAAGTGTTTCAACTCCATTTTCCTTTGCTATTACTCCGTGAGCTGGATAATATTGATTTGGGAATGAGGGAGCTTCAGGAGTATTCCCACTCCAAAAACGTTTTCCACGAACATTATCAAGTTGACTCCATTCCAATTCTGAGAGCCCCCTATTATTTTTTGCTTTATCAATTGGTTCAAAAGCAATGAAATTGGTAACAACAAATTCATCATGTTCTAAATAAGGTGTATAGATACGAATTAGCCCACGTGGACCTCCTAATGGAGTAATTCCTATTCGGATACCATTTGCAAATCCCCAAATGGGTTGTGCTTTTGTATTTTGAGCAGGTTGTAACCATATTCCATTTTTTTCCGGAGTTGCTAAAGTTTCCGGAGCTATTTGTAGGTTAGTCTGTCCATAAAGGTAGTGTATTCTGCATGCAAAGAATAAAAGTGTAAATAGAATCTTGGTTTTCATGATTTTAAAAGTTTAAAATTAATTTTTATGTGTCGTTTATGGTAGTTCATATCGTTTTTAGCATGATTTGGTACTGCAAATATAAAAATGTTATAACGAATTAGCAAAATAATTTGCAGATTTAATTTTTATGTTTATATTTGCATCGTGAGAATACGATAAGTGCTACTGATTCAAGAGGTAACCTAAAAGTATAATACTATTATATAGCAAAAACGTTACACAAATATATGTCGTCACTAAAAAAAATATCGCTGAAGGATATTGCTGAAGCTGCAGGCGTTTCAACAGCATTGGTTTCGTTCGTTTTGAATGGGAAGAAGAAAGAGTATCGCGTGGGAGAAGAGACTGCCCAACGCATATTGAAAATTGCCAATGAAATGAACTACCAGCCTAATCTTGCGGCCAAAAGTCTTCGTAGTGGCAAAACAAAAACAATAGGATTAGTGGTTTCTGATATTTCCAACCCATTTTTTTCTCAATTAGCGCGTGTATTGGAAGATGAGGCAACCAAACGAGGATATACTGTACTTTTTGGGAGTTCAGATGAGGATAAGGATAAGATGAATCGTGTTGTCAGTAATCTTATTAATAAAGGTGTAGATGGACTCATCATTGTTCCTTGTGATAATTCCGAAAAGTCTATTGCTTCATTGGTGAACAACAATATTTCTATCGTTCTATTTGACCGCTATTTTCCTGAACTTAATGTCAGTTATGTAGCATTGAATAACTTTAATGCTTCCTATATATCAACCAAACATCTTTTGGATGCAGGCTATAATGCTCCTTGTATGGTGGCTTATGATGTCAACCTTATCCATATGAAAGAGCGTATCCGTGGTTATAAAAAGGCTATGGATGAAGCCGGTAAGAAAAACTTGGCTAACGTGGCCTTTTTGAAGCAGGATACTCCCAGAAAGTCAGCAGATCGTTTATTGCCTAAAATGATTGATGGTGGTGTAGACGCTTTCCTTTTTGCCACCAACATGATTTCATTGGCTTGTTTATATACAATAAAAGACATGGGAGAAGAAATTATTGGTAAAATAGGTTTAGTGGGTTTTGATGGTAATCCGGTATTTGACTTTTTTGGTGCTCCTATATCCTATATTCAACAGCCTATAGATGTTTTAGTACAGAAAGCACTTGAAATACTGATAGATATCATTGCAAACGGCAATACAGTGCAATCTGTTCTTGCTGAGGGAGAATTTATTGAGATAGCTCCTTAAGCGAGCTATTTTTTTAAATATTAGCTTAATCGTTTTAGTTAATTTATCATATAATTCAAATAAAATCAGTTGAACCATGAGAAATTCAAGATTAATTGGTGGAAAGCCAAAAATTGGTATCAGACCTATTATTGACGGTCGTCGTGGAGGTATCCGTGAGTCATTGGAGGATATGACTATGGCCATGGCCCATAAAGTGGCCGAGCTTTATTCTTCTGTTTTACGTCATAGCGACGGCACTTCCGTAGAGTGCGTTATTGCAGATACAACTATCGGTGGAGTGGCTGAAGCTGCTATGGCAGCTGAAAAATTCCGCAATAGTGGAGTAGGTATCATACTCTCTGTAACTCCTTGTTGGTGTTATGGATTCGAGACTATTGATATGGAAGGAGAAATGCCGAAAGCCATTTGGGGCTTTAATGGTACAGAACGTCCGGGTGCGGTTTATCTGGCTTCAGCATTGGCAAGTCATACACAGAAGGGATTGCCCACCTTTGGTATTTATGGACGTGATGTACAAGAAGTCACCAATATGGAAATTCCTGAAGATGTACAGGAAAAATTGTTGCGCTTTGCACGTGCAGGTATAGCAGTGGCTACAATGAAGGGGAAATCCTATCTTTCAATCGGCAGCGTATCCATGGGTATTGCAGGTTCTATTCCAAATCCTGATTTCTTCCAGGAGTATTTGGGCATGCGTAATGAGTATGTGGATGCCAGTGAGATAGAACGTCGTGTTCAGTTGGGTATTTATGACCATGAAGAGTTTGCATGTGCTATGGCATGGACAGAAAAGTATTGCAAGAGTAATGAAGGGACAGACTTTAATCCGGAACATCTGGTATATTCCCGTGAAGAGAAAGATGCCCGTTGGGAATATGTGGTGAAAATGACCCTCATTTTCCGTGATATGATGATTGGCAATCCCAAATTGGCAGAAATGGGCTTCAAGGAAGAATCAATGGGACACAATGCGATTGCTGCAGGTTTCCAGGGACAGCGCCAGTGGACGGATTATAAGCCTGACGGTGATTTTTCAGAAGCTATTCTGAATACTTCTTTTGATTGGAACGGTATCCGTGAAGCATTTACTTTTGCTACGGAAAATGATACGTTGAATTGTATTTCAATGCTCTTCAATCATTTATTGACCAATACGGCACAGATATTTGCGGATGTGCGTACTTATTGGAGTCCGAATGCCATAGAACGGGTAACGGGTAAGAAATTGGAAGGTAAGGCGGCAAACGGTTTCATTCACCTGATCAACTCCGGCTCTTGTACGCTTGATGGAACAGGCTGTCAGACACGTGACAATAAACCGGTAATGAAGCCTTTCTGGGAAATTACGGAAGAGGAAGTAGAAGCTTGTCTTTCTGCAACCAAGTGGCATCCGGCCAGTCGCGAATATATGCGTGGCGGTGGTTATTCTTCCCAGTTCCTGACTCGTGGTGAAATGCCGGTAACAATGTGCCGTTTGAATCTCGTAAAAGGTCAAGGTCCGGTATTGCAGATAGCCGAAGGATGGACAGTAAATTTGGATAAGGATGTCTTCAAGGCTATCAATGAACGTACTGACCGTACATGGCCTTCCACTTTCTTCGCTCCACGTCTGACAGGTAAGGGATATTTCCGTGATGTATATACTGTTATGAATAACTGGGGGGCTAATCATGGCGCTATCAGTTATGGTCATATCGGTGCTGACTTGATTACTCTGGCTTCCATGCTTCGTATCCCGGTATGCATGCACAATGTTTCTGAGGAAGATATTTTCCGTCCCAGTGCTTGGACCGCTTTTGGCGAGGATATGGAAGGCAGTGACTATAGAGCTTGCAAGAATTATAGACCTCTCTATAAATAAAGGAAACAGGCGTTATGTTGAAATCAACCAAACTGAAAAACACTCTGCTGGTAGGTGCAACTGCAATACTTGTATCATGCGGCGGACAAAAAGAAATCAAGATGGGAAGTTATGCTTATGATGCCCAGTTCTTAAAGGACCACGGCATTGAATATACTGAATTGGTATCTGCTGATGGGAATTCTAAAGTGATGGTTATTCCTGCATGGCAAGGCCGTGTAATGACTACTTCTGCTTCCGGCGATGAAGGTGACAGTTACGGCTGGATTAATTATCGTTTCATAAATGAGGGCAAAGTCAGTTCTCAATTTAATCCGGTAGGAGGTGAGGAACGCTTCTGGCTTGGTCCGGAAGGTGGTCCGTTCTCACTTTATTTTAAGGAAGGACAAGAGCAGGTTTATGATAATTGGATAGTTCCTCCGGTACTTGATACTGAAGCTTTTGACATAAAGTCGCAAGACAACAGTAGTATCCGTTTTGTGAAAGATACTCGTTTGACAAATGCTTCCGGTACTACTTTTGATATGAATATTGACCGTACTGTATCGTTGATGGATGCCGGTGAAGTGGCTGCCGATTTTAATATCCAGCTTACAAATGATATGAAAATTGTAGCTTACAAGAGTGAGAATAAGATTACCAATACAGGTGACAAGGCGTGGACAAAAGAGGGTGGTCTTGTATCTGTATGGATGCTCGGTTGTTTTAATCCTACACCGACCACTACTGTATTCATTCCTTATAAGCAAGATGCGGAAGGAACAATCGTGAATGATGAATATTTCGGTAAGATACCGACGGATAGGCTGATAAAGGAAAATGGTATTATCTATTTCAAGATTGACGGGCTCTATCGTTCCAAACTGGGATTGCCGGCTTCACGGGCAACGGATATTTGCGGAAGTTATGATTCATTGAAAGGCGTACTCACAATCCTGTGGTGTAGTCTTCCCGAAACTCCTTCAGTCTACGTAAATGGTCAATGGGGACCTCAGGAAAATCTGTTTGCCGGGGATGTAATCAACTCTTATAATGACGGTCCGGTAGAAGATGGTTCTATAATGGGACCTTTCTATGAAATTGAAACATCTTCTCCTGGTGCGGAGCTAGCTCCCGGTGCATCATTGGTTCATACGCAAAAGGTGATTCATATACAAGGTAAGGATAAACAATTGGCCCCTATCGTGCAAGATTTATTTGGAGCAGATTTGAATGTAATAAAAACAAAGTTTCAATAGGGTAACTATATAATGGAGAATTCGTATGGAATCAAATAAAATAATACCGAAAGGAATCCTCTTCCCATTCATTCTGCTCACTACTCTTTTCTTTGCCTGGGCTGTGCCGAATAATCTGACAGATACTATGCTTGCAGCTTTCAAGCGCATCATGAGTATGAGTGATTCGAAAACTGCTTGGATACAAGTGGTGTGCTATTTGTTAGGATATGGATGTTGCGCTGTTCCTGGTGCCTTGTTTATCAAGAAATACACTTATAAATCAGGTGTAATGCTGGGGCTTGGTCTATATGCATTTGGGGCTTTACTGTTCTATCCTGCCATGCTTAGCTCGGGAGTGAACGTTGATTTCAGCTTCTTTATGTATCTGCTTGCAATCTTCGTTCTCTTTGCCGGTCTTTCAGTCTTGGAGACATCTACCAATTCCTATATATTGGCAATCGGTCCTGAAAGTACTGCCACACGCCGTCTGAATCTGTCGCAGGCTTTTAACCCGTTCGGGGCAATTACGGGAGTAGTAATCAGTCAGATTTTCATCCTCTCAAAACTGAATGGAATGACAGCGACAGAACGTGCCTATCTTCCGGTTGAGGAGTTAATCGCCATCCAGGGACAAGAACTGAATGCTGTTACTACGGCTTATGTGGTACTTGGTCTAGTGATGTTGGTGCTTCTGCTTGCCATCCGCTTGACCAAAATGCCCAATCTTCGTGAAAGCGGAGAGAAAGTCGAATTTGGTGCTACGCTTCGTCGACTCGTAAAAAATAAAAATTATGTGTGGGGTGTAATCGCACAGTTCTTTTATGTAGGTGCTCAAATCGCAGTATGGTCTTTTGTCATCCGTTATGCCATGCAACAGCTCAATTTTGACGACGTGTTGGCTTCTTTAGGCGACTCAACTTCTGCGGAGGCCGTTGTCATCGCATTGCGCGGTGTGGAACCGATAGCTGCTGCATTCTATAATTGTTGTGAATGGCTTGGATTGAATGATTTACTGCCACGTACGGCAGAACAAGCTGCGGCCACTTACTATATCATGTCGCTCATTCTCTTTGTGACCATGAGGTTTGTATGCACTGCAATGATGAAGTACGTGAAAGCCTATAAACTTTTGATAGGGCTTTCGCTTCTTGCTGTAATGTGTTGTTTGGGTGCGATGTTCGGTAAGGGCTGTTTTGGAGTCTATTGCCTGATGGGTATTTCCGGATGTATGTCATTGATGTTCCCGACCATTTATGGTTTTGGTCTTACGGGTTTGGGGAATGACACTAAGATTGGAGGTTCATTCATGGTAATGGCTATTGCTGGTGCTGCCGTTCTGACCCAAATTCAGGGTATTGTCTCTGACCAGACGGGTAGTATTATGGCTGCATATGTTGTACCGGCCGTTGCTTTTGCAGTGATTGCCTATTATGGGTTCTTCATTGCAAGAAAACAAGAGTTAACAACCAAATAATGCTTTAAACTATGGAGTCAAACAAGAAATACGTTATTGGTCTTGATTTTGGTACGGATTCTTGTCGTGCACTGGTAGTGGATACATATACTGGCCGTGAAATGGCTACGGGGGTAAGTTTTTACCCCCGTTGGAAAGCGGGGCTTTACTGCGATGCACACAACAATCGTTATCGCCAACATCCATTAGATTATATTGAATCCATGACAGAGGCTGTACATATAGCTTTATCTGATTTGAAGGAAGAAGAGATTGCTTCTATTTGTGGATTATGTTTTGACACAACTGGTAGTACTCCTGCTTTAACCGATAAGGCAGGAATGCCATTAGCTTTATGTCCCGAGTTTGCAGAAGAACCGGATGCTATGTTTATTCTTTGGAAAGATCATACAGCTGTTCGAGAAGCTGAGCAAATCAATGCACTGATCAATAAACGTAACCTTGATTATTTACTTTATGAAGGTGGTACTTATTCATCAGAATGGGTATGGTCAAAGGTTTTACATATTATCAACACAAATGTCGCTATAAAGGATGCTGCTTATGCTTGGGTAGAACATTGTGATTGGATGACTGGATTAGTAACTGGTAACACTATTCCGGAACAGATCTTTCGTAGCCGTTGTGCTGCTGGACATAAAGCAATGTGGCATGCCAGTTGGTGTCTTCCTTCCGGCGAAGTTCTCGAAGAACTTAATCCGGCCTTGAAGGAAATGCTCCCCCATCTGTTCACGGAAACCCACACCAGCGACACCAAGGCAGGGGAGCTGACACACGAGTGGGCAGACAGGCTTGGACTTCCCCAAGGAATCGCCGTGGCTGTGGGAGCACTGGACGCCCATATGGGAGCCGTAGGCGCATCCGTCGCCCCGGGGATACTGACACGTATCATGGGAACATCCACCTGCGACATCATGGTTGCCGGCAAAGACGAGGTAGGCGGACGCTGTATCAAGGGAATCTGCGGCCAGGTGGACGGTTCGGTGCTTCCGGGATTCATCGGTTTCGAAGCCGGACAGTCGGCTTTCGGAGACATCTACGCCTGGTTCAGGAAGATGCTGGCATGGACACTGAAGGACATCCCCGAGGGGGAGGCCAGGCAGAAAGTTCTGGAAGGCATGCTGGTGGAACTCACCCGTGAGGCCCAGGACATGGAACCCTCCGAGGACGGTGTTGTCGCCTTGGACTGGATGAATGGCCGCCGTACCCCCGATGCAGACCAGAACGTGAAGGGTGCCGTTGTGGGACTCACGCTGGGAACCAGCGCCCCGGAAATATTCCGTGCGCTGGTGGAAGCCACCGCCTTCGGTTCCCGTCGTATTGTGGAGCATATGAAGGGACAGGGGCTGCGCATTGATTCGGTCAATGCCATCGGAGGCATCAGCAAGAAGGCGCCCTTCGTGATGCAGACGCTGGCGGACGTGCTGGACATGCCTATTCGTGTGGTCCGCTCGGAACAGACCTGTGCCCTGGGGGCGGCAATGTTCGCGGCAGTTGCCGCAGGGGTGTACAAGGATATCAACGAGGCGACAAGGCACATGGGGTCGGACATCGAGGCTGAATACCGGCCGGATGAGAAAAGAGCCCTCATCTACGAAAAACTGTACAAGAAATATCTTGAACTGGCAAAACTTGCTGAAACCATTAACTAAGTATACAAACCATTAATCTATTTAAAACATGAGAATCAAATCATTAATTCTGGCGGCCTTGTGCATGGTCACCGTAGGTGTTTACGCCCAAAGTAACTACCCCTTCAACGGACTGGATATGAACATGGGTAACCTGTCAAGACTGTCCGATGCCAAGACACGTTCCATCAGCCCCGAGAACTTCACGGGTGAGAAAGGCAAGGGCGGCATGGCAGACCCGGTCAGGGACAAGGACCAGCGCAATGTGGCCAACGCCCACCATGCGGCCAAGGACCTGGGCAAGGGTTGGAAGGTGAACCCCTTCATCATCGTGAAACCGGGAGAGACAATCACGATTGCGGAGATTGAGGGTCCGGGAGCCATCCAGCAAATCTGGATGACGCCGACCGGGAACTGGCGCTTCTCCATCCTGAGAATGTACTGGGACGACGAGAAGGAGCCTTCCGTCGAATGTCCGGTGGGTGACTTCTTCTGCAGCGCATACAATGAATATGCACAGCTCTCCTCGCTGGCCGTCTGCGTGAATCCGGGCAGCGCTTTCAACTGCTACTGGAAGATGCCTTTCCGCAAGAAAGCCCGTATCACGCTGGAGAACATCAACACCGCCGAGGAGATGCGCCTGTACTACCAAATCAACTACACCCTGACAGAAGTCCCCGAGGACGAGGCCTACTTCCACGCGCAGTTCCGTCGTTCCAACCCGACCCAGGGGTCTCTGCACACGCTGATTGACGGTGTGAAGGGCAAGGGACAGTATGTGGGTACCTACCTGGCGTGGCGTGTAAACGACAACTGCTGGTGGGGTGAAGGGGAAATCAAGTTCTACATGGACGGTGACAAGGAATACCCGACTATCTGTGGAACCGGGGCTGAGGACTACTTCTGCGGCTCGTACAATTTCGAGAACCAGAAGACGCGCCAATACCAGGAGTTCACCACCCCCTATGCCGGTATGCACCAGGTAATCCGTCCTGACGGGCTGTACCGTGCGGTGACTGCTTTCGGGTTGTACCGCTGGCATATCCTTGATCCGGTACGCTTCGACAAGGACCTGAAGGTCACGATACAGGACCTGGGATGGCGTCATGACGGACGCTACAACAACCAGAAGTCGGATATCTCGTCGACCACTTTCTGGTACCAGGCCGAGCCGCATGCCAAATTCCCGGCTTTGCCGAGCAAGGACGATTTGGAAATTCCAAGATGGTAATTGGGTATGCTCAATATTTAAAATTACGTTGTTTTTTATTAACTATTAAATCAAAGTATTATGAGGAGTTCTTTTAAAAGGAATGGTTTCATAGCATTGGCATCAATGCTATCATTTGCAGTGTATGCAGGGGATTATTTACCCCTTGCAACCGCTGCATTGGGGACAAATGAATCTGTTCAAGTATCCGAGCATGGTGTAGATACTTCTAATGAGATTCAACAAGCGAGAGTAATACAAGGAACAGTTCTGGAAGAAGGGACTAATGAGCCTCTTATTGGGGTGAATGTTGTCGTTAAAGGAACTACTATAGGTACAACTACTGATGTGGAGGGAAAATATTCGATAAGAATACCTTCTGATAATGCTATATTAACCCGTTGGTTGAATTAAAATTCTAAATATTTACAAATGAAAAAGTTGCACAATTTGCAGATTATTAGTAAATTAGTGGTAACCACACCGTTTACTACTATTGCACTGCTTATGCGCAACTTCATAGCAAATTTCGTCAGAATCCTCGGAATCTGCAAGGATTTTGCCGGAAATCGAGTTAATGAACATGGAAACGTACCCAGGTGCGGTGTTGTTCCCAAGTTTTCCGACCTTGAAGTCATTGCTCTCGGGATAACCGCCGAGTTCTTCGGCTTCGACAGCGAGAATCTTCTTTTTTATCGTCTGCACCATGAGTGTAAGGAGGATTTGCCTAACCTAATCAGTCGCAGACAATTCAATGCCCGACGCAAGCTCACGGCCCGACTTGCAGAAGAAATCCGCAAGGATGTAGCCAGAGCTATTGATGGCCCCGAAGATGTATTCTGCATTGATTCTAAACCAGTAAAGGTATGCCGGAACGCACGGGCCAAACGATGCACCATGGGACAAGACAATCCCGATGCTGCTCCCGACTGGGGATACTGCGCTTCGCAAGGCTTGCATTATTATGGCTATAAGCTCCATGTTGTCTGCGGAATACTTGGTGTTATCCATTCCTTTGACATGACTGCCGCAAGTGTTCATGACCTTCATTATCTCAAGGACGTACGCTGGGAATATCATGATTGCATGATGCTTGGAGATAAAGGCTATCTCTGTGCTGAGATTCAGAAGAATCTCTTTGAGGCAGCAAATATCACTCTTGAAGTTCCATATCGGCTGAATCAGAAAAACTGGCATCCGCTTACATGGGCATACAAGAGATTCCGTAAACGTATCGAAACGATATTTTCCCAGCTCAACGACAATCTTATGATGATACGAAACTACGCAAAACAATCCTGCGGTCTTTTCACCCGCATAGCAGGCAAAATAGCAGCAATGACGTTCATGCAATATGTCAATTTCGTTAATCATCGTCCGATTGGGCGGATAAAATATTCTCTAATTTAATTCAACCAACAGGTATTGTATAGTAAATAATATTATTTTATTAACCTTTTTTATTTATATTATGAAATATTTCAAAAGAAATGGTTTCGTGGCATTGGTATCAATGTTATCATTGACAGCTTATGCAGGGGATAGTTTACCTCTTTCTGTGGCTGTATCGGAGACAAAAGAGTTTATTCAAGTATCTGGACATGGTATAGATACTTCTAACGTGATTCAACAAGAGAGGATAATACAAGGAACGGTTTTGGAAGAAGGAACGAATGAACCTCTTATTGGAGTGAATGTTGTTGTTAAAGGAACTACTATCGGTACCACGACTGATATTGATGGAAAATACTCTATAAAAATACCTTCTGATAAGGCTATATTAGTCTTTTCTTATATTGGTCAAAAAACGGAAGAATATTCGGTTAAAGGCTTAAACTTTTTGAATGTTATCATGAAGAGTGATGCTACAATGTTGTCAGAAGTTGTGGTATACACTGGTTATATGACACAGAAGAAAGCGGATTTGACAGGTTCTGTTGCAATGGCAAATGCGAGTGATTTAAAGAAAAATGCTTCTGCCAATGCCATGAAGTCATTACAAGGAAAGATGGCTGGTGTGCATATCACTACAAATGGTGGTAATCCTGCTGAAGGAACTACGGTGCAGATTCGTGGATTGTCTTCTCTTTCGGGAGGAGTTAAGCCTTTAATTGTTTTGGATGGTATGCCTACTGAAAATTTGAATCTTCGTGATATAAATTCTGGTGATATTGAATCTATTCAAGTTTTGAAAGATGCAGCATCTGCCTCTATTTATGGTGCAAGAGCTTCCGGTGGTGTTATTTTGATTCAGACAAAAAAGGGTCAAGCAGGTAAGACAAACATTGAGTATAATGGTAGTGTTTCTATCAATACTGTATTGAACAAACCTACTTTGATGAATGCTGAACAATATGGTAGAGCAGCATTCCAAGCTCAAGCTTATGATGAAAGAGTATATGGTACTTCTATTTCTTTGCCTTCAGCGTATAATTATACATGGCATAGAGGTGATAATGGAATAGCTGTTTTGGACGAGGTTAAAGTTGCTGAATACCTTAATGCAGACCAAACTGTAAGAGGAAGTAATACAGATTGGATGGGAGAAATTTTTCAGACTGCTATTTCCCATAATCATCAGTTGACCATTTCTAATGGTTCTGAGAAATCCAAAAGCTTGTTCTCGTTGGGTTATTTCAATAATGAAGGTACACAGATACATACATTCTTCAGACAATATTCGATACGTGCTAATACTGAATATAGTTTGATAAAAAATCATTTGAAAGTTGGTGAAAATCTTGCAGTATCTTATTTGCAGTATAGAGACCAAAGTGAAACATGGTGGGCGATGATTAATCCTCCTGCCTCTCCTGTATATGATGAAAATGGTGGATGGGCTGGTGCTCCGGGTTTTGATGATTTTACCAACCCTGTTCGATTATTGACAATGAATAAGGATAATATCAATAATTATGTGAAGATTATTGGTAATATTTTCCTCGATTTGAATATTTGGAAAGGCATTTCGGCAAGAACCCAGTTCGGTCTTGATTATGGCAATGCTTATAATCGTGCTGTTGATGGTGTTTGGTCGGAAACTGGAGGAAGAAATAGCGATGGAGAAAACTATGTAGGCAGTTATCAATCACATCCGTTGAGTTATGTATGGACTAACACTTTGTCATATACATTGAGTACTGGTAAACACAATTTGGATGTTGTGTTGGGTACTGAGGCAACCAGATTCGTTCAAGAAGGATTTTCTGCAAGAAGAGAAGGTATTTATTTGGAAGATAGAGATTTTGCACATATTGGTGTAACTACCGGAGAGAAATATAACTTAGGTAGTTCTGCAGATGAATATACCTATTTCTCTTTGTTTGGTAAGGCCAACTATGTTTATAACGGAAAGTACTTGCTGTCTGCTACCGTTCGCCGTGACGGTTCTTCTTTATTCGGTGAGAATAACCGTTATGCTACTTTCCCTGCTTTCTCCGTTGGTTGGAGAATCAAGGATGAAGCTTTTATGGAAGATTTTGACTTTCTGTCCGATCTTAAATTACGTGCTAGCTGGGGAGCAAACGGAAGTGTGCAAGGTCTTCCGAGAGGATATACTACCACTCCGTTTACAACAGATTATTTTGGAACATCTTATCCTATTCAGGGTAATGAGAGCGGTCCCTTGTATTCCGGTTATAACAGAACTTGGCTTGGTAATCCTGACTTGAAGTGGGAAACTACTACGCAGACGGATTTGGCTGTCGACTTCGGATTTTTCAACCAACGTCTTACAGGTTCTTTAGGATACTATTTCAAGAAGACAAAGGATATTCTTGTACAGACTCCTTATATTGCTGTGATGGGAGAAGGTGGAGAACCTTGGATTAATGGTGCAAATATGAATAATCAAGGTCTTGAATTTGAAGTTAGTTTTAGGAATGACCCAAGTGCCGAATTTCAGTATACTATTTCAGCAAATATAGGTACTTATAAGACGAAATTGACAGAGCTTCCTGAAAACGTAATTAATAAATATCCGGGAGATGGTGTCCGTGACTTCGTTATTGGTAGGTCTCCCAATGTATTTTATGGTCTTGTAGCTGATGGAATTTTCAAGACACAAGAGGAAGTGGATAACCATGCTGAACAACCAGGAAAAGCTATTGGTCGAATTCGTTATAAAGATTTGGATGGTGATGGTCGTGTAGATGAATTGACTGACAGAACGTATATCGGAACAGCCGATCCAGATTTCTTTGGAGGAATCACTTTCGATTTCAAATATCGTAATTTTGATTTGAATATGTTTTTCCAAGGTGTGTTTGGTAATCAGGTAAGTAATGATTGGAAGCGTCAGAGTGATTTTTGGCATATATCAGGTTCCGTTCCTGTCGGAAAAAATCATCCGACTAGATTATTGGATGCTTGGTCGTTTGACAATCCTGATTCAGATATTCCGGCGATGACAAATGTTATGACCAATAATGAACAGAGAATGTCTACTTATTATATAGAAGATGGTTCTTACTTGAAGTTGAGAAATATAGAATTGGGTTATACTTTTCCTGCTAAAATCACCAACAAGATGATGATGAAAAATTTGAGAGTATATGCTTCTGCAAGAAACGTATTTACTTTGAAGAAATTCTGGGGAGATGACCAATTTACAAGTTTTGACCCGGAAATGTCTGGTTATGGATATTTGACTCCATTCACAATGACTTTCGGACTTAATGTTACATTTTAATTAAAAAAACACAATGAAAAAGTTTATATCATCATTATTGATTTTAACCGCTACATTCGGCTTGACCGGATGTGAGGATTTCCTACAAGTAAATCCCAAACAAGTTTTGGATGAGAACTTGCTTGTTAGACCAAGTGATATGGAAGGCTTTGTAACAGCTGCTTATGCAAGAATGACAGATATTCCGTCTTGGGATTCACCATTCTCACCTTGGTGGTCTGGTTCTCTTCGTTCTGATGACTCTTATAAAGGAGGAGGAGGCGTCTGGGACGGCGGCGATGGATGGGGATATATGGAAACCTTTGTGAATTTGACTCCTAATGGCTGGCCTATTGATTACCCTTGGTATGTTTCTTATCAAGTTATCCAAAGATGTAATACTGCAATCCAGAAAATGCAGCCGATTTCTGAAGAAGATTTTCCAGTAAAGAACAGTCGAATGGGTGAGATGCTGTTTCTTCGCGGATTTACTCATTTCAGACTGAAAGAGTTCTTCAAATATATACCTTACATGGATGAAACTATAACAGGTACTTCTGCAGATTTTGAGGCTGTACCGAATAGGGACAAGAACTATCCGAATGATCAGTATCTGTGGGAGAGAATTCTTAAGGATTTCAAGGATGCAGAGTCATATCTTCCAGAAGTACAGATAGATAAAGGAAGAGTCAATAAGAATGCGGCAACGGCAATGGTTGCAAGAACATTGATGTTTATGGCTTATGAGCAAGATGAGAGACATCAGGTGATTAATGTAAACAAAGAACGGCTGAATGAAGCTTTGATTTATCTGAACAAGTTGACGGAACAAGAAGGTAAAGCTTTGGACTTATGTAGCAATTTTGGTGAGAATTTCATGATTGAGTCTGATAACAATACGAAAGAATCCATTTGGGAGATTCAGTATTCTATCAATGATAATAGTTCTACTGGGGGTAAAATCAATAGAAGTGAAGGACTGAATCATCCGTGGAATTGGGGAGGTTTTCAGTGTTGTGGTTTCCATCATGCAAGCTATACAATGGGTAATGCTTTCAAGACTGGTGAAAATGGATTACCGTTGTTTGATACCTATAATGATGATTGCTATGGTGATTACATAAAGAAAGCCGATGGTTCGGATGATATTACACTTGTAGATGCCGGTAATAAGGCTTTCTTCGACCGCTACACTTTCGACCCTCGTTTCAGTCATACGATATGTGCACCCGGACAGCCTTGGAAGTATGACCCTTATTTGATTTTTGAGGCTCGTGGTATTCGTAATGGTGTTGAGTATGGTTATTTGAAATCTGTGAAGGAATTACCGCATCCTAATTGTGACTGTTTGCTGTACGATGGTTGGCAGTTTAACTCTATGAACAAGAGATTAATCAGATATGATGAAGTGATACTATGGAAAGCAGAAGTCCTAATTCAATTGGACAGACAAGATGAAGCTTTGCCTTTGATTAATAAAATTCGTCAGCGTGCCGCCAATAGTCTTGAGAATCTGAAAACTGCGGATGGAAGCTATATTCTGAACTACAAATGTGAGTTGTATAAACCTGGTGTGAATTGTACATGGACTAAAGAATTTGCATGGAAGGCCATGGAATGGGAAAACCGTCTTGAACTAGCTTGTGAAGGACGCCGTTTCTTCGACTTGCAGCGTTGGGGAACTCTGGAGAAAACGATGAATGCTTATTTTGCAGTGGAAAGAAATAGATTTGACTGGATGAATATAGCACGCTTTACTGCTGGTAGAGATGAATTCTTCCCCATATCACAGGCTCAGATGAAGTGGGCAAAAGGTAATTATACACAAAATCCGGGATATTAATATTAAACTTTTAGAATTATGATTATGAAAAATATAGTAAGAATATGCATGGTAATATTTACTTGTTTATTGTTTACTGGTTGTTACGACAGAGATGTTGTAGGCAGTAAAGGAACACATTATATTTTGCCTAAAGTGGAAAACCTTGATTATTCAGTACAAGGGAATACAGTGAAGTTGACATGGCAAATTCCAGATAATATACCTGATGAGTTTTTGAGGCCTCTTGAAGTAAGTATTCAGAAAGTGGAGAATGACATCTATAGAGATGTGATAACCATTGGTAATGAAGGGACATTTGCCGAAGGCATTGCAATCGATGCGAATAAAAGGTACAGATTCGTTGTAAAATTGGTAGGAAACTTGACAGACGAAGTTGTAGAAACCGGAATATCCAGCAGAATATACTCCGAAGGTCAGGTAATTGACATTCAATAATTAAAGTTTGCTGTATCATAGATGCAGTCCGGTATTTCTATGCTTCCCGTGTACTGCATCTATAGATACAGTAAACTGACTTAAAACAGACGCTATGAAAAATATTCTATTTATGGTTCTTTCTTTCTCTATATTCTTGTTGTTTTCTTGTTCGGATAAAGAGGAAAATGAGCCTTTTATACCAGTTGATGAGATTATCTCTGCGAAAACTTTTCTGATTCCAAATAAAGACACGAAGGTTGTTTCAACGATTCTGAATTTTAAGAATATAGATGCCATAGATTATCTGATGGTTCGAAAAAGTGGAGGAAATAGTTATTCAGTCAAAATAGATAGAAATGAGTTAACTGCAGATTATGTATTTAATTATGTGGTTCAGAAGACGGATCCCCAGAATTTTAGATTGATATTGGTAGCAGTTTATAAAGATGGAAACAAATCGAATGACCTTTCTTTGAATGTGGATAACCGTTGGGGATTCTTTATCCGAAGCGTCAGTCGTACTGCTCGTGTAACTGGTAGTTCTATGGACGGAGAAAACTTCCCAAACCCTAATAATACTGCGACAAAATGGAATGTAGGAGGAACAGATCTTGGCATTATTTGGGAGATGCAGCCCGGAAAATATGGAATTTTCTTTGGTGATACTTTTGGGTATGACTTTAAGCCTAATCCGGCTAATCCTGGACCTAACGGAGGGAGTTGGCGTAGTAATGTGCTGGCTTTCTCGGAGGATAATGATTTAGAAGATGGATTGTCATTCAGTAATATGGCTACTGATGATAAAGGGTATGCCCGCGAGATAGTATATGGAGGAAAAGATTCGTCAGGTAATGGTGATTGGACTTCTATCCCAACAGCTGCTATTCGTGCTAATGGAATAGATTATGTGCATTATTTTAATATGAGAAATTGGACGGGATGGATTACAAATTATTCGGGAATATATAAGTCGGTTGATAATGGTTTGACATGGGCTAAATGTAAAGATATAACCTTCTCATCTTATAGTTTTTTTGGCCAGGTAGGGTACTTTAAGAAAGATGGATATGTTTATATGATAGGTACTCAAACGGGGAGGGATAGCAATGCTAAATTAGCACGATTTCATGAAACAGATATTGAGAATAAGACAGCTTATGAATATTGGAATGCTTTTACTAATCAATGGATAAAAGGCAATGAAAATGAGGCAACAGTATTAATAGAAGATAAGGTTGGTGAACTTTCTTTTATATATAACGAGACACATAAGAAATGGATAATTGCTTATTTCAATGCAGATAGATATAATATAACTATGCGTACGGCAGAAGACATAACTGGCCCATGGAGTGAACCCTATGAGCTTGCTAATGGTAGAGAGTATGCCCAATTGTATGGTTCTTACATTCATCCGTTGTCGGTAACTGGTGATAATTTATATTTTACGATGTCAATGTGGATGCCTTATAATGTTTTTTTAATGAAGGCTGAATTGGCTGATATGGGAGAGTTTTAATTATATTGATAAATATAATATCATGAACACACGCACATTAATTATAACTTTTGTTTGGATGATAATGTCCAACATAGGCATCTGTGCTCAAGAGCATTGGGATGCACAAGAGAGAATTGAGTTGAATAAGGGTGTTTTTCCGAAAAATTTTAGTAAAGCTATTGATGCTATACAGTATGATTTATTAGGAATTGAGAGAGGAAAAAGCCATGTGAAAGTGATAGATAACAACACTTTGTACATAAACCTTTCTTTTTCGCTTAAAAACTCTGTTCAACAAGGTGATTGGCGTATAGCCGTAAAGCCGGATTTTTTACCTTCATTCCATTGGGCGCCACATCTTACCCCTACTGATAGAAATGTCATCGATCAACATGTATTCCGTTCTCCTGCCCTTATTGTAGCAGACGATCATCAAACTCTTATTCTTATCCCCGATTTGGATATTATGCAGAAGGGGACTCCTGTACGATGGTATATGGATATGGACGCATCCTCTAATACACTTATTCTCGGAATGTGCAATAACCATGTATCCGAACACGTTCTGTTTGAGCGTAATCAAGAAACTACTTATCCAAAAGGAGATATTGAAATAGGCTTTTATTTGATGTATTCTGATAGCAAGGAAGTATTGCGGAATCCTTTCAAGAAGCCGTTAGAATTTATGTGGAGTCGATGGGGGCATACTGCATATGTGAAAGGTAATCCGGTGAAGGAGAGCCTGGAAAAGTATGTGCAACATACTTATAATTGGGCTTTTAATTCATGGTCAGAAAATGTGTGGCAGCAATTTGAGTTAGATGGAAACAAAGTGGGTGCTCCCGTATTCATTGTGAATGTTACACAAAGTCCCAATTATCCGGGAGAGATTAATGAACGTGAATTTCGTTCTATCTGGAATCAGGCATGGTTCAGTTCATTGCGTTCTGCAAGTGGGTTATATCGATATGCAAGAAGAACCGGTAATAGGGAGCTTTTTGCAAAAGCAAATTTGACAAAAGAACTGGCTCTGTCATTTCCGCAGAGGAATGGTTTTTTCTATGGACTTATCGGTACGGAAATGCATGAAGTAGAGATTGATGGTAAAAAGTATAATCGGAGCAAGGGGTGGAATACCTATTATTGGGGAAATTCCAACAGAAACCCTTATACTTGGAATCCGAAAGAATCTCCGTATCATATTCTTGATATGAGTTGGACAGCATTGTTGATGCTTCGGTGGTATGATGAATTAGAAAAAGATGCCCGTCTTTTGGCTTATGCAGAAGATTATGCGATGGCTTTACTTGGAATACAGTATGAAAATGGTTTTTTCCCTGGCTGGCTTGACTTAAAGACAATGCAGCCGATGAACCATTTAAATGCTTCTCCTGAAACATCTTTATCAGTTACTTTTTTACTTAAACTGTATGAGCTTACACATAAGGAAGAGTATAAACGGGCAGCATTTAGAGCTATGAATGCAGTTATCCATGAAATTATTCCGGTTGGGAAGTGGGAAGACTTTGAAACCTATTGGTCTTGTTCTCGTTACGGTTCGGATAACTTGGTAGGTAAAAAAGTTTTGCGGAACAATATGCATAAACAGAATAATTTTTCAATGTTCTGGACAGCTGAAGCCTTACTGGAGTGCTATCGTCTTACCTCAAATAAAGAATATCTTGATTATGGACAGCGTACACTTGATGAATTGCTGATGACCCAAGCGTCGTGGCAGCCGCCATACATGTATGTAAATGTATTGGGTGGTTTTGGTGTGTTGAATGCCGATGGTGAATGGAATGATTCACGCGAAAGTCTTTTTTCCGAACTCATCATTCAATATGGAAAACTTCTTGATAAGCCAGAGTATATAGAACGGGGATATGCTGCACTTAAGGCATCTTTTGTAATGATGTATTGTACTGAAAATCCTCAAACCAAACAGCAATGGGAAAAAGTTCATCCGTTCTTTGCTTCAGAGGATTATGGATTCATGATGGAAAATTACGGGCATGGCGGCCGTACAAATCCGGCAGGTGAAGGTATGGGTGAGTTTACAATCTATGATTGGGGAAATGGAGCAGCGGCTGAAGCGTACAACCGCATCCTTGATAAATTTGGAAAAATAGAATAATGATTCGTTAACATTAATAATTCAACTATGGTAAGATCAACTTTAACTTTATTGGCCCTATTTAATGTGGCTATACTGTTTCCGGGTAAAGCAATGTCCCAGAACAGTGAAGGGCGGGAGTTTAACGGTAAGTATCAAAAGGAATATCTGGATAAGATTGCATTTCCTATAGGGGGAATCGGCGCCGGAATGTTCTGTTTGGAGGGAACCGGTGCCATTTCGCATGTGTCTCTCAGGCACTATCCTGATGTGATGAATGAGCCGTATACCTTTGCCGCGATTTATGTAAAGGGTGTTGAAAACGGGGCAAAGGTATTGGAAGGGCAGGTTCCGACTTGGAAGTTATTTGGTCCTGCACAGAGTGGTTTAGGTAGGGGAGACAAGACATATGGCCTTCCCCGCTTTGAGGAGGCGGTTTTCCAGGCACGTTTTCCTTTTGCGACTATTGATTTAAGAGACAAGGATATGCCTTTGGTGGCAAAGATTACGGGTTGGAGTCCTTTTATTCCGACGGATGCGGACAATTCCAGCTTACCGGTTGGAGTACTGGAATATCAGTTTACAAACACTTCCGATAAGGCTATCGAAACCGTGTTTTCTTATAATACCAAAAATTTCATTGATGGTCAGGGTACTATCCGAGGAGTAAAGAACGGGTTTGTTTTAGAATCCGACCAGAACAACAGCGGACTGGCCATTTATGTGGACAATGCTGCTGCTGTTGTAGACCATTGTTGGTTCCGTGGTGCCTGGTTCGATCCGCAGACTGTGGTTTGGGATAATATTCGCTATGGGCGGATCGCTGATAAGCAGCCGGTTAAGGGTGTTGTTCCGGGAGCGTCTGTTTATGTTCCGCTGACGTTGCAGCCGGGAGAGACAAAAACAGTCAAGGTAAACTTCTGCTGGTATCTGCCCGATTCAAACCTTTCTATCGGTGGTGCCAGAAAGGTAGGACAGGCATTTACGGGGATGCCCTGCAAGGGAACGGCTTCCGGTCAGCAACCTGTGAGCGGCTTTGTCGGCAAGCAGTTGCTGAACTCGTTCGATAAGGGTGGAGATGGACTGACGGGTATTATTCAGTCTCCTGAATTCAATATTGGGAAAAGATATCTGAAGTTTCTGGTAGGTGGAGGCAGTCAGGCTGACCGTACTTCTGTAAATCTTGTAGTAGACGGAAAGATTGTAGAGACGGCGGTCGGAAACCAGACGGAGACTCTGAGTGAAACCGTATGGGATTTGAAACCTTATCAAGGAAAGAAGGCTTTTGTGAAAGTCATTGATTTGGATGTTTACCCGTGGGGACATATTCTGGCTGACCAGTTTGTGTTGACAGACAATAGGAATGAAGATATTTACAACTTGTCTTCTACATCCACCTTACTTGCCGATTTTGAAAGCAACGGCTGGGGAGACTGGCAGGTTGTGGATTCTTCCGAAGAAGAAAAACAATTCCTGGCAAATGAAGAAGATGCCGAAGCTACCTACAGACCTTGGTACTCGGAGCGCTTCAAGAGTTTGAATGAGGTTATCGGCTATTGGGATGCAAACCGGGCGATGCTGGAAAAGAACAGCCGGCTGTTCAGTGATGCATTCTATAGTTCCTCTTTGCCGGCAGAAGTATTGGAGGCTGTCGCTGCTAATTTGACTATATTGAAATCTCCTACGGTATTGCGCCAATGGGATGGAAGATTTTGGGCTTGGGAAGGATGCCAGGATTCTTTTGGCTCTTGTCACGGAAGTTGTACGCATGTGTGGAATTATGCACAGGCTTTGCCCCATTTGTTTCCGTCTTTGGAAAGAACCTTGCGTGAAACGGAATTCAGGGTAAGCCAGAATACGGAAGGACACCAGAATTTTAGAGTAAACTTGCCTATTTCGGCACCGCCCCACAACTTCCATGCTGCTGCCGACGGACAGTTGGGCGGGATTATGAAAGTTTACCGTGAATGGCGTATCAGCGGGGACACGCAGTGGATGAAAGACCTTTTCCCGGCAGTGAAGAAGAGCCTGGACTATTGCATCCGTACATGGGACCCCTTACATAAGGGCTGTCTTGAAGAGCCGCACCACAATACTTATGACATCGAGTTCTGGGGACCGGACGGCATGTGTACAAGTTTCTATTTGGGAGCTTTGACTGCGTTTATAGAGATGGGCAAGGAGCTGAAGCAACCCGTCAAGGAATATACGGCCCTGCTGTCAAAGGGCAGGAAATACATGGAAACTGCACTCTTCGATGGAGAATATTTCATACAGAAAATTCAGTGGGAAGGGCTTCAGGCTCCCAATCCGGTCGATGTAATGTCTTTCGGGGGAAGTTATTCCGAAGAGGCCCTGAAATTGCTGAAGGAAGAAGGACCGAAATACCAATACGGTACCGGTTGTCTGTCCGATGGAATTTTGGGGATGTGGATGGCTTCCGTATGCGGACTGGATGAAGTGCTGGACAATGAAAAGGTCAGGAGCCATCTGGTGGCCGTACACAAATACAATCTGAAACATGACTTGATAGACCATTTCAATCCTCAAAGACCGGTGTATGCTTGTGGTAAGGATGGCGGATTATTGCTTTGCACATGGCCGAAGGGTGGTATGCTGTCACTGCCTTTTGTATACAGCAACGAGGTCTGGACCGGTATCGAATATCAGGTTGCCAGTCATTTGATGATGAAAGGTGAGGTGGAAAAGGGCTTGGATATTGTCCGTGAATGCCGTGAGAGATATGATGGAAGAGTAAGAAACCCATTCAATGAGATAGAGTGCGGCCACTGGTATGCACGTGCCATGGCAAGCTATGGAATGTTGCAGGGGCTTACAGGAGTGCGGTATGATGCTGTTGACAAAACCATGTACATCAATTCTAAGATTGGTGATTTCAAAAGTTTCATCAGTACTGATACCGGTTTCGGAACTATTGAATGGAAAGCAGGAAAGCCTGTGTTGAACGTGGTTTATGGCAACATTGATGTGAAACGCTATAATGTTTCAGGCAAGATTGTGGATTGAGGTCAATTAGGATAGGGATGTACAATCAAAGACAGATTAAGATGACAGAGAAGAAGAAACTTCTTGTTTTGTGTGTTGCATTATTTTGTTTTATAGCTGTTTCTGCACAGCAGAGAATGTCTGTATCGTCTCCTGACGGAAAACTTAGATTTTCTCTGAAAGTAACGCCGGAGAGTGTTTCATATGACATCGACTATAGGAAGCAGTCTCTTATAGCAAATTCTTTGCTTGGTTTCAGCTTTGATAGCGGAGAGTTCGGAAGGAATCTTAAAGCAGGAAAGGTGCAGCGTAAAAAGATTGATGAGACATACAAGCTCATTGTCGGCAAGACAAGTAGTGTACGTAGCCGTTGCAATGAAATGACCGTTCCCATGCAGGAACGGTCAGATTCCGGCCGTCTGATAAACCTGGTTGTAAGGGCATTCGATGACGGGATAGCATTCAGATATGAATTTCCGGAACAGAAAGCATGGGATTCATACGTGATGTATGATGAAAGGACACAGTTCAACTTGCAAGGAAACCCGATGGCGTTGCTCATGTACCTGCCCGGGTATGTGAATACACACGAAGGGGTATACAGTCATGTAAGATATGACAAGGTGGCAAGGAAAAGGCTGATAGAGATGCCGGCGACATTCGAGTTCGACAACGGGGTGGCAGTGGCTATAACTGAAGCGGCCATAAGGGACTATGCGGGAATGTACCTGGTGAAGGAGAAGGGTGGACTGGTGGGAAAGCTCTCGCCAAAACTGGGGCAGGAGAAGATAAAGGTCGAGACAGACAGTTTCCCGCACCGTACCCCGTGGCGCGTAATCTCCGTTGCAGACCGGGTGGGAGGATTGCTGGAGACGAATATACTAACAAGCCTGAACGAGCCCTGCAGGATTGAAGACACTTCATGGATTAAGCCTTGCAGGACTACGTTCACATGGTGGAACGGGAATGTCGTGCCGGACAGCACGTTCTCTCCGGGAAACAACTTCGATACAAACAAGTACTACATCGATTTTGCAGCACGCAATGGCTTGGATGCACATGGAATCTACGGATATGCAGAGACTCCTTGGTACTATGATGACAACTTCAATTTCGGATGGGCGGGACCCAATGCGGACGTTACAAAACCGATACCGTGCCTGAACATGCCGAGAATTGTGGAATATGCAAGGAGCAAGGGGGTTGGCATACATCTGTGGGTACACTGGAGACCGTTGTACGACAAACTCGAAGAAGCCTTTGCGCTCTATGAGGGATGGGGGGTCAGGGGACTCATGGTGGACTTCATGGACCGCAATGACCAAGAGATGATACGCATTCAAGAAGAGATACTGGAATGTGCGGCAAGACACAGACTGTTCATACAGTTCCATGGGTCGAGCAAGCCTTCCGGACTGGTAAGGACGTATCCGAATGAATTCACACGGGAAGGGACACTCAACTATGAAGTATGCAAATGGGACACGCTGGTGAATGCGGACCATGACATTGCGATACCCTTCACCAGGATGCTGGCGGGAGCGACGGACTATCACCTGGGAGGGTTCAGGGCACTGCCGCGCTCGGAGTTCAAGATACAGTATGTAAATCCTCATGTAATGAGCACGCGCTGCCATATGTTGGCCATGTATGTGGTTTTGGAAAACCATCTTACCTCGTTGTGCGATACGCCAAAGGCTTATGAAGGTCAACCGGGGTTCGAGGTGCTCCGTACCGTGCCGGGAACGTGGGATGAGATAAGAGTTCCGCTGGCAAGGATGAATGAGCATGTCACGGTGGCCCGCAGGAGCGGTTCGGACTGGTGGGTAGGCTCGCTGAACAACGGTACGGAAAGGGATCTGAAATTGGAATTGGACTTCCTTAGTGAGGGGGACTACCAGGCAACGATCTATACCGATGCGGAGGATGTGGAGCGGAATCCAAACAATCTGGACAGACAGGTACGGAAAGTTACAAGGAAGGATATCATTGAACTGAATCTGGCAAAGGATGGAGGAGCGCTATTACATATCAGAAGGTTATAAGGGTGATGTTTATCAGTTGAAATTGTATTTCAATCAGTTGTTAGTTTGTTAGGATAAGAAGATTGTTCCAGGATAATATTTTTAATCAATGGATTTATAGCATGAACAGAAGAAATTTTATAAGGAGAGTGGGCCTTTTGGGGGCAGGATATGCGCTGAATAAAAACTTGATGTTTGCGAATTCAGGCGTAGCTTCGACAGCTACCTCTTTTTCGTCGTTTCCAACAGTAAGGAAGCCTATATCGGAAAGGAACTTCAAAAGTCCTGCCATTGAAAAGGCCATTGCTACTTTTAAACAGAAGGTCAAGAATGAAGAACTGGGCTGGCTGTTTGGGAATTGTTTTCCGAATACGTTGGACACAACCGTTTTTTATTCAGAAAAGGATGGCCGACCGGATACATATGTGATTACCGGTGATATTGATGCCATGTGGTTAAGGGATAGTTCTGCCCAAGTATATCCGTATTTGGATTTCATGTCTGAAGATAAGAACCTGCAGAAACTGATAATTGGCGTTATCAATAAGCAGACTTCCTTTATATTGAAGGATCCGTATGCCAATGCCTTTTATGATGATGATACGAAGTATACAAGGTGGAACAGCGATCATACGGAGATGAAACCGGGTATTCACGAACGTAAGTATGAATTGGATTCGCTTTGCTATCCCATTCGCCTGGCATATGGATACTGGAAAAAGACAAATGATGCTTCTCCTTTCGATGCGCAATGGAAGAAGGCGATAGAAACCATTTTAAGAGTCTGCAAGGAACAGCAGAGAAAACATGGTAACGGGCCTTATAGCTTTCGCAGAACTTCGGAATGGGCTATAGATGCTGTTCCTATGGGTGGAGTGGGTTATAAAGTAAATCCGGTTGGATTGATTTGTTCTACTTTCAGGCCTAGTGATGATGCCACTATCTTTCCTTTTCTCGTCCCGTCCAATTTCTTTGCGGTGGCCAGTTTGAGGCAGGCTTCCGAAATGGTTCAAAAGATAACCAAAGACAATGTATTGGCTGATGAACTGTTGACGTTGAGTAAAGAAGTTTATAATGCTTTACAGACGTATGCCGTGGTGAATCATCCGAAGTTTGGTAAAATCTATGCTTTTGAAATAGATGGCTTTGGATCGGCTTATCTTAGTGATGATGCCAACGTCCCTAATCTGCTGGCGTTACCCTATCTGGGTGGTGTTGATAGTGATGATGCAATTTATGCCAATACCAGAAGATTCGTGTGGTCGGAATACAATCCTTATTTCTTTAAAGGCTTTTATTTTGAAGGGATAGGAGGACATCATATTGGTACAGACATGATATGGCCGATGAGTCTGATAATGAAAGCCCTGACCGCTCAAAACGATGAAGAGTTACAGCAATGTATCCGGATGCTCCAGAAAACGCATGCCGGTACCGGATTCATGCACGAGTCATTCCACAAGGATGACCCCAAGAAATTCACAAGGAGCTGGTTTGCATGGGCCAATACATTGTTTGGAGAATTGCTGTGGAAAACATTCAATGAGAAACCCTATTTATTGGAATACTAATCATCTAATTAATCAATGTAAACAAAAAATCATGAGAAGAATTACAAAATTCAGTTTGTTGCTTTCCCTTGTTTTGGGATTGTACTTTCCTGCTGTTTTTGCACAGTCGAACATGACGAATGAAATGTTTGACTTGGCAAAGTTGAAATCGGGTGTAAGAAACAAGAGAATCTCCAGTACCGATTCCACGGGAGGCAACAGAGACCATCTGGAACCTTTCAAGCCGGGTGAAAAGCGGATTATCGCGGACATCAAGGGGGCAGGAGCCATCAACCATATCTGGGTGACCATTGCGCCTCCTCCTCCCACGTTGAGCAGAAACGACATCATCATCCGTATGTACTGGGATGGAAACGACTACCCTTCGGTAGAGTCTCCTATCGGGCCTTTCTTCGGGCAAGGATGGGACGAAAGATATAATTATGCGTCATTGCCCCTTTCGTCAGGTCCCGAAAACGGTACAGGCATGTCGTGCTATTTCACTATGCCTTTTGAGAAGGGCGCACGTATCGAAATCGAGAATCAAACCGACCGGAACATTGATGCCTTCTATTTCTACGTGGATTATTTGGAAATGGACAAGCTTCCCAAGGATATGGGCAGATTCCATGCATGGTACAACCATAACCTCACGGAGGCCCTTCCCGAAGGTGAAACGGAATGGGGACTTACCGGAGAGCAGAAACCGAATACTACCGGTAAGGACAATTACGTTTTCGTAGACACACAAGGAAAAGGGCATTTCGTGGGCATCAACTACTATGTGCACTGCCCTACTACTATGTGGTATGGCGAAGGGGACGATATGTGGTTCATTGACGGAGAGGAAACGCCTTCGTTGATAGGAACGGGCACGGAAGACTTCTTCAACACTTCCTGGTGCCCTAAAGAGCCGTTCTCGCATCCTTATTTCGGGTATCCGCGCGTTAATAATGACATAGGCTGGCTGGGACGTACCCATGTCTACCGCTTCTTCATAGCCGATCCCGTCTTCTTTGAGAAGAGTGTGAAAGGCACGATAGAGCATGGTTCCAACAATAACCTGACCTTGGATTTGGCCACCGTCGCCTATTGGTATCAGGATTCGGCAGTATCTCTTCCCGAAGCTCCTACAAAGGCACAAAGGGCACCGAAGCCTTTCATCAATCACATGGACATACATCGTTGGCGTGACGCCTGGCGTAAAGCTAAGGGTAATAAAGCTACGCTTTGGGGGAACGAATAAGAGGGATTCTTTCTTTCGTATAGAGCCGTATTTAAGTATTGCTGTTTTTCTTAAGTCTTGCCAACGTAGTGGCAAGACTGTGCCATCGCTTTGGCACAATGTTGCCAATAGATTGGCACAATAGTGCCAGCATGATGGCACTGCTATGGTGCCGGTAATAGGTTGTATGGCTTTCTATACAATTAGTAAATCATCAATAATAGTTTCTAATATGAAAAACATTTTTCAGCAGCAACCGATGAAATGTCTCCTGGTATTTTTAATCTTTATCGGGAATATGCATTATGCACTTGCACAGTCGCCCAAGAAGGTGACCGGACGTGTGATGGACGCACAAGGTGAATTGCTCATCGGAGTAAACGTGACGGAGGTCAATAATCCCTCCAATGGCGTGATTACCGATATCAACGGCACGTATACGATTGTATTGAGTGGTGAGAAGCCTTCCTTGAAGTTTTCTTATATCGGTTTTAAGGATAAAGTATTACCGGTCGGTTCGAAGGGTATTGTCGACGTATCCATGGAAGAAGACGTGGCGGCCCTTGACGAAGTGGTGGTAGTGGGCTTCGGTACGCAGAAGAAGGCTTCCGTGGTCGGCTCCATCACCAACATTGAGCCTGCCAAGCTTGCTGCGGCTCCCAGCCGTTCCTTAAGCAATAATTTGGCAGGTATGGTACCTGGTGTTATTGCAGTTCAAAGAAGCGGTGACCCTTGGTTTAATAATTCGGATTTCTGGATTCGTGGTATCAGTAGTTTTACAGGAAATACCAATCCGCTGGTGTTGGTGGACGGTATCGAAAGGTCGCTTCACGATATCGATCCCGAGGAAATAGCTTCTTTCTCTGTCTTGAAGGATGCTGCTGCCAGTGCCGTTTACGGCGTACGCGGTGCTAATGGGGTGGTGATGATTGAAACCAAGCGCGGTAAAATCGGAAAGCCTCAGGTAGATGTACGTTTTGAACACTCCTTTACGCAACCCATCAAGATACCCGATTATATTGGTAGTGTGAAATACCTGCAATTGATTAATGAGATGTATGCCGAGCAAGGAAGAGCTCCGTTCGTGAGCGATGCCACTTTGCTGAACTATCAGAATCAGACCGACCCGGAACTGTACCCGGATGTAAACTGGTGGGATGTCGTGTCGAAGGACCATGCAGACAATACGAAGGCCAACGTCAGTGTCAATGGTGGTACGGATATCCTGCGTTATTCGCTGGTGGTGGGATATTATAATGAGAATGGTATTATTGAGCGCGACAAAAATCAGGAATGGGACTCTTCATTGAAAGTGAACCGATATACGGTACGTTCCAACGTCGACGTGAATCTGACTCCGACCACGCTGTTTCGCGCTAATGTAGGAGTCTTTCTGCAAACCAGGAATGCGCCTCCGGGAAGCAACGAAACAAATGCCGGTATTTTCTATCAGGCGATGCGTGTTCCGCCCTATGTGCATCCGGCTATTTATTCCGATGGTCGCATTCCGCGTGTGAAGTTCAAGGAGAACCCTTGGGCCTGGGCCACGCAACGCGGATATGAAAAGATGAACCACAATAAAATCGAGTCCTTGACTTCTCTTGAGCAGGATTTGAAATTCATCACACCCGGTTTGAAGGCGAAAGTGACTTTTTCGTTTGATAAGTTCTCTGCCAATTCGGTGACGCGTTCCAAGAATCCTTATTACTATAATCCGGCAACATCGCGCGATGAGGATGGCAACATTGTTACCGATGTACAGGAAAACGGTCAGGAGTTCTTGGGCTATGCCAAAGGAGCCGAATGGGGAGACCAAAGTATCTACCTGGAAGGAATGCTTTCTTACAACCGCGTTTTCGGAGGTATGCATGACGTGAATGCCATGTTCTTGTATAATCAGAAGGATTATGACAAGGGCGAAACTCTCCCTTACCGGAGTCAGGGTATAGCTGGAAGGTTCTCGTATACTTACGACAGCCGTTATATAGGTGAATTTAATTTTGGTTACAACGGTTCCGAGAACTTTGCACGTGGCAAACGGTTCGGATTCTTTCCGGCCGTGGCTTTAGGATGGATTGTATCGTCAGAGAAATTCATGAAGCCGTTGTCCGATATTGTATCTAACCTCAAACTGAGAGCCACTTGGGGAAAAGCCGGTAACAGTAATATCGGAGGCGGCAGACGCTTCGCGTATATTTCTACCATTGTAGATACCGGGTCCTATACTTGGGGTACGGATGCCAATGTTTATCGTTTGGGGCGTTCCGAAGGTGAAATCGGGGTCAATAATCTGACTTGGGAGACTGTGACCAAGATGAATGCCGGTCTGGACTTGGGACTTTGGAACAACAGTGTGAACCTTGTGGTAGATGTGTTTAAGGAAAAGAGAGAAGACATCTTCATGCAACGTAAGAATGTACCGGGTTCGGCAGGATTTAACCGTAGTGTCTGGGCCAATTTCGGTAAGGTGGAGAATAAAGGATTTGACATCTCGTTGAATGTCAACCACCAGTTCAATAAAGACTGGGCTGTGTCTGCCATGGCCAACTATACGTATGCCCACAATAAAGTGTTGGAAATAGATGAACCGGCGGCCATCCTCGGTACTTATCGTTCGGGCACCGGCAAACCGGTAGGACAAATGTTCGGTCTGATAGCCGAAAGACTCTTTACGGAAGATGACTTTGACGAGAACGGCAGGCTGAAGGAAGGCATTCCTGCGCAGAACTTCAGCGATGCGAGTAATTTGCGTCCGGGGGATATTAAATATAAGGACTTGAATGGTGACGGTGAAGTGACGGCAGTGGATGAGACAGCCATTGGCGGTACGCGTATTCCTGAGGTGGTTTATGGCTTTGGAGCAACGGTCAGATACAAGGCGGTCGATTTTGGCATATTCTTCCAGGGTACCGGCAAGACTTATCAGTTGCTGGGAGGAGAAACTTGGCTGCCGGGTTCTTCATTGGGAGCTGGCAATATCTTCTCGAATATAGACGACCGCTGGACACCGGAAAATCCGAGGCAAGATGTATTCTGGCCCCGCATGGGTGACAAGGCCGTGGCTAATAACTCCAGAGCTTCCACTTGGTGGTTGCGTGACATGAGTTTCTTGCGGTTGAAGAATCTTGAACTGGGGTATACCCTTCCACGGCGCTGGACAAGCAAGATTGGGGTTCGGGACTGCCGTTTGTTTGCAAGGGGAACCAATCTGTTGACATTCTCCGATTTCAAGCTTTGGGATCCGGAACTGGAAACTACGGATGGATTGAGATATCCTCAGATGAAATCTGTGTCAATAGGATTCAGCATTAATTTCAATAACTAACAAGATACGATATATGAAAAAATATAAATCTATATTGGTAGCCGTTTTGTTGTCGGGTTTCATGGCACTGACAACAAGTTGCAACGATTTTCTGGATAAGGCCCCTGACGATCAGCTGACCATGGAGATGGTTTTTTCCGATAAGATAAGAACGGAAGACTGGTTGGCCGGTGTTTATTCTTCTGTTCCCAGTCCTATGTGGGGATATTTTAAAGACCATGGTTACAATATCATGGGGGATGATATCACGATTCCTCAGGACTGGTCGCCCTTCGGTTGGGGCAATGTGTATGCCTATACCACTGGCAACTGGAGCCCTATTTCGGCTTGGAATCCCTATTATTGGGTAGAACTTAACAAGCGGATACGCGCCGGACTGATTTTCTTGGAACAAGCAAAGGTTATTCCGGAGAAAGGTCTCACCGAAGCCTATGTGCATCAGATGAAATACGAAGTTCGCTTCCTGATAGCCTACTATTATTCTTTAATGATTGAATTATACGGGCCTATTCCGTTTACTCCCGGGGTAATTTTTCCGGTTGATGCTCCCGAATCTGAATTGATGACGCCTCAACGGCCTTATGACGAGATTGTAGCTTGGATTGACAATGAACTTTTGGAAGTATCTAAAAGCTTGCCCGCTGTCTATCCGAATAATACCGATTGGGGCAGGGCGACTTCTATAATGGCTTTGGCTATCCGGGCGAAGACATTGCTTTATGCTGCAAGCCCTTTGTTCAACGGAAATCCCGATTTCAAGGACTGGCAAAATTCGGAAGGAGAATATTTGTTTGATGCGGAAGAAAAAACGGAAAAATGGACGAAAGCGGCAGCCGCCCATCTGGATTTGATAGCGGCTGCCGAGGCCGCCGGATATAAATTATACTGTGAGTATAATGCGGACGGCACAATTGACCCTTTCATGTCTTATTATAACATGTCATTGAAACGCTTTTCCGAAGGTAATAAGGAGATTGTCTTCGGGCGGCCCGAGAATGCAGACCTCTATTATTGGCAAGACCATCATTTGCCGAAGGGCATTGGTGGAAATGCTGCAATGGGGGTTACCCAAGAATTGGTAGATGCGTTCTATATGAAGAATGGGGAGGTTCCCGTCGTAGGATATAATGAAGACGGTTCTCCTATTATCAATCCCGAATCGGGATATGTGGAGAAGGGATTTTCCACCGAAACGGAATTCAGAACTACCAAGTGGCCCGGAGGAGGACCTTCACACTTGGCTGACAAAGAGACCGGCATGAGTCCGGTGACCGAAGAGGGTACTTACAATATGTATTGTAATCGCGAACCTCGTTTCTATGTTTCCGTAATTTATAATGGTGCTTGGTTGGGAGTGGATAACCGTCACGTAGAGTTTTTGCAGGGAGGTAGAGACACCGACATGACTTTCGACTCTCCGCAGAACGGCTATAATGTCCGGAAAAGAATCTCTTTGGATGTATTCCCCCGGGAAAACAAGTATGTATATCAACCGGGTATCTTATACCGGATGGCCGATGCTTACCTGGGTTATGCGGAAGCACTGAACGAATCGTCGTCAGCTCCTACGGCCGATGTGTATAAGTATGTCAATCTGATAAGAGAAAGAGCCGGGATTCCTGCTTTGAAAGAGGGATTGAGCAAGGAAGAAATGCGTGCCGCCATTCAACAGGAACGCCGTGTGGAATTCAATTGCGAAGGTATCCGCTTCCATGATATCCGTCGTTGGAAACTTGGGGAAAAGTATTTGGGTGGTAAGTTGTACGGAATGAACCATGATGGTTCTGAAAAGAGTGATGATGTGAACAATCCGAAAGCTTTTTATAAGAGAACTTATTATAAGAGCCGTACCTTCAATAAGAGAATGTATTTGTGGCCTGTTCCTCAAGCCCAGATGGATATAAATCCTAAACTGAGACAAGCTCCCGGATATTAATAAATCATGCGAATCAGTAGTTGCCCCCGTTTCTATATCACATTTAGTTCATAACCGGTAAAAAAGAAATCAGTTGCAACTGCTGAATCGCATAAATAATTGAGAAGAAGTATGAAATCAATAAAATTCATTTTTTGTACAATGGCGTTAGCGTTTGCCACATTGATGTCTTGCTCGGATGACAATGATGTGGACTTGTCCAATCGTAAGTTTGTTCGTATCGATCAGCCGTCGGTTTATATGGAGATTGACGAAACTGCCACTGTCACCGCTTCCGTTGACACCTTGGCGGGTGATTCCTATCAGTTGAAGTGGAGTGTGCTCGATTCCGATGTGGCGACCATTGAAGGCGTAGAAAACAATGCGGCCGTCATTACGCCTGTTGCCGTCGGAAAAACGGTCATCAAGGTAGAGACGGCCGATGGCAAGTTGTGCTACTTTAGCGACTTGACTGTTATCAAGACTCCTAAGACGTGTTACATTGACTTTGGTGTCTTCGACTCTCCAGCTCCGTTCAACAACTATCGGAATCCTAGAGACCCCGGATTGGTGAACATGCTTGATCAAAGAGGCCGTCCTACTACCTTTGGCATCGAAGTGGACAAACCGTTTTCCGGAGAATTGGCTCGTGGCTTGAGTAACAACTTGGGCTTTCCGAATACAGCTTCTGAGGATATGTTCTTCAGCGACGGCATTGCTATTCCGGTCAGTGGATTCAAGCTGACAGGTCTCTCTCGGGAAACAAAATATACGTTCAACTTCTATGGCCACATCAGTGACCGTGGAACGGAGACCGAGTATCATGTAATCGGAAAGAACGATGGCACTGCTTGTCTGGTCAATGACGATAATTTCGATAGAATGGTAAAGATCAAGGGCATCGAGCCCAATGACGAAGGTGTCGTTCATATCGAAATGAGACCAGGTCCGAACAATGTGCAATGGGCCAAATTCTTTGGCGTAAATTTCATTGTATTTTCAGAAGATGAGAATTGATGTGGCTTTATGGACACAGGTAATCCTTTCTATTGAAATAGTACTGTCAGTGAGGAGAGATACCGTTTAAGCAGGCATTCTCTCCTTGCCTTTTTAATAAACATATAACAAATAATCTATGGAGATTACCCTAAAGAAAGTTTCAGTTTTCTTGTCTGCCGTTTTGTGGGCAGGCTCGTATGTAATGGCTCAGAATCCGTACAGATGGACAGACGAGCTGGAGTTGTTGAAAAGAGTGGATAAACTGCCCGAATATCGTACGGGCTCTTATGTGGAGCAGTTTTCGAGCTACGACAGGACATGGGGCAACGACGATGGTTTTGCCGGGACTTATTCTTTCCTCCGCAAGGAAGATGATAGGCTGGTGATTGCCGAGATGGAAGGTCCCGGAGTCATCAACCGCATCTGGACACCCACACCGACGGACAACATGCTCTATTTCTATTTTGACGGACAGAAAGAACCCGGTTTGAAAATAAAGTTCTCGGACTTGTTTTCCGGTAAGGTTTATCCGTTTACGAAGCCGGTCTGCGGCAATGAAATCGGTGGCTTTTATTGTTATCTGCCCATTACGTACAAAAAGTCCTGCAAGATTGTTTTCGACGGACCTAAGTTGGAATTCATTCAGATACAATACCGTAACCTTCCGGGAAAGAAGGTGGAAACCTATACCGGTGAATTCTCACAGCAGGATAAGGAGTTGCTGGCCGAGGTGAACAAGGTATGGGCTGATTTGACTCCCGCCGTCACCAACTATACGTTCGGAAAGTCTGCCGTCACGCAGACTATGGAGAAGACATTCACCATCAATCCGGGCGAAGAAGTTTCTTTCTTTGAGATGGAGGAGCCGGGACGTATTGTCGGTATGACGATTGACGGCGGTAGCTCTTTCGAAGGCTTGTACAAGGATGTGCTTCTTTCTGCCAGGTGGGACAATGAGAAAGTGGAGGCTATCTATGCTCCCGTTGCCGACTTCTTTGGCTACGCTTATGGCAAAGGAGCCATGCGCAGCATTCTGATGGGTAAGCAGGGTACTTCCAACTACTGTTACCTGCCGATGCCTTTCGATGAATCGGCTTCCATGAAGATAATTTATAAGAAGAGAGAAGACGTTCAGCAATCCCCTGTTTCCGTAAATGTGAAGGTGTATTATAACAGTAACAAGCGCAATGCCAAGCAAGAAGGTAAATTCTATTCTACATGGCGCAGGGAGAAGACTCCGCTCGGCACCTTCCATAAGTTTGCAGCACAAAAAGGAAAGGGACACTATATAGGCACCATCCACCAAGCGCAGGGATTGCGTCCGGGTATGACCCTCTTCTTTGAGGGAGACGATACGACCTATGTAGATAAGAAGGCACGCCTGCATGGTACCGGTTCCGAAGACTATTATAACGGCGGTTGGTATGCTTGCCTGGACCGTTGGGACAGAGGAAACAGTCTTCCCCTTCATGGTTGTCTGGACTATTCGCTTCCGATGGCGCGTACCGGCGGTTACCGCTTCTTCTTGGTCGACAAGATGTCTTATGAAAAGGAAATCTATCATGGAATGGAACACGGTGAGGTAAAAAATAACTTCCCGGTGGATTATATTTCCATTGGTCTCTTTTACTCTGACCGTCCTTTGCAAAATAGGGAAGAACCTTCTGCGGAACAACGTGTGGTTTACTTGCCTACCGAACATATTTATTTCCCTCAGTTGATGGAAATGACAGTGGGTGGAGGCATTCAGGTATCCAATGATCGTGGCATCCGCATGAACACCTGTCACGGAGGTGTGGTTCGTATCAATCTGACCGATGTGCCCGAAGGCAGGTACCGTTTGCTGATTAACTATTTTGAAAAGCCAAATGGTGCGGATTTTCAAATTTGGCAGCGACAGAAACAGTTATCCGATTGGATTTCCACTAAGAATGGTAAAGAAGTAGAAAAGACGAGAGTACATGTAGGTGATATCAATCTGACGGAACAAACCAATACTATTACTTTCCATGTGAGAAACAACCAGGGTGGAGATCAATTTGAATTGGGATTGATTATTCTGGAAAGAATAAAAGAATGAGATAGATAGAGTTGGTCTGTCCACGAAACAAGGCAGTGGCTGTTTCGTCGGCAGCCCCATTTGATAAATGTGAATTGGGAATGGAAACAAAACAAGTTTTACTGTATAGTATTGTAGCTTCCGGCTTATTGGGAGTTGCGGGTTGTAAAGATGCCGATGCAGGGAAGGAATTGCCAAACGTGACGGATGGATTTATATGACGTGGTGATGCTGCGTATCTGGCGTGTTTCCTTGAGAACAATCTTCTGGATATGAAGGCCTATGAATACTGGGACGAGCCGAAAGTATTGGCGGAAGCAGATAGGTATCCTGCTTTGTATTGCGCTTACATACATCCGCAGAAGGACAATGATGAGCAGCTTTGGTTCATCATGTCCATGTGGGGGCCGTACAATGCTTTCCTAATGTGTGCCGATATGAAACCGGAATCTCCAGACCACAAGCAAGGATTCTATATTATAATAAATTAGCAGTATATGTACTGCTCTTCTGATTTATTCTTCTTCTCTTTGTATGACAGTATTGCATGAATATGAAGGGGGAAGATATATGCGCATGAAACGGAAAGTCTGTATCTCTTGTTTGGGTGTCCGTAGATGCCACCGTTACGATAAGGCAAGTATAAATCCACTTGTTGCAGAGACAATTTCATTTTTTTGGAACGTCATACCATAAATTTTCCGCTAGTTCTGATATCAGACAATTTACTACTGTTACATAATATTACTGCCAATGTAGAAATGTTTTCAATATAAAAGAGCCAAGTATCGTGAGGTGAGATACCTTTGATACTTGGCTTTTTTTCGTTGAGGAAATGTATTATTGTTTCTCTGTTATCAGTCCGACAGCATAATTCAGGACTGTATCTTCATCCTTCATGAAATCTGCTACGGTTTGGGATGCTTGATGATGGGGTGGTATGCCTATACCTTCCATAGGGAAACCTTTGGGAGAGACATCCGGCTGGCGGGTAGGAATACGGAAATAGGTTCGCTGTTTAGTGCAGAAAGGACGGGGCTCATTGCCGGTATCCCCTCCAGTGGCTTCACCGATGAGGGTGACATGGCCGCTTTCCTTCATGTCAAGTGTGAAGCTTTCGGCAGCAGAGAGTGTATAAGTGTCGGTCAGCAGGTAGATTTTACCTTTATAGGCGTCGGTTTCGGGTTGCATGATGTAGTTCTTGCTGACGCAGTGTAGTTGTGCTTCGCGGATGAAGTACTTGCAGATGTCTACTCCATTCATGCTGTTTCCTCCTCCGTTTCTACGTACGTCTATAATGAGGTATGGTAAATCCTTGACTTTGGGATAAACTGCCTTGAAATCTTCCATGACGGGGTTCATCATGGTTTTGATGGTAAGGTAACCGATGCTGTCTTGTAATATCCTGCTCTCCACAGTTTGTTCTTCGTTATCCGGAAAATAGTCCCTTTGTTTCAAGGGAAGGGTGACGGTCAGGGTATCGCTCCCTCTCAGCAATGTATAGTTTCTTAAGGTGTCTGCATAACTCCGGAACGCATCATAGGCTGTACGGAGCCGTCTGTAGGGGATGGTAGATGCTTCGGTATATTTTTCGTTCTGTTCAATCCATTGTTTATAGGGGAATCCGTTGATAGCTATAATCCGGTCTTTGTCCTGGAATCCGTATTCTGTCAGATAGTCATTGGGTTTGTCAACGAACAAGGAATCCTTTATAAAGGCTACGCGCTGATTGGCTGTGTACCTCTTGTAGCAGGTAATGGCGTGGGCACATTGTAAGGCAGAGATGTATTCCTGCACTATCAGTCCGTAGTCTGTGGGGGTCTGCGCCTGGCGAACGCGGGCGTCACAAGCTTGATACAATGAATCCATATTCAGATGCTTGGCTTGGTATAATGAATAATTCTCCATGACAATCTGGTGTATTTCTTTGAAATCTTCTTCAAACTGCGAGGGGGTTAACGGTAGTTCCGCGATGTAGAAGTTTTCTACATCAATCTGCTTGTCATTATAGAAATAGTTGGCATAAACATACAAACCACACCAAATGGTTGCCAGTACAGCCATTACGATGACTATTACTTTTGAAATTTTTTTCAGAATCTTCATGTTTTATAGAGTTTAGTCGATATTTGCTTTTTCGGCAAAAATAGTAATAATTTTCGTTAATCTTATTTTTCTAACTCCTTATTTGCCAATAATGGTAACATGGAGGTAACTAACTGAGCTTCAAGTGCCTTCTTGTACGATGTCTGGTAGTTGGCTAACTTTGCAGCCGTAAATCAAAACATACTAAGGAGAAGTGATTATGAAGAACTATCAGAAAGTAAATGTGCCCGCAGGCGAGGCACGTGTCGAGTTGCACGATTCATTGAATCTGACTGGTGCAGAAGTATCTATCAGCAATTTGCCGGCTGGTGCAGGAGTACCTTTTGTGCATTCGCACAAGCAAAATGAAGAAATTTATGCCGTCCTCTCCGGACATGGCACCATGGTGATTGACGGAGAAACCTTAGAGCTGCAGGCGGGTGACTGGCTTCGCGTGGCTCCGGCAGGAGAACGCCAATTGTCGGCTGCGGCAGATAGTGCTATCAGTGTGATTTGTATTCAGGTGAAAGCCGGTTCGCTGGAAGGCTTTACGATGACGGACGGTGTGGTGAAGTAAGAGGAGAAGTCACACAAGTAAAATTAAGGTGATAGGGGATGGGCTGTGGTGCAGGCTATTCCCTATTACTATATGATGTGCAGTGATTTATTGACTACGATTTGTTTTAAGTTAAAATTGTCAATAAGAAAAAGGATGATACCATACTTTTCAAACATTAATTTTTGATACTTACCGACTTTTTTGAACCCTATTTCGACTTTTTATTTGTACTTTTGCACCGGATTTCTTAATCAATAGTGCTCGAAATTCGGTTCTCATCTTTTTTATATTCCCTGATGAGGTCGTTTGTAGCGCATTGTGGCAGATGTTGTGCTGTCCGGACTCTTATGGTTCATTATTAGTATTTCCGAGGGAATGAACAGAGGTTAACGGCTTATAGTTAACGGTTAGAGGAAAAAATAATGAACAACAATACATTTATTTTTATTTCATGAACAAACTTATGGTTTATTCAGCTCTGGTTGTCGCTCTGATGGCCGGAGAGCTTTGTCTTATGCCTATATATGCACAAGACAAGGCTGTGCAGGCGATGACACTCACGGCACTTTACAATCTTGCTGACCAACAGAGTCAGAAAGTGAGGGTGAGTGAAGTGGCTTTGCAGGCAGCCAGCGAAGGGGTGGCAGTAGCCAGATCGGCTTTGCTGCCGAGTGTGGATTTGAGCCTTCAGGGCAGTTATACGGGCAATGCCTTCATGCTGTCGCGAGGTTTTTCGACCGATGGAGTGACAGACTACATCGTGCCAGGGTATGGGGGCTATTCCTGTGGCAAACGGCAAGCAGGACACCCCCCATTGGGGAAATAGTTTCACGGCTCGGGTGTCGCAGGTTGTGTATGCCGGTGGCGCTATCCGTTCGGGCATCCGCATGGCGGAATTGGGCAAAAAGATGGCAGAACTCGATGTGGAGAAAAACCGCCAGGAGGTGCGCTTCTTGTTGACGGGTTACTATCTTGACCTCTACAAGTTAGGCAATCAGATAGAAGTGGTGCGTCAGAATATCGCACTTACGCAGAAGGAGATTGACCAAATGAAAGCCCGCCGTGAGCAGGGTACTGTTTTGCAGAACGACATCACTCGCTATGAATATCAGTTGCAGAGTCTTGAACTCACACTGACAAGGCTCACCGATGCTTCTACCATCATTAACCATCAACTAGTTACAACGCTTCATTTACCGGAGCAGACGGTTATAGTTCCCGATGAGAATGAGCTAAATACAGAAATAAATGCACTCTCGGCAATCGCCGTTCAAGACACATGGCAGCAGACGGCAACGGAGAACAATCTTGGTATCAGCCAGGCAACAATTGCCACAAATCTTGCAGAGCAGAAGGTGAAGCAAGCAAAGGCGGAATCATTACCTTCTGTGGCTGTTGTGGCAGAGAATCATCTCTTTGGACCTTATACACAAGACCTCATCCCGAAGGATTGCAATGTAAATTTGTGGTTTGTAGGGATAGGCGTAAAGTTCAATCTTGGCAGTCTTTGGAAGAACAAACACCACATCCGCAAGGCACGTACTGAACATCGGCAGTCGAGGGAAGTGCTCGCCTTGGCCCGTGAGGGTGTGGAGAATGCTGTAGAGGCAAACTACATCAACCTCCTTACGTCCTACACCGAGGTGAAGACACAGCAGAAGCAGGTGGAACTTGCCAATCAGAACTACTCTGTGGTGCAGAATCGTTATCAGAACGACCTTGCGCTCCTTACCGACATGGTCGATGCCTCCAACATGAAACTTTCTGCAGAAATGGCGCTGGTTAATGCCCGCATCGGCATGCTTTATAATTTCTATACACTCAAATACGTAACAAATACTTTATAATAATGGAAAAGAACAAGATACATATCTATTTATACAATGCGCTTATCGTGTTTTGCCTCTTGGGTGGAGCTGTTTATGTGGTGAGCCAGTTTATGCACTTCGGCAGTGGAGAATTTACCGACAATGCCCGTGTGCGCCAGAACATCGTGCCTCAGAGCAGCCGTGTGCAAGGCTTCATCCGTGAGGTACGGTTCGCGGATTTTCAGCAGGTAAAGAAAGGTGATACGCTTGCCATCATCGAGGATGCCGAATTTCGCTTGCGACTGGCCCAAGCCGAGACAAATCTTCTCCGTGCCGAACAGGGTTCGCAGGGAACGGCAAGCAGTATCGTTACCACCAAAACAAGCATGACCGTTACCGAGGCAGGCATCGAATCCGCACGTGTGCAGATGGAGAATGCCATGCGTGAGGATGCTCGTTTCAAGAAGCTCCTCAGTCAGGATGCTGTTACCCGACAACAGTATGACAAGGTACATACGGTTTATCTTAGTGCCAAGGCAGCCTACGAGCAGGCGGTTCGTTCACGTCAGATGCAGTCGGCTGTCGTGGTCGAACAGGGGCATCACCTTTCCGCTTCGGAGCAGGGCATCGAGCTGGCTTGTCGTGCCGTCGACCTCGCCCGTCTCAACCTCTCTTTTTGCTACATCATTGCCACTTGTAACGGTACCGTTGGTACGAAGGATATTCACATAGGTCAGCTTGTCAATCCGGGCCAGACGCTGGTGAGTATCGTTGACGATGGTGAACGTTGGGTTGAGGCGAACTACAAGGAAAGCCAGTTGCCTCATATCAAGGTGGGCAGTAAGGCCGAGATTACAGCCGATGCCGTTCCCGGTATACAATATACGGGTACGGTGGAACGTATCTCTGATGCTACCGGCAGTGCCTTCTCACTTATTCCCATCGACAATGCCACGGGTAATTTTGTGAAGGTCGAACAGCGCGTCACCGTACGTATCAAGCTCGATGAGAATGCTAATGTTGCCAGACTCAAAGGCGGTTATAATGTGGAATGTATCGTTGAGGAATAATGGGACAATTGACTGAATTCTTTATGAAGAGCGCCGGTGGCCCTCCACCCGGCATGGGCTTTTCCATGCCTATGATGAAGGGGTGGGTGCTTCGCCGGATACAGCCGTGGCTGTACGTGCTGACCGCTCTTTGCTTCCAGTTCGGCGGCAGCATCTACCTTGGTGCGCTGGATGGCATTCGTGGCACCACTGACTTCATGATTGAGGACGTGCTCTTTCTGCTTTATGCCACCCTCGCGGGCATGGCAGTCTATTTTCCTATGCTTTTCCGCATGAAGCTCCGCTTTACCAACAAGCAGTTGCTCTGCGGTTCTGCTATTGTTCTTGCTGTATGCAATGTGCTGACGATGCATTGCCAGTCGATGCCTGTGCTCATGATAGTGTGCTTCATGGCCGGGATGGCTAAGATACAGGGCACGTTCGAGTGCATGAGCAACATCCAGCTTTGGATTACCCCCCGACGCGATTTTGCCGTTTTCTTCCCCGTGCTTCACATCATCCTGCTCACCGCCATCGAGGGTAGCGGATGGCTTGCCGCTTGGTTCGGTCATCATTTCACATGGCAGATGATGCATGTCTTTACCATCGGCACTATGTTGTTCGTATTGCTCACGCAGAACGTCTTCTGCCGTCCGTTTTGTCCCATGCCCCAGCGTCTGTCGCTCAAAGGTATCGACTTTCAGGGAGCATTGCTCATCTGCGGACTGATGCTCGTGGTGTCGTACATTGTGGTGTACGGCGACTATTTCATGTGGTTCGATACCCTCCGCATACGTCTTCTGTTCGGTGCTGCCATTGTGCTTTTCGGCATTGTGCTCTACCGCCTGCGCTACTACCGTTACCCCTACATCGAGCTTAGTCTTTTTAGATATCGCAACGTTGTTCCCATCCTCATCGTCACCTTCTTTACCGAACTCGCTTTCGGTGCTGAACACACGATGGAAGAGATACTTTACAGCGAGGTCCTCCGGCTGGAGGAACTGACCAAAGAGATGCAGTATATGTGGGCGCTTCTCGGCATGTATCTCGGTATCCTGCTCGATCTCTATTGGCTGAAAATCAAGAAGTGGAAGGTGTGGAAACTCTTCGGCATTGCCTTCATCGGTATCGCACTCTATGGCATGCTGATGTACTTCACGCTGGACATAAACGTCCATATCGAGCAGTATCGCTTTGCCATCTTCTTGCGAGGATTTGCATATGCCATCCTTGCCCCAACATTGATGTGGGCTTTAGACGAATCGGTACCGAGTCTTGAGCAGTTCTTCATGAGCTTGTTCGTGTTCAACATCCTCCATATGTATCTGGCAGGAGCAGCAGGTTATGGCATTTATACCACTATCTTCTCGCACTTTATGAACGACAACATGATGAGCTACGGACAGCAACTCACTCTCACGCACTTGGATATGGCGCACTTCAACCTCGGGGAATACGTTGGCCGCAACTTCCTGCACTCCATGATGATGGTGGCAATGAAGCAGGTTTATGGCTATGTTATCTGGTTCGCTTTAGGCCTTGCCGCCCTCTTCCTGCTGTGCGACATTCCTGCTGTCCGTACAAATATCCGCAAAGTTCCCCGCTGGCCGGTTTATGCCATCGAGTATCTTGCGAGAAGGAAATAAAGCTTTGCAAAAAAGAGATATCCTGCGATTACTTATAAATGCAGCAATCCGGCAAAACAGAAAGAGGTGGCAAAGGAAATCAGTGTCATGTCCGGTGTGAGTGAGGGTAATTCCTACAGTACGCTGAAAGATTTCCGTACTTATCTGAAGAAAGCATTGCTGGCAGGTCGTATCGTGAACATTGCTGGGCTGAGTAAATTCTGAAAATATGGAGACTATGGGACTCCTTTCTACACTATGTGCGGGAGGGAGGCCTTTCCTTTCCAAAAATGACCGGATTGCCTTTCTTGGACAAACAATTATGAATATCTTTGTAACATTATTCATTAAACTAACAGAAAACGCCATGGGAATTACAAACAAATCAACAGTAAAAGTAGGTGCGGCAGGAGTCTCAGTCATTGGAATTATAGTATTGTTCTTGGTCATGTTTGCCGTGGAGCGTATTGACTCGGGACAGACGGGTATCATCGTTAACCTGGCAGGCAGTGAGCGCGGTGTGGACGATGCCAAGGTGGAAACGGGTTGGGTGGTTTACAACCGCTTTGCCAAGCAGCTTTTTGAGTATCCCGCTTTCGCGCAGATTGTGGACTACGAGCCTTTTGACATTCAAGATAAGAAAGGTACGATTTTCAAGACAGACCCTACTATTGAGTATTATATTGAGCGCGACAATGCCAAGGTGGTCTTTTTGCGCTATCGCAAGACTACCGAAGAATTGGAGCAGAGCGTCATTCTGACGGAAGTGAAGAATGCCTATAAGGACGTGGCAGGACTCTATGAGACGGACTCGCTCATCAACAACCGTCCCGCTTTCGAGAAAGAAGTGGAGGAACTGCTGAAAGAGCGTCTGAGCAAGCGTGGCTTTACGTTCACCAATATCCAGTCGTCCGTGAAACCCAATGAGACTTTGCAGGCGGCCATTGATGCCAAGAACACTGCTGTGCAGAATGCCTTGAAGGTGGAGAATGAAAAGAAAGCTGCCATAGCCGAGGCAGAAAAGGTAGTAGCTGCCGCCAAGGGTAAGGCGGATGCCAACCGTATTCTTCAACAAAGCATTACGCCGGAATTGATTCAACTCAAGGCTGTGGAGAAATGGGACGGGAAGTTGCCGCTGTCAACGAGCGGGAATACGCTGCCGTTCTTGAAGCTGCAATAACAATCTCTATGAGAACTCATTAGCAACTTGATTCTTTTGGAAAGGAACTGATTGTGCGCGCGGATAATCACTTAGTAAGCAAGAATTTGAAATGCAGTATTGCAGGAAACAGGCAATACTGCATACGAATAAAATAATATTATGCAAGCAGAAGTGCAGAAATACTAAGAGCCTGTTTAATTCTTTTTCAAAAAGTTTGTTCAGCGTTTTAATATGAGAATGAAATCATGAAGCCCCTTTAGCTCTACTTTCTTTTGTTTTCCATACAAAAGGAACAAGACAAAATATGCTGGCAAAAAGTGAATTTATTCTTTTTGCCAGCACCACTTAATTGGTATTTAGATTCTTAAACAATAGAACCAATGTATAACGACCATTAACTAAAGAGTGAAAAGGCTCCAATAGACCCGACGACGAACACAACGACAATCACCCATATAAATGAGATAATGAAACCTGCAATGGCGCAGCCGCGCGGACTTTTGAATAATCCGATGAAACTAAAAAGCGCACCGAAGAACCAGATAATCCACCCAAGAATAGGTATCCACCCAAGAAAGATTCCAAGAATGGCGAATACCAGCCCGGTAGTACCGATACCATTGGACTGCTTGCCGGGAACATTTACATAAACCGACTGTTGTGTAGCATTCGTGTTCTGCTGGAACGGTTGTTGGGCTGTTTGAGGTTGAACCTGAGGTTGTCCTGCTTGCAGGACTGCATTACAATGAGGGCAGGTGGTGGCTTTGTCCGAAACCTGCTTTCCACAATGGGAGCAAAAAATGAGTGCCATAATACAAAATATTTTAGCGTTAATAAATAAAAAAACTATTCTAGGTGAGTATGTTGTTTGGAAACGTATAGTACAAGTCCTTTATAATCAATTCTATAAAAGTCTCCTATGTCTCCTAGATAAGGAAACCGTTCACCTTTCTCCGGGTGGCGGTTAGTTCCGTCAGCCCACTTGTATGTTTCTGCATCCGGCGATGGTGCATACCGTAAACGTAGGTTGACACCATCAGTCACTACTTGCTGCGAAGTACCTACGATAGATTCCAATGTGGTGGTCTTATCCTTAAAATAATCGGTCGTATAATAAAATATACCGAAACTTACTAACAGCACCAATACAATACCACCAATAAACCAATATAAAGCTCTGCTCCTTGGGGGAAGGGAAAGTTCCTGCTCTTCAACCTCTATAGGAGATGTTGTCTGTGTAATGGATACCGGAGGGATGGGTGAAACGGCAATCGGTGCAGCTGGTACAACGGGACATCCGCATTGCGGACAAACGTGTACGCAATCAGCCAGTTCAGCGCCACATTCATGGCAATGGCGATTTTTCGTGGCAGATATGGGGCACCCGCATGTGGGGCACGATGTTGCACCGTTAGGAATTTCAGTTCCACATTCACTACAGACAATAAACTGTTCTTCTTCTGCACAACGTTCACTGGTGTTGCCACACTTCGGACAGAAACATTCTTTTTGATAAGCATCATGTTCAAATATGTGTTGGCATGAAGTACACTTGAATTTCATTTTCGTACTCATAATAGTTATTTTTAGTTGTTGAAATACTTAAGGGATTGTGTCTCGATACGTTCCGGCTCTGTTTTGATAGAGAATGACTCACCATTCTCCTTATACTCCTTTACCTGATTGGTGCGGATTACTTTCCGCTTTAACCAATTCCCGTGTTCGTCCGCTTCCAGATACTCATACCTGTCTGTGGTAAGATAATCTCCGGTTTCATCGTAATCGTGTACACTTTTACTATCAGGAAGAAGGTTCGCTCCGGTGTAAGTAAATTTTTCTGTGAGGTAAATCATTTTTACCTGATTTTTACGTTCTATGATTCTGTCCTGCTCGTCAAAAAGATATTCTACAGAACCTTCCATATCAGACTCATCTGAACTCATATCGCTCCTCTTATGGTCACTGTATGTAATGATATAAGAACCCCAGTTACTTCTGTTATATTTTGTACGTTCGGTATTATAACTGTAAGTTGTAGAAGATTCATTCCCTTCACTGATTTCCAATATATTTCCTACTTTATCAAACCGAATAAATTTCCCTTCACTATCAGCCACACTTTCTACATTCACATATATACAGAGACCTTTGCGTGCCGACAAAGGATGAGGAACTCCAGTATCTTCATTAACTGAAACCGTATTCAAGTCTTCATCCAAATCTACAGCCTTGAACAGTGCTCCTTCAAAAATAAATCCTCTTTCTACGGGTGAATAATACGCAGTGTAAGGCTCTATTTCCTCCAGCTCCGATGGAGCAAGGGAGTCCAAAGTCAAATCAAAGCGTGACAAGCTACGTGTGAAGACCAGTCGGTTTCCTTCTATCTTTCCATAATAGATTGTTGCTCCTTGGTAAACCGATTTCCAAAGGTCTCCATCTTCTGGCACGGAATTGTAGGCCCTCGCCATAAATACATTATTTCCATCTACCCTGAAGGACAGGTCGCCATACTGAACTCTAGGCTCTGCCAAAGGGCAATACGATTCAAAAGCCTCTTTCGGAATAGAATCGTGGGATAGCACTTTGGAGAATTCGCTGTTGACATAGCCCTTTTCACCTGTACGTAGCCGCACTTTATACCATCCGTTGACCGAATCTACCAGTTCGCATATTTCTCCACGTTCAATGAACCCTACCAGCTTGCCTTCCACCGGTTCTTTTTTGACACTAATGTCCGACTTTATTGCAATTACATACGAGTGGTTTGGATTCTTTGAGAAAGAGGGAGACTTTTGCTTGGGAGAGTCTTTGCAGGCCATGAATAACAAAAACGTACCGCATAAAATCAATAGGTAACGCACATTCATAATATTTCGAATAAATTTACCTCCCTCAGCCTCTCCGGGGGCCATTCAACATAAAAGCGTGAGACTGCATGCCACGTTCTGGTTGGAGGTCCTAGGAAAACCTTGTACACGGATATGGGTATAGCAGCCCACGCTATATGCGTGAGAACCACTATGCTATCCTTGTGTACAATTGTGAATTTCCTAGGTTCCCAACCACAAGATAAGCATAACGCTTCTTCAAATTCTAAAATGTCTTGGAGGGAGCTTCCTCTCTCCAAATGCAAAAATATGAAAAATGTAGGAAGTGCAATAACATTTCCTGCATTTTTTATGTTGGCACATAAGTATTTATAATCATTACAGTTTGAATTCCTTGTTTTTTCGTTGTGGTTGCTGTATTGTTGGAGTAGCCTCTCGAACTGCTTCCTAAACCAGTCGAGGATGTTCTTCCCGTTGATGCGCAGGACGAAGCATTTCCTTTTCCTGTTTTTTTGATGTAGTCGGTCTGCACCGTGGTCGCGGTAATGCTGGGCGGTGGAAAATGCCGGCCACCGTGCCATCAAGACAGCATAAATACTACGAATATGTTTGGTATATAGAGCAAAAGAAACAGTAATCCTGAACCGTTTATAGAAGCCATCATCAATGATGCTGAGTATAGGCATAAAAAAAGGAGTACCGCTGTACTCCAACCTTTGTTAACCTTAAATCTAATACTATGAAAAACACATTGCAAAGGTACGGACTTTTTGCTTATCTCCAAATAAAGCAAATAAAAAAGTCTGTTTTATAACATGTTTTAGGAAAATGCGTCTCTTTGTTAAGGCTTGCTAAGGTTTTGAAGCCTCTCCGTGAGTGTTTTCTAAAAAAGAATTATCTTTGTCACATTAAGTTTTGGGCTTTACTTGGCGGTCTTCTGTTCTCTTGGCTCAAAGCTTTGGAAATTAAAAACTATAGACCCGTATGCACGAAGATATTGTCCTTACCCCGATGATGAAACAGTTCCTTGACTTGAAGGCAAAGCATCCCGATGCTGTCATGCTGTTTCGTTGTGGTGACTTCTATGAAACCTATTCCACCGATGCTGTCGTTGCGTCCGAAATTCTCGGTATTACCTTGACCAAACGTGCCAACGGCAAGGGGAAGACCATCGAGATGGCTGGTTTCCCACATCATGCGCTCGATACTTATCTGCCTAAACTGATACGTGCCGGTAAGCGTGTGGCTATTTGCGACCAACTGGAAGACCCGAAGCTGACGAAGAAGCTGGTGAAGCGCGGCATCACGGAACTGGTGACGCCGGGAGTATCCATCAACGACAATGTGCTGAACTACCGGGAAAACAACTTCCTGGCTGCCGTCCATTTCGGCAAAGGAGCTTGCGGGGTGGCTTTTCTGGATATATCTACGGGCGAATTTCTGACGGCTGAGGGACCGTTCGACTATGTGGACAAGCTGCTGAACAATTTTGCTCCGAAAGAAGTGCTTTTCGAGCGTGGCAAGCGCTTGATGTTCGAGGGAAACTTCGGCAGCAAGTTCTTCACTTTCGAGTTGGACGACTGGGTGTTTACCGAGACCTCGGCCCGGGAGAAGCTGCTGAAGCATTTCGAGGTGAAGAACCTGAAAGGCTTCGGTGTAGAGCATCTCAAGAACGGCATCATAGCTTCGGGAGCCATCCTGCAATACCTCATCATGACGCAGCATACGCAGATTGGGCATGTTACTTCGCTGGCACGCATCGAGGAGGATAAGTATGTCCGCCTGGATAAGTTCACAGTGCGCAGCCTGGAGCTGATGGGCAGCATGAACGATGGCGGCAGCAGTCTGCTGAACGTGATAGACAAGACCATCAGCCCGATGGGTGCCCGCTTGCTGAAACGTTGGCTGGTATTCCCGTTGAAAGACGTGCAGCCGATTAACGAGCGGCTGAATGTGGTGGAATACTTCTTCCGCCAGCCCGATTTCAAGGAACTGATAGAGGAACAGTTGCATTTGATAGGCGACTTGGAACGTATCATCTCCAAAGTGGCGGTAGGCCGTGTCTCTCCGCGTGAGGTGGTGGCGCTGAAGGTGGCTTTGCAGGCCATTGAACCCATCAAGGCGGCTTGTATGGAGGCCGACAATGCCAGTCTGAATCATATAGGCGAACAGTTGAACATCTGCCAGTCCATCCGCGACCGCATCGACAGGGAGATAGACAATGACCCGCCGTTGCTGATTAATAAAGGAGGTGTCATCAAGTCCGGTGTCAGTGCCGAACTGGACGAGTTGCGCCGGATTGCTTACTCCGGTAAGGATTATTTGTTGCAGATACAGCAGCGCGAGAGCGAGCTGACGGAAATTCCCAGCTTGAAGATAGGCTACAATAATGTCTTTGGCTACTACATCGAGGTGCGCAACACGCATAAAGACAAAGTGCCGGCAGAGTGGATACGCAAGCAGACCCTTGCCAATGCCGAACGCTACATTACCCAGGAATTGAAGGAGTACGAAGAGAAGATTCTCGGCGCGGAGGACAAGATACTGGTGCTGGAAACACAACTCTATGCAGAGCTGGTGCAATCTCTGAGCGAGTTCATTCCTGCCATTCAGATCAATGCGAACCAGATAGCGCGTCTGGACTGCCTGCTCTCCTTTGCCACGGCAGCACGCGAGAACAACTATATACGTCCCGTCGTTGCCGACGACGATGTGCTGGAAATCCGCCAGGGACGGCATCCGGTGATTGAGAAACAGCTTCCCATCGGCGAGAAGTATATTGCCAACGATGTGATGCTGGATAGCCAGACCCAGCAGATTATTATCATAACAGGTCCCAATATGGCGGGTAAGTCCGCTTTGCTGAGGCAGACGGCATTGATTACGTTGCTGGCTCAAATCGGCAGTTTCGTACCTGCGGAGAATGCCCATATCGGGTTGGTGGATAAGATATTCACCCGTGTGGGGGCCAGCGATAATATTTCCGTGGGCGAGTCTACCTTTATGGTAGAGATGAACGAGGCGGCAGACATCCTGAACAACCTTTCTCCGCGTAGCCTGGTACTGTTCGACGAGCTGGGACGCGGCACTTCCACGTATGACGGTATTTCCATCGCCTGGGCAATCGTGGAGCACATCCATGAGCATCCGAAAGCGAAAGCGCGCACGCTCTTTGCCACGCACTACCATGAACTGAACGAGATGGAGAAAAGTTTCCGGCGCATCAAGAATTACAATGTGTCGGTCAAGGAGATAGATAACAAGGTCATTTTCCTGCGTAAGCTGGAGCGGGGTGGCAGTGAGCACTCCTTCGGTATTCATGTGGCAAAGATGGCAGGTATGCCGAAAAGCATTGTAAAGCGTGCCAACGACATTCTGAAACAACTTGAAACGGACAACCGCCAGCAGGGAATTTCCGGCAAGCCGATGCCGGAAGTGGGAGAGACGCGCGGCGGCATGCAACTCAGCTTCTTCCAGCTCGACGATCCGGTGCTGTGCCAGATACGCGACGAGATACTGAATCTGGATGTGAATAACCTTACGCCGCTGGAGGCGCTGAACAAGCTGAATGATATAAAGAGGATAGTGAAGGGGAAATGATTCCACCCTCTTTCAAGTAAGGGGCCAGGTTGAATTGGGCATTGAGATAGCTGTTTGGCATGCCTTGTTCACGCCCGAAATATTCTGGTCATTTCATTTGGGTTGTTCGTGAGTTCGTGTTGTTGCGGCTGCGGTAGCAAGCCGCCCGGTGAATGCGATACTCAAAAAAATAGCTTCTTCTTAATAAATGCAGATGGTATAAGATGATTAGGCATTAGTAATTTCCTGCCCTTCTTTCACGTTCTTTCTTTGCTGTTCGCTGTATTGACGGGGCGGCATTCCGTAACGTTGTGAAAAAGCTTTATAAAAAGTGCTTCGGTTGGTGAATCCCGTGCGGTCCATCAGCTCTTCGATGGTGAAGTTGCTGGAGACTAACAAGCGTTCTGCCCTAGAGAGGCGGTATTCTTTGATGATGTCGGCAGGCGATTTGTCGGTAAGTGGTTTCAGTTTGCGGTAGAACTGTCGGCTACTGTAGCCCATTTCTTTACTCAAGAGTTCTACTTGCAGGTCGGGATTGGCCAAGTTCTTTTCAATGACTTCTGTCATTTTTTCTAAGAATTCCTGTTCTTCTTTGTGCAGGCAGCTTCCTTCTTTCCAGGTAAAGGTGCTGAGTGCCGAACTATAATATTCCTTCAGGTTTTCTTCGCGGCGGATGAGATGATAGACCATCTTTTCCAAGTATTTCACGTTGAAAGGCTTGGTGACATAGGCATCCGCTCCCGATTCCAGTCCTTTTACTTGGTCGTCTTCGTGATGCAGTGCCGAGAGCAGGATGAGGGGGATATGGCTCCACAGCTTATGTTGCTTGATAGCGGAGGTGAAGGATAGCCCGTCTATATTGGGCATCATCACGTCTGAGATGATGAGGTCTGGCTGTCGCTGCTCCAAGCTGTTTAATGCCTTTTGGGCATTATTGAAGGAGAGTACATTGTATTTCTCCGTGAATATTTCGGATACGAACCATAGCATGGAAGGGTCATCATCTATCACCATGACTGTCTGCTTGTTTGTGTCGAATTCTCGGGTGTATTTTTCGGGCAGTTCTTGCGCTTCTTCGGTGAGAATGCTTGGAGAAGCCGTTTCGTATGCGGTTTGTGGTACCTCTTGTCCGTTGGGAGATAGCGAGGGCAGGCTTACAGTGAAGGTGGTCAGTTCGCCCGGTATGCTTTCGATGTTTATCTCCCCTTCCAGCAGCGTCACCATGCTTTTGCAGATGGCCAGTCCCAGTCCGTTTCTTGAGTTTTTGCCGTTCATCTCCACGGAATCGAGAATCTTATAGCGGTCGAATATCTTTCCGAGATTTTCGGGTGTGATGCCTTTGCCGGTATTGGCTATCTTCAAAATGAGACGTTCGTTTTTTGCATACAATGTTATGCAGATGTTCCCCTTGTCGGGTGTGTACTTGAAAGCATTGGATATGAGGTTTCCGGCTATTTTGTTGAAGCAGCTCAGGTCGGTGTTCCATATCAGTTCGGGGGCGATGTCGAGGCGGTAGTTCATTTCTCTGTTTTCTGCCATGTCGCCAAAGGATTCGGCGATGTCCCTTAACTTTTCGGAAACAGGCTGTGGCTGTATGGAGAGCATTTTGTTTTCCGTTTCCAGTCTTCTGAATTCCAGCAGCTCCACAATGAGTCCGTTCAGCTTTTCCACATTTTGCTGAATCATCTTGGCGTAGCGGTGCGTGTAGATGTCTGTCTCCTTGTGGGTGAGTATCTTTTCGCACGGTCCCTGAATCAGGGTGAGGGGGGTGCAAAACTCGTGGGTAATGTTGGTGAAGAAGCGTAGTTTTGATTCATAGATTTCCTCTTTTTTCTGTCGTTCCATTTTCTTCATCATGTGCTGCCGCTTCAGGCGGTAGGTATGGAATGCATAGGAAACTATGCCTGCACATAGTAGTAATCCTAACAAAAAGTAGCCCACATAGGCCCAGGAACTGAGATACCAAGGCGGAGCGATGTAAATAGTGAAGGCTTGCGGATGGCTTTCTTTACCGTTGATGTTATTGCGGTATTTCACAAACAGAGTATATTCTCCGGGGGAAAGGTTGGAGAAGATGGCATTGGGTGAAACTCCGTTTTCTATCCATTGGTCGCTTGCTTCCTTTAGTTTATAGGAGTAGAAATAGTCGTTTCCGTTAATGTAGTCTGTTATCCGGAAGTTCAGCTGGAAGAAGTTGTGTTTATAGTCCAGTTGTAGCACGGGTTTTCCGTTTTTGTTATGTAGAAAGTCATGTAGGTTATATTCTTTACCAAAGATGGAAAGTCCTTTCAGGCTGATGTCGGGCATATAGTCTGTGGTAATGTAAGAATCGGGCCTCACGGTGACGAAACCGTTTACACCTCCAAAGAAAAGAATTCCCGTGGCATTGTCTTTGTAGAAGGCTCCATCACTAAATTCGGTCACGGCCAGTCCGTTTCCGTTGTTGTAGGTTTGCTTGGTCTGTTCTTGGGGGTTGAGTCTCATTAATCCTTGATTGGTGCTTACCCAGAGATTGTCCCGGTTGTCCTCCAAGATACCATGTACGGTGCTGTTGGTGTAGAGCTTTGCACTGATGCTGTCTGGGTTTCCGCCTTCGTTCGGGTGGAAGCGGAGAAGCCCCGATCCGGTGCCCAGCCAGTAGCCTTGCTCGTTTTTGTGTATGGCGAACACATCGTTGGCGGTTTGGCTGTTTACCAAGTTGTTGAAGCGGAACTGTGCCATCTCTCCGGTATGCACGTCAATACGGTAGGCCCCGAGCCCTCTGTTCCCGAACCACAGCGCAGAGCTGCTTTCGCGGTAGGAGGTGAAAAAGTAGTTTGATGCCATGTGTCCGTTGCTCACCAAAGTCCGTGTGGCATGCTTCACAGTAGGATCTTTTCTCTGATTCTCTAGTGTCACCTTTACGATTCCTTCGCCCACGGTGGAAATCCACAGTGTACTGTCATTGGTTTGGTCGATGGAGTGCACATATTTCACTTTACTCCCATTGGCTTGTACCGCCAGTTCTTTCAGTTGATGGGTAGAATAAGAGTAATAATTGATACCGTTTTCCGTGCCTATCCAAAGTCGGTCTTCTCCACCGGGTGCAAAGCAGTAGACGGAGTTGTCGGTCAATGTACTGTTACCGGTGATGAGACGATCATGTTTTTCGGGGGTACTGTCGACAAGATAGTTCGGTATGCGCAATATGCCGCTTCCCTTGGTTCCTATCCATAGGGTTTGCTGTGGGTCGAGGTAGAGGCTGCGTACCGGGTTGTTCACTTGATATGCGGGAGTATTGAGCAGAGTGTTGGTCATGGTGAACGTGTCATTGTAAAGCATGTATAGTCCTTCTCCGTCGGTAGCTACCCATACGATGTCTTGGAATTTGTCTTTCATCAGGCAGAAGATGCCCGACTGTATTTCGGTGTACTCTATACGGTATTTAATCTTTTGGTTCGCTTCATATTTCAGTATTATCAAGCCGCTGCTTTTGAAACCGATGCAGAAGTCATTTTCTCGTTTGATGATGGAAGATACTTCACCCCGTTTTTCTATTTCGTCCTTCAGGTCGGCAATGTAGTAACACTGTCGGTTACTGAAACTATATTCGTAGAGGGCATAGGTTTCATCAATGAAGTAGGCTGAATCTTTTCCGATAAAGGCATGCTTCAGACCGTGATGTCCAAATGGTTTTTCCGGAATCAGAGTCACGCTTTTTCCCGTGTGATTCAGCCGATAGCAACGAGTGTTGTTTCCGGTTGCGAATATCCAAAGCAAGTTGTTGGAATCGATAGTCATGGACAGTACTTTATTGAAATCCATGGAAGAGGTGTTCAGCTGTAAAAATCTCTGGTTCTCTTGTTGGTAGTGATACAGATTCCCGTCATCTTTCAGCACTAACATGCACTTGTTGTTGCTTTGTGCCAAGAAGATGTTGTCCTTGAATTCGGTAAAGGTTCGGCAGGTCTGTCGGTATGTATCCAATCTGTCCAACCCGTAGTTGGTTTGTAACCACAGTATGCCTGGCTCTGATTCTACGATTTGGCTGATGATATTGCCTGACAATAGGTTACGTGACACATCAACTGGTGTATATAGGTGGATATTGTTGCCGTCAAACACGTTCAGTCCGTCGCATGTTCCTATCCAGAGTACACCTTGGCTGTCTTGGTAAAGGGATTGGATGGCACTATTGGAAAGACCGTTCTTGTTGGAGAATTGCCGTAGACTGTAGGCGTGTACAAAATCCGGAACACAGCATAAGAGACTGACGAGCAATAAAATTGTATGGCCTTTCCAGTATATGTCTTTCATGTGGCTTGTTGTATTGATTTTAGCGTGCAAAGATATATTTTAAGGTGGAAACAGTCAATATTCGCAATATATTTCTTCAGTTGCAGGATTACTGTTTGCTTTGTATCTGCTCCGTATTTTTTAGAAATGTATTTGTACGGAGCAGGTAGGTATGGATATGATCAGCGGATGACCGCAGCGAATCCGCCGTTGCGTGCCAAACGGACTGTGATACGGTCGCCTTTCTTCAAGGTTCGTTCTTGTTTGCGGTAGTCCATGGCCTGGTGGTCAGCGTTGATGCCGTCTTCAAAAGAGGTCATGAGATAGTTTTTTCCTTCTTGCAGAAAATCGAGGGAGATGTTGAAGACCCGTTCACGTTCGCGGTTGTTGGTCATGCCTCCTATATACCATTGTTCTCCTTTGCGTTTGGCCACGACGGCATACTCTCCTGCTTCGGCTTCGAGGGCGATGGTTTCGTCCCATGTTTGAGGTACTTGGGTGATGAAGCGGGTGCACTCGTCGTTGCGGTAGTAGAGGGTAGGGTTGTCTGCCATCATCTGCAGGCCGGTTTCAAAGAGAACAAAGAGTGCCATCTGATAGGCACGTGTGCCGATGCTGGCAGAATTGGGACGTTCGGAACGGTAGACCTCGGGCTGCATGCTGAGCATGGCGCCGGGAGTATAATCCATGGCTCCTACTGCGTTGCGTATGAAGGGGAAATAGACACTGTTGTCGGGACGGCATCCACCCATCTGCTCCATGCCTCTCACGCCTTCGTAGGAGAGTACGTTGGGGTATTTGTATTCTAATCCGGCAGGTTTGAAGGCACCGTGGAAGTCCACGAAGAGATGGTGTTTGGCGGCTTCGCGTGCCACGCGTTCATAGAAGTTCACCATCCATTGGTCGCTACGATTCATGAAATCTATCTTTACGCCTTTCACGCCCCATTTTTCGAAGGTTTCGAATAGGTCGAAGTGATTTTCTACCGTAAGCCAAGTGAGCCATAGCACAATGCCTACGTTTTTCTCTTTGCCGTAGCGGATGAGTTCGTGTATGTCTACCGTGGGATTGGGTGTATAGGGGTCTCGGGTGTTCATGGCCCAACCTTCGTCCATTACTATATATTCTATGCCATAGTGGGATGCGAAGTCGATAAAGTACTTGTAGTTGTCAAGGTTGCAGCCAGCCTTGAAGTCTACGTCGGGGCCGTAGGGTATGGCTCCGTTCCACCATTCCCAGCTGGCCAGTCCGGGTTTAATCCAAGAGGTGTTTTCTATGACATTCTTTTCAGCGAGGCGATAGGATAGGGTGTTTTCTATAAGTTTGCGGTCATCATCGGTAATGACGAAGTAACGCCACGGATAACTGCGCTTTCCTGCAGTACGGGCTATGCAGTTGGCTTCTTTCAGAATCTTGAGACTGCGGTCGCCGTCTTCTCCGAACTCAAGAGGCAGACGGGGGAAGACGGAGGCAATACCGCCTTGTCCGTCGTTTTTCAGGAACATGGCGGGATAGTCTGTCAGATTGGTTTCACTCATGAGGATTTTGTCACCTTCGGGTGTGCTGGCTAAAAGGGGAAGCAGAGCCATACGATTGGAGTTTTTCCACTCACTGCATGTTTGGTGGCGATATTCTTCTTCATAGGAAGTCTTAAAGCCGTCAGGTTGCTGAAGATGTAGCAGGCAGCCATCCACAAGGTTCAGTCGCAGGATTTCATTTATTATTTCTTGCTCGCCTTTCAAGTCAGTGAGGAAACGGTAGGCAAATCCGTCGTCAAAGGCGCGGAACTCCACCGAATAGTCTCCTTTGAATTTCAGCAGCAACCGATTGTAGCGGTTGGTTACGGTAGAGAATTTCAGGGGCACCACGGGAGTCAGCTCCTCGTTTACGCTTTGGCGTACGGCCTTGTCCAGTTTGGGATGGATGCCCAGCTGACGGTTGGCGGTTTCCAAGCCGATGACACAGCTGTCCATCAATGTTTGGTTTCCTTGGGCTACGTCATATCGGATTTGGTCGGTCAGCTCCAGCGAGATGCGGATGTTCCCGCTAGGTGAGGTCAGTTGATGTACTTTCTGTCCGAAAATGGTCAGTGAAAGGCAGAGGGCTGCCGGGAGTAGGAGTTGTTTTTTCATGCTATTGGCTTTTCGATTTTTTACTGTATGCAAAAGTAGTCCGTGGTCTGCAAGAAGTGTGTTCTATTTATGACATAAATGTATGAAATCATGCCATGGACGGTTTTTTACATATCTATGTCGCGAATCTGTACAGTACGGGAGTGGAGCCCGGGCTACCTTTGTGCTGAGGCCGGGCATCGGATTCTTGTACTTTGTCTCAAGGTTGCGGATGTCTGTCCCAAGGTTGCGGATGTCCGTTTCAAGCTTTGGGATTTCTATCCCAAGGCTTGGGATAGAACCGAATCTATGTTTTCTCAAACTTTTGTATATGTTCTTCCGAACTTTGCAACAAGTATTCCGGAACTTTTTCACTTGTGTCCGGTATGTCAGGGAATTATCTTTTATTCAATGAAAACCAATAATAGCAGAACCATGAAAAGGAGACCAATGCTGGCGGGGAAGGCCCGCCTGATAGCGGGAGCCGTAATGTTGGCCGTTGCAGGCGGACACTTATCGGCCCAGACCGCTGCACCGCAGAAAGCGAAAGCGTATATGGTGGCGGATGCCCACCTGGACACACAGTGGAACTGGGACATCCAGACCACCATCAAGGAGTATGTCTGGAATACCCTGAACCAGAATCTTTTCCTCTTGAACCAGTATCCCGACTACATCTTCAATTTCGAGGGTGGTGTGAAGTATGCCTGGATGAAGGAGTATTATCCTCGTGAATACGAACTGATGAAGGCCTTTGTAAAGGCAGGCCGCTGGCACGTGAGCGGGGCCAGTTGGGATGCTACCGATACTTTGGTGCCCTCCATCGAGTCGTTCATCCGCAATATCATGCTGGGGCAGGAGTTTTACCGCAAGGAGCTGGGTGTGGAGAGCACCGACATCTTCCTGCCCGATTGTTTCGGGTTCGGATGGACATTGCCCACCGTTGCCGCCCATTGCGGGCTGATAGGATTCTCTTCACAGAAGCTGGACTGGCGTAACAATCCTTTCTACGGCAAGAGCAAGCATCCTTTTACCGTCGGACTGTGGAAAGGGGTGGATGGAGCGTCCGTCATGCTGGCTCACGGATATGATTACGGTCGTCGTTGGGATAATGAAGACCTTTCAGAAAATAAATATCTGATGGAACTCTCCAGATGTACTCCCCTGAATACCGTTTACCGCTACTATGGAACAGGTGATGTGGGCGGTTCACCTACCATCGCTTCTGTGGCTTCCGTGGAGAAAGGCATCAAGGGAGACGGCCCGTTGAAGATTATCAGTGCTACCAGCGACCAGCTGTTTAAGGATTACCAACCATATGACGCTCATTCCGAGCTCCCCGTATTTGACGGCGAACTGCTGATGGACGTTCATGGCACCGGCTGCTACACTTCACAGGCCGCCATGAAGCTTTACAATCGCCAGAATGAACTTTTGGGTGATGCCGCCGAACGTGCTTCTGTAGCTGCCGCCCTTTTAGGCACTGCCGAATATCCCGGGAAGAGTTTGACGGAATCTTGGCAACGCTTCATTTTCCATCAGTTTCACGATGACCTGACGGGTACCAGCATTCCTCGTGCCTACGAATTCTCATGGAACGATGAGTTGCTTTCTCTGAAGCAATTCTCCGGCATCCTGACTCATGCCGTGGGAAGTGTGGCAGGCAAGCTTGATACTCGTGTCAAGGGGATTCCCGTAGTGCTCTATAACGCTTCGGGATTCAAGGCTGCCGATGTGGTGACTATGGAGGTGAAAGCACCCCGTTTTCCCAAAGGCGTGGCAGTGTACAATGAACAAGGCAAGCAGGTGGCTTCGCAGTTGGTTTCATACACCGATGGAAAGGTTCGTTTGTTAGTAGAAGCCACTGTACCCGCCAACGGATATGCGGTTTACGATGTCCGTCTTTCCGGCGAAGGCAGAAAGGTGTCCGCTGTTGAAGCCACAAGTATCGAAAATTCGCTCTACAAGCTGACACTGAACGAGAACGGTGACATCACTTCACTGCTCGACAAGAAAAACAACAAGGAACTGGTGAAAGCCGGCAAGGCCATTCGCCTGGCTCTCTTCACTGAAAACGAATCGTTCGAGTGGCCCGCATGGGAGATATTGAAGAAGACTGTGGACGCTACTCCTATCTCCATCACCGAGGATGTGAAAATGACCCTCTGCGAAAACGGGGCACTGCGTAAGACTCTCTGCGTGGAGAAACGCCACGGTGATTCTTTCTTCCGCCAGTACATCCATCTGTATGAAGGCATATTGGCCCACCGCATCGACTTCACCAACGAAGTGGACTGGCAGTCTGCCAATGCCCTGCTGAAGGCCGAGTTCCCCCTCAATCTGAACAACGAGAAAGCTACTTACGATTTGGGTGTAGGCAGCGTGCAGAGAGGAAACAACAGCTTGACCGCTTACGAAGTATATGCCCAATACTGGGCCGACCTGACAGACGCTAACGGTTCTTACGGTGTTTCCATTATGAACGACAGCAAATATGGCTGGGACAAGCCCGACAACAATACCCTGCGTCTCACTTTGCTACACACTCCGAAGACAAAAAGTAACTATGCTTACCAAGACCGTCAAGACTTCGGCCGTCATACCTTTACTTACAGCTTGGTAGGTCATACAGGCGCTTTGGACGTAGTTCGGACCCGCGAGAATGCCGAACTGCTGAACCAGCGCATCAAGGCATTTGCTGTTGGAAAGCACCGCGGCGAATTGGGCAAGAGTTATTCATTGGCTTTTTCCGACAACCGGAATGTCCTTATTAAAGCCTTAAAGAAAGCCGAAAGTTCAGATGAATATGTGGTACGCGTGTATGAAGCCGGAGGCAAGCAGGCGCAGAAAGCCTCGATTGTCTTTGCCGACAACCTTGTGGCTGCTGTAGAAGCAGATGGTACGGAAAAGACCATCGGTAAGGCTGCATTCAGTGGAAATCGCTTGGAAGTGTCAGTCAATCCAAACGGCATTAAGACCTACAAGGTACGTTTCGCTTCCAATAAGAAGGTGCAGACGGTGGCCCGGCCATTGCCGCTTGCTTATGACAAGAAGTGTTTCAGTTGGAACGAGTTCAAGGCTGCTGCCGACTTTGAGGCCGGCTATTCTTACGCTGCCGAGTTGATACCTACCGAGATGAATGTGAATGGAGTGCCTTTCAAATTGGAGACGCGTGAAGAACTGAATGGCATGGCTTGCAAGGGCAATGTGCTGAAACTGCCCGCCGACTGTGCTTATAACAGACTCTATATCCTTGCTGCCGCCGCTTCTGATAAAGATGTGAAGGGGATATTCCGCACAGGCAAGTCCGTGCAGGAGATTATTGTACCTTCTTATACTGGCTTCATCGGCCAGTGGGGGCACACCGGACATACGGAAGGTTATCTGAAAGATGCTGAAGTTGCCTATGTAGGTACGCACCGTCATTCTGGTGAAGGCGATCAGCCGTATGAATTCACTTACATGTTTAAGTTCGCCATCGACCTGCCTGAGAAGGCTACTGAAGTGGTATTGCCCGATAATAAGGATATTGTTATCTTTGCCGCCACTTTGACTAATGTTGCAGCTGCTTCCGTTTGCCCCGTTTCCGAACTGTTCCGTACGGCAAACAAGTGCAATCGCTATCAGACGGAAAGCTCCACAGAGAGAGTGAACATTCTGAAGCAGGACATGGTAATGGGCTATTCAAGCTATGTGAACGAGAAAGAGAAGCCGGCTTTCATGGTAGATGGCGACGAAAACACAAAGTGGTGTGCTATTGCTGAAATGCCCCACTACGTAGACTTTGATTTGGGCAGTGAAAGGAGCATTAACGGCTGGAAGTTACTGAACGCTGCCGGCGAAAACCATTCCTACATCACTTCCTCCTGCTTCCTGCAAGGTAAGACCGACAAGAACAGTGAATGGCGCACACTGGACTATGTTTCGGGCAATGGCAAGAATGTACTGAACCGCACGCTAAATAAGCCTGAAAGTGTCCGCTACCTGCGTCTTTTAGTGACACAACCCATGCAATCGGCTTCCGGTAAGGATGTGCGCATTTATGAAATGGAAGTGTATGCAAAATAAATAGGAGTCGCTTCTTTATCTCTAAAGCGGGTACGTTTTAGTACGTATCCGCTGATTTTTTAGATGCGGGTTTACTGTATTCATTTTGTGACAAACTTGTTTCAAAATTCTGCCATGTCCGGAATGTGGACGGTAATGTCATGGATTTATAGTTGGCTTTTAGTCTTACTGCCTATTTTTGCAATCGTTTTTAATAGGGTTTATATAGAAGGCTCCCGTGATGGAGTGAAAAACAAGTCAAACAATTTAATGCCGTTGAAAAAGATGAAAAATTCCAAGAAAGCACTTTTCTGCCTGTTGGCATGCGCCCTGGCAGTAACCGGATGCAAGACACAGAAAGAACCGGCTGTAGCGGACAACGTAATGCTGGTCAGATCAACACAAACACTTGATTCCTTATATGCTCACTATTCTGCACCGGGCACTTGTCTGTTGCGTGAGAATTACCCTTCGGACGTGGAAGGCTATACCGCCACTTATCTGGCTTCCGAGGAACAGAAGAACCGTCCCAATCTCTACTCTTATTTGTGGCCTTATTCCGGTACCTTCTCCGCAGTGAATGCGCTGATGGAGGCTACTAAAGATAACAAGAAAGATTTCGGGAACTATCAGAAGTTACTTGATGAGAAAGTGCTTCCGGGACTTGCTGAATATTTCGATACCTGTCGCATGCCCGAAGCATATGCTTCTTACATCAAGGACGCTCCGTTGTCCGACCGTTTTTATGATGACAACGTGTGGCTCGGCATCGACTTCGCGGACGTCTATCAGATGACCCGCCAAGAGAACTATCTGCAGAGCGCCAAGCTTATCTGGAAGTTTATAGAAAGCGGTATGGATGATTGTTTGGGAGGGGGTATATACTGGTGCGAACAGAAGAAAGAATCAAAGAACACTTGTTCCAACGCCCCAGGTTCCGTCTTTGCCCTGAAACTTTTCAAGGCTACGCGAGACAGCTCTTATTTTGAGAAAGGGAAGAGCTTGTACGAATGGACTAAAGCAACATTGCAGGACACAACAGATTGTCTTTACTTCGACAACATGCGTTTGGACGGTGAGATAGGACGTGCCAAATTTGCCTATAACAGCGGTCAGATGATGCAGTCGGCTGCCTTGCTCTATCAGCTTACCGGCAATGAGCAGTATCTGAAGGATGCGCAAGCGATTGCCGCCGCTTGTCATAATTATTTTTTCATGGAATTCACCCCCGAACAGGGAGCCCCGTTTCATATGCTGAAGAAGGGCGATGTGTGGTTCACCGCTGTTATGTTGCGCGGTTTCATGGAGCTCTATCAGACAGACGGAAACAAGGCTTATCTTGATTCCTTTGCCCGCAGCCTGGACTATGCCTGGATACATGCTCGTGAAGATAACGGCCTTTTCAATACTGATTTCACCGGCAAAAGCCGCGACAATCGTAAATGGTTGCTGACACAGGCCGCCATGGTAGAGATGTACGCGCGTTTGGCCGTGTCCGCTAATCAGCCTTTATAATTAAAAAAACGAATCATACCTAATGAAAAAGAGAAACATTACCTTGTGCGCTGTTGCCATGCTCTGTATGCAGGGCTATGCCAAGGCAGACACTTTTACCTTGAAAGGTGACAACACTTGTGTGGAGAACTATGCTCAGATGACCGCTGCTTATAAAAGCAATCGTCCAAAAATGAAGAAACGCCTTTTCACCTCAAAAGCCGTGGAAGCTGAGATTCTTCGTGTGAAGAAGCTGCTTACCAATCCTAAGTTGGCGTGGATGTTTGAGAACTGCTTCCCTAATACGCTTGACACTACTGTGCACTTTCGTATGCTGGACGGTAAACCCGATACTTTTGTTTATACCGGTGACATCCATGCTATGTGGCTACGCGACTCCGGTGCGCAGGTGTGGCCATATGTGCAGCTGGCCAACAATGATGCGCAATTGAAAGAGATGCTCGAAGGTGTCATCCGCCGTCAGTTCCTTTGCATCAACATTGATCCGTATGCCAATGCTTTCAACGACGGACCTACGGGTGGCAACTGGATGACTGACTTGACAGACATGAAGCCTGAACTGCACGAGCGCAAATGGGAGATAGATTCTCTTTGTTACCCGCTTCGTCTGGCCTACCAGTATTGGAAAGTAACCGGTGACAGCAGTATCTTCGACGGTGAATGGATGAGGGCAATTACTGCTATCCTGAAGACTTTCAAGGAACAGCAGCGTAAGGACGGTGTCGGTCCTTACCGTTTCCAACGCAAGACGGAACGTGCCCTCGATACGTTGAATAACGACGGCTTGGGTGCTCCGGTCAAGCCGGTGGGACTGATCGTTTCCGCTTTCCGCCCATCGGACGATGCCACTACGCTTCAATACCTGGTTCCTTCCAACTTTTTCGCTGTCTCTTCTTTGAAAAAGGCTGCTGAAATTCTGACGGAAGTAAACAAGGAAACATCTTTGGCCAAGGAATGTACCGATTTGGCTGCTGAAGTGGAGGCAGCCTTGAAGAAATATGCCACTTACAATCATCCCGAGTTTGGAACAATCTATGCATTTGAAGTAGATGGATTCGGCAATCATCTGTTGATGGACGATGCCAATGTCCCCAGCCTTCTTGCCATGCCTTATTTGGGTGATGTGGACGTAAACGACCCTATCTATCAGAATACACGTCGTTTTGTGTGGAGCGACAGTAACCCTTACTTCTTCAAAGGCAAAGCCGGCGAAGGTATCGGGGGGCCGCACATCGGTTATGATATGGTATGGCCCATGAGTATCATGATGAAGGCATTCACCAGCCAGAATGATGAGGAGATAAAGACTTGCATCAAGATGCTGATGGATACGGATGCCGGTACGGGATTCATGCACGAGTCTTTCCACAAGGATGACTCCGCTAACTTTACCCGAGCATGGTTTGCTTGGCAGAACACGCTGTTTGGAGAGCTGATTCTGAAATTGGTGAACGAGGGTAAAGTGAATTTGCTCAACAGTCTGTAAAACAGAAATCATTTAAAATCAATAAAGTGCGTTAGAATAAAGATTGGAACACAGATTACATGAATCGGTTACTCATTGATGTTGTTTGTGTTCTTCTCTTATCGCAATTTATTATAATGTTTAATCTTAAAAATATGAAAAAGAATCGAGTGTACACAGTAAGTTCATTGCTGGCTCGGATAAGCGGGAACTGTAAGTTCTGGCTTATTGCCTTGCCCGCTGTGACTATGCTGGCGCAGGCTCCCGCTGCTTATGCCCATGTGGAGAGTGTTGCCGTGGCGCAGCAAAGTAATGCCACGGTGAAAGGCTCCGTTAAGGATGCCACCGGCGAAAGCCTGATTGGAGTAAGTGTTACTGTCAAGGGTAAAGAAGGTGTGGGTACCATTACAGATGTGGATGGAAACTATTCCATTGTTTGTAGTGTCCAAGATGTTCTCGTCTTTTCCTATGTGGGGTATGCCACTCAGGAAATTGCTGTGAAAAACCAAAAGCAACTGAATGTTGTCTTAAAAGAAGATACCAAGGTGCTAGATGAAGTTATTGTCATCGGTTATGGTACTACTACTCGCAAGAGTGCCGTGGGTGCCGTAGACCAGGTGAAAGCTTCCATGATTGAGGATCGTCCCGTGGCAAATATGACCGAAGCCCTGCAAGGAGCTGCACCCAATGTGGTTATCCAGCAGCGCAGCAGCAATCCGAACGACCGCAAAACCAATTTCAATATCCGTGGTATCAGTACGGTGAACGACAACAGCCCGCTTTTCGTTATCGACGGATTGATAGCTGATGGCGGTAGCTTCGATAAATTGAATCCCAATGATATTGAGAATATTTCTATCTTGAAGGATGCCGGTACAGCCGCTATTTATGGTTCGCGTTCTTCCAATGGTGTGGTGTTGGTTACTACTAAGAAAGGTAAGAAGAACCAGCGTGCGACAGTCCGGTTAAGTGGCATGATGGGATGGCAGAATCCGGATATCTTGTTTTCGCCGGTGAAAGGTTATCAGAATGCTACTTTGCGCAATTTGGCTGCCACTAATGCCGGAGAGGCTCCTTTGTATACACCCGATCAAATCCGTGACTTGGCTGCCCATCAAAATGAAGAAAGCTGGTTTTTTGATCAGATAGTCCGCACAGCCTTACAGCAGAATTATAATCTAAGTGTATCCGGAGGTAGTGATAAAACCACTTATATGGTATCCATGGGCTATTATGACCAGGAAAGTAATTATGTGGGCAACAGTGACTTTGGCGTGCAGCGTTATAATTTTCGTACCAATGTTAGCACAGAAGTGGGACGTTTGAAACTGAATGCTATTTTGGCTTATACACGTAATAATAGTGTAAGTACCACCGGTGGAAGTTTGGAAGTGGATGCTGCCCGTGTACCTACTTATTATTATTACAAAATGAAATCGGACGATGGAAGATATTTGTTAAATGATGTATTGAGTGAATTCAACCCATTGGGAGCATTGGAAGCCGGTGGCCGTAACAAGTTCCGTAACAATTATCTGAACGCTAATGTCAATGCTGAATTCCGGCTTATTGACGGATTGAAATTGCGTGGAGTGTTGGGTGCGGATGTGATAAACGACATGCGCTCTACCCGCAATTTGGGTGTAGCCTATTACTTGAATGAAGAGGCCACCGAACCGCGTCCGGTGAAGGATACCGACTACAAAACTAGCAACTGGAACCACACTGCCTACCTCATCAATACCCAATTATTGCTGGATTACAACAAGACATTCGGCAAGCACAATGTCACCGGACTTTTCGGGGTGACCAACGAATCCTTCACTTCATTCAGCAATGATATTGAAAAGAAAGGTGTAGACCCTGACTTGGGTATTGGTACAGACATTACCAACAGTACTGTAGGAAATATTACCGGAAGTACTTTCGTAGACGGATCCAATCGTACCAGTCTGACTTCTTTGTTGGGACGTGTGGGCTACTCTTACGCAGACAGATATTATGCTGAATTCAGCTTCCGTTATGATGCCTCTTCCAAGTTCCATAAAGACTACCGTTGGGGTTTCTTCCCTTCTGTTTCGTTGGGCTGGCGCCTGAGCGAGGAGAACTTCATGCAGACCTACAAAGAACGTGTGGGCGATTTGAAGTTGCGTACCTCTTTCGGTATACTGGGCAATCAGTCTATCGGTACTTATGATCGCTTTACCGTCTACGAACTATACAACAACTCTTACGCATACAACAACCAGACAGTGTCGGGTGCAGGTTTTAAGTTAGGTAAAGATAATTTGACTTGGGAAAAGACCAAGACCTTCAATATCGGTGTGGATGCTTCGTTCTTCAATAACGCTTTGAATGTGACGTTCGACTATTTCTACAAGCGTACGAGCGACATCTTGATGAAGCCTCTCGTACCTTCGGTATTCGGTACGGATATGGCGATGGACAACATTGGTGAGATGCAGAACCAAGGTTGGGACTTCTCTATCAACTATCGTTTGAAGACGGGAGCCGCAAACCATAACTTCAGTTTCAACCTTGGTGACTCTTGGAATGAGGTACTGAAATTCCCCGGTCACGAAAGAATTTCGCAGATAGAAGAGTTGAGCCGCATCACCCGTGAAGGTTGTCCGCTGGAGTCTTACTACGGCTACAAGATGGACGGTTTCTTCCAGAGCTATGAAGAGATTGAATCATCGGCTATCCCTGTAGGTGGAAAGGTACAGCCGGGTGACGTGAAGTTTGTAGACCGTAACGAAGACGGTATCATCGATTCGAAGGATAAGTTCATCTTGGGTAACGCCTTCCCTCGCCTGACTTTCGGTTTCAACTACAATGTGGAATGGAAAGGATTCGATTTCGGTATGTTCTGGCAGGGTGTGGGCAAGCGAGACATGATGCTTCGTGGTGAATTGGTTGAACCGTTCCACGCCAACTACTCTTATAACATCTATAAGCATCAACTGGATTTCTGGACTCCTACCAACATCGATGCACGCTGGCCGAGACTTACTGCTCCGGGTTCTACTTCCAACAGAAACAACTACGGAAACGGACAAGGTTCCGACCTGTTCTTGATGGATGGAAAATACCTGCGTCTGAAGAACTTGCAGATTGGTTACACATTCCCTAGAACATGGAGCCGCAAGGTAGGCATGGAAAAGGCACGTATCTATGTAAACGGGCAAAACTTGCTGACCTTCAGTAACAATTCGTTTATTGACCCCGAGTCTTCTGAGTTTGACTCTAAGATGGGTAACAGTGGCGCCAATTCCGGTAGAAACTACCCGACGCTCCGTTACTACGGTTTCGGTATAGACATTGAATTCTAAAAACAACAGATAACTATGAAACTAAGAAAATACATAGCTTTTGCCGGAATGGCTGTTCTGATGCTTTGCAGTTGCAACGAGATGGAGAACGCACCGACAAACAAATTTACGGATAACTCCTATTGGACTTCCACCACCAAGGCTCAGTATGTGGTGAACATGGCTTATAGCCAGATGTACAATGCAGGCCGTATGTGGAGCGATGAAAGTTTGAGTGACAACGCTTACGACGGTCGCAGTGTGGACGATCAACGTGCCATTCGCAAGGGTATGGCCACTCCCTCGCTCGACATCTTCAAGAACGAATGGAAAGACCTTTACGGAGGTATAAAGACCTGCCACGTGTTTCTTGAAAAGGTGGATCTGGTACCCAACATGGACGCATCTGTTAAAGCGCGTATGATTGCTGAGATACGTTATATCCGCGCAAGCCTTTACTTCCGCCTGACTAACCTTTATGGTGCAGTACCTTTCTTTACGGAAGACATCACGCTGGAAGAATCGCGGAGTGTAAGTCGTACGGACCGCGAAACTATTATCAGCTTCATTCATCAGGAATTGGAAGACATCAAGGATGCGCTTCCCACTCGTGACCAATTACCCGAAGAAGACAGGGGCAAGATTACCAAAGGTGCCGTTTGTGCTTTGCAGGCCCGGGTCTACCTGATGGATAGCGACTGGAGCAATGTGATGCTTTATTGCAACAACCTGATGAATAAGCAAGGCGAATATGGTACTTACGCTCTGTTTTCTGATTATGCCGGGCTTTTCGATGAAGCCAATGAGTACAATGAAGAGATTATCATGGACCGTTCTTATGTACCCAATTTGATTACTTGGGGTGAGATGGTAGACATGATTCCTTTGTCAAGAGGCGGACGTGCCGTGAGCCGTGTACCGCAGCAATCGTTGGTAGACACCTACCTGATGCTTAGCGGAAAGACCATCAGCGAAGCCGGGACAGATTATAACGCTGCTTATCCTTACGACAATCGTGACCCACGTCTCACAGCCACTATCATTTATGATGGCTATGACTGGAGCGGCAATGTGGACGATGGTAGCAAGGACGTAGTCATCAACATCCGTCCGGGTTCGGGAACCGATGCCTATGATGGTGGTGGAAACGGCACTTCTACCGGTTATTTCACCCGTAAGTACTATAATCCGCAGGCTCCCGGTGACCAGAATTCCGGTATGAATATCATTGTCATGCGCTATGCTGACATCTTGCTGATGTATGCTGAGGCTGTTCACGAAACAAGCGGTATGACTGAAGAGGTATGGAACAAGACCATCCGTCCCATCCGTGAGCGTGCCGGATTCACTGCCGATGCAGCCTTGAACTTTCCTGCCGGAAAGAGCAAGGAAGAGATGAGGCAGATTATTCGCGACGAACGTCGTGTAGAAATGGCGATGGAAGGTTTGCGCTGGTATGATATTAAGCGTTGGAAGGCTGGTAACGAATACTTGTCGGGCAAGGTGCGTGGTGCAAGCTTCGTGGACGAGAACAAGCTTGACACCCGCAAGTTTGAGGAGGCAAGAGATTACCTTTGGGCAGTTCCTATCAGTGAAATAAATTTGAATCCTAATCTGGCACCTAACAATCCGGGATATGGAAATTAACGTGTGTCTAAACTCATTAAAAACAAAAGAACAATGAAAACTATATTCTCAACAATAGCTCTTTTTTCGGCAGTCCTCTTTGCTACGTCTTGTACGGAAGACATGGAATACAAGGACTCCAAAGTTTCTTCAGTAAATCAGTTGTATGAACCCACTGACGGCAAGGAGGTGGTCTTGCAATCGTCGGCCAGCGCCAGCCTGTTCTTTGAATGGGAATCGGCCAAGGCCGAAGATAGCGGCGCCCCTCTTTATGAAGTGGTATTTGATAAGGAAGGAGGAGATTTTTCTAAGCCTATTTACAAGGTGCTTTCCGACAATGGCGGTTCTTTGAGCTATGCTACCGTCAGCCACAAGATATTGAACAAGGTTGGTGCGGCTGCCGGATTGAACAGTGGCGAGACGGGTACTCTTGTTTGGACGGTAATGGCGTCCAGAGGTTTGAATTCTGTAATGGCGAAAGAAAGCAAGAAGCTCACCATCACTCGCTTGATGGGATTTGAAGAGATTCCGGCACAGCTTTACCTGACCGGAAGTGCTACTGAAGGTGGTATGGATGCTTCCAAGGCTGTGGCGTGTGCTTCACCCGAAAAGGACAAGTTCGAAGTCTTTACGAAGTTAGAAGGTGGAAAGACTTACAAACTGGTAGATAGAGCAGCCGAAGGTGCCAAGACATTCTACATCAACGGCAACCGGATTATGGAAGGCGAAGGCGAAACAACAGTGGAAAAGACGGGTGTTTACCGCATCGAAATGGATTTCTCCATTGCATCTGTAACCGTCAAGGAGGTGAGCAAGCTGGAATTCTACTTCTGCCCGAGCGGTTCTGCTACCTTTGAGTTGCCTTATGTAGGAAACGGTGTGTTCTGCGGTCAGGATAAAATAGAGTTCAAGCAAGAAGGATGGGGGCGCGACCAACGTTACAAGTTTCTGATGACCTATGCCGACGGCAGCATACAGTTCTGGGGAACCAAGAATACCACAGACTCCAATCCGGGCGCAGCCACTCCCGAAGATCCTTATTTCTATATCATGGAGACTCCCGACAACCAGTGGGATCAGAAGTGGAAGTTGAATAACGAGTTCGACGGTGCGGCCGATGGTCACAATCCGGGTGCCATCACCAAAATCAGCGTGATATTCAATGTGGAGAACTATACTCATAAAGTGGAATTGGCCAACTAATTTAAGAAGAGATTATGAAAAGAATATTATTTTGTCTGCCCCTGCTTCTTTTGGCACTTCAGTCGTGCGAGATAGAAGATGAGTACATGTATGACAAGGGGGGGTACACCATAGACTGGGAAGCGGCTGCCGACAGTAGTTCCGTGACCCTGATAGACCGTTTCTGGAATGCGAGCGAGCACTACTTCAACTACGGAAATGATGGTTCTATCAAGGATTTCCATTACTGGCCTCAGGCGCATGCCATGGATGTGATGATAGATGCCTATAATCGTACTGCCGACAGCAAGTACAGTGATTTGTTCGATAAATGGTACACCGGCATCAAGGCAAAGAACGGTGGCAGTTATTGGAACAATTTCTACGACGACATGGAGTGGATTGCCCTCACCATGATTCGTCTGTACGAAGCTACCGACGACAGCAAGTATCTGCAAACCGCTCAAGAAATGTGGAATGAGATAAAGACCGGCTGGAACGACTACGCAGGGGGTGGCATCGCCTGGACCCACGACCAGCCTTGGAGCAAGAATGCCTGCTCCAACGGTCCTGCCAGCCTGATTGCCGCACGGCTCTACAATATCAACAAGAACGAGGAAGACCTGCAGTGGGCCCTTGAGATTTATAATTGGGAGCGTGAGCACCTGTTCAACCCTGCCACCGGTGCCATCTACGACAACATCAACGGTGAGAGTGGTGAGGTCGGCTCCTTCTCTCTCTCTTACAATCAGGGAACATTCCTGGGTACCGCCTACGAGCTGTATAAGATTACCAAGGAGGTCTCTTACTTGAAAGATGCCCGCAAGGCCGCTAATTTCGGAATCAGTAACAGTGACATGATAGATACCGGAAACAACCTGTTGCGCGATGAAGGCGACGGTGACGGCGGACTGTTTAAGGGTATTTTCATGCGCTACTATGTGCAACTGATTATGGAGCCGGGCCTGGAACCTGCATACAAGAAAAAATTCATCACCTTCTTCAACAACAATGCCGAGACGTTGTGGCGCAAGGGCATCAACAAGCTCGACCTGTTGTATAGCACCAGCTGGGCGATGAACAACAGCGGCAACAACCACCTGACCACACAGACCAGCGGTTGTACATTGATTGAAGCCAAAGCCCTTTTTGAGAAGAGTCTGAAATAATTTGTGTAATTTGGAAACTGTTCAGGTTTTCTTTCGGCTTCCTTCTGAAAGCAAGTTCGGAAGGTGCCGGTAAGATTGAGAAAAGAAAATAGAAACGGTTTCTTAAAGAAGAGGATGCGTCAAGACTCTCTTATTCAGGAGTATTTTGATGCATCCTCTTCTTTCTTTATGAGCGTTTGATAAAGTGGAAACAGTAAAACAATACTTATAAAAAATGCAAACGATGAGACAGAACCGATACCTATTCCTGCTGTTTGTCCTGATGACTTTGACGGGTTGTGGCGGCACGCAGAAGAAACTGACAAGCTATGTCAATCCTTTTTTGGGAACGGCTACCTTGTGGGAACCCGAAGACCTGGGATATGTACGCAAGATGAAAGCGCGTACCTGGGGCGCTGAAACCTATCCGGGCGCTACGTTGCCCAACGCAATGGTGCAACTCACTCCTGTGACCCAATTCCGCAGCGGTGCGGGATACCAGTACGAAGATACCGTGATTTATGGTTTCTCGCACACCGCCAAGGGACACTGGAACCTGCTGCATGTTCCCATGTTGCCCGTGGTGGGGAATATCGCTCCGGGCGATTACTGCTCCGGGTTTAGTCACGAGAACGAGTCCGCACATCCGGGGTATTACCAGGTTTATCTGGAACGCTATAAAGTGAACGCCGAGTTGACCAGTACCTTGCGTTGTGCCTACCACAAATATACCTTTGCCAAGGAAGATGACAAGTCACTGTTAGTAGATATCCGCCGTTCCAACAATCACGTTCGCGATTGGAAGATTGAGAAGGTTGACGACAATACCTTCACGGGTTATCAGGATGGCGATGGTAAAATCTACTTTTACGCTAAGACCAACTATAAAATAGGCCAGGTGGAAATGGTAAAAGACGACAAACATGAAGTGGCTGTGCTGCGTTTTGTCGGCAGTAAAGGTGTTGAACCTTTGGAAGTGAAGGCTGGTTTCTCGTTTGTGAGTGCAGAGAACGCCCAAATGAATCTGAAGGCCGAGATGTTGAACAAAAGTTTTGCACAAGTGGCAGAAGAAGCCGATGCCGCGTGGGATGCACTCCTCTCCAAGATTCAAGTCGCAGGTGGCACGGAACGTGAAAAGAGATTATTCTATTCTACTTTCTTTCATGCTTTTAAGTGGCCGGCTTTGCGTAGCGATGTGAATCATGAATATACTGATGTCCGTGGCGAGGTAGTGAATAACGGCTTCCACTATTACACTGACCCTTCTTTTTGGGATGATTACCGCAACAAACTGGTGCTTCTTGGCATAATTTCTCCCGAAGTGACTTGTGACGTCATCAAGTCCATCACCGACAAGGGCGAGAAACGCGACGGCTACATGCCCACCTTCTTCCACGGCGACCACGCTTCCACTTTCATCTCTGGTTCCTGGTTGCGAGGCTTGCGCGACTTCAATCTGGAGCGTGCTTATAAGCTGATACTGAAAAATGCTACGGTGCCCGGTAAAGGAGGACGCCGTTATTTGGACGAGTATATGGAGAGAGGCTGGATTGCCGAGAAAGACACGGTGAACGTGCCCACGTGGGATGAGTACAAGGGAGCAGTGACAAAGACCCAGGAGTATGCCTACGATGACTATGCCGTGGCATTGGTGGCCAAGGAGCTGGGAGATGAGGCCAACTACAAACTGATGATGGAACGTTCCGACAACTACAAGACGCTATTCGACCCCTCTACCGGCTTTTGGAGAGGTAAGATTGACGATGGAAGCTGGATTCAGGATTTCGATCCGTATTATCCCTATTACCAGTACATGTACCGTGAGGCTAACGCATGGAATGCCCTCTTCTTCGCACCCCATGATCCCGAAGGCATGATTAAGCTCTATCCCGGTAAAGAGGCAGTGAACGATAAGCTGGACTCCTTATTCAGTGAACCGTGGAGAGGCTACGAAGCTCATAATCTGACCGGGTTCATCGGAAACTATTGCCACGGAAACCAGCCGGGACACAGCATTCCTTACACCTATTATTTCATAGACAAACAAGAGAAAGCCCAGTGCATTCTCGACAGCCTGATGAACCACTACTATGATATGGGTGCCGATAGGCTGGCCTATGCAGGGATGGACGATGCCGGCGAGATGTCTTCGTGGTATGTGTTCAATGCTATTGGACTTTACACTTATTCGCCTGCCGATCCGGAATACATTGTTACTGTTCCCTTGTTCGATAAAGTGACGTTCAATCTGGATGGTCGTCCCTTTACCATTGTGAAGAAAGGAAGCGGCAAGAAGATTATTGACATTACTTATGACGGTAAAAAGATTGACGGTTACTTTATCACCCATGACCAACTGAGGGAGGGCAAGGAACTGGTGATTACTACGGAATAGATAAACAATGGAGTTATGAAAAGAAATATACTGCTTCTATTTACATTCTTTGCTTGCATTACTGTACAAGGGCAGAATCCGGTTCGTCTGGTTGATCTGAGGAGCGAACATCTTGACAGACCTATAGGTGTGGACAATCCCGCCCCACGCCTTTCTTGGCGGATGGAAGATGGTAGGCAAGAAACTGCAGCCTTTCACTAAATATTATTGGAAAGTAATCTGCAGTGACATGAAACATAAGGAGACTGCCTCTCCTGTCTCTTACTTTGAAACGGGCATGATGGGGATGCAACATTGGCAAGGTGCTTGGATTGGCGATGGAAAGGATATTCATTATGGGCCTGCCCCTTACTTCCGAAAAGAGTTCAAGACCGGCAAAAAGGTAAAGTCGGCGCGTGCCTATATTGCCGCTGCCGGGCTATATGAGCTTTACATCAATGGAAAGAAGATAGGAGACCACTGCCTTGCCCCTCTCTATACCCGCTTTGACCGCCGCAACCTGTATGTGGCTTATGATGTGACCTCGCAATTACAGAACGGTGACAACGCCATTGGCGTACTTTTGGGCAACGGCTGGTATAACCATCAGTCCAAAGCTGTGTGGGACTTCGACCGTGCTCCTTGGCGCAACCGTCCCGCTTTCTGTCTGGACTTGCGCATTGCCTACACCGACGGAAGCGTGGAAACTATTCCCACCGATCTCAGTTGGCGGACAGCCTCGGGTGCAATCACCTTCAACAGTATCTATACTGGCGAGCACTACGATGCACGTCTGGAGCAGAAAGGCTGGAGTACTCCGGAATTTGATGACTCCAAGTGGCGCGGAGTAGGTTATCGGAGTGCACCCTCTTCCAATGTCACTGCCCAGCAAGTACGCCCCATCCGTAATGTAAAGACTTTCCCCGCCGTCTCTTTCCGCAAAGTGGACGAGAAAACATACATCTATGATTTCGGGCAGAATATGTCCGGTGTGACTTGTATTCGTCTTTCGGGCGAAAGGGGAACGGAAGTCAGAATCAAACACGGCGAACGCTTGCATCCGAATGGTCGCCTCGACCTCTCGAATATTGATGTCTACTTCCGGGGCGATAAAGAGAAAGAGCCTTTCCAGACGGATATTCTCGTTCTGAGTGGAGAAGAGGATGAGTTCATGCCCCGATTTAACTACAAGGGATTTCGTTATGTGGAGGTAGTGGCAGACAAGCCTGTTGAGCTTCACCAAAACAGCTTGACTGCCTGCTTCGTGCACAGTGATGTGCCGGCAGTGGGTAGCTTGGAATCTTCAACCCCACTGATAGGCAAGCTGCTCCATGCCGCCAATCACTCTTACCTTTCCAACCTCATGGGCTATCCCACCGATTGCCCTCAGCGCGAGAAGAACGGTTGGACCGGTGACGGTCATTTCGCCATTGAGGCAGCATTTTATAACTTTGATGGAATTACCGTTTACGAAAAATGGCTGGCCGACCATCGTGACGAGCAGCAGCCCAACGGAGTGTTGCCCGATATCATTCCCACCGGCGGATGGGGGTATGGCACGGACAACGGGCTGGACTGGACTAGTACTATTGCCATCATCCCTTGGAATATCTACCTCTTCTACGGTGATAGCAAGCCCTTGAGCGATTGTTACGAGAACATCAAACGCTATGTAGATTATGTGGAACGTATCTCTGACAATCATCTCACTACCTGGGGGCGCGGAGACTGGGTGCCGGTAAAGTCAAAATCCAATAAGGAGCTGACTTCTTCGGTCTACTTTTATGTAGACACCAGGATTTTGGCCGCTGCTGCCAGACTCTTCGGCAAACAAGCCGATTACGAATATTATAATGCCTTGTCGGAGGAAATAAAGCAAGCTGTCAATGATAAGTTCCTGAATCGGGAAACAGGCATCTATGCCGAAGGTTCACAAACCGAATTGAGCGTTCCCTTGCAATGGAAGATTGTGCCCGAAGAGTTGATAGGAAAAGTGGCAGCTAACCTGGCACATAAGGTGGAGGAGAACGATTTCCACTTGGATGTGGGTGTATTGGGAGCTAAAGCCATTTTGAATGCACTCAGCGAAAACGGCTATGCTGAAACAGCCTATAAGGTGGCTGTACAAGACACTTATCCTTCATGGGGTTGGTGGGTGGTGAACGGTGCCACCACGCTGCTCGAAAACTGGGACCTGCAGGCTACTCGTGACATCTCGGACAATCATATGATGTTCGGTGAAATAGGTGCCTGGTTCTACAAGGGGCTGGGAGGTATTTTCCCTGATTCCGCGCAACCCGGTTTTCAGAACATTCTGCTTCGTCCCCACTTCATAAAGGAATTGAAGCGGTTTGAGGCCCGTCATCGCTCGCCTTACGGTGAAATTGTTTCTCGCTGGGAATGGAAAGGGAAATGTGTGCATTATGAAGTTACAGTGCCCGCTAACAGTACAGCTACACTCACTTTACCTGACAAGGCCGAGAATGTAAGGGTGGTGAAACTGACGGCAGGAAGATATGAGTTTATTGTAAAGTGACCTTGTACTTCATTAATGTTTGCAGATACGTAATGAAGGTGTGTCAAAACCCTCTTTTTAACAAAATCACCCACCTTTCCGGTCTGGTAGTCTATTAAAGCTATTGGAGAATCCTCGCCGGAAGGGAATTATTGCAACGCTGCTTTCACTGTTGACTGGGGAGATGATACTACGGATGTTATCGGTTTTGACACACCTTCATGTTTTATTTTGCTTTCTTCTTTCCGTAGAAACACATGAAATATACTCCGACAATCACAAACGGGATACTGAGCCATTGGCCCATGTTCAGCGTCATGCCGTCTTCAAAGTTCACTTGGTTTTCTTTCAGGAACTCGATGAAGAAGCGGAAAGTGAAAATCTCCGTCAGGCAGAGTCCGAAGAAGAAACCGCGGTGATAGGGCAGGGAAGCTTCGGCTTGCACGGCAGTTGATTTTCTGTGGGTGGTGCTGAAGTCTGTTTCAAGCTTGATTTCTTGTTTTTTCTGTCCGCGTTTGTATAGCCAGACCATCCCTAAGAAGAAGATGAAGTAGGCGATGGCTTCGTAGAGCTGTGCCGGGTGGCGAGGCAACATGTCTTCCCGCTCGAAGATGAATGCCCAAGGCACGTCGGTCGGTTTGCCGATGATTTCGGAGTTCATCAGGTTGGCAAGGCGGATACAACAGGCTGTGATGGGGGTGGCAACGGCTATCGTGTCGAGCACGTCTATGTAGTGCATCTTCGTCTTGCGGCAGTACATCCAGAGGGCGATAATCAGTCCCAGCGTGCCGCCGTGACTGGCAAGGCCGGTATAGCCTGTCATTTTCCATCCCGCGGCTGTCTGCTTGATGGGGAGAATCATCTCAACGAAGTGGTTCTGGTAGTAGGCCCAGTCATAAAATATGCAGTGACCCAGTCGAGCGCCTATCAGTATGCCGAAGAAACAATAGAAGAAAAGAGGTTCGAATTTCTTTTCGTCTATTCGGCGGTCGCGGTACTGGCGTTGCACGATAAGGTAGGCAAAAGCAAGTCCGATAATCCATAACAAACCGTAGTAGCGGATGGATATGCCGAAGAAGTTGAATAGTTCGGGATCGGGATTCCAGTTGATGGTGAGTAGTGATAACATATTTATTGAAGAATTAAATTACTGAATTACGGGGTTGTTCGGGACAAAGGTATGAAATAATCTCGTTAGGCAATTCATCGTGGCGGTTTATTTGAACTTCTCCGCCACCATCCTATACGTCGGCACCTCAATCCCTTGTTCCTCTGCAGCCGTAATCATGTCAAACAACAAGCCTTGTACCTCGCTCTGATGTCCTTTGGCCATGTCTTTCTGCATGGAGGCGGTGCTTTCGGGAGCGAGTTTGTCTATTACTTTGAGGTTATACTCTACCATGTCTTCCTTGAATTCTATACCCGATTTCTTGCCCAAGGCTGCGCTTTCTTGTGACAGTCCGATAAAGGTATCGCGCACCTTGCCCGGTTTCTGGACTTCGCCCATAGGAACGTCGTAATAGGCTCCGGTGACAGCCATTGCCGAGATGAACGACCACTTGACGAATGTATCCCGGTTGATGTCGTCGGAGATTTCGGCTTTGATGCCGCTTTCCTGCAAATCGCGTTGTACGGCTTCCAATGTTTCACGGGAAACAATCGTGTTGCGGTGTGCTCCGTAGACGAGCCGGAAAATCTTTCCCATCTGCGTGATTTCTCCCCGTCCGGATACGAAGCCTACGATGTAGATGCAGCCGTCGAGCACCGTGACGCCGGGTACCAGCCGCTGGATACGCGGACCGGTTCCGTAAACATTCAGGATGGGGATTACCACTGTACGGTCGTGTGAGGCACGTTTGATGAGTTCCGTGATGGAGTCTACGGAATAGCCTTTGACGCAGACGAAGATGATGTCTGCTTTGCCTTGGAATTCTTCTGCGGTAAATGCCGCCACTTTCAGAGAATGTTCGCCTTTCAAATCGGAGTGCAGTTGCAATCCGTTTTCGCGTATGGCGGCAAGGTGTTCGCCACGTGCAATGCAAGTGACGTCTTTGCCGGATAATGAAAGAAAGGCGGCGATGCTTCCGCCTACGCCGCCGGTACCTGCTATGAGGTATTTCAGATTACTGTTTGCCATCTGGAATGAATATCATTACACATTGAACCTGAAGTGCATGATGTCTCCGTCCTGCACCACATACTCCTTGCCTTCCACACCCAGCTTTCCTGCTTCGCGCACGGCGGCTTCGCTGCCATACTTGATATAGTCCTCATACTTGATGACCTCTGCCCGGATGAATCCTTTCTCGAAATCCGTATGGATAACGCCGGCGCATTGCGGCGCTTTCCATCCCTTGCGATAGGTCCATGCCTTTACTTCCATCTCTCCGGCAGTGATGAAGGTTTCGAGGTTCAGCAGGCTGTAGATAGCTTTAATCAGGCGGTTGCAGCCGCTCTCTTTCAGTCCCAGGTCTTCGAGGAACATCTGTTTTTCCTCGTATGTCTCCAGTTCGGCAATGTCGGCTTCGGTCTGTGCGGAGATGATGATAAGTTCGGCATCCTCGTCCTTGATGGCTTCGCGCACCTGTTCCACGTACTGGTTGCCGCTGGCGGCGCTTACATCATCCACGTTGCAGACGTAGAGCACGGGCTTCGTTGTGAGCAGGAACATCTGTTTGGCGCATTGTTCCTCGTCGTCGTTTTGCGGAATGACGGTGCGGGCGCTTTGTCCTTGTTCCAGAGCATCTTTATAGCGGAGCAGGAGTTCGTATTCTATCTTTGCTGCCTTGTCGCCACCCACCTTGGCTATTTTCTCCACGCGCTTGATGCGGTTTTCCACGGTGTCGAGGTCTTTCAGTTGCAGCTCTGTGTCGATGATTTCCTTGTCGCGCACGGGGTTCACCGAGCCGTCCACGTGGACGATGTTGCCGTTGTCGAAGCAGCGCAGCACGTGGATGATGGCATCGCACTCGCGGATGTTGCCTAGGAACTGGTTGCCGAGTCCTTCACCTTTGCTGGCGCCTTTCACCAGCCCGGCAATGTCGACAATGTCACACACGGCGGGTACGATACGCCCCGGGTGAACCAGCTCGGCGAGCTTCGTCAGCCGTTCGTCGGGTACGGACACTTGCCCCATTTGGGCGTCGATTGTGCAGAACGGGAAGTTTGCCGCTTGTGCCTTTGCGCTGCTCAAGCAGTTGAAAAGAGTGGATTTTCCTACGTTGGGAAGGCCCACGATACCAGCTTTTAATGCCATAGTGTTATCTTGTTTTTTAGTTATTGTTCAGTTAATTGGATGCAAAGATAATGCAAACCGCGGGCAGAATAAAATGAACTTGTTCATTTTTTGTGCCGAGGGGTGGCTTAGCTTCGCTTTTCGGGTGTTTTTCATCTGCCCGGGCGGCGGGTATCTATGGGTAAGGAAATCAGGAATGAAGTCTCGCAATAAGGCTGTGAGGTAACGGACAGTTCTCCGCCGTGCATGCGTATGATTTGGCGTGAGAGGCTCAGGCCGATTCCCGTTCCGGTGGTTTTGGTCGTAAAGAAAGGGATGAAAATGTCTTCTGCCAGGTTGGAGGGGATGCCGGGTCCGTTGTCCGTTACGGTTATATACAGTTGCTTTTCTTGGGTCTCCACTCTTATCCGGATTCTTCTGTCGGTTTGCTCGTCAAGGGCCTGCATCGCATTCTTTATCAGATTAATCAATACCTGCGACAGCATTTTCTCATCTGCATGAATCTGTATCTCAGGTGGAAGGCAGCATACCGAGAATCCGATATGCCGAAGTTGCATCTCTTCCTGATACAGTGTCTGAATGTCCTGTATCAAGTCTGTCAGGGAAAAGAATCTGGCTTCGGGCTGTTTCAGGCAAGCAAACTGCCTGTAAGATTCGGTGAGATACATCAGGTTTTGTCCTTGGCTTTTTATTGTCTCCAGCCCGCGTATCGTCTTTCCGATGGTGGCATCAGTCATATCCTTTGCGCATTTGCGGACATTGTCTGCCTGAAAATAAGAAAGAAGCGTATCTGAAAGTGATACGACGGGAGTGATGGAGTTCATGATTTCATGCGTCAATACGCGCATCAATTTCTTCCATGATTCATATTCTTTTTGATAGAGTTCGCGTTCGAACTCTTTTTTCTTGCAGGCTGTCATCAATGTGTATATCCTGTTGAACGAGGCATGCAGATGGCACTGTTCGCGGTTGGTTGCATGCTCTGGAAAATAGAGCGTGGATTCGTTGTCGGCTATGGAATCCAGAAACAGTCTTATTTTTCTGTTGTAGGCGTTCAGATAATGCACAAGGGCTCCGATGAGCCAGGCGGCTGTGCAAAGGGCCACTGTTCCCAGGATGACGGCCCGTCCGGAAATGATGCCGGCAAATCCCGATGTGGCTGCCAGGACAATGAGTATTACGTATGATAGAATACGTACGTATAGACGAGTGCTGAACATATACGGTCAGAGATTGAAACGTTTTATCTTGTTGTACAGCGTTTGCCTGCTTACTCCCAATTGTTCCGCTGTCGCTGTCAGGTTTCCTTCGTTCTGGGAGATGGCTGCCAGAATGGCCTGCCTTTCCACTTCTTCCAGATTGGTCACTTTGTCGAAAGAATGGGTTCTGCCGACGTGTAGGGAAAGTTCGGAGGCTCTGATTACACTCTTTTCCGTCAGAATCACCGCTTTCTCAATGGCATATTGCAATTCCCTGATGTTCCCCGGCCAAGGGTGGCTTTCCAGTTTCTGAAGGGCTTGGGGATGCAGGGTGAGTCCTGGCCGCTTATACAAGTCGGCATATTTTTTCAGGAAATGATTGGCGAAGAGAGCGATGTCCTCTTTCCGGTGCCGCAAGGGGGGGATTTCTATTTGTATCGTGTTGATGCGGTAGAACAGGTCTTCACGAAACTGCGACTGCCTGACCATTTCTTGCAGATTGCGGTTGGTGGCTGCAATCAGCCGTATGTTAATCGGGATTTTCTTGTTGCTTCCGAGGCGCATGATTTCTCTGTTCTGCAAAGCGACCAACAGCTTTGCCTGCAGTCCCAGCGACAGATTTCCTATCTCGTCCAGAAAAAGCGTGCTTCCGTTGGCTGCTTCGAATTTGCCCACCCTTTTTTCATGTGCATCTGTAAAAGCTCCTTTCTCATGCCCGAACAGCTCGCTTTCGAACAGTGACTCGCTGATGGCCCCCATGTCTATCTGATACATCTCATGCGGACTACGGAGCGAGAGGCGATGAATTTCACGCGCCAGCATTTCTTTTCCTGTTCCGTTTTCGCCATAGACTAGTATGTTGGCATCGGTCTTTGCCACTTTGGTTACTGTTTTAATCAGTTTCATCATCGCAGGCGAACGGCCGATAATCATCGCAGGTCCGTGGGCGCTTCGTACGGACTTGGTGGGCGACTTGAGCCTGCTTTCCTGTAAAGTGGTATGTATCTTATTGATCAATTGTTCGTTGTCCCAGGGCTTCAGCACAAAATCCGCGGCTCCGTTCTTCAGTGATTTCACGGCTAGGTCAATATCTCCATAAGCCGTCAACATGATGACCGGCAATTCCGGTACGGTTTCGTGGATGCGCTGGAGCCAGAATAGTCCTTCATTGCCGGTATTGACTCCCACGGAGAAATTCATATCCAGAATGACCAAATCGATGGAATGTTTGTCCAGGACAGTGATTATCTTGTTGGGGTCGGATATCGTTTCCACTCTTTCAAACTCACCTTCCAAAAGCAGTTCAAGGGAGGTCAATACGCTTTTATTGTCGTCTGCGATTAGGATTCTTCCGGGGTGCATAGGTTCTTTTTGGGAATAAAGGTATGGGTTTTGCAAGTGCCCGGCAAAAAAACGTCTAATTATTTGACACTTTTGCAATTTAAACTGGTTATGTTCTTCGTAAAGACAGAAAGGCATTCTCAATATCGGGTATTTTGTTGCTGTTTGTATAGCGGTGATAATCAATTACTTCTAACTTTACACTTCTTTATTAAGAATAAAGTGTTACTGTAATGCTGATAAAGTGGTGCTGTAACACCGGTAAAGTGGTGCTGTAACACCGATAAAGTGTTACTGTAATACCGATAAAGTAGTCTCTGATACTCGGAATGAAGTGTCGGTTAAAGAATGTGTCAAAAGATTGGACGGTGCGGCGTCAAAATGATAGACGGTTTTTTGTTTGATTGATTTGCAATCATCTATTTATTAGTATGTTGTATGTTTGGCATGTGGTTTGTATTATGGAAATAAGTCTATAAGTAGCGAGTTGTTGGATATGAATGCGAGAATAACAATCAAACGTGGTTTATGGGTTCTGTTGTCAATCGGTATTTGGATGCCGGAGGTTGGCAGGGCACAGTCCGGTTGGACCGTAGAGGAGTGCATGCGTTATGCCGTCGAACATAATTTCCGGATACGGAACCGTCGGTTGGATTCGAAGATGGCCCGCACGGATGTAGCGGCGGGCTACGGAGATTTCCTGCCGTCGATACAGATTACCGGTGCGTCGGGCAAGCGGGAGGGACGTTCGGTAGATCCTCGCACGAACCAATATACTTCCGAGTCTTTTCTTGAAAACTCCTTTGGCCTGAACCTTTCTCTCTCTTTGTTTGAAGGGTTTGCGCGCATCAATAGATTGCAGTTTTATAAGCTGAATGGAAAAATGAGTGCCTTTACGGAAAAAATGGAAGAAAATGGGGTAGCCTTCAGGGTGCTTGAAGCGTTTTATTGCTATTGTTTCGACGAGAAACTGTATGAACTCGCCATGAAACAGCGGAAACAGAGTGAACGTTATTACGAGCAAATGCTTGCCTACATTGACTTGGGGTTGCGTTCCCGCTCCGACTTGCAAGAAGTGAAGGCACGTTTGCAAGCCGACATTTATCAGGAAACGGTGAAATCAAACAATTGTCGTCTCTCTCTATTAACCCTGAAGGAGTTGATGGGGCTGAAAGATACGGATACCTTGTCAGTCTGTGTGGCAGACGGGCAGGGCACACCGGATGCTTCCCTTTCTCTAAGCTTGGATGACCTCTGTGCAAGCGCCGAGTCCTCCCTTCCGGAGTTTAATGTAATGAAGATGAGAGAGGAGGCCTCTCATGAACTGGTGGCCGTGGCATGCGGTTCTTTGTGGCCTTCCGTCCGGATGGAGTTTAACCTTGGTTCCGGATATTATGATACGGAGAAGGAAGAGTCCGGAAAAACGGTGCCGTTCTGCGAACAATGGAACAATAACAAGAGCCGGTATATCGGAGTATGCGTATCTTTACCCTTGTTTGACGGATTGTCCCGGCTCAAGAATATAAGGAAGGAGAAACTCCGCTTGCAGCAAGTGCGCAATGAGAATGAACAGCAACGCCTGTCCCTTTATAAAGAGATGCATGATGCTTATTTTTCCTTCCGGGCTACGTCCGACGAGCGCCTTCGGGCCGACGAGCAACTCCGCGCAGCTGCTATCACGTGGGAAGAAAGCGAGGAGAAATGGAAGGAAGGCATGGTGTCGGTGTTCGAGTTGCTGGAAAAGCGGAACAGGTACATGCAGGCCAAAGCAGAAGTGGTGCGAACGGGCTTGCAGCATGACTTGAAAAGCAGGATGGTACGATTCTACCAGGCAGGGACATTTTTAGAATGAGTAACAAATTTCGGAAGTTGCTTGGATTTTGTTTAAACTTGGAAAATGCTTATAAGAAAATCCAAACAGCTTCTTATATTCAATAAAAAAAACGAATGATGAATTCTAGTGATTTCAACGGAATGGATACGAAAATAGAGCGGAAGAAGCGTTTCCCGTTTCAAGTCGTCCTAGGTTCGGTTCTGGGTTGCATAGGCTTGTTGTGGATGGTTTTCCGTGACACTTCTTCTTCCATGAACGTGGATAAGGATAGTGTGACGATTGCTGCGGTGCGAGAAGATGAATTCAACGATTACATCCGTGTGGTAGGGCAAGTCATCCCCGATCATATCATCTATCTGGATGCCATAGAAGGCGGACGTGTGGAAGAGCGACCGGTCGAGGAGGGAGCACAAGTGAAGGCCGGAGACGTGATTCTTCGGCTGAGCAATCCATTGCTGAACATCGGCATCTTGCAAAGCGAGGCAGATTTGGCTTATCAGGAGAATGAACTCCGCAACACCCGTCTCAACATGGAGCAGGAACATCTCCGCCTTCGCCAGGAGCGTATTACTTTGAACAAGGAACTGGTGCGCAAGGAACGCCGTTCCGGGCAGTACGAACGATTGTACCGGAAAGAGCTGGTGTCGCGCGAGGATTATCTGCAGGCCCGGGAAGACTACCGCGCGGCTTTGGAGCAGTTGGGAGTCGTGGATGAAAGAATCAGGCAGGATTCCTTGTTACGCGACAATCAGCTGCAAAGCCTGAATGAGAATATCCGGAACATGAAGAAGAGCCTTGTGCTGGTGCGCAAACGTCTGGAGAACTTGAATGTCAAGGCTCCCGTTGACGGGCAGTTGGGAAATGTGCAAGCTCAGGTGGGGCAGTCTATTTCGCAGGGCGAGCGTATCGGACAAATCATTACTCCGGAACTGAAAGTGGAAGCGCGGATTGACGAGCATTACGTGGAGCGCATCGTGCCCGGACTCCGTGCCCGCTTCGAACGTGAAGGGAAAAGCTATGACATGGTAATGGCAAAAGTATATCCGGAAGTGCAGAACGGCCAGTTTCGTACAGACCTGCACTTTGTTGCCGACCGGCCCGGCAATATCCTTGCCGGGCAGACCTGCCATATCGACTTGCAGCTAGGCGACCCGACGCAAGCTGTTATCATTCCGCGTGGAAGCTTCTACCAGACCGGTGGAGGCGGGTACGTCTACGTGGTGGACAAAGACGGAACGGTAGCCCACCGTCGTCCGATACGCATAGGTCGCCAGAACCCTTTGTACTACGAAATACTGGACGGGCTGCATTCGGGCGAGAAAGTCATAATCTCGGGATATGACTTATTTGGTAAGAACGAACGATTAAATTTACGATAATGGACTATTTCTCTCAGATTATGAAGAGCCAGCGGGTCAGAAAATCGCTTTCTGCCCTGAATGTATTGGGCCTTTCCGTGTGCATCGGTGCGGCTTTGCTGATTTTGTTTTATGTACGGTTTGAGTTGAGCTTCGATTCGTTTCACGACGGTGAACGAATCTACCGCGTGGAAAGCCGCCTTTATGAAGGAGAGGTGTTGACGGACAATTGGGCCACAACGGCATTTGGCCATGCACCCGTGATGCACCGCGAGATTCCCGGTATCGAGCAGTATGTAAGGGTTACCGCACAAGACCGTGAGCAGGAAGTGACGTACGGTGACCGTCAGTTCATCGAAGAACGTTATTGCTATACGGAACCCTCTTTTTTTGACCTGTTCAATTTTTCTGTCATTAAAGGAAAAGAAGAGGGACAGCTGGTTCGTCCGCATACGGCCGTGATTACGGAGAGTGCTGCACGTCGCTACTTCCGCGACAGTGACCCTATAGGCAAAATTCTCTCTTTCAAGACCCCTTCGTCGGAACAGCATTTCGAAGTTACGGGAGTCATGGCAGACATGCCCTGCAACTCTCATTTGCGTTATGATTTCTTGCTTTCCTATTCGTCCATTCCCGAAGCCCGGCGCGACATCTGGTATATTCACGGGGTATATACGTACGTGCGTTTGGAGCCGGACAAGAATCCGCGGGAGGTGGAAGAAGCCTTTCGTGCCATCTCCGGGAAATATAAGACGGCGGCCTTGAAGCACAAGGATTGGCGGGTGGAGCTGATTCCTCTGAAGGACATTCACCTGACCCCTCGCAAATCGTATGAAAAAGAGGAAAAAGGAAGTCGGACAGCCGTTCGTATCCTTTCGGTGATGGCCGTGGCCTTGCTGCTGATAGGGTGGGTGAACGCGCTGAACCTGACTATTGCCCGCTATCTGGAGCGTGGCAGGGAGTTCGGGCTCCGCAAGGTCTTCGGGGCTTCGCGCCGCCAGATTGTGGTTCAGGGCTTGTTGGAGTCAGGGTTGTTGAACCTGTCGGCTTTGTTTTTGGCACTTGGCTGGTTGGAAGTCTTGCTGCCGGTTGCTTGTCGCTGGGCCGGGCGGGATTTTGCTTCCGGTGTGTCGGCATCGCCGGAGTGCTGGGCCATGACAATCCTGATATTTGCCGTCGGGGTTCTGTTCATCGGGTTCTATCCCTCCTTTTTGCTCACGCATATCAAGCCTTCGGATATTATGCGGGGAAAGCTGCTGCATAGCCGCAAAGGCAACAGGATGCGTAAGTTGCTGATTGTCGTTCAGTTCATGGCTTCTTTCATGCTGGTATCGGGTACTTTTGTCGTGGTCCGTCAGATAGACTATATGCAACAGGCGACCGCTTCTGCTTCGTTGAGCCGGATATTGGTCTTGAAACATCCTGCTTTGGCAGATGAGATGACCGTCAGGATGCAAAACTTCAAGAAAAGGCTGGAGCAGGAATCCTACATCAGCGGAGTGTCCGTGTCAGGTGCCGTGCCGGGCGTGGAGGTGGCGAATTATTTTACCAACCGTCCTTACGGAAGCGACATTTCGGAAGTGAAGCTCATACAGATGTTTGCCGTCGATTACGACTACCTGACGCTTTATGCGCCGGAATTGCTTTGTGGACGTGGATTTTCCGAGGAGTATGGTAATGAACTCAACAAGGTGGTGCTGAATGAAGAGGCTGTTCGGTTGCTGGGATATACTTCTCCCGAGGAGGCTTTGGGCAAGCAGCTGGCCATGGAAGTGCTGAAAGAGCCGCTCGAAGTGATTGGTGTGGCAAGGAATTACCATCAGCAGTCACTTGCCGAACCCTATAAGCCCATTATGTTTTTCATGAAGGAGCGTGTTCCGATTATAGCCACTCCTTATATATCGGTCAAAATGGAGGCTGGGATAACTCCGGAAAGGTTGGCCGGGATAGAACGGATTTACCGGACCTACTTTCCGTCGGCGGTCTTCTCTTATTTCAAATTAGACGATTATAACTACGAGTTGTATAAGTCGGACTGCAATTTCAGTTGGATATTCACGTGTGCGGCTTTGTTGGCGATATTCGTGGCTTGTTTGGGCCTGTGGATCATGGCTCTTTTTTCTACCCTGGCCCGTGTCCGTGAGGTGGGAATACGGAAAGTGCTGGGGGCCGACAAGAAGAGTCTTTTCAAACTCCTGACCCGTGAGTTGCTGCAACTTACCGTATGGGCCGCAGTGTTGGGGACTCCTGTTTCTGTCATACTGATGAATGAATGGCTCAAGAGCTATGCCTTCCGTGTGTCGTTGCCTTGGTGGGGCTATGCCGTTGCCTTTGCAGGGATGCTGGGTATTGCCTTGCTGACGGTCAGCTATCAAGTCTGGCGTGTAATCCGGTTGAAGCCGATGCATATTTTGCGGAATGAATAAACTAAATACATAAAAAAATGATTAAGACAGAGAATCTATCTATGGTCTTCACAACCGAAGACGTACAGACCAGAGCACTGAGCGGTGTGAACCTGGTCATCAAGCCTGGTGAGTTCGTGGCCATCATGGGGCCGTCGGGATGTGGGAAGTCCACGTTGCTGAATATTTTGGGAACCCTTGAACTTCCGACCTCCGGCCGTTATCTTTTTGACGGCAAGGAGATGACCGGAATGAGTGAAGGCCGACTGACCGATTTCCGCAAGAAGCATATCGGTTTTGTTTTCCAAAGTTTTAACTTGATAGATGAGTTGACGGTATTCGAGAATGTAGAGCTACCTTTGATTTATCTGGGGATGCGGAAAGCGGACCGGAGGCGGAAAGTGACGGACGTGCTGCAACAAATGAACATCGCTCATCGTGCCGGACACTTCCCGCAACAGCTTTCCGGAGGGCAACAGCAACGGGTGGCCATTGCCCGTGCCGTCGTGACGGACTGTCCGCTGATTCTGGCAGACGAACCGACCGGCAATCTGGACTCCGCCAATGGACTCGAGGTGATGTCCTTGCTGCAAAAGCTGAACGAAGAAGGAACGACTATCGTTATGGTCACACACTCGGAAAGGGATGCGGGCTATGCCCATCGAATCATTTATCTGCTGGATGGCAGAATTGTGGAAAGGCAGTGATTGGTTTGCATTTATTGCTTCTCTTCTTCGAACATCCGGTTGAAGATTTGCCTTAACACATCTTTGTCCGCAAGGATAGCCCGGAGTTTCTTCAGCTGTTCCGCATTCTTGCCCTCGGGAAACCGGAGCTTCAGGTAACCGCCGGGGGCGTACTTCTCCGTAAGATGCCGGCAGAACCGCCGGTAGTGCCACTCTCTGTCTGCAGTGGGATTCGGGTATCATGCTTTTTCTGATTTATATGATGTCACGACGTCTTTCATTTAAAGGAATCAGAAGAGTTACAGGAAAAAATTGTAATATACTTTGCAAAAGTATGTATTTTCAGCTGTTTTCTGTTAATTTTGCGTGGGATATTTTGTATTTCGTGTTACATTAACATTACATTAAATCTATAGATAGTATGAATAAACTGACATCAATTCTCATGTATGGCCTTACGGGAACGGTGGCAACCGCCTCATTTTCTTCCTGCAAGAACATGAAAAAAGAAGAGGTTAAGAAACCTATGAACATTGTCTACATCATGTGCGACGATCATTCGTTCCAGACAATCAGTGCCTACGACCGGCGTTATATGCAAACACCTAACATTGACCGGATAGCTAACGAGGGAGTGCGCTTCACCAACAGTTTTGTAGCCAATTCGTTGAGCGGACCTAGCCGTGCCTGCATGCTTACAGGCAAGCACAGCCATGCCAACGGTTATACCGACAATGCCGACGGAAACATGTTTGACGGTAGCCAGCAGACCTTTCCCAAGCTTCTGCAGCAGGCCGGCTACCAGACAGCCATGATTGGGAAGTGGCACTTGGGCTCCGAGCCTACGGGGTTCAACCATTGGGACATCTTGGTAGGGCAGGGAGATTACTACAATCCCACCTTCATACGCAATGGCGAGAAGCTGAAGCGCGAAGGCTATGCAACAAATATTGTTACCGATGTTGCCCTCAACTGGATGGACAGTATTCGCGATGAGAACAAGCCTTTCTGCCTCTTCATTCACCATAAGGCACCGCACCGCACCTGGATGCCCGACCTCTGCGACCTCGACCTTTATGAAGATGTGACGTATCCTATGCCCAAGAACTTCTATGACAAGTATGAGGGGCGTATTCCGGCTTCCAAGCAAGAGATGAGCATTATCGAAGACATGGATTTGGTCTATGACCTGAAAATGGCCGACAAGGAGAATGAAATACATACCAATACCGGGCTGGAAGGCTACGGTCGCTATCTGTATAACGCCTTGAACCCCGAACAGAAAGCTGTGTGGGACAAACATTACGACCCCATTATCGCCAAGTTCAAGAAAGACAAACTATCAGGAAAAGCGCTGGCAGAATGGAAGTACCAGCAATACATGCACGACTACATGCGCGTCATACATTCCGTAGACCGTAACGTGGGCCGCGTACTCGATTATCTGGAAGCACACGGTTTGCTGGAGAATACCATGATTGTCTACACTTCCGACCAAGGCTTCTATATGGGCGAACATGGATGGTTCGATAAGCGATTCATGTATGAAGAGTCATTCCGTACTCCGCTTCTGGTGCGTCTGCCCGGTGGCAAGAAGGGGGATGTTGACGAGATGGTGCAGAACATAGACTACGGTCCCACTATTCTTGACCTGGCGGGCGTACAGGTGCCCGAAGATATGCACGGAGTTTCCTTCTTGCCGTTGCTAAGGGGAGAAGAAGTGCCCGAATGGCGTAGTTCCTTGTATTATCATTTCTATGAATACCCTGCCGAGCATTCCGTTTGCCGTCATTATGGCGTGCGTACCGACCGTTATAAACTGATTCACTTCTATAATGATGTGGATTGCTGGGAACTGTATGACTTGCAGGCCGACCCGAGCGAGATGAACAATATCTTCGGAAAGCCCGGTACGGAAGAGATTACGAAGCAGTTGAAACAGGAGATGCTGAAGTTGCAGGAGCGGTATGACGACCCGATAAGGAACCAATATAAAGACTGATATCACCAGCCTTCGGGGTGAACGGAAAAGGTAGAGAGCCGGAATACTTCGCGTACTCCGGCTCTCTATGTATAAAAAGGTTTTGGTTGGTTTAGGACTCGAATATTTTACTTTAAAAGAGAATTTGTCTGTTACATGTTGGGGTTGTCCATGATTACCGTCATCTCGGGAACCAGTACATATTCACCCTTCTTGCTGTTCCATTTATAGTACGTGGTAGTCATCGTCTTGCCTTGGTAGGCATAACGGATGCATATGTCGTTACCCCATGCATTCTTGGTGCTGTTCCATTTCAAGGCTTCGCTTTCTGTCATGCGGTTCTGGTCGTCGTACTTATAATTATACTTCATATAGTTGGCGAGCGTGTTTCCGTCCATCTTGTATACGGTCTCTGCCACTTTCATGCCATTTACTTCTTCCGAATTGTAAATGAAGTTGCTCTTATTGTCGGCTGATGCATTTAATCCGCAAACTAAGAGGAGTGCTGAAATAATCACTGTTTTTAAAGATACTTTTGCTTTCATGGCCTTATGTCTTTTTCTGTTTAACTTTCTATTTTCTATCAATATGTCATTTATTTCGCTGCAAAGGTACGTATTAAATTGACATAAATATAAATATTGGACTAAATTTTATCAATATGTCAATGTTGAGGAGCCCGGTATGCTTTCCTTTTGGCAAGATAGGTGAACAAAAAATATCCGGTAGCGAGGTTACCGGATATTCTGATGAGCAAACTGTATTTGAAAAGGATTGCTTCTGTTGCTTTCTGATTGTAAGTTAAATAAAGTTATTGGGCTGTTTAGTGTGCCTGCAACCAGTTGTTTCCCCACCCGCAATCGGCTTTCAGGGGTACGTGCATGCGATATGCCTGCTCCATCTCTTCGATTACGATTTTCTGTACAAGCTCCTTTTCCGCCTCCGGAACGCTGAAATTTAATTCGTCGTGGACTTGTAAAATCATCTTTGCTTTCAGATTGTAAGCTTGGAAACGTTGATAGATGTGTGCCATGGCTACTTTTATGATGTCGGCGGCACTTCCCTGGATGGGAGCATTGATGGCATTCCGTTCGGCATAGCCTCGGACTACTCCGTTTCTTGAGTTGATGTCCGGCAGAAAGCGCTTGCGGTGGAAGATGGTTTCCACATAGCCGTTTTCGCGTGCCACCTGGATACTTTTGTCCATATACTCCTTGACTTGCGGATAGGTTTCAAAGTATCCGTCTATCAGCTCTTTGGCTTCCTGGCGGGAAACATCCATGCGCTCAGCCAGTCCGAAGACGGAGATGCCATAGATGATGCCGAAGTTTGCCGTTTTTGCCTTGCGGCGCATGTCGGCGGTTACGTTGCCGATATCTACCTTATATATCTTGGCAGCGGTGGCGGCATGGATGTCGTGCCCGCTGAGGAAGGCGTCTATCATGTTCTTGTCCTCGCTGAGATGCGCCATGATGCGCAGCTCTATCTGCGAGTAGTCGGCAGAGAAGAATTCACAGCCCTTGTCGGGGATGAACGCCTTGCGGATTTCCTTTCCGTCTTCGTCGCGGATGGGGATGTTCTGCAGGTTGGGGTTGCTGGAGCTGAGGCGTCCGGTGGCTGTCACTGCCTGGTTGAAGGAGGTGTGGATGCGTCCCGTGCGCGGATTGATGAGTTGGGGCAGGGCGTCTATGTAGGTGCTCAGCAGTTTTTTCAGTCCGCGGTACTCGAGTATCTTTCCGATGATTTCGTGCTTGCTGCGGTAGCTCTGCAGCACTTCTTCGGAAGTGACGTACTGCCCGGTTTTGGTCTTTTTGGCTTTCTCCACGATTTTCAGCTTGTCGAAGAGCACCTCGCCTACCTGCTTGGCAGAGCTGATATTGAACGTTTCTCCCGCCATCCCGTAGATTTCCTTTTCAATCTCCTGCAGGCGGACGGTGAAGTGCTGGGACGACTGCTTCAATGCTTTCGTATCGAGCAGTACTCCATTGCTCTCTATATTGACAAGTACGGGCACGAGCGGCATCTCTATTTCGTAGAACAGATGTTCGGCACTTTGCTTTTTCAGCTCCTTTTCCAGTACGTTCTTCAGTTTGAGGGTGACGTCTGCATCCTCGCAGGCATAACGGTAGACGTCTTCGGGCGGAAGGTCGCGCATGTTCTTCTGTTTTTTGCCCCGCGCTCCAATCAGCTCGTCGATGTGGATGGTCTGGTAGTGCAGATAGATTTCCGCCAGATAGTCCATGTTGTGCCGGAGTTCGGGTTGAAGCACGTAATGGGCAAGCATGGTGTCGAAAAGCTTGCCCTTCACCCGGACTCCGTAATTCTGGAGGATAATCATATCGTACTTGATATTTTGTCCTACTTTCATGGATTTTTCGTTTTCGAGGAGTGGGCGGAACTCATTTACAATTTTTAAGGCTTCCTCTCGTTCAGCAGGCACGGGTACGTAGTACGCCCGATTTTCAGCGTCGCTGAAGCTCATTCCCACGAGTTCGGCATCCATCGGTTCGGTTCCGGTGGTTTCGGTATCTATTGAGAGAATTTTGCTTGTAAGTAACTTTTGAATAATTTTCCTTCTTTTTTCTTCTGTATCAATGAGTTGATAATCCACATCGAGCATTTCTAACCGCTTCAGATTTGAATTTTCGGAAGCGCCCGTCCACTCGCCCGCCAAATTTGCAAACAAATCGCCTTGAACAGGGACACTGTTTTCGGGAGTGGAGATTTGCGGCTGGGCAAACAGAGTTCCGGCAAAGGGGTCGGGGGCCGGAGAGGTTGGGGTGGGGGAGGAAGAGTCGCCGTTTCCTTTTTTGAGTACTCGGTCGATAAGCGTACGGAATTCCAGTTCCTCGAAAATCCTGCGGAGTTCTTCTTCGTTCGGCTCTTCCCGGACAAGCGAATTCATGTCGAGTCGGATGGGGACATCCGTTTTGATGGTGGCAAGGAATTTGGAGAAGGTAATCATCTCCCGGTTTGTTTCCACTTTCGTTTTCAGTGCGCCTTTCAGTTGCCCGGTGTGTTCCAGCAGATTCTCGATACTGCCGAATTCGGCAATCAGTTTCTGTGCGGTTTTCTCGCCCACACCCGGACAGCCGGGGATGTTGTCGGAAGCATCTCCCATCAGCCCGAGCATATCGATGACCTGCTCCGTGGACTGTATATTGAACTTCGTCTTTACCTCTTCCGTGCCCATAATCTCGAATCCGCCGGTGTGCTTGGGACGGTACATGAAGACATTGGCTGATACTAGTTGTCCGTAGTCCTTGTCGGGAGTCATCATATAGGTGGTGATGCCCTGCCGTCCGGCTTCGGTGGCAAGCGTGCCTATTACGTCGTCCGCTTCATAGCCGCCCACCTCGAGGATGGGGATGCGGTAGGCGCGGATGATATCCTTTATAATAGGTACGGAAAGGCGGATGGCCTCGGGCGTCTCTTCGCGCTGTGCCTTGTATTGCTTGTAGGCTTCGTGGCGGAAGGTAGGTCCCGACGGGTCGAAGGCCACCCCTATGTGTGTGGGATTCTCTTTTTTGAGTACTTCTTCCAGGGTATTCACAAAGCCTAGAATGGCCGAAGTGTTGAGTCCTTTTGAGTTGATTCTCGGGTTCTTGATGAACGCATAATAAGCCCGATATATCAGTGCGTATGCATCGAGCAAAAACAGTTTATCGATTGAATTCATACATTTAATCCTTTTTTTTCATGGTAAAAGTACAAAAAAATACCGTATTAACCGTTTTATTACTATTTTTGTGGGCAAATAGAGATGCATGGACTACTCATCACTTATACAATCTCCGATTTCTGAGGAATTGGAGGACTTCAAGAAACTTTTTGAATGTGCCCTCACCAGTTCCAACCTTTTGCTGAACAGCGTGATTGCGCATATCCGGCAGAAGAATGGAAAGATGATGCGCCCCATTCTGGTGCTTCTGGCTGCGAAGCTTTTTGGTAGGGTATGTCCTGCAACCCTGCATGCTGCGGTTGCGCTGGAACTTCTTCATAATGCAAGCCTTGTGCACGATGATGTAGTGGACGAAAGTACTGAACGCCGTGGACAACTCTCCGTTAATGCCGTTTTCAATAATAAGGTAGCCGTGCTGGCAGGCGATTATCTGCTTGCAACAGCGTTGGTGCAAGTGGGCATGACCCGTAATCATGACATCATTGACATTGTCTCCTGTCTGGGGCAGGACTTGGCGGATGGTGAGCTTCTGCAGCTCTCCAATGTCAGCAATCTCCATTTCTCCGAGGATGTCTATTTCGACGTTATCCGCAAGAAGACGGCCGTGCTTTTTGCGGCTTGTACGAAGGCGGGAGCTCTTTCGGTGGGAGCCGGCGATGAAATGGCGGAATCTGTACGTCTGTTCGGTGAATATATCGGGCTTTGCTTTCAGATAAAGGATGATATTTTCGATTACTCCGAGAGCAAGGAGATAGGCAAGCCTACCGGAAATGATATGGTGGAAGGGAAGTTGACTCTGCCCACGCTCCATGTACTCAATACCGTGAAGGATAAAACAGCGGAAGAGATAGCCGTGAAGATAAAGAACGGGGAGGCAACGACGGATGAAATAGCCCATTTAATCGAATTTACCAAACAGCATGGTGGTATAGAGTATGCCTCGCAAGTGATGTATGAATATAAGGAAAAGGCTCTTTCTTTGCTGGCTTCTTTGCCCGATACGGAGGTGAAGGCGGCGCTTGCCGGGTATCTGGACTATGTGGTGGAGCGGGAGAAATGACGGAGCTGTTTCCGGCCGATGATAATGATAAAGCCTGATGGAATCCAATCCGTCAGGCTTTATTCATAGGTAGATGCAGCTTCTTCTTAGAAGAATTTCATCTCTTCACCCTTGATTTCCGAAAGCAGCAGGTTGGCAAGACGGCTGGTTCCCAAGCGGAACAGTTCGTTGTTCAGCCATTCTTCGCCGAGCACTTCCTTGACGATAGTGTAGTAAATCAGTGCGTCATTCACGCAGTTGATTCCTCCTGCAGGCTTAAAGCCTACCTTGATACCCGTCAGCTCGTGATATTCCTTGATGGCCTGGCACATGACCAGAGCGGCCTCCGGTGTAGCTGCAGGCTGCTGCTTGCCGGTGGAGGTTTTGATGAAATCGGCACCCGAATACATGGAAAGGATAGAGGCTTTCTTGATGTTCGAAGCCGTTTTCAAGGCTCCGGTTTCGAGGATTACCTTCATGTGGTGCTCCTTGCAGGTAGCCTTGAGCTCCTGTATCTCCTCGCACATGCTTTCGTAGTCGCCTGCCAGGAACTTGCCCACCGAAATGACGATGTCTATCTCGTCGGCGCCTTCCATCAGGGCCATGGCGGTTTCTGCCACTTTCACTTCGACGAAAGTCTGGGAGGAGGGGAACCCCGCTGATACACATGCTATTTTTACATCTTCCACTTCCAGCGTGTCTTTTACGACTTCTGCAAAATTGGGGTATACACAGATGGCTGCCACATTCTTCAGGTCGGGGAACTCTTCGTCGAATTTATTCACTTTCTGGGTGAACTTCATGACGCTTTCGTCGCTGTCCGTACTGTTCAGCGTGGTGAGGTCGATGCAGCTGAAAAGGAATTTCTTTACTTCCGGTGTATTGTTTGCCGGCACTTTCTCTGCAATGATTCTGGCAGCTTGTGCAGCTATTTCCGCATCATCCAGCTGGGTGTTGTACTTTGCCAGGGCGGCATCGTACTTGCTTTGGGTAGGCTCATTTTTCTCCATAATCTTTCAATTTCGGGTTATTGATATGTCTTGTCTGGTCACGTCCGGTTTTCTTCTCGAGGTTGCGGTGAAAGGCTTCGGTAAGGTTCACTCCGGTCTGGTTCGCAATGCAGAGAAGTACCCAGAGAACGTCTGCCATTTCATCGTCGAGGTTGTCTTTTTCTCCCTCCTTGAAGGACTGGTCTCCATACTTGCGGGCCATGACACGGGCCAGTTCGCCCACCTCTTCGGTCAGGATGGCCATGTTGGTGAGTTCGCTGAAATAGCGTACTCCGTATTCCTTTATCCAGGAATCCACTTGTTTCTGTGCTTCTTCTAGCGTCATTATTCCTTGTTTTTTGTATCCATACAGATGGTCACGGGGCCATCGTTCATCAGTTCTACCTTCATGTCGGCGCCAAATTCGCCGGTACCTATTTCTTTACCTAAAGCCAGGCTCAGTTCTCTGCAGAATTGTTCGTACAGCGGCACGGATATTTCCGGCCGTGCTGCCCGTATGTAGGAGGGACGGTTGCCTTTCCTGGTGGAGGCGTGGAGGGTGAACTGGCTGATGACCAGTATGTCGCCGCCTGTATCAAGAATGGACTTGTTCATTACGCCGTTTTCGTCATCGAAAACGCGCAGGTTGACTATCTTCTTGCAGAGCCAGTCGATATCTTCCTTTCCATCGGATTCTTCGATGCCTACGAGTATCATGAGGCCCTTTCCGATGGAGGCTTTGCAGGTTCCGTTGATGGTGACGGAAGCGTGTCCGGCACGTTGTATCACTACTCTCATGTTTTTCTTGTCTTTTTGAGGCAACAAAGTTACGAATTAATTCGTTGCGTACATGGCTTTACGGGCCGATTTATCAGGCATTATCCGCGGCTTTTTCATTTGCAGCAGTTAGAGGATCTATCACTTCGCTCCGTCAGGAGCTAAAGAAGTTAGAGCCGGTACTCTTGCGTATGTACTTGCAGAAGTATCGGCTTAACCCCTGAGCCCGAAGGGCGATAACTCCCTTTACCTCCTTTAAATGAAACAGCCTTTGAATGAAATAGCCGTGAGCATTATCAGGCGTTTTGACAGATACTGGACCTTGTCGTCTCAGACGCCAGTGTCTGTCCGCTTGAACACCAGTGTCTGATAATGGCTGCTCAATACGCTGTAAATCAGTGCTTATTTTTCCGAAAAATAGGTCTGTATGATTCTTGCCTTTGCTTCTCCCACTACGGTTGCCAGCTCTTGGGCAGATGCTTCGCGGATACGCTTCACGCTTTTGAACTCCTTGAGCAACGCACTTTTTGTCTTTTCTCCGATGCCTTTTATCTCGTCCAGTGCAGAGGCTATCTGCCGTTTGCTGCGTTTGTCGCGGTGGAAGGTGATGGCAAAGCGGTGTACTTCATCCTGAATCTGCGTCAGCAACCGGAAGAGGGGGGTGTTCTGTTTCAATCCGATGGTTTGGGGAGGGAAGCCGTACAGCAGCTCGGAAGTGCGGTGTTTGCCATCCTTGGCAAGTCCGGCGATGGGGATGTTCAGACCAAGTTCGTCCATCACCTCTTTTACGGCGCTCATTTGCCCTTTCCCGCCGTCGGTGATAAGAAGGTCGGGCAGGGGAGCTTTTTCTTCTATGGCGCGCTGATAGCGCCGTTTTACGACTTCTTTCATGGAAGCATAGTCGTCCGGCCCCTCTACGGTCTTGATATTGTACTTGCGGTAATCTTTCTTGGAAGGTTTCCCCTTGACGAAGACCACGCACCCGGCCACGGGGTCGGAACCTTGGATATTGGAGTTGTCGAAGCATTCTATCTGCATGGGCAGGCGGTCCAGGTGCAGCTCTTGCTGTATCTCTTTCAGCAGACGTACGGTCCGTTGTTCCGGATTCAATTTTTCGGCTTGTTTCAGACGGTCGGCTTTGTACTGCTTCACGTTGAGGATGGAGAGTTCCAGCAGTTTCTTTTTGTCTCCCCGTTGCGGTATGGTGAAAACGACGTCTTTCAGTTCCATATCCAGCTCAAAAGGCACGATGATTTCGCGCGAAAGGCTTTTGTACCTCTCCCGCATTTCGATGATGCCGAGTGAGAGCAGTTCTTCTTTGGTCTCGTTCAGCCGCTTCTTGTATTCGAAGGTGAAAGCCTGGTTGATGGCACCGTTCGTGATGTGCAGGTAATTGATAAAAGCAGACTTCCCGTCACTGTCTTCTTCGATGGAGAATACGTCGATATTGTGCAGCACGTTACTTACCACTTCCGATTTCGCCCGGTAGTTTTCAAGCAGCAGGTATTTCTCCTTTATCTTCTGTGCTTCTTCAAACTTCATTTCGGCTGCCAGTTCCTGCATTTGTTGGAAAAGCATCCGTTCTATCTCCTGGGTATTCCCTTTGAGTATTTCCTTGATTTCAGCGATGTTTTTCAGATACTCCTCCTGACTTTGTCTGCCGATGCAGGGTCCTGCACAGTTCTTGATGTGATATTCCAGGCAGACATTGAACTTTCCGGCACGTATGTTCTCCGGAGAGAGGTTCAGGTGGCATGTACGCAAAGGGTACAGGTGCTTGATGAGGTCGAGTAATGCGTACATGGAAGGTATATGGCTGTAAGGGCCATAATAGGAGGAGCCGTTACGGATTATCTTCCGGGTTCTGAATACGCGTGGAAAGTATTCGTTCTGCACGCAGATGCTGGGATACGTTTTGTCGTCTTTCAACAGCACGTTGTAGCGTGGCTTGTATTTCTTGATAAGATTGTTCTCCAGCAACAGCGCGTCTTCTTCCGTATTCACCACGATATACCGGATATCTGCAATCTTGCTTACCAATACCCGTGTCTTTCCCGGTTCGTGCTCGCGGTTGAAGTAGGAGGATACTCTTCGCTTCAGGTTTTTGGCCTTTCCTACGTATATGATGGTTCCTTCAGTATTCAGATATTGGTAAATACCGGGGCTTTCGGGAAGGTTGGATACAATCCCTTTGAGGTAGTCGTTGGTTCGTAATTCAGAACTGCTTTCCATAAATTATCTTGTATCTATAACCTGATTTTGATTTCTTGTTCTCCATGATTGTTCTATCCCGTCCTTTGGTTTCCCTCCTTCCGGAAGGAGGAAAATTGGAGATGGCTTAAGGAGACGATTTGCTTATAATGAAAGCACCGTCTCTACCTCTACATCCTTGCCGAACACTTCTCTCCCGTGGAGGTCTTTCAGCTCGATGATGAAGTTTACATAAGTTTTCTTGGGATTTGTCTGTTTCACCAGCTTGCAGGCTGCTTCCATTGTTCCGCCGGTTGCCAGCAAGTCGTCGTGCAGCAATACTACATCGTCTTCGGTGATGGCATCCTTGTGCATCTGTATGGTGTCTTTGCCGTATTCTTTGTCATAGCTTTCCTCAATGGTTTCTGCTGGCAGCTTTCCCGGTTTGCGGATGGGAACGAAACCTGCCCCCAGTCTGGTGGCGAGAATTGGTCCCATAATGAAACCTCTTGATTCGATACCTGCTACTTTGGTTATTCCTTTGTCCTTGTACATCTCGTACAGCGTGTCCGAAAGTTCCTGCAAGGCGGCAGGTTCCTTGAACAGGGTGGTTACATCGTAGAATAGAATTCCCGGGATGGGGAAGTCGGGTATTTCCCGAATGCTTTTGGCAAGTGTTTCTTTACTCATAATCAGTTTATTTAATACATTTGTTGAATTCTTTGTTTCACGTGGAACTTCGTGTGCTATCGTCCGCAAAGCACCAGCAGTACGTTGATGTCGCTTGGAGATACTCCCGGAATGCGGCTTGCCTGGGCTATTGTTTCCGGGTCGATCTTCATCAGTTTCTGTCTGGCTTCGGTAGAAAGGGATTGGATGGAGCTATAGTCAAATTTGCCCTTTATCTTGATGCTTTCCAGCCTTGCCAACTTATCCGCGATAATCCGTTCGCGTCCGATGTACCCCTCGTATTTGATAAGTATTTCTGCCGCTTCCAGAATCTCTTCCTTTCTGTCGGAGATCTTATCCAGTTCCCGCTTAAAGGCGTTGACGTGTTCGGCAATATTATCAATCGTTACTTGCGGCCGGTTTATCAAATCAATCAGTTTGCATCCCTGGCGGAGCGGGGTAGTGCCAAGCTGTTCCAATGCCGGATTGATTAATGCCGGCTTCATCGAGTAATTTCGTGCGAAGTCTATGATTCGGTTCACGGCTTCACGCTTTTCTGTCAGCAGTCTGTAGCGGTCTTCCTTGGCGAGTCCCAACTTCCATGCTTTTTCCGTGAGGCGCATGTCGGCATCGTCCATACGGAGGAGGATGCGATATTCGGCACGGGAAGTAAACATGCGGTAAGGCTCGTCCACGCCTTTTGTTACCAGGTCATCGATTAAAACACCGATATATGCTTCATCCCTTGCTAGGACAAACGGTTCTCCGCCGTGGCAATTGATGTGGGCGTTGATACCTGCCATGATTCCTTGTCCGGCAGCTTCCTCGTAACCGGTAGTTCCGTTTACTTGTCCGGCAAAGAACAGATTCTTTATTTTCTTCGTCTCCAGCGTATGCTTCAGTTGCGTAGGGTCAAAGAAGTCGTATTCGATGGCATAGCCGGGGCGGTAGATGACCAAATCTCTGAATGCCGGTATCTTTTTCAACGCCGCAATCTGGATGCTCATGGGCAATGAAGAAGAGAATCCGTTCAGGTAGAGTTCTTGGGTTGTTTCTCCTTCGGGCTCCAGAAAAAGCTGGTGCTGCGGTTTGTCGGGAAAGGTCACAATCTTGGTTTCTATGCTGGGACAGTAACGCGGACCGATACTTTGAATCTGTCCGTTGAAAAGGGGAGAATCGGGGAGCCCTTCGCGAAGGATGCGGTGCGATTCTTCGTTGGTGAAGCAAGTCCAGCATGGAAGCTGTTTGAGGTGGCGTATGCCGGTGTTCATGAACGAGAATTTGTGGAAGTCGCATTCTCCGTCTTGGATTTCCATATCCTCATAATGCACGCTGCGTCCGTCTATGCGTACGGGGGTTCCCGTCTTCATGCGTCCGAATGTGATGCCATGTTTGGCGATGGACTCGGTTAATTGGTAGGATGCAGGTTCTGCCATGCGTCCGCCCGGAAGCATAGTGCGCCCCACGTGCATCAGTCCGTTGAGGAAAGTGCCTGCGGTGAGTACTACACATTTGGCACGGAACGTTACTCCCCAGAGGGTCACTACTCCCGTAATCTCACCGTTTTCAACGAGGATTTCCTGCACGGTATCCTGCCAGATATGCAGATTGGGGATGTTCTCCAGAATATCTCTCCATGCCCAGATGAATTTGTTGCGGTCGCACTGTGCGCGCGGGCTCCACATGGCAGGGCCTTTGGAGCGGTTCAGTATACGGAACTGTATGGCTGTCTGGTCTGTCACCAGGCCCGTATATCCTCCCAGGGCGTCTATTTCGCGTACTATTTGTCCTTTGGCGATGCCTCCCACTGCCGGATTGCAACTCATCTGACCGATTTTGTTCATATCCATTGTGATGAGACAGGTCTTTGAACCGAGGTTTGCGGCAGCAGCTGCTGCCTCGCATCCGGCATGTCCGGCACCGATTACAATAATGTCATACTTAAACTCCATTCGTTCCGTGTAATTTAAAACTGTGCAAAGTTACTAAAAAGTTGCGGTTTCGTCATGTGTTATCTTACAGAATACTTGTCTGTTTTCAATGTGTGTGAGGGGAGACTCCGGATGAAATATCCTGTAATGGTTAAAGAATTTAAATGACGGTGGGATAATTGAGAAAGCATTTGTCTGGTAACTTTATTATCAATTTCTTTACGACAACAAAAAGAATTTATTCCTCGTTGTCACGTCCGCAAGCGTGTTACTCCGTAGCAATTCATTCCTTTGTTTGCCTTTTAATCAGTGATACATAAATTTTGAGTGGATGAAGAACAAACAGCTTTCCGTTGTCCCTGCCTGTAGTGATTACACCAGCCAAATTGTTCTCCGAAACAACATCCATCAAAATATACGCGCTTTCGGGAGAAGTAGTGTCGGGTATCGCCTTGGCAGTCTTCTTCACTCTCTTTCTCTCTAATTTGAATACCATTAGTTCACTCGCTTTTTATCTATGCATAACGACCTTGGTATTGGCTTTAATATTGTCTCTCTGTTACTTTTGGCCGAAATATATTAAGTTGTTCCGTGACTTGAATGCTATTAAAGAATAGCTGCCAATTCTTTATTGACAATCCCGATTTAAATGTTGTTCTGACGTCGACGCCGGATTCGCGGGAATGGCGGAAAAGATAGATAGGCTGTTCGGTGCAGGAACCTGCAAATTTAGGATAATCCGGAAGTTTTAAGCGTCAGAAGGGATAAATGTGGCATTTATTGGCTCGAAATTTCTATTCTTTTTTTCAGAATCGGCTTATCTTTGCTTTCGTAGAAACCAATAAAAAGTTATAATACAATGAGAAGACTTTTCCTCATATCGTCATTCTTGACGTTGTTTGCAATCGGAAGCTCGGCACAATGGAAGCCGGCAGGTGATAAAATCAAAACAGACTGGGCGTCTCGGATTAATCCCGCAAATGTGTTGCCCGAATATCCCCGTCCCATCATGGAACGGAGTGACTGGAAGAACTTGAACGGACTGTGGAATTATGCCGTTATAAATAAAGGTGAGCATCTTCCGGCAGAGTTTGAAGGACAGATACTTGTTCCTTTCGCCATCGAATCCTCCTTGTCCGGAGTCGGAAAAAGAATCAATCAAAATCAGGAACTGGTCTACCAGCGCAGTTTTGAAGTACCTTCCTCCTGGAAAGGAAAACAAGTACTGCTGCACTTTGGCGCTGTCGACTGGAAAACGGACGTGTGGGTGAACGACGTGAAAGTTGGCAGCCATACGGGTGGATTTACCCCGTTCTCCTTCGACATTACTGCCGCCCTTTCCGCCAAAGGTGCCAATCAGTTGGTTGTAAAGGTTTGGGACCCGACGGACAAAGGACCTCAACCTCGTGGAAAGCAGGTCAGTAATCCGGAAGGTATCTGGTATACTCCCGTAAGCGGCATCTGGCAGACGGTATGGATGGAGCCGGTTGCCGGAAAGCATATCGAGAACCTCCGTATCACTCCCGATATTGACCGTAACATGCTGACGGTGAAAGCTGAACTGAATGCCGGATGTCCATCAGACCTTCTGGAAGTGAATGTGTATGACGGCAATCAACTGGTAGCCACCGGCAAAAGTATCAATGCAGAGCCGGTGGAGGTGTCCATGCCCCGGAATGCCAAGTTGTGGAGTCCGGATTCCCCCTTCCTTTATACGCTGAAAGTGACTCTGAGAAGTGGAGGCAAGGTAGTGGATAAGGTGGACAGCTATGCTGCCATGCGTAAGTACTCCACCCGTCGTGACGCGGATGGCATCGTACGCCTGGAACTGAATAACGAGGCTTTGTTCCAGTTTGGACCGCTGGACCAGGGTTGGTGGCCCGACGGACTGTATACAGCTCCCACGGACGAGGCTTTGCTGTATGATGTACAGAAGACGAAAGATTTCGGTTTCAATATGATTCGCAAGCATATCAAGGTGGAACCGGCACGTTGGTACACACATTGTGACCGTTTGGGTATCATCGTATGGCAGGATATGCCGAGCGGTGACCGTAATCCGGAATGGCAGAACCGCCGCTATTTCGACGGAACAGAACTGAAACGCTCCGCCGAATCCGAAGCCTATTATCACAAGGAATGGAAGGAAATAATGGATTGTCTCTACTCTTATCCGTGTATCGGTACATGGGTACCGTTCAACGAAGCCTGGGGGCAGTTCAAGACGGTAGAGATAGCCGAATGGACAAAGCAATATGACCCGACCCGTCTGGTGAATCCGGCAAGTGGCGGTAACCATTATACTTGCGGTGACATGCTCGACCTCCACAACTATCCCCAACCGGAAATGTATCTGTATGATGCACAGCGTGCCACGGTTTTGGGTGAGTATGGCGGCATCGGCCTTGTCTTGAAAGACCATATCTGGGAACCGAACCGCAATTGGGGATATGTTCAGTTCAACTCTTCCAAAGAAGTGACTGATGAGTACGTGAAATATGCCGATATGCTGTATCAGATGATAAAAAGAGGTTTCTCGGCAGCCGTCTATACACAGACCACGGATGTGGAGGTGGAAGTGAACGGCTTGATGACTTACGACCGCAAGGTGATAAAGCTGGATGAGAAGCGTGTGAAGGAGATAAATACGCGTATTTGCAATGCGTTGAAAAAATAACCGGGCAATAATTTCATAATGATGAGTGATTGGCGTAAATTGCCGGTCACTCATCATTGTTGTTGGGCTTAAAGCATATTGTTGTTATGAAACGATTGATTATAAAGCTTTTCCTTTGTCTGTGCATGGGAGCGGTGTTACCGGTCTGTGCGCAGGATGCCGTTCATTACTATTTCAGAACGATGGATATCCGGAACGGTCTTTCGCAGAACACCGTGTATCAGATTTTGCAGGATAGGAAAGGCTTTATGTGGTTTGGGACCAAGGACGGTCTGAACCGTTATGACGGATTGTCTTTCCGTGTCTACAAGAAGGAGAATTCCGGTTTAGGAAAGAACTTCATAACTGCGCTCTATGAAGACTGCCGGGGCAATATCTGGATTGGTACCGATGGAGGAGTCTTTATTTACGATCCCGTACTGGATTTCTTTACCGCTTTCGATGAGGCCAGTGATAGCGGCAGTGTTATCAGGGATTTTGTCACCATGATTGGAAGTGACGAGGACGACAATATCTGGATATCGGTAGAAAACCAAGGGCTGTTCTGCTATAGACTGGATGAAGGGAAACTTCTGAACCGTCTGCATGATTCGGGACTGCCCAACGTCACCCGCTTCTGGCTGAATGGGAATACTTGTTGGCTGGCTTTGTATGCGGATAATCTTTACTATACGAAAGCTGATTTTGAGACTCCTCTGCAGCCTTTCAAGGATGCGGAAGGAAATGAGATTTTCAAGAACGACATTATCAATTGGCAGGTCAGCGGACCCCATAACTGCGTATATATCGCTTCGCTGAACGGGTTGACAGAGATAAACCAGACTACAGGCAAGACGCGGAAGCTGTTGGACACCTATGTGAGGACTTTGCAGTTCAAATCTGACGACGAACTGTGGGTGGGTGCAGAGTCCGGTTTGTATATTTACAATCTGACGAATGACAAGATTACCCATTTGACCGTTCCCGACCAGGATGATTCGTATGCATTGTCGGACAAAGCCATTTATTCGCTCTGCTGCGACAAGGAGAACGGTATGTGGATAGGGTCTTATTTTGGTGGAGTGAACTATTGTCCTTATCAATGGACTTATTTCGAGAAGTTCTATCCGAGAGACAATCTCAGACATTTCGGCCGTCGTGTACGGGAAATCTGTGAAAGCAATGACGGCACCTTGTGGATAGGCACCGAAGACAAAGGCTTGTTTAATTACAATCCGGAAAACGGAAAGATAGTGCCCTTTGAGCATCCGGGTATTTATCAGAATATTCACGGCCTTTGCCTGGACGGGGATGATTTGTGGGTAGGTACGTTCTCTGGTGGCTTGAACCGGGTAAATCTTCCTACCGGGCAGGTGAGACATTATGCCAAGGGTGAGAGTGAGAATTCCATGGCCGCCAATGACGCTTTCACCATTTGCAGGACTACTACGGGAGACGTGTGGATAGGCACTACATCCGGTCTGTTGAAGTACAATCGTTCCACAGACGACTTTGTCCGGATTCCTCAGTTGAAGAATCTGTTTACTTACGACATTCTGGAGGACTTCAACGGGAATCTGTGGTTTGCCACGTTCTCTAATGGAGTGTTCTGCTACAATGTAAGAAGTCGGCAGTGGAGGAACTATCTGTCTAATGAGAACGATTCGACCTCTCTTTCCTACAATAAGGTTATCAGTATCTACGAAGACAGTAAGAAGCGTTTGTGGTTCACGACGCTGGGTGAGGGCTTTTGCCGCTACAATCGGGAAACGGACAACTTTACCCGTTATGACATGTCGAAAGGTTTTCCGAGCAATACCATCTACAAGATGGTCGAGGACAAGCGGGGAAACTTATGGATTACTTCCAATTATGGCCTGGTCTGCTTCAATCCCGATACGGAGAGCAAACATGTCTATACCACGGCAAACGGGCTGCTGAGCAACCAGTTCAATTTCCAGTCCGGTTACATTGACAAGAAGGGGCGCATCTATTTAGGTAGTATCAACGGATTCATAGCCTTTGACCCGGAAACTTTTGTGGAGAACACTTTTCTCCCTCCCGTAGTGATTACAGATTTTTATCTGTTCAACAAACGGCTTTCGGTGGACAGTCCGGATTCTCCTTTGGAGAAGAGCATCACCTATGCGGATGAGTTAGAATTGGATGCCGACCAGAATTCCTTCTCTTTCCAGGTTGCGGCCCTGAGTTACCAGGCACCCGAAATGAATGGTCTTGAATGTAAGCTGGAAGGCTTTGACCGCGACTGGTATACGGTAGGACGGAATTCTATCATCAACTATTCAAACCTTCCATACGGAAGCTATACATTGCGTATAAAAGGTTCCAATAGCGATGGCAAGTGGAACGTGGCGGAACGTGTGCTCGACATCCATATCCGTCCTCCTTTCTATCTTTCCACTTGGGCGTATGTCGGTTATGCGGTATTGGTGCTGTGTTCGCTGGTTGGCATAGTTATCTATTTCAGAAAACGGACCCGGCAGAAGCACCAGCAGGCTATGGACAAGTTTGAGCGGGAAAAGGAGCGGGAGTTGTATACTGCAAAGATAGACTTCTTTACGAATGTAGCACACGAGATACGTACTCCGCTTACACTGATAAAGAGCCCGCTTGAGAATGTACTGGCTTCCCAGTCTGTTTCGGATGACATCAGGGATGATTTGGAGACCATGGAGTTGAACACCAACCGGCTGCTCGATCTGGTGAATCAGTTGCTGGACTTCCGGAAGACAGAGACACAAGGTTTCCAATTGAATTTTGTGGAATGTGACGTGTCTGAGCTCTTGCAGAAGACGTATAAGCGCTTCAATCCCCTGGCACGTGAAAGGGGGCTGGCATTGAGTATAGAGACTCCCGAAAGCTTGTATGCTTCGGTTGACAGGGAAGGGCTTACCAAGATTATCAGCAATTTGCTGACCAATGCGATAAAGTATTCGGAGACCTATATACGCATCAGGTTATATTCGGAAGGTGAAAGACTGCTGCTTTCCGTATGCAATGACGGCCTTGTCATTCCGGCAGAGATGCGCGAGGAGATTTTCAAGCCGTTCATCCAGTATAAAACCGGTACGTTGCGCTCTGTGCCCGGCACCGGTATCGGGCTTGCGCTTGCCCGTTCATTGGCCGAGTTCCATGAGGGTACGTTGTGCATGGAAGATTCGATGGAGAACAACTGTTTCTTGCTGTCACTTCCACTAAGGCACGAGCAGACGGTGGTCGTAGAGCATAAAGAACCGGTAACGTGCGGGGAACCCTCCGAGGAAAGTGGTGCAGGTACTGCCTTGGAACAGCACCGGTATACCCTTTTGGTGGTGGAAGACAGCCCGGAGATGCAGGCATTTGTTGTAAAACAGTTCTCTTCGGAATATCGTGTGCTGACTGCCATGAACGGAGTGGAAGCTTTGAAAGTGTTGAAAGAGCATACCGTAAATCTTGTCATTTCAGACATAATGATGCCCGAGATGGACGGACTGGAGTTGTGCGAGCATCTGAAGTCCGAGCTTGATTGTAGCCATATACCGATTGTCCTGCTTACGGCGAAGACGACCCTTCAAGCCAAGATAGAGGGAATGAAGCTGGGGGCTGACGTATATATAGAGAAACCTTTCTCCGTGGAATACCTGAAAGTTTGTGTGGCCAATCTGCTGAATAACCGTGAGAAGCTACGGGCTTCTTTTGTCAATTCTCCTTTTGTGCAGACGGGCAGTATGGCAATGACAAAGGCAGATGAGTCTTTCCTTAAAACATTGAAGGAAGTGGTGGTTGCCAATATGCAGAATCCGGATTTCTGTCTGGATGATATGGCAAGCCTGCTGAACATGAGCCGTTCGAGCCTGAATCGGAAGATAAAGGGCATATTGGATATGACTCCCAATGACTACATCCGCTTGGAACGACTGAAGAAAGCGGCGCAGCTTTTGAAGGAGGGGGAGTGTAAAATCAATGAGGTTTGCTATATGACTGGCTTCAATACTCCTTCCTATTTTACCAAGTGTTTCCAAAAACAATTTGGTATTCTGCCCAAAGACTTCGTGAAATGATAGCATGGAATGCTTGTTAAATATAACAATCCAATCAAATGCCTCTGAGAGACACCTCAGAGGCATTTTTTTGGATTTATAATTGCATAGATTGAAGCGATATTTGCATTAATTTTAGCTTTATGCGGATATATTTGCATCCGAAAATCAACAGTATCATAATACTATGACCCCTATGCCTATGACGTAACAAATCCTAATCAATGTTCTATGATTGGCAGAAGTGACTAATCACTTTCTGCGGTGTATTTAAAAGGCGGACGTTAGTTTCCGCATAGTTTTAAAATCTAATTCTATAAAAAATGATCAAGAAAATCTTATTCTTATTCTTTGTTGTGTTTGCAGCTACCGCTTATTCACAAGATGTGACCATAACGGGAACGGTGACGGATGCAAATAGTGAGCCTTTGGTGGGCGTGAATGTATTGGTGAAGGGTACTACCACGGGTGCCATTACCGATATTGACGGTAATTTCTCAGTGAGTGGAAAGAAAGGAAGTACACTCGTTTTCTCTTATATCGGTATGCTTACGCAGGAAGTTGTCTATAAGGGAACTGCCTTGCGCGTGGTGATGAAAGATGATTCGAAAGCACTGGAGGAAGTGGTTGTCATCGGTTATCAGACTGTGAAGAAATCCGACTTGACTGGAGCGGTTGCCGTTGTTGATACCAAGGAAATGAAGAAAAGCGCTGCAGGGACACTGGCGAGCCAGATGCAGGGCTTGGCAACCGGTGTCAATGTTCGCAGCAGTGGGCGTGCAGGCGAGGATGCCGATATTCAGATTCGTGGTGTAGGCTCGTTGAGCAACAACTCTCCGTTGTGGGTCATCGATGGAATGATTACCAATCCGGGCGTTGACTTCAATCCGGCCGATGCGGAATCTATTCAAATTTTGAAGGATGCTTCTGCTGCTGCCATTTACGGTTCGCGTGCTGCCAATGGTGTGATTATCGTTACTACCAAGAAAGGTACGAAAGGTCCCATGAAAGTGAATGTAAGCGTAAAGGAAACATTGGAATGGAGCCCGAAATTTGATTTGATGAATGCGGCAGAATATATCAAGTATAATGATATTGCCTATAATGAAGCTATCAAAGATGGCATTGCTACTGTAAACAGCACTCAGAAACACTCACAGTATGATACCAATTGGCAGGATGAAGTGTTGAAGACCGCATTGGTGCAGGACTACAACGTATCACTCTCCGGTGGTGGAGACTCCGGTAGTTATTTTGTATCAGCCGGTTACTATAACAATGATGGCGTTTCTTATGGAAATACTTTCGACCGTTATAGCTTCCGTGTCAATACACAAGGTAAAAAGGGCTGGTTCTCTTTTGGTGAAAACTTGGCTTATTCACTTACAAACACAGACCCGAACCAGACAAATACCTACAATGACTTTTTGCGTATGATGCCTACCATTCCTATTTATGATGAGAATAATCCGGGTGGATATGGCTATGGTGATGCTGCCAAATACAATACTTTTGGTGTGAACCCGATTGCTCGTGAAGATTTGGAATATCGTCATTTCCGTCAGAATCGTTTGAATGGTTCTTTATGGCTGGAATTCAAACCGTTCGATTTCCTCTCTTATAAATTCAATGGGGGTATTGACCTTTACTTCTACGAGAACTCATGGTTCCGTGGCGAAGGTAATTGGACTCAGAACCAGGAGCACCGCGACCCGGAAGGGCAGAAGGCTCGTGACAATACCTACAACATGTTGATTGAACACACCTTGAACTTTAATAAGGATTTTGGCAAGCATCATGTGGATGCCGTGGTGGGTACAACTTACCAACACCATGAATGGGAAGGCCTATGGGCTTCTCGTCTCAACTTCCCGATGCTGGGCAACGGTGACTATCTGACCGTATTGAATGCCGGGCAGAGCAACCAGCAAAACTCGAACAGCATCAGTGAGAATGCGATGATTTCTTACCTGGGACGTGCGAACTACATCTATGATGATAAATACTATCTGACTGCCACCTTCCGTCGTGACGGTACTTCCCGTCTGGCTAAGGAAAATCGTTGGGGTAATTTCCCATCATTCTCCGGTGCCTGGAGAATTTCAAAAGAGGAATTCTTTGATGTGCCTTGGATTAATGATTTGAAGATTAGAGGTAACTGGGGGCGTCTCGGCAACTCTTCCATCGGTGATTGGGATTATATCGGAACCATCAACCAAAGTATTGTAACCGTGTTTGGTGGTGCCATCAATTCAGGTGCCGCTCAGGTGAAACTGGTAAATGCAGGTCTTGTTTGGGAAACAAAAGAAACAGTGAATGTAGGTTTTGATGCCAGCTTCCTTAATCAGCGCTTGACTGTCAGCGCAGAGTATTACAACTCAAAGACCAGTGATGTATTGGCAGAGACTCCGATTGCCATTTCTACCGGTAACCAAGGAGGTTCTCCATGGAAAAATGCTGCCTGCTTGCGCAACAAGGGCTTCGAGTTTACACTTGGTTGGAAAGATCAGATTTCGGATTTTAAGTATAGCGCTTTGCTGAATGTCACTACTATCGACAATGAAGTGTTGAGTTTGGGGCGTGACGGTAGCCGTAGAGATTATATCGATTCGGGGCAGGCTAGAACGAGGCCAGGTCATTCGTTGGCAGAATTCTATTTGAGACAAACTGACGGTCTTTTCAGAACACAGCAGGAAATAGATGAGTATGTGACGAAAGGAACGCATGTACCCGAAGGAACAGAGAATAAGGTGGAGGCAGGTACTCCTATTTTGATTAACGGAAAGCGTCCTCAATTGGGTGATGTGAAATACCTTGACTTGAATGATGACGGACAGATTACGGACAAAGACCGTGATTATTGCGGTAGCCCTTGGGCTAAGATGCAAATGTCGTTGGTGTTCAATGCGGAATGGAAGGACTTTGATTTCAGCATGATGTGGAACGGCCAGTTTGGCAACAAGGTGTTCAATGTGGCACGCTGGCAAGGTCGCCTGTTCTCGGACAACTCCAACTATATTCGCTTCAAGAGCGGTGAGGAGCCTTATCAGATAAATTCTAATTCCAATACTCCGCGTATCATTTATGGTGATGACCGCAACTCTGTTCAATCAGACCGTTTCTTGGAAAATGGTTCTTACTTCCGTATGAAGAACATTTCAGTCGGTTATAATTTCCGTCAGAAATGGTTGGCTAATCTGGGTATTGAGAAACTTCGCTTGTATGCTACCGGAAGCAATTTGATTACCTTTACCGGCTATTCCGGTCTAGACCCTGACTTTAAGGGAGTGAACTCTGTGTGGAACAGCGGTACGGACAGCTTTGCCTATCCTAATATGCGTTCTGTGATGTTCGGATTGGATTTGACCTTTTAACTTATAACTAATAATCAGAAATTATGAACAAGATATATAAAATGATGCTTGTCGGTGCCATGGGGTTGCTTTCAGGATGTAGTGCCGACTTGCTGGATATAGACAATCCCAACGAAGTGACTAACACTACCTATTGGAATAAGCCGGAAGATGCGACAGCCGGTGTCAATGCTTGCTATAGTTTTCTCTATAAGGAAGGTACTTGGATGCGTTGGCTCTCTTTCCGCTACGACTTGACATCGGACGAGGGTTGGAGTTCTTCTCCTTGGATTGAATTGGGTGACTGGACACGTTTCCTTTACAACAACTACAACTTTTATGAAGGGAATACAGTTCATTGGGAACATTTCTATGTAGGCATTTTCCGTTGTAACCAAGTGTTGGCCAATGTGCCCAACATAGAGATGGATGAAACCACGAAGAACCGCGTATTGGCTCAGGCGTCTTTCTTGCGTGCATTGTGGTATTTCCAAGTAAATCTGTTGTGGGATAAGGGTACCATGCCGTTGGAACCCACTGATGCCAATTATGTTCCGAAAGATGCTTCTGAACAGGAAATCTGGGACCAGGTAGAGAAAGATTTGACTTTTGCCATGCAGTATCTGCCGGAATCTTGGGATGCTGCCAATCTGGGACGTGCTACCAAAGGTGCTGCCAAGGCATTGTTGGGCAAGGCTTATATGCAACAACATAAGTATGACAAGGCAAAGGAACAATTGCAATGGTTGATTGATAAAGAGGGCTCTTTGTACGGTCTTATCGCCAATCGTGAAGATAATTTCACTGACTTGGACGAGAACAACAAGGAAGGTATCTTTGAGATTCAGTTTGATGACCAGAACAAGGGTGGTACGGGTAATGATGCCAGTATGGCATTCGGTTTCCAGCGTACTCAGTTCTATGCTCCAAGTGGTATAGGTTGGGGAGACGGTAAGGCACGTCGCTGGTTGGTAGACGAGTTCTTGAAAGAGAAACGTGTGGATGGAAAGAATGACTTGCGCTTGTACGGCAGTATCCTTTATCGTGGATTTTCGCAAGACTTCCCTGACCAGCCGAAGAAATATTATGGATTTGAAAATGCCGATTGGAATGACAATTGGGGAACTGACCCGGAAGACTGCTATATCCGTAAATACAATACTTCTTACTATCGTAGTGCAGAAGATTATTTTGCCCGTAACAACTATCGTATCATGCGTTACGCAGATATCCTGATGAACTATGCAGAGTGTCTTGTTGAAACGGGTACTAATCCTGCCGATGCTGCTGTTTATGTGGACAAGGTAAGAGAACGTGCCGGTCTGGCTCAGTTGAAAGACAGCCAATGGAAAGATTGCTTGAACTCTAAAGATGCCTTTATCAAGCGTCTGCAGATGGAACGTACTTTGGAACTCTGCTTTGAAGGTTGGCGTTGGGCCGACTTGAAGCGTTGGGGATTGCTTGATACCGAAGCGGGTATAGAGGAATTGGAAAAACGCGACAGAGACTTCAAAAACTTCGTTGTGGGTAAGCATAGACGGTTGCCTATCCCTAGAGATGAAGTGGATGTAAGTACCGTAAATGGAGAGATTCATCTCAACCAGAATCCAGGCTATTGATAACCAAAGAAGGCTATGCCTGGAAGCCTGTTCTCATTCAGGATGCTTCCGGTATAGCCTTTTCTTTCTTAAATCTTATACCATATGCTTGTCTGTAAAAAACTACTATTACCATTCGCTTTTGCTTGCTGCGGCAGCTTGTTTGCGCAGAACATCCAGAATCCGGTACTTCCGGGAGTGGCGGATGCCGGCGTAATGAAATATAACGGCAAATATTATATTGGCGGGGTCCGTACAAACGGGGATTTCTATGTGTCCGATGATTTGGTTCATTGGGGGAAACCTATCCATGTCGTATCCATGGACAATGACTGGACCAGAGGCAGCGGAGCTGGAGATGACCAGATTCATGCCAATGACATGTTCTATCTGAACGGTGATTTTCATTTGTACTGGTCAGTCAATTATTGGGGGAAGGACAAGCATGCCGTTCACATTGTACATGCGCAGAGCAAAGATGTCTTGGGCGCTTATACAGAACCGAACAAGAAGACATGGATGGATAACCGTATCGACCCCAAAATATTCAGAGATGATGATGGACAACTATACATGTATATGGTACGTTTTACTGATGGAAATACCATATGGGGACGTAAAATGAAGAACCCGGCAGAATTTGCCGGCGAACCGGTGTGCCAGTTCGCCTCATTGCCGGATACATGGGAAACGATGGATAACAGAGTAGCGGAGGGACCGTGGGTCATGAAGTATAGAGGCCGCTACTATATGATGTATAATGCCAACCACACCTCTACAGAGTGGGGCAATTATCAGTTGGGAGTTGCTGAGGCAGACTCTCCTTTAGGTTTTCAAAATGGTAATAAATATAGCTATCCGGTTGTAGGCTGCAATCAGACACAACTGGAGGAGAAGCAAGTGGATTTATTGCGGTATGGCCGCACGTATGAGCCGTTGTTTGCTTATACGGAGAGCAAGCCGGAGGGCGACTGGACAAAAGTGACCTACGATGACTCCGGCTGGGCGAGGGGGGAGACCGGCTTTTCGTCCCGTGAAGTGAAAGGTTCCACAACCCGGCATCTGGGCACCTTGTGGGATACGCCCTCCCTATGGTTGCGAAAGACTTTCTCTGCCGGCAGCGAAACCGGCAATCTGGCACTGCGTGTCGCTCACGACGGAGATACCCGGATTTATCTGAACGGAACAATTGTCTACGAGAAGCAGGGGCGTGATTATTGCATCGTAAACCTGGACAAGAAGCTGCGTGCTGCTTTGAAGGAAGGCACGAATCTGCTTGCCGTAGAAACAAACAAGGGACGTTCGCAATTCTTCGACGTTTCTCTGTTCGATATGAAAGACGGCATTGCCGACGATATTCTGATGACTCCCGGCCAGCCCAATATTCTGAGGGGGCCCAACGGATTTGAATGGTGGTTGATTTATATGGCAAACAAGAACGATGAGCATCGGGGACAATATATCAACCGTGTCCAGTTCTTCGACAAGACGTTGTTTGTGGACGGTATCACCGGCCCCCGCACGGCAGGTTATCATCCCGAACCTTCGATGCCTACCTTTGCGGGTAAAGGCGAGACAGTTTCGTTCGGTGTGTTGCAACAAGTACAGCCGTCCGTGGCCTACTTGTTCGAGACGGGAGTCAAGACCGAGGGTGGAGCCGGCGTCATTGCCTGGTGGAAGGATGCAGATAACTGTGCCTATGTAGGTTTGGATGCCGAGAACCGGAGTTGGTACCTGCGTACACTTGTCGGCGGTAAAGAAAACAAGGAATCCTATGTCCTGCCTGAAGATTTCCGTTGGGGTGTGTACCATCATCTGCGCATTGAGCGTAATGGTGGCTGTCTGAAGATTTGGCTGGATGAGATTCCCACACCGGGAAAACATGTCTTTGCAGAGGCTCTTCCGGCGGAAGAAGCGGGTGTTCCCGGAGTGTTTGACGAGACAAAGTCTGCCTTGTTCGAAGGGGCTACCTATACCATCGGCTTCGATGATGTGCATTTCCAGCTTTCGGAGAATGAGGAGTTGTTGAAGGGCGATTTCTTGAACGATTATGAATTCAGCTTCCAGTTGTCCGGCTTGTCCGGACAAGACAAGGCAGGAAGCTATCCGGTTTATGTGGATAAGGATAACTATGTGAAGGCTCAGTTCGATGGCATCACCCGTGTGCTTGAGGTGACAGCCGTGAAGAAAGGGAAAACTGCCTGGAAGAAGGAATTCCCGTTGGGATGCCTGCAAACGCTCTATCCGGATGTGAAGTATACCGACTTCATTGAGAAAGGTTATCGTTTTGCCGCACCTGCATGGTTGGATACACTTTACCTGAATCGTCACGAAGCAGGCAATAAATCCGAATTTGCGGATGACATGTTCGGCAAGTTCGACATAGAATACCTGAATGGCGGCGAATGGCATCCGATAGAAAACAAAGATAGGGGGATAGCAGAACATCCTGCATATAATTATTGTACCTTTACTCCGGTAAAGGCAGAAGGCATCCGCTTCATCAACAAGGAGGCGGAGGATTTGGAACGCCATATCTATAAGATAGGTGTACATGAATTGTGGAAGGAATCCTATAATTTTCGTGCCCTGCGTCGTGCAGACAAGCTGTATCTGTTTGTCGACGGCAGGGAGCTGGGAGCTTTGGATATACGCTACCCTGCATCCCGCATCGGATTCTGTTCGGAGGGCGGCTCTCCGGTTTATAGTGGTACGTTGTATTATCATGTAGGGCAGAGGCGCGATTAGACGCAATCGTGGGATGTGCCGTTCCGTATATATGTAATGAAAAATGTATATAGAAACCGGCGTCTGTATTTCCTTGTGAATCAGTGCGATGGACTGGGGGTGATTCAGTATACGACTGAATGTATTTCAGTATACGACTGAATAGGGTTCAATATACGGGTGTAACGGAACATCTTCTTGAAAGTAAATATTTATCATCATAACAATTGTTTAAGAAAGAATCATGAAAAAGAATTTTATATGTATGTATCTGTTTCTGTTGGCCACGCTGGCTTCCTGCCAGTCCTGCTCTTCAGACTATAAGGATGTGGACGATATTGTTGTCGAAGGAGTTGAAACGCCGGTGCTTTTGGGCGACCCGTTCATCATGTTGCACGATGGCACTTACTATGCCTATGGCACCCATGCGGATGACGGCATCGAAGTCTATACCTCCGATGATTTGAAGACTTGGAAGTATAAGGGCATGGCGCTCCAGAAGAAGGATGTCTGGGCCGATCGCTGGTTCTGGGCACCGGAGGTCTACGAAGTGAACGGGAAGTTCTATATGTATTACTCGGCAGACGAGCATATCTGTGTGGCAACAGCAGACTCACCTGCAGGACCATTTACCCAAAGTAAGAAGGAACCGATGATTGCCGATGAGAAATGCATTGACAACTCTCTGTTCATTGATGATGACGGCACGCCTTATCTCTTCTTCGACCGTTTCAACGACGGGCTCAACATCTGGGTGGCCGAATTGGAGAAAGACCTCATGACTATCAAGAAGGAGACCATGCACCCTTGCATCCACGTCTCTCAGGCATGGGAGGAAGTGTGGCCCCGCGTGAATGAAGGTCCGTTTGTCATCAAGCACAATGGACTCTATTATATGACCTATTCCGCCAACAGCTATGAGAGTCCTTTCTACGGCATAGGTTGCGCCACAGCTACCGATTTGATGGGTACCTGGACCAAATACGAGGAGAATCCCTTGCTGCAGAAACCCGGAGAACTGGTTGGGGTGGGGCACAGTGCCACCTTCACCGACAAGGCGGGCAAGCTTCGTATCGTTTTCCATGCCCATAAGGACAAGAGTAGCATCCATCCGCGCGCCATGTACATCAGTGACGTTTCTTTCGAGAAAGTGGACGGTGTGGACCGCATGAGAATCAGCAAGGACTATATGACACCCAAAATAGTAAAATAAGAGATGGATATGAAGAAGAATTATATATTGCTGCTGTTGCTTTGTCTTTGCTTTGCAGGCTGCAAGGAGAAGACGGTTGTAGAATCAGACTATCTGCCGATTGCCGACCCCTACGTAATGCTTTACGAAGGCAAGTATTATGCCTACGGCACCGGAGGTACGGTAGAAGGGGAAGGCTTTGCCTGCTTCTCTTCCGATGACTTGAAAAACTGGACGCGTGAAGGCCAGGCGTTGTCGGCTGCCGACTCCTACGGCACGTGGGGATTCTGGGCACCGGAAGTTTACTACATCGAATCGAAGAAGAAGTTTTATCTGTTTTATTCCACCGAAGAGCATATCTGCGTGGCAACGGCAGATGCTCCCCAAGGTCCGTTCCGTCAGGAGGTGAAGCAGCCGATATGGGATGAGAAGAGCATCGATACCTCTCTCCTCATCGACGATGACGGCACGCCTTACCTCTATTTCGTGCGTTTTACGGATGGCAACGTCATTTGGGTGGCAGAGATGAACGATGATCTGACCGGCATCAAGCAGGAAACGCTGACGGAGTGCATTAAGGTGGGAGAGCCTTGGGAGCTTTCGCAAGACAAGCCCGCCAAGGTTGCCGAAGGCCCTTCCATCTTGAAGAAAGAGGGTGTATATTATCTGGTTTATTCGGCCAATCACTTTGAAAGCAAGAACTACGGAGTGGGCTACGCCACTTCGGACAGTCCGACGGGACCGTGGAAGAAATACGAGGGAAACCCGATTCTGCAACGTGCCGACGGCTTGATGGGCACCGGACACGGAGCGCCCTTCCGCTGCAAGGACGGCAGCTGGAAATATATTTTCCATGCACACTGGGATTCCACGAAAGTACAGCCGCGCACTTCGTATATCAAGGATTTTGCCATTTCCGACCGGGGAACGGTTTCTATCGGCGGCCCTCTTGTCCGTCCGCAGGTATTGGGCAGCGCATCATCTGAAAAAGTAAAATGAAAAAAATACATAGTATGAAAAAGTTTCTTGTATTATCGGTGTTATGCTGCCTGATAGCATGCTCCTCGTCATCGGCCACAAAGGAAGACAAACCGGGTGAACAGCCGAATGAACAACTGAAGAATGTCTACCGCAATCCGGTGATAAACTACAGTTTGCCAGACCCTTCTGTGATAAAGGGCGGTGACGGTTATTATTATCTGTATGCCACCGAGGACATACGCAATCTGCCGATTCACCGTTCCGGGAATCTGGTGGATTGGGAATATGTAGGTACTGCCTTTACCGACCGTACCCGGCCTGACTTTGAGCCGAACGGAGGTTTGTGGGCACCGGACATCAACAAGATAGGTGATAAATACGTGCTCTACTATTCCATGTCCGTCTGGGGAGGCGAGTGGACTTGCGGCATCGGTTGTGCCACTGCCGATAAACCGGAGGGCCCTTTCAAGGACCACGGAAAGATGTTCCGCAGCAATGAAATCAATGTGCAGAACTCCATCGACCCTTTCTATATAGAGGATGGGGGAAAGAAATATCTTTTCTGGGGCAGTTTCCGTGGAATCTATGCGATTGAACTGTCTGACGACGGACTTTCTCTGAAGGACGGCGCCACACCGCAACAAGTGGCAGGAACCGCTTACGAGGGTACTTATATCCACAAGAAGGACGGGCATTACTATTTCTTTGCTTCCATAGGAAGTTGCTGTGAGGGGTTGAACAGTACCTACACCACCGTTGTAGGGCGTTCAGATAATCTTTTCGGCCCCTATGTCGACAAGAATGGCGGCAGCATGATGGACAACAAGCACGAAGTGCTGATTCGGAAAAGCAATACCTTTGTGGGGACCGGCCATAACTCCGAGATTGTGACGGACAATGCCGGTAATGACTGGTTCTTCTATCACGCGGTGAGTACTAAGAATCCCGAAGGCCGCGTATTGATGCTGGATAGGATTAGCTGGGAAGACGGATGGCCGACGGTAGAAGACTCCGTTGCATCTACGGAAGCGGAGAAACCGAAATTCTGATTATCATGAAAGTAGCCCGTCGGAATGGAATGAATGATATTTTTTCTAACAACAATAAAACAGATGTAACTATGAGACTAAAAAGATTGTTTTTGGGAGTAATGCTCGTTGCGGGCATTACGGGTGCGGGAGCGGTGAATGTTGCTTCGGAAGACATCTCCGCCTCTATTTCCTTGAAAGTGCCGGGGAATGATGCCAGGCAATATCAGCTGGCTTTGCAGAAGATGCAGGAGGGTGTGTACGGTTGCCGGGCTTCGGAGAAGCTGCCGCTGGAAATCGTCCGCCGGGTGGTGGACAAGGATGGCAAACAGCGTATTACTGTCACACTGAAAGCGCTGGAAGATGTGTATTTCAACTACGGGGAACAGATAAAGACCGGTTACAAGCATTCGGACTGCCAGTTCTACATGCCGGGCTTCTGGTATCGCCGCAACCTGCGTTCGCCGAAGGAAGCTCCTTCTTTCCACACATCGGACAGTTGGCTGGTGCGTGAGGACCGTTTGAGCACTCCGCTGACGGCAGCTTTCAATCCGGCAAGCGGTACGTCCATGTCGGTTATCCGTATTGACAAGTTCGACAAGGAAGCTTTGACCACTCATAAGGAGGGAGAGGTAATCTTGTCCGGCGAGACTTCCATCGGATATACCGGTTTCTGCAATGTGGATGGTGTGACTGTCTTGGCATACGGTTTCCCCTATAAGGAAGCACCGAAGACATATATCCGCAAATTGACGCTGGCTCCTGCCGTTGAGGCTTTCCAGTTGCTGCGTAAGGGCGATAGCATCTCCATGACCTGGGAGTTGTCCGAAAGGAATGCTGCCGATTTCTCGGAATGCGTACAGCGCACCTGGGAATATAGCTACGACACGAACAGCCCGAAACCGGTCGGCACACCTTACACGGTAGACCGCATGAAGGAGGTGATGAGCAACTTCTTTGTGGAAAGCTATGTCGGTAATACCCCCACTCATTATTATTCCGGTGTAGAGTTGGAGACTGCCACTTGTGCCAATACGGACGTTGCCGAAGTGGGCTTTGTGGGACGTACGTTGCTGAACGCTTTCAATGCGCTGGAATATGGTAAGCAGCAGAATCGCCAAGACTTGGTGGACAATGCCAATCGTATCTTCGATACTTATCTCCGGAACGGTTTCTCGCCTGCGGGCTTCTTCAACGAAGTGGTACACTACAACCGCGGCTTCAAGGAAACCAGACATAGCATCCGCCGTCAGTCCGAAGGCGTATATGCCATTCTGAACTATCTGAACTACGAGAAACAGCAGAAGCGTAAACACCCCGAATGGGAGAAACGCATCAAGGGCATGCTGGACAACTTCCTTAAGTTGCAGAACGAGGACGGCAGCTTCCCGCGTAAGTTCAAGGATGATTTCTCTATCGTGGATGCCAGCGGCGGCAGCACGCCTTCGGCAACCTTGCCTTTGGTGATGGCATCCAAGTATTTCAAGGACAAGCGTTATCTGGCAAGCGCCAAGCGTACGGTAGACTACCTGGAGAAGGAACTTATCTCCAAGGCCGATTATTTCTCGTCTACGCTGGATGCCAACTGCGAGGACAAGGAAGCTTCCTTGTATGCTGCTACGGCTGCTTATTATCTGGCTTTGGTTACCAAAGGAGAAGAGCGTGCACACTATGCCGGTCTGGCGAAGAAAGCAGCTTATTTTGCCTTGTCGTGGTATTATACCTGGGATGTTCCTTTTGCCGAAGGTCAGATGCTGGGAGATATCGGCTTGAAAACCCGTGGTTGGGGTAATGTGTCGGTAGAGAATAACCATATCGATGTGTTTATCTTCGAATTTGCCGATGTGCTGCATTGGCTTTCCTGGGAGTACAACGAGCCGCGCTTCTCTGACTTTGCCGAGGTGATTTCCACTTCCATGCGCCAGTTACTGCCGTATGAAGGACACATGTGCGGCATTGCCAAAGTAGGCTATTACCCGGAAGTGGTGCAGCATACCAATTGGGATTACGGACGTAACGGAAAGGGATATTACAACAATATCTTCGCTCCGGGCTGGACGGTTGCTTCTTTGTGGGAGTTGTTCACTCCGGGACGTGCGGAGCAGTTCTTGTTGAAAAAATGATAGTCTAAACAGTAACCAATATTGTATTTATGAATAAGATGATGACTTTGTTGGCAAGCGTGATGCTGTTGGCATCGGCTTGCACAGGCAAGCAGGCGAGCGAAAAGACTGCCTCGGGACTGGAACCTGCCAACTTCCGTACGGAAGTGGATGGCAAGCAGACAGACTTGTTTGTTTTGAAGAATAAGAATGGTATGGAAGTTTGCATTACGAACTTCGGCGGACGTATTGTATCGGTGATGGTGCCGGACAAGGATGGCGTTATGCGTGATGTGGTGCTGGGCTTCGATTCCATTCAGGACTACATCAAGTTCCCTTCGGATTTCGGCGCTACCATCGGACGTTATGCCAACCGTATCAATCAGGGTAAGATTACGGTGGATGGGGTAGAGTACCAGCTGCCGCGCAACAATTACGGTCATTGCCTGCATGGAGGTCCCAAGGGATACCAATATCAAGTGTTCGATGCCCGCCAGTTGAGTAATCAGGTTCTGGAGCTGACTTATCTGTCGAAAGACGGAGAGGAGGGCTTCCCGGGTAACCTGACCTGCAAGGTCACTTTCTCGCTGACAGATGACGATGCCATCGACATTCGTTACAGTGCCGAAACAGACCGTACCACCGTCATCAACATGACGAACCATTCTTACTTTAACCTGGACGGTGACCCCTCCAAGTCCAACTCGGATTATCTGCTCACTATCGATGCAGATGCTTATACCCCCGTGGACAGTACCTTCATGACTACCGGTGAGATTGTTTCCGTAGAAGGTACGGATATGGATTTCCGCACTCCTACTGCTGTTGGCGCCCGTATTGACAATGACTTTGAACAGTTGAAGAACGGCAAGGGCTATGACCACAACTGGGTACTCAATACGAAGGGTGACGTCACCCGCCCGTGTGCCACCCTCGAATCTCCCTCAACGGGTATTGTGCTTGATGTCTATACCAACGAACCGGGCATTCAGATTTATGCTGGTAACTTCCTGGATGGCACACTGACCGGAAAGAAAGGTATCGTGTACGGTCATCGTGCTTCTGTCTGCTTAGAGACGCAGAAGTATCCCGATACGCCCAACAAGCCGGAATGGCCTTCGGCGTTGCTGAAGCCGGGAGAGAAGTATGACAGCCATTGTATCTATCGCTTCTCGGTGAAGAAATAAATGAGGGGATGTCAAAACCCTCTTATGGGATGGATATAAATATGACAAGAAGCCTGAAGTAACCTGTTTTTCTTAAATACTCTGTCTTGGTAAAATCAGCACTTTATCAAGACAGAGTTTTTATTTTTTGGAATTACCGCATCGCCAGCGCCTTATTCTCCGCCTCCTCCATAATCTCCCGTTCTCCCGGCCCTTTGTCATTGATTCCGCAAAGGTGGAGGATGCCGTGGATGATGACCCGGTACAGTTCACGTTCGTAGTTGTTATCGGCGAACTGTTCCGCATTGGTGCGTACGGTATCGAGGCTGATGAAGAGGTCACCGCTAAGGCGGTTGCCTTCACAGTAGTCGAAAGTGATGATATCTGTGTAATAATCGTGTTGCAGATATTGGCGGTTCACTTCGAGTATCTTCTCGTCCGAGCAGAAGATGTAGGCGATTTCACCGACTCTTTTTCCGTAAGTGGCGGCTACGGATTTTATCCATTCCGTGGTTTCACGCTTCTTGATGGAGGGCATTTCAACGCCGTCTGTCTGATAACTAATCATTTTATTTACAATTTTACGATTTACGATTGAAATTACATTCCTGTGATTAAGACAGTTTCTTTAGAAGAAGAACATATAACTGATAATAATCGCTGCAATGATGCCGGAGAAATCGGCAATCAGCCCACACGTCACGGCATTCCTCGTTTTGGTGATACCTACGCTGCCGAAATACACGGCAAGGATATAGAACGTAGTATCCGAAGCACCGCGTGCCACGCAACTCATGCGTCCTACAAATGAATCGGCGCCATACTGTTTCATGGTGTCAATCATCAGTCCGTTGGCACCGCTGCCGCTCAGTGACTTCATCAGGGCAGTGGGCAGGGCACCTACAAAGCTGGTATCTACACCGAATAGTCCTACTACATAACCGATACCGTTCACCAGTATATCCATGGCGCCTGAAGTGCGGAAAACGGCGATTCCAACGAGGAAGGCAACCAGATAGGGAATGATGCGTACAGCGGTGGTGAAGCCTTCTTTGGCTCCTTCGATGAAAGCATCGTATACGTTGATTTTCTTCCACAGCCCCCAGAGGATGAACAGCAGGATGATGGAGAACAGCAGTATGTTGGCAATCAAAGTGGAATATACGCCCATTTCATCGCGACTAATCTGTGTGAACAGATAAATGAGCGCGGCAAAGAAAAGGCTGATGCAGCCAATCAGGATAAGTATGGGCTTGTTCAGCAGGTTGATGCGCTGTGCAATGCTGACGGCGATGACACCGACAACGGTCGAGATGGCGGTCGTTATCAGTGTGGGGATAAAGATGTCCGTGGGCTGGGAGGCACCCATCTGCGAGCGATACATCATGATGCTGACGGGGATAAGTATCAGTCCCGAAGTGTTGAGTACAAGGAACATGACCATCGGATTGGTGGCGGTGTCCTTTTTCGGGTTCAGCTCCTGAAGTTCCTTCATGGCTTTCAGCCCCATCGGAGTAGCGGCATTGTCCAGCCCCAGCATGTTGGCAGAGAGATTCATGAATATGGATCCCATGGCAGGATGTCCTTTCGGTATGTCGGGGAAGAGGCGGCAGAATACCGGGCTCAGCCAACGTGAGAGGGCGTTGATCATACCGCTGTTTTCGCCTATCTTCATCACGCCGAGCCAGAAGGCAAGTATTCCTGTCAGCCCCAGGGATATTTCAAAAGCTGTTTTGGAAGAGGAGAAGGTGGAGTTGACGAGTTCCGTGAATATCTCCACATCACCCATAAAAATGAGTTTGCAGAGGGCCACGATGAATGCGATGACGAAGAAAGCCACCCAGATGTAATTTAAAACCATTTTATTTTGAGTTTTTTAGTTTGCGAACTTTTGAGTTATGGACTGATGTGAAAACCGCAGGCTGCCAAAGGCAGCCTGTTGCGGTTAATACTTCTTTTCGTTGGCAAGGTTCCAGACATTGAGGAACGAGGCCTTGGTGATTTCCACAACCTTTTCCCAGTTCAGTCGGTCGGCATGGTCCGAGGGTTGGTGGTAGTCGGGGTGTCCGTCCGTGTGATACCAGATGATGGGAATGTCCAGCAAGGCAAAGGTGGCATTGTCGCTGCCACCCACTGGGCGGTCCCAGGCGCGGCTGTCGGGTTGCAGTTGCAGGTTGTAGCGTGCGATGTCCTGTTTCAGCCAGTCGCCGAAGGCGGGATGGGCGGCAGTGTAGAAGTAGACTACATGTTGCGGTTGTTCCGGCTTGCTGTTGCGTCCTATCATGTCGAAGTTGAGGTAACCTTTCACTTGGCTGATGAAAGGGCAGCTTTGCGCGAAGTGTTTCGAGCCGAGCAGGCCTTTCTCTTCTCCGTCCCAGAAGGCGAAAATTACGTTTCTCAACGGTTTCTGACCGCTGGCCGCAAAGGCACGCGCTATCTGCAGGACGGCGGACACGCCCGAGGCATTGTCGTCCGCACCGTTGTATATCCGGTCGTTGACCAGTGTCTCGTCCGTGCCCAAGTGGTCGAAGTGAGCGCCTACAATGACATATTCGTCGACACGTTGGCCGGGAATGAATCCCAACACGTTGTCCATCTGTAAGGAGCGATGGGTGCCTTGCTTCAGGGCAGCGATGGAGTCGGGATGCACGTGCCACCGTCCCCGTTGCTGCCTCTCCTTGCTGCATGCTTCGAAGGGCTGGTAATACCCCTCCTTGTAGAGCGGTGCGATGCCGGCTTCTTTCAGGAGGGAGGCGATGTAGCGGGCTGCCACTCGTGCCCCGTGGGTACCGGCTTCGCGCCCTTGCAGCTCATCGTCGGCCAGAAAGCCGACAATGGCTTCGGCCGAAGCCCGGTTGATGCTTTGCAATCCTTTCTCGAGTGGTTGCTGCGCTTGTAGCGACAGTGTGAAAAACAGGGAGCAGATGGCTCCTAAAACAGCTTTATACATGTTATATGTTTTTTAAAGGTCGTTTGGCATTCGGTTGCGGTGTCGGAGATTGCTCTTCTTGATACGAGGTCACTCTTGCTCTGTCAGCCTGAATGCTTTGAAATATACTTTCTGTTCGCTTCCGGAGGTGTTGGTCAGCCTTATCTTCAGTACTTTTTGTCCTTCCACATCCGCTTTCTGCATGGTGTATCCTTTCCATACGCTCTGCAAGTTTGCGTTTCGCCACGTTTTGCCGTCAAGGCTTGTTTCCAGCCTGAAGTGCGTGTATCCTTCTTCCTTTGTCCCCAAGTCTATCCTCAGCGTGGCAAGCACGCGCGGACGGTCCATGGAGAGGGTCAGAGAGCCGCCTGCCTGCCAAAGGATGACTTCGTTGGAGGGGGCGATGCTGCCTTCTTTTCCCTTCTGCTGCGTGGGGAGCAGGGCGAGCTGTTGCACGTTGCTTTCCAGCGTGTAGGGCGAGTAGACGGCACGGGCGTTCAGTGCGGTATGGAACCGCTGGTTGTATTGCTTCGTGGAGGCCTCGAACAGGGCGTCGAAGGTGGGCATCAGTTGTCCGCTTCCGCTCTTCACTCCTTGCGGATAGCGGGCATCGTTGTCCGTCATCAGGGTTTGCAAGGCTTGTGCGTGGGCATGGCCGGGCAGGAAGGCTTTTTCCTGTTGTGGCAGGCGCATCATTTCCAGCACAGTCTTTCCGTATTCGCCCACCAGTTTGAATTGAGTGAGCCAAGGTCTGATTTCATCGATAAGAGGGCGGTTCTCGTTGCCGGAGGCAAGCAGCATATCGGCAGAGAGGATAATCTTGCGGCACTCTTCGTCTACTTGGTTGTAGGCGGTTTCGTCTATCTCGCCTTTCTCCAGATAGCTCTTCAGCAGTGCGGAAAGGGCAGGTTGCAGACGGATGGATTCCTCGCGTCGGAAGCCGTGTCCGTTCTTGCCCAAATCGGAGTTGTGGGCGGCAAATGTTTCCAGATATTCGGCATGGAGTGGCATCAGGTCTTTGATGGCGTGTCTCCAGGAGGTGTCGCTGTCAAATTTCTCCATGTTCCAGGTGTAATCGGCCACGCTGTAGAGGGAAATCTTGGAAGCTTCGGCATGTTCCATGGGGTTGGAGACAAAGGCGGACATGCCGTCTTCGATGTCGAGTCCGTTTCCGTAGACGGGCCCCATCAGCAGGTGGTCGCGTACATAGTCGGACACAGGGAAGTTCCACCAAATGTAGGCTTTGCGTTTTATCAGCGGATTGATGAAGTCCAGGGTAGGCCGGTCTATGGTGGCGATGACCCGGTTTCCGGTCCACATGATTTGGATGTCCTTGTTCAGCTTCTCGCCAAGAGTGGTGAGGTAGCCGCCTTCCACCTTGGTCCATGACTTGTTGTATTCCGTGGGGCACATCACCAGTGGGGCGACGTCTTTCTTGACCTGTACGAAATGGTTGTCGATGTAGTTCAGCAGTTCGGCTTGTTTGTCCGCTTTGGTTCCTTCGCCGGAGATGTCGTCGAAGAAAACGGCAAATCCGCGCACGCCCAGCTGGTACATGCTTTCAAATTTCTGCAACAGCAGCTCACGGTCTTCTTCGTTCCAGCGGATGTCCTGTCCCGGATGGATGGCCCAGTAGAAGATGACGTTGTTGTCGCGGGCTCTGTCCACGAGTTGTTTCAGCCGTTCGGCTTCTTGGGCAGGGTAGGGCTTGCGCCAGTGGGGTGTGCTGTGGTAGGGGTCGTCTTTAGGACCGTAGAGGTAGACATTCATCTTGTTCCGTCCGTAGAAGTCCAGTTGGCGTATGCGGTCTTCCTGGCTCCAGGGGGTTCCGTAGAATCCTTCTACCACACCCCGGTAGGGCACATCGGGATAGTCGGCCACTTCGGCAAGGGGCAGTTTGTCCAGAGTAAGCAGTTGGGCAAGTGTCTGCACGCCGTAGTAAGTTCCCCGTTCGTCGGCTCCGGCAATGATGATGCGGTCTTTTTCTATTTTCAGGAAGTAGCCTTCGGACTTTTGCGGAATCCGTTTCCGGTAGCTGCTTACCACCTTGTCGCCTTTTGTTCCGATGTAGATGCGGAATGCAGCATCGGGGGCCTCTTCCGGCATCAGCGAACGGAGCAGGGGCAGGGCGGTTCCGTTGTTCAAGGAGTTGCCTGCCATCAGCCGGTATTGCCGGGGGATGCTGATGGAGTCGTCCTGTTGTACGGTGTAGTTCTGGGGAGTGGGTTGCAAACGGAACTCTTGTGCATGGATGGTTGCAGTTGCCAGCAGGCTGATGATTCCGAGCAGCAATGGTTTTCTTTTCATAATGTTAAGTAGATTGAGAGGTGAATATTGCCGCAAAGATGGGAAAAATAATGGGAAATGCGGCATATGCTTTATTAACTTTTGAGCAAATATCGTATTTTTGCTTGCTGACGAGGGATTTCCTTTCGATGTTCCCTCTTCTTCCTGTTCCACGCCGCAAGGGGAACCGTGCCCCGGGTCGTAAAGCTGTGCGGCCGACATGCTGACGCCGTTCGGGCGGCTGATGGCTGATGCCCGAAGACAGAAAGTCCGGCAATGGCATCGCGTTTCTTGCCTGCTTGCCGGCAAGCTTTTGCCAGTTTGTTGGCAGGCCGTTGCCTTCGGACAGGCAAGGTGTTGCCTGTTTGTAGGCAATGTTTTGCCAATAGGTTGTCGTTGTCTTGGCAAAATAAGTCCAAGAGAACGAGTTTGTTACCATGCGTAGCCCTCTACGTAAGCATCAAAAGCCGATTCTATGTTTGCTTCAGGCTGTCCGATGATGTTCAGCACGGTTCGTTGTTCGTCCGGTGACAGCAGGCGTTCTCCTTTGCGTATGCGGTAGTAGGTCCGTTGTCCGAAGCGGGCTATCAGGAGGCTGATGACGGTTCTTCGTTTGTTGTAGGGCAGGTTGTCCAGCAGGTTCATGAAGCCTTTGGCGTAGCGCACCTTTTCGCTGGTTCGGAAGAAAGGACAGTCTCCCTTCAGGGCGGCAAGCCGTTTGGGGCTGACGATGTTCCAGTACTCTTTGTCCGCCGGCATGCTTTGCACGGACAGTTGGCGGAGGCAGTTGGCTGCCTTGGGGCATTCATGGTCGAGGCACAGGGCGTAGTCGAAGGGGATTTGGGAGAGGGCTGTTTCGGGGTTCATGGCATGTATGTTTTATAGGTTTTCATTTGGGCGTAAAGATAGGTTTTCTTTGGGGGAAGGGCAAATCTTTTTCTGTTTCCGTACTTTTTACGAAAAAAATCAGTTCTTTTGCAACAGGAGGTAAGCATGATTAGCTTATGGATGATTTTAAGAACTGTATGAATGAGTTTTTCTTTCATGCAGTTCTTTTTTGGTAGGGGATATAGCCATGAAAAAAACAACTTCTGTCGCTTATCTCAAAATAAATTAGTTATTTTGCAGAAAACAAAGGAGTCTGGAATGGAACAAGAAGATTTTGACATACGCAATCAGCAACCCGTTACCAGCCGAGAGCGTGATTTCGAGAACGCTCTCCGTCCGTTGAATTTTGAGGATTTCAGCGGGCAGGACAAGGTGGTGGACAATCTGCGCATATTTGTAAAAGCTGCCCGCCTGCGTGGCGAGGCGCTGGACCATGTGCTGCTTCACGGCCCTCCCGGATTGGGAAAAACGACACTCAGCAATATCATTGCCAACGAACTGGGGGTAGGTTTTAAAATAACCTCCGGTCCGGTACTCGACAAGCCTGGAGACTTGGCGGGAGTGCTTACCAGCTTGGAGCCGAATGATGTGCTTTTCATCGACGAAATACACCGGTTGAGCCCTGTAGTGGAGGAGTATTTGTATTCGGCCATGGAGGATTACCGCATTGACATCATGATAGACAAAGGCCCTTCGGCCCGGAGCATACAGATTGACTTGAATCCTTTCACACTGGTAGGAGCTACTACTCGCAGCGGTCTGCTGACAGCTCCGTTACGTGCCCGTTTCGGTATAAATCTGCATCTGGAATATTATGATGACGACGTGTTGAGTGGCATTATACGCCGTTCGTCCGGCATTCTCGAAGTCCCTTGTTCGGTGAGGGCTGCCGCCGAGATTGCGAGCCGCAGCCGTGGCACGCCACGTATTGCCAATGCACTGCTGCGCCGTGTGCGCGATTTTGCCCAGGTGAAGGGCACCGGAAGCATCGATACGGAAATCGCGCAGTTTGCTCTCGAGGCTCTGAATATTGACAAATATGGTCTGGACGAGATAGACAACAAGATACTCTGTACCATCATCGACAAGTTCAAGGGCGGCCCGGTAGGACTTACTACCATTGCCACTGCCTTGGGTGAAGATGCAGGTACGATAGAAGAAGTCTATGAACCGTTTCTGATAAAAGAGGGTTTCCTGAAACGCACTCCGCGCGGACGCGAAGTGACAGAGCTTGCCTACAAGCATCTGGGACGAAGCCTCTATAGTAGTCAGCGTACCTTGTTTGGCAATGAGTGATTCATTTAAAAAAACGAACACAGAGATACGGAGTCACAAAGTCTCTCTTTCCTCTTATCCTAAAAAGTTCTGTGCCTCGGTGCCTTTGTGTTCATAACAACCATTAAAGAAGTGGCCGGATTAAAATCATTGGCAAAAGAAACTGCCATTTATGGGTTGAGCAGCATTGTGGGGCGTTTCCTCAATTACCTGCTGGTGCCCGTATATACCATGGCGATGTCCGCACAGAGCGGAGGCTATGGCGTAGTGACGAATGTATATGCATGGGTGGCGCTCATGCTGGTGTTGTTGACGTGCGGCATGGAGACCGGTTTCTTCCGCTTTGCCAATAAAGGGGAAGATAATCCGATGCGGGTGTATTCCACGACATTGCTCAGTGTGAGTATGGGGGCGCTTGCCTTCCTTGCATTGGGGTTGTTGTTTCTCGAGTCCATTGCCGGATGGATGGAGTATGGTGACCATCCCTGGTACGTGGGCATGATGATGATTGTGGTGGCGATGGATGCCATCCAGAGCATTCCTTTCGCTTATTTGCGCTATAAGAAGCGTCCCATTAAGTTTGCGGCACTCAAGCTGCTGTTTATCTTCCTGAACATTGCACTGAATCTGGTCTATTATGTAGGGATGAAAGGGGATGATGTGGGCTATGCCTTCTTTTTCAATCTGATATGTACCTCTACCATCATGCTTTGCATGATTCCGGAGCTGCGCGGATTTGCATACGTACTGGATAGAAAACTGCTGAAGCGTATGCTTGCTTATTGTCTGCCGTTGCTGGTACTTGGCTTGGCAGGTATCCTGAATCAGGTGGCCGATAAGATAATTTTTCCTTTTGTCTATCCGGATGAGGCGGAAGCTTCCGTGCAGTTGGGCATTTATGGAGCTGCCAGCAAGATTGCCATGGTGATGGCGATGCTTACACAAGCCTTCCGCTATGCATACGAGCCTTTTGTCTTCGGGAAGAGCCGAGACAAGGATAACAAGCAGGTATATGCGCAGGCTATGAAGTTCTTCATCATCTTTACACTGCTGGCATTCCTGGCTGTCATGTTCTATCTGGACATCCTGCGTCATATTATCGGTCGCGACTACTGGCCGGGGTTGCGGGTGGTGCCCGTCGTGATGGCTGCCGAAATCTTTATGGGTATCTATTTCAATCTTTCTTTCTGGTACAAGCTGATTGATGAGACACGTTGGGGTGCTTATTTCTCCCTGATAGCTTGCACGGTACTGGTAGTGATGAACATACTTCTGATTCCCCGATACAGCTATATGGCTTGTGCCTGGGCAGGCTTTTGCGGTTATGGCATAGCCATGCTGCTGTCTTACTTCGTGGGGCAGAAGAAGTATCCCATTCAGTATGACCTGAAGGCCATCGGCTGTTATGTATTGCTTGCGGCAGTTCTCTACCTGGCTGCCGAGTATGTCCCGGTAGATAATATCTACCTGCGTATGGCATACCGAACTATATTGTTGCTGGTCTTTGTGACCTACATTGTGCGGCGTGATATGCCTCTCGGCAGTATCCCCGTCATCAACAAGTTGATAAGGAAACAGTAATCTCAATCATAAATCGTCAAATCGTAAATATTATGGATTCTGATAATAGAAATACCTTCGCCATCAAGACCTTTCTGAAAGAGTATCTTGATTTGCGCAAAGACAAGGACAATGAACTTGAAACCGTAGACTCCATTCGCAAAGGAGTGGAATTCAAGGGAGCTAACCTTTGGATTCTGATATTCGCCATATTCATGGCTTCGTTGGGGCTGAATGTGAATTCTACCGCTGTGATTATCGGTGCTATGCTCATCTCCCCGCTGATGGGGCCTATCATGGGTGTGGGGCTTTCCGTGGGATTGAATGACTTTGAACTGATGAAACGTTCATTGAAGAGTTTCCTGATTACTACCTTATTCAGTGTGACTACGGCTACCATATTTTTTCTGGTCAGTCCGGTTGCCGAAGGACAGTCTGAATTGCTGGCACGTACTTCACCCACCATTTATGATGTATTCATTGCCCTGATGGGTGGTTTGGCGGGGGTGACGGCACTCTCCACGAAAGAAAAAGGAAATGTGATTCCCGGCGTTGCCATTGCCACAGCGCTGATGCCGCCTCTCTGTACGGCAGGTTACGGGCTGGCAACGGGCAATCTGATTTACTTCCTTGGTGCATTCTACCTTTATTTTATCAATTCCGTATTTATCAGTCTCGCTACTTTTGTGGGGGTGCGTGTGATGCACTTCCAGCGCAAGGAGTTTGTGGACAAGAATAGGGAGAAGAAAGTGCGCAAATATATTGTCCTGATTGCAGTGCTGACCATGTGTCCTGCCGTGTATCTGACGGTCGGCATTATTCAGGATACCTTGTTTGAAAGCGCGGCCAACCGTTTTGTCAATGAACAGCTCTCTTTTGAGAATACGCAGGTATTGGACAAGAAGATTCACCGCGATGGCAAGGGCCATGAGATACGTGTAGTGCTGATAGGGCAGGAGGTGCCCGAAACCTCCATTGCCATTGCCCGTAGTAAGATGAAAGACTATAAGCTGGACGATACCAAGCTGATTGTGCTTCAGGGCATGAACAACGGAGCGGTGGACATATCTTCCATCCGTGCCATGGTGATGGAAGATTTCTACAAGAACAGCGAGCAGCGCTTGGTGGAGCAGAAACAGCAGATTGAAACTCTTGAACAGAGTCTGGAAAGATATAAAACCTTCGATGAATTAGGCAAAAAGATTATCCCCGAGTTGAAAGTGCTCTATCCGTCGGTAAAGACAGTGTCAATCTCTCATGCGATTGAACTGACAGTGGATTCGGCACGGGTGGACACAGTGACCCTTGCCGTATTGAAATTCGGTAGGCATCCGAATGCACACGAGAAGGAAAAGATTGCCGAATGGCTCAAGGCACGTACGGGAGCCAAACAATTGCGGTTGATTGCGGAATGACAACACCCCCTGAGGGGTAGAAATATATTTATTGGGCATGAAATTAAGATTTATACTGATAGCCGTCTGCTTCCTCTTCTCTCTGCCGGGACAAGCGGATGAGGGAATGTGGATGCTGGGAAATTTGAACAAGCAGACATGCCGGACTATGAAAGAACTGGGTTTGCAGATGCCTGTGAGTAAACTGTATAACACGAAACGTCCGTCGTTGAAGGATGCGGTAGTCAGCTTCGGAGGCTTTTGTTCCGGGGTGGTAGTATCCGGGGACGGACTGGTATTTACCAATCATCATTGCGGCTTCAGCAGCATACAGCAGCATTCGTCTGTGGAGCACGACTATTTGAAGGATGGCTTTGTGGCACATAATCTTAGTGAGGAACTGCCCAATCCGGAGCTTTACGTACGCTTTCTCTTGCGCCAAGAAGACGTGACCCGCCGCGTGCTTGGGGCGGTAAGGCCGGATATGGATGAGGCTGAGCGTACAAGTGCGGTCGATTCGGTGATGCTGGCTATCGGTGAAGAGGTTTCCCGCAAGGACTCCACGCTGACGGGCATTGTGGATGTTTACTATGGAGGCAACGAGTTCTGGCTTTCCGTTTATCGCGATTACAATGATGTTCGTCTGGTGTTTGCGCCGCCTTCCTCGGTAGGCAAGTTCGGCTGGGACACTGACAACTGGGAATGGCCGCGCCATACCGGTGATTTCTCCGTATTCCGTATCTATGCCGATAAGCATAACCGGCCTGCCGATTATTCTCCCGACAATGTTCCCTACCGTCCCGAATATGTAGCCCCGATTTCCCTTGACGGCTACCGTGAAGGTTCCTTCTGTATGACGATGGGCTATCCGGGCAGCACGGAACGCTACCTCTCCTCTTTCGGTATCGAAGAGATGATGAATACCACCAACCGGGCACAGATAGACATCCGTGGCGTGAAGCAGGCCATCTGGAAGCGTGAAATGGATAGCCGCGACAGCATCCGCATCAAGTATGCTTCCAAATATGACGAAAGCTCCAATTATTGGAAGAACAGCATAGGGGTGAACCGTACCATTAAAAAATTGCATGTGCTGGATAAGAAGCGTGCTCTGGAAACCGAACTCCGCCGCTGGATACAGCAGACTCCAAAAGAACGGGAACACTTGCTGCACCTTTTCTCCGATTTGGAGTTGAACTACAAGAGCCGCCGTGAGGTCTATCGTGCCAGGGCTTACTTTGCCGAGTCTTTCCTGAACGGTCCGGAACTGGTACAGCTCGCCTTGTCCATTCTTAACTTCGACTTTGAGGGAGAAAAGAAAACGGTGGTTGCCAATCTGAAAGCCATTGTTGAGAAGTATGCCAATCTGGATTTGGGCATTGACAAGGAAGTGTTTGCAGCACTGCTGAAAGAATACCGTTCCCAAGTGGATTCAGCCTACCTTCCCGAACTCTATCAGACAATTGCAACAGAATACGGAGGCAACGAGCGTACCTATGTAGACAGCCTTTATGCCCGTTCGGAGCTGACCACGCCCCGTGGATTGAAGCGCTTCTTGGAGCAGGACACCACCTATCAGATATATAACGACCCTGCTATTGGCCTGGGCATCGACTTGATTACAAAACTGTTCGAGATGAACATGGAGGTCCAGCAAGCCTCCGGTGAAATCGAGCGGAATGAGCGTTTGTTCAATGCTGCCGTGCGGCGGATGTACGCATCCCGCAACTTCTATCCCGATGCCAATTCCACCATGCGCTTGAGTTTTGGAACTGTGTGCGGCTATGCCCCGTCCGACGGAGTGGAATATGATTATCATACCACTACGACGGGCATTCTGGAGAAAGTCAGAGCCCATGCAGGCGATGTGGATTTTGAAGTGCAGCCCGAATTGGTATCCCTTCTTTCCTCCGGTGACTTCGGCAGATATGCCGATGAAAAGGGCGAAATGAGCGTCTGCTTCATTTCCAACAACGACATTACGGGAGGCAATTCTGGCAGTGCCATGTTCAATGCCAAAGGGGAGCTTCTGGGACTTGCCTTCGATGGCAATTGGGAAGCCATGAGCAGTGATATTCTTTATGAACCGAAGATGCAGCGCACCATCGGGGTGGATGTGCGCTACATGCTGTTCATGATTGAGAAGTATGGAAAAGCGGGGAATCTGATTTGGGAATTGAAACGTGGCAACTAGCTGGATATTCCCCGCTTCTGCATATATTGCAGTCTTACTTCATAGGTTCTATACGGAAGACATATTGATAAGTGCTGTCAGACTTGATTTCATATTTCGGACGAGGACCCGGGCCGCAACTGGCGTTGCCCAGCGACCAGAAGATAACGGAAGGAGGGTTCTTGTCACGCTGTGCCATGCGCACACCACGATTTACGAATGCAGCTTCCCACGAGGGATTGTCAGTCAGCGAATGGTTGCCGTGGCACTCCTGGTCGGCTTCGTCCATCACATAGAGTCCGTAGTAATCATACAGCCCGTACATCTTGGGGTCGTTGGGGTAGTGGCTCGTGCGGACGGTGTTCAGCTTGTGGCGCTTTCAGTAACGAACTGTTTCAGTTGCTTTCCTTGGGCATCGAGCAACGAGATGCGCAGGGAAGCGTTCTTCATGGCTTTTCCATGGTTTCTTACCATGCTCTTCACGTTCAGTTCTGCACGGTCGTAACGCGGGCTGAGGACTGAGGCCAGGTGCAGGTCGCGCAATTCGAACGGGTATTTCGGCCCATGCCGACACATCATATCCGGGCTTGTAGAACTCTTTCGGACGCTCTTCGGGTTGTTTCACCCAATGGAACTTCCAGTTACCGTTCAGCAGCTGGTAGCGGCTGGAGCGGGTACGTTCCCACGGGCGGCGATAGGCAGGGTCGGCTTTCATCTCTGCGGCATTGGCAAAGGGGATGAAGATGGCGTGTCCGTCTTCCTTGTTGATGGCAAAGACGTGCTGGTTCTCCCACTCATTGTCGCTATGGGTCTTTAGCGGCTCTACCTTGATTTTCACGTCTGACTTCACCAATACCCATTGTTGCCTTTCCTGACCGGCATCGGGTTTCAGCTGAAAAATGGGCTCACCTACCAGTCCGGCATCGGGAAATCCCATGTTATATCCGTTGGCCTGGCAAGTGAAGACGTAGTTGCCGTTAGGAAGTTGCGTGACTTTCCAGTGCTGGTTGCCGTTGGAAGGGTCGCTGCTCCATTGGATGACGCTTTGTTCTTTCTCTTTGTCTCCACTGTTGTCTATGGCTTGTTGGGAAAGGGGACTGACGATGAGATATACGTCATCCTTCACCGGTACGAATTGCCATACTTGCGCTCGATACGTAGACGTACATGTTTGGCTGTGAGGATGGCGGCCGGGATACCTGCTGCTTTCAGGGTCTGCATCCATTGCCCGCCATCCAGTGCGGTGGGATTGAAGATGGCGGTTGGTGCTTTTCCGTCTCTTTCGTTGGCGAAGTCTTCAAAAGTGTTGATGCCGAAGTGGAAGAAGGCTATCATTTCGCGGTTGTACCATTCTATTTGTCGGGCACTGGGTGTCAGTCCGCAGGGTTCAGGTGCTTTTTGGGCCATTGTTGATAAAGTAGCCGTGGCAGTGAGCCCGGCAGTCAGAAAAATTTTCTTTAATTTCATGGTTATGCTTGATTTTAAAAAATAATGGATAATAATAAAACTGTGTTTGTTTCAGAACCGAGACAAAGATTGGTATAAAAAGTTAGAATTGGAGAATGTGATGTTCGTCGAATGCGAATCGAATCTGAATGTACAATCGTGCCTGAACGATGCGCAAGGTTATCAGGTAAGAAACATTCCCGTCACACTGACACCCAAAGATGCTTCGTACAAGGGCTCGCTTCGCAAAGAGCTTACTATCGTTTCATTACTGGAGTGCGTATGGTTCTCGACAACAACAATTACGCTAAAGTCATGCAAGAAGGACGGTCGGTTACAGACGTGCGCCGTCGCCGCGAGATTCTGAAGTTCGTAGAAGACTTCCGCTGTTATTACAACGAAAAGAACATCAACGCACTTGAGAAAGTTTTCAGTGAGGATGCCCTCATCATTACAGGCAGCGTAGTCATGAAGAAGAATATGGGAGATTTAAGTGGAGGTAATATGAAAATAAGATACAACAAGAAGACGAAGCAGGAATACATCACTTTTTTGTCAAGAACCTTCGATTCTAATGCATGATTTCGAACTGTAATGATAAAAGCTATGATACACAAAAGAATAGAATTGCTTCTCATCTGCATCAGTTTCTGCCTTTCAGTTTTCTCACAGGAATGGAGCATCCATCATTTTGAGAAAGTGACTCACGGTTTCTTATTTTTAAAAAATACAGAATGTATCCTGTGAATTGTATGAGCCGCTTTACTAAATTCAGACAGATTGATTGAACCTAAAGCTGAGACAAGAAAATTGATTCTTCTTTGTAAGAACTCTCCGATAACTCCTTTGAATAAAAGAGCTGTGGAGTGGGGGACTTGACTTTTTCTTATATCCCTGGCACATAAATCGCAATTTATATCTAAATTTGCGAAAATGAAATTCAACCGGACATGAAAATTCTTTGGATAGACCTCAATAGCTCGTATGCGCACTCTTCGCTGGCACTTCCTGCACTGCACGCACAAATGGTCAAGAACAATTCCATAAAATGGGAGAGTGTATCTGCCACCATCAATGAAAACATAGGAATGATTGTGGACGAAATATACCGGCATCAGCCCGATATCATTGCTGCAACAGCATGGTTGTTCAATCATGAACAGCTACTGCACATCACAGCAAGATTGAAAGCATTGCTTCCCGATAGCTGTTTCGTCTTGGGCGGGCCTGAATTCTTGGGAGACAATGAGGATTTTCTGCGTAAAAATCCTTTCATCAACTGCGTGTTCCGAGGAGAGGGAGAAGAAGTATTTCCTCAATGGCTGGCTTGCTGGAACCGGCCGGAAGAATGGGGCAATATTCCGGGGATTTGCTATATAAGTCCTCAAAAGCAATATATAGACAACGGCATAGCCCGTGTTGTTGACTTTGCCCGGCTGGTGCCGCCGGAAAAAAGCTGTTTCTTCAACTGGAGCAAACCATTCGTACAACTGGAGACTACCCGGGGATGTTTCAACACATGCGCATTCTGTGTCAGCGGTGGAGAAAAACCGGTGCGCACACTGTCCATTGAAAGTATTCGTGAACGCCTTCTGATTATCCACAGCCATGGAATAAAAAACGTACGCGTCCTCGACCGGACCTTTAATTATAATCCGCGCCGTGCTAAAGAATTGCTGCGGCTTTTTCTGGAATTCTACCCGGATGTATGCTTTCACTTAGAAATACATCCTGCACTATTATCCGAAGAGCTGAAAAATGAATTGAAGAAGCTGCCTGAAGGACTGCTCCATCTCGAGGCCGGTATTCAGAGCCTGCGCGAACCAGTCCTGCTGAAAAGCCGTCGGATGGGAGGTCTGGAAGATTCACTGCAAGGTCTTCGTTTCCTGTGTTCTCTGCCCAATATGGAGACACATGCCGACCTCATTGCCGGATTGCCTCTGTACCGCCTGTCCGAAATATTTGAGGATGTGCGTACACTTGCCGGATACAATGCCGGTGAAATACAGCTGGAATCCCTGAAGCTGCTTCCCGGCACAGAAATGAGAAGAAGAGCGGAAGAACTGGGCATCCGATACTCTCCCTTTCCTCCTTATGAAGTACTTCGGACGAATGAAATCAGTGTCAACGAACTTCAGACGGCCCGGCAGCTGTCACGTCTTCTGGACGGATTCTATAACACAACCGCTTGGCAAGCTATCACTCGCAGACTTATTCTAGACGACCCCGATTTCCTGCATCGTTTCTTGGAATTTCTGATTGATAAAAATCTTATAGACCAGCCCATGAGCCTGGAAAAGCGAGGTCTTGTACTCTATGAATTCTGTAGCATGCATTATCCGGCATACCAAATCATGGTGACCATTGCTTGGATAGAGGCCGGCATGTCATTAAAGAAAAAACCGGCTGAGAAGGTCAAGACCAAGCGCCAGACGCCACCGGAATATTGGGAAGTAATCTATGGAGACTACAAAGAAAGCCTCCGCTTATGTTTTCTGCCTATTGACGACGATACCTCAAATGGTTGTTGGTTCGGCTTCGAATCGGAAATACAAAAGGCAGAACCTGTATTCAAAGCTAAAGGAATGGCGAGGATATGACGGAAAACACAATTACTGCAGATTGCCACAGATAGAGAAATGAATGCCGACTAATCATTTATTGCCATTCCATAGTTGAATGTCCTATTTCACATGAATAGAAGGTACTTTTCGGTTATCCGCATTTTACCCGCCATATGAATTCGCGCTGAATGCAAACGCTATCCGTTTTTTGATTTTTCGTCATTTTGCCAGCACTCCAGCACCGACTGCCTGTATCGCCCTGTTCATTGGCATTACAGCAGTGACGGCAAGAGTGCTGGCAAAACGGTTGCCAGCACACTGTTATCTCTCCCTTGTCCGGATTCAACTATCTGACAACAAGAACTTAAAGGTGATTTCTTGTCCATTTCTTAATCATTCTGAAATAATATTTATTAACGTAGATATAGGGCCTCTTCTCTGCTTCCCTCGTACAAATTGGGGGCAAATCCCATTGCATGCAGTGCCGGAAGTGTGGATTTTGCCCTCTGGATGCAGGTACTTTTTCTCTTTATGCTTTATGTGTAATGCAGAGAAGCTTGATGCATAATTCCCGAATTCTTATTACAGAGGGGATGTGTCAAAACACCAAAAATATGAAAATCACCCCTGTCACAGATATCTGTAGCAAGGATGATTTTGTTAAAAAGAAGGTTTTGACTCCCCCTCTTTTGCATGAACCTCTGTGATAAAAAGTATGGGACATACGCGGATTCTGCTTATGCTTGCTTCCGGTTTTGCCCTTATCCGGAGGACGGTCTATTCATTGATGTATGGGGTCAGGGCGAAACGAAACATCTCTTCCCCTTGTGGTAGGAGAAGAGATGTTTCACTACGTTCTGTATGCCAGACTATGCATTTACTTTTTCTTCTTGCTTCTTTTTGCCCAACCTTCTTCGCTAAAGTTGGGTTCGGGATCTTTGAAGTCGTTGTTTCCTTGGAAGAACTGTTTCCAGTCATCTTTCTTGCCGCGGGCTTTGGTATAGCCGCGTTCTTCGCGTGTGGGCTTGCTCTTTTTGGCAGTAGGGGCGTTTTCGGGTTTCTCCTTGCGCCGTGAGGCAGGGGCTTCGTTTCGTTTTTTGCCTTTGCTTCGTGTGGTCTCTTTTCCTTCCTCTCCGGCAATCTCTACCGATACCTTGCGTCCGTTCCAGTTGGCACGGTTCAAGGCTTTCACTACATTACCGGCTTCCTTTTCCTCTACTTCGAAGAAAGAGAATTTCTGCATCAGGTCGATGCGTCCCAGTTCAATGCGTCCGCGGGTGTTCTTGTTCAGCAGGCTGATAAGCTCACTGGGGAAGAAGTTGTCCATCTTGCCCAGATTGATGAATAGGCGCTTGTAGCCCGGTTCGGCCTGGCGGTTTCCGCTGCTTCGGCGTTCACTCCGCTCACCCTTGCCGCGTTCACTTCCGGTGGCTGCCTCTATCTCTTCGCGGTCGCGGTAGTAGTCCAGAAAGCGGTTGAACTCATGCGATACCATGCGTTTTATAAGGTCTTCCTTGCTCAGCCAGTCCAGCTTGCGGTAGATGTCGGGCATGAAGTCGGCTATATCTTCCTCGTTCACCTTCACTTTCTCGAGGTCGTCTATCACCTTGAGCAATTGTTTTTCGCATATCTGCTTGCCGGTGGGCATTTCGCCTGCAACGAATTTCTTGCCGATGATGTGTTCTATGGCACGCATCTTGCCTTTTTCGCGCAGGTTGATGATGGCGATGGAAGTTCCGGTCTTGCCGGCACGTCCCGTGCGTCCGCTGCGGTGGGTATAGCTTTCGGTATCATCGGGCAGTCCGTAGTTGATGACATGGGTCAGGTCGTCCACATCCAGTCCGCGTGCGGCAACGTCTGTGGCAACCAGCAGTTGCAGGTTGCGGATGCGGAACTTCTGCATCACGGCATCGCGTTGTGCCTGGCTCAGTTCGCCGTGCAGCGAGTCGGCGTTGTAGCCTTCCTGCATCAGCTTGTCGGCTATCTCCTGCGTCTCCTTGCGGGTGCGGCAGAAGATGATGCCGTATATCTGCGGATAGTAGTCTACAATACGTTTTAGGGCTGCATATTTGTCTTTGGCATGGACGCAGAACACCACGTGTTTCACGTTGTTGGTACTTTCGTTTTTGCGTCCGATGGTAATTTCTTTGGCATCACGCAGGTATTTTTTGGAGATGCGTGCGATTTCCGGGCTCATGGTAGCGGAGAACAGCAAGGTGTTGCGTTCTTGCGGCACGTCGGCCAGGATGGCGTTGATGCTGTCCGTGAATCCCATGTTCAGCATTTCGTCCGCTTCGTCCATCACCACGTTCTGTATGGTGGCGAGCGATACGGTTTTGCGTTCCATCAGGTCCAGCAGTCGTCCCGGTGTGGCTACGATGATGTGTACACCTCGTTTCAGTGCACGTATCTGGCTTTCGATGGACGAGCCTCCGTATACGGGCAGCACTCGCAGGCCGTCGATGTATTTCGAGTAATCGTTCAAGTCGCCTGCTATCTGCAAACAGAGTTCGCGGGTGGGGCAGAGGATAAGGGATTGGGGGATTCTGTTGCCGACGTTAATCTTTTGTATGAGTGGCAGGCCGAACGCGGCAGTCTTTCCTGTTCCTGTTTGTGCCAGTGCCACTACGTCGTTGTTTTCTCCTAAAAGGTATGGGATTACTTCCTCTTGTACCGGCATGGGTTGCTCGTAACCCATTTCTTCGATGGCGCGGCGTATCTCCGGCGACACACCGAGCTCTTCAAATGTCTTCATTAAAATTCTGTCTATCTTTATATTTCGGGCGCAAAGATAGGGCTTTTCAGTGGATAATCGGTAATGGATGGTTGATAAGTTACCATTTGGGGTTGTTAATTTTATATGTTACTTACATTAGCGAACCGGGAGGTGGTAATGGGGGGAGTTTTCCTTTGGGTTTCTGCATCCACGACAACATGATATGGTTGAGTTGTTTTCCTACTTCCCCTGGTTTGTATTGAATTTGTTCTTTCAGTTTTACTTCGATTTCTCTATAGACATACAGTGGTACTCTAGCGTATGGATTAAAGGTCGTAAAATTGAAATATACTTCGATTACTTTTCCTGTGTCTGGGCTTAGTAGCATGGTTATTGATAACTCATCTTTCCCAATTTCATCTGCCATGGCTTTGGTGAATGCTTGGTCTACAATGAAGTCTTCTTGCCAACTCATGGAGCTATCGTATTCAACCACCTTACTGTTCCAACTACCAATATATGCTTTTTCCGTGGCTTTATATACAATATCTTTGTATGTTAATTTGTTCTCCTTATTATAAAGAGTCACAAATTGGCTACCGTCATCTACATCGCATTGATACGTATAACCGTCTACATCGAAAGTAGTAGTCTTTTTATAAATAATAGTTTCCCAAAGTGATTCTTCTGTTCTGATAGGTTTGTCCTGTGCTACACAAGGGTAGATGTATCCTATAAGCAGTGTAATAAGCAATAGTCTTTTCATTCGTCACAATTTTTAGTTGTTAATTTTGTATGTTGCTTACATTAGCGAACCGGGAGGTGGTAATGGGGGGAGTTTCCCTTTAGGTTTTTGTCTCCATGATAGCATGATGTAATTGAGTTGTTTTCCCACTTCTCCGGGTTTAAAGTGTATTTGTTCTTTCAGTTTTACTTCGATTTCCCTATAGACATGCAGTGGCACTCTGGCGTATGGGCTAAAGGTTGTGAAATTGAAATTCACTTCTATTACTTTCCCCGTATCCGGACTGAGAAGCATGGTTATTGTGAACTCACGCTTTCCGAGTTCATCTGCCATGGCTTTGGTAAAAGCTTCGTCCACAATGCGGTCTGCTTGTTTACTCATGAAGCTATCGTATTCAATTACTTTTTTTTCATTCCAGCTACCGATGTATATTTTTCCTGTGGCTTTATATACAATATCTTTGTATGTCAACTTGTTCTCTTTGTTATGAAGAGTCACAAACTGGCTGCCGTCATCTACATCGCATTGGTACGTATAACCATCCACCCTAAAAGTGGTAGTCTTTTTATAAATGACTGTTTCTTCGAGCGTTTCTTCTGTTCTGATAGGTTTGTCCTGTGCTACACAAGGATAGATGTATCCTATAAGCAGTGTAATAAATAATAGTCTTTTCATTCGTTACAATTTTTAGTTGTTAATTTTATGTTGGGAAAAATATTGGTGATATCCGAATACTCTTTGAATGGATAATCTTCGTATCCTTCCTTACGGAAAGCATTAACAACATTATTAGATATGTAGGTTTCAAAGAAATCTTCCACCCTGCGTAGTGCGGAAATCACGGCTTTTAGGGTAGAGTCGGTGTAGGCAAAGAAGTTTCCTGGCTTGAATAACGCTTGCCGGGTCAACGGGACATCGTTTGCCGGTAATCGGGGTTGATAGAAGGATTCTTCTGTTTCGCAAGAGGCGAGTATTCCTAAAAGAATGCACAAGGCAAGGCAGATGTTTTGCCATTTCTGCTTAGGAGGGGTTGGAGAGTGCTGTCTGTTTCCTTTTCTATTCATAGCGCGAATGCTTAAGGTATAAAGGATAGACAAATAAAGCAAAAAAAAAGCAGAAATGAAAGGAAAAACAGGAGAATTTTGTTAATCCGGAAGCTGTTCTACCACAGATTGCATGGATTTTTAGACCGTGTAATCTGTGGTGGACACACCCTGCTGCAAGGGGCGGTTATGGCTGGAATTGCCGTGCTTCTGCAAATTCCCTGGATACGGAATTGCTGAAACTCCGGCATACCTCGGCGGCAAACTCGATGCCGCACCGGATGACCTTGTCCCAAGTAGTCTCGTCCATGGTATCAAGGTCCTCGTAGCGTACATTATATTTCAGCAGCCCGAAGATGATACCTGCATTGAAGTTGTCGCCCGCGCCGATGGTGCTGACGGCTTCCAGCGGAGGAATGGAGTATTCCTTGGAGATGGTGCCGGTGCGCAATGACACCTGCTCTGCACCGGCCGTGCAGAGGAAGTTACGGCAGTAGAACTTCACTTTGTCCTTGTATATCTTGTCGGCCTCTTGCAAGCCCCACATGTAGAAGAAGTCTTCTTGCGAACCACGCACGATGTTGGCGTATTCCAGATTCTCGATGATGGTGGGAGCCAGCTTGATGGCCTCCTCTTTATGGGACGAACGGAAATTGGGGTCGTAGTAGATAATGGCGTGCATGTCGTGGGCGCGTTCCAGCAATTCCTGCACTTTGTCGCGCAATACAGGGTTCAGGGCATAGTACGAACCTATGATGATGATGTCGTCTTCCTGAATCTGCGGATATTCCACGTCCAGACGCTGCTTGGGATAGTCTTTGTAGAAGATGTATTCCGCATCGCTCCGGTCGTTCAGGAAGGCGAGTGATACGGGTGACTTCCCGTCGGGGAACACGTTGACATGGTCTGTGGGGATATTGTTCTCGCGCATGAAGTTGAGGATGATATTACCCACGTGGTCATTGCCCGTTTCACTGATAAAGCAGATAGGGACGCCGATACGTCCCAATGAAACGATGCCGTTGAATACCGAACCACCCGGAACGGCTGCTGTGGGCTGTTCGTCACGGAATATGATGTCCAGTATGGTTTCTCCGATACCTATTACTTTACGCATAATGATCTTGATTTTTCTCCGAGGTAACCACCATGATGGCGTTTGGAGTAGTCTTCAATGGTGAATCCGGTTTCTTTCATGGTCTGTACCACCAGTATATCGCCGATGACGGTCATGGCAGTGGTCGAAGTCGTGGGCGTCATGCCCAATACGCATACTTCTTGGGGTTTCCCGGTGCTGAGGCATACATCGGATTCGTGTGCCAGGGGGCTATCAGGGTTTCCGGTGATGACAATAAACTTCAGTTCCGGGTTCAGGTTATGTGCCAGCCGTGTCAGCTCCACAATTTCACGAGTTTTGCCCGAATTGGAGATGAGTAATAACAAGTCATTCTCCTGAAGGATGCCGAGGTCACCATGCTGTGCTTCGCTGGGGTGCAGGAAAACGGACGGAATACCGGTAGAGCAGAAGGTGGTAGCGATATTCATGGCTATTTGTCCGGCTTTGCCCATACCCGAAGTTACCAGTTTCCCTTTTTTGCGGTGCACTTGTTCTACGATGAGTTCTACAGCTCTTTCATAAGCGTCCGTCACTGGAATGTTCAGTACGGCTTGTGCCTCTTTCTGCAAAAGCTCTTGAATGGATGCAATCATACTTACTTAATGTGCTAATTTGATTAATGTACTTAAAATTATAGCAATTGCAAATATCTGCAATTTTCTATAAACGGCAATAAGTTTTATTGTATTTTTGTCGCCTCAAATAGTTTGAAACGTCAGAATGAAGAACTTAAAAGAAAATTTACCGTCCACCTTCAATCAATATATCCTGTCCAACGGCTTGCGCATCATTCATGAACCCTCAGCCTCTAAAGTGGCTTATTGTGGTTTTGCCGTAGATGCGGGTACGCGCGACGAGCTTGAAAACGAGCAGGGTATGGCGCATTTTGTAGAGCATCTTATATTTAAAGGTACCGCCAAGCGTAAGGCATGGCATATTCTGAATCGTATGGAGAATGTAGGCGGAGACCTCAACGCCTACACCAATAAGGAAGAAACAGTGATTTACTCTGCTTTCCTGACCGAGCATTTCGGTCGTGCCGTTGAGCTTCTGACGGATATTGTATTCCACTCCACTTTCCCGCAACGCGAAATCGAGAAAGAGACGGAGGTGATTATCGACGAGATACAATCCTACGAAGACAACCCTTCCGAGCTTATCTTCGATGATTTCGAAGACTTGATATTCAGAGGGCATCCCCTGGGACGCAACATCCTGGGCAATCCCGGGCAACTGAAGATGTTCCGCAGTGAGGATGCCGCTGCATTCACTTCCCGCTTCTACTATCCCGGCAATATGGTTTTTTTTGTTCTGGGCAATCTGGATTTCAGGCAGGTGGTGCGATGGGCGGAAAAACTCCTCGCGGATATACCTGCCGTGGCAGTGGACAACCACCGTACTCCACCGCCCCTTTATGTACCCGAGCATCTTGTAGTGCATAAGGATACCCACCAGGCACACGTCATGATTGGCAGCCGGGGATATAATGCGTACGATGACAAGCGTACTGCACTCTATCTGCTGAACAATGTCTTGGGCGGGCCGGGCATGAACAGCCGCCTGAATGTTTCTCTCCGCGAACGTCGCGGACTGGTCTATAACGTGGAATCCAACCTGACTTCCTATACCGATACGGGAACTTTCTGCATCTACTTCGGTTGCGACCCTGCAGATTTGGACTACTGCACCCGTCTGGTATACAAGGAACTGAAACGCTTGCGTGATGTCCGGATGACTTCGTCGCAGCTTGCGGCTGCCAAGAAGCAGCTTATCGGGCAAATCGGTGTAGCCTCGGATAATAATGAGAACAATGCGCTGGGTATGGGAAAGACTTTCCTGCATTATAATAAATGCGAAACTTCCGAAGCTGTGTTCCATCGCATTGAACAGCTTACTTCGGAAGCTCTGTTAGAGGTGGCAAACGAGATGTTTGCCGAGCACTATCTTTCGACGCTCATTTATCGTTGACCGTTTTCTTTTATTTGAAGACCTGCAACATAGGACGTCCTATCCATACTTGCGGTTGTTTCAGCCCGAAGATGTGGGCAATAGTGGATGCAACGTCATACTGCATCATGCTTTCGTGAAATTCGCCTCCTTTCTTTATGTCCTTTCCGGAGATGATGAAGGGAGTCTGCATCTCCTGCATGGTCTTGCCGCCATGTCCTTTTTCAATGCCTCCGTGGTCGGCAGTAACGATAAAGATTGTTTCTTTCAGCATACCTGCCTCTGTGACGGCCTGGATGATGCGACCCACATAACCGTCGAGTTCTTTCAGTTTGGCGTAATATTCAGGAGTATCGTGTCCGGCTTGATGGCCTACGTGGTCGGGGTTGTCGAAGCAGACAGCAAGCAGGGTCGGATGTTTCTCCTTGATATACTTTTCTGCCATGCCGCATAGGGCTTCGGGATGTTTGTTGTAGTCGGGTGCTTGTGCATGGTGGTTCAGAGAAAGGGTATCCACCAGATACTTGATGCCGTCCTATTCATACAGACAGCCTATTTCTGCTTCCGGCCGGGCATCACGTAGCAGCTGGAAGATGGTAGGGAATATGCCGTGCTGGTTCAATACGCGTGACGGGAGTTCGGGAGTCTTGGAGCCCCATTGCGTATATCCGTGCAATTCAGGACCAGCCCCCATAAACATGCTTGCCCAGTTGACGGCGCTGGAGGAGGGGAGTACAGTCCGTTTTTCTAATGTATAAGAACCGTTTGCCATCAGTTGCTTGATGTGGGGGATTTCTGCTTTGGGAACGCTATAGGCGCCCCAGCCGTCAAGACCGATGAAAACTACGTGTTTGGCTTTTCCCTTAGCATTGCAGGGAAGAAAAGAGGCATGCCGCTGCCAGAGTGATGAGTAATGTAAAAGTCAGTTTCTTCATGTTATCTTTAATTTTCGTTTAACGTTATTTGTTCTTTTCCAGTCGTTGCATGCTGAATTCACAGCCACAATACTGCTGATTGTAGAAATCATACACTTTCAGCAGTTGGTTGCGCCGGTCTTGGAGCCCGCCTTTCCGCCAATTCTGTTCCCAGAAGAGGATACCCGGATAGAGCGCGGCGGCACGGCGTCCTGCTTCATTGATTTGTTCCAGGCTTTTCCAGCGCGAAGAGGCGAGGGTGGTGGTGAATACGGAGAAACCATGTTCGGAGGCATAGCGCGCAGTCTCCGTGAGGCGCAGCGTGAAGCATTTCAGGCATCGCCCGCCGCGCTCCGGTTCGTTTTCCAATCCTTTTATAGAGTGCAGCCAGTGTGCATAGTCATAATCTGCATCGATGAAATCGAGGTTTTTGGAGGTTACGAAACGGATAGCCTCGTTTTTCCTTATCTCATATTCTGCCTGCGGATAGATGTTGGGATTACAGTAGAATACGGTGGGGCGTATGCCGTTTTCCAGCATACACTCGATGATGGCAGAGGAGCAAGGTGCGCAGCATGAATGCAGCAGCACCTTGTGGTCACCGTTGGGTGTTTGAACTTTCAACATTATACTTTCAGTTTAATTTTTCCTTTCACCAGCAGGCCGGTCAGCCCCACAACGACAAGCGAGAACACGAGAGACTTGAGCAGCCCCGGTACACCGCTTCCCAATGCCTCGGGATAGTGCAGATGCAGCAATTGCTGGACAGCATACCAGATGTAAGGAATGATATAGCAGGTCAGCGTTGCCGTACCTGCAGGTTTGATGATATCGAACCGGTTGGCCTTGCCTTTCACGTCCGTCAGCCAGTAGAAGAAACCGAACAGTGGGAAGAACATGGCGAGGCAGTAGAACAGCCATGTCGGTGTGGCTTGTATCTTGGATATAATCCAGAACGGGTGTGAGACGAGGGCAAGGACAAGCATTCCTGCGCCGAGGGCACAAAGTATGCCGATGAACCGTCCCGGCCGTTCCCGGTCGGCATAGCGTTGCATAAGCAGGGAGGTCAGTACGCCGGACATACCGAGGGCATGCAGCGTCCAGTCGCTCGGAATGAAGGGAAGCAGAATAATCCGGCTGCCGTACTCTCCCGGTATCAAGTCCGAATGGCTGACTACGGCAAGCAATACAACCACAAACCAGACAACGGCATTCTTCCGCAGGTTCTCGCGGGTGAACAGGTAGATGCCTGCGCATACCGCATACGTCCAGCCGATAAGTCCGAGGATGCCCCACCAACCTATTTGGAAGGGTTTCCCGTTCATGTCCTTGTAGATGACGAGGAAGGCGAGCAGCAGCACGCCTGCCGTTTTCATTGCGGTGAAAAGGGCCTTTTTCGTTCCTTCCGCTTTGGGATATACCCCCCAAGTGAGGAAGAACCCGACGACCATCAGGATGGAGAACCATTGGTGCGAGAGGCCGCCTTCAATTCCTCCGCTGTTAACTGAAAACAGTCCCATGGCAATCAGCGCCACTGTCCGCCGGAAGATATGGGTCACGACTTGCAGAGTGTTGTCTCCCTTCCTGTACCTGTTTTGTATGGCAAAGGATACGGACATTCCCATGCAGAAAAGGAAAGCAGGGAAGATGGTGTCGGAGAATCCCATCATGTCTTCGTCCATCTTGGCATGCATCAGCCAGTGTGGCACGTTTTTCAGCCCGGGAATGTCGTTGACGAAGAGCATGAGGAACATGGTGAGTGCGCGGAATACGTCTACCGCGATAACTCGTTGGGGGGGTGTTAAGCTTTTCATGATAGACAATCTGTTTGGGGGTTTTTAAATGCAAATATAGGGAACTATTCTTTCCGATGCTATTTCTTTGCAGGATTTCTTCGTATATTTGCATGAACTTTATGGTCATGGAAAGGAGATTATTTACTTTTTGTTTTCTTGTCGTCGTGATATGGCAAAGTGTGGCTTTGGCTGCCGGCACGCCCTCCTTTACTGCACTCACCTCCTCTTTGGATGAGGCTATCGAGGTGCACCGGCACTATGCCGCCCAGCGTGAAGGACGCATTGCCCGGCTGAAGCGTCGATTGCTGGATGCCGATACCACCAATCTCTCTTTTTTCCGATGGAATGGGGAAATCTACAAGGAATACAAGGCCTATGTCTGCGATTCGGCCATCCATTACCTCCACGTCAATCTGAATTGGGCAGAGCGCTATGGCCAACGGAATGCAGCGCTCGAGACAAGGCTGGAACTCGCCCACCTGATGGCTTCGGTAGGCATGTACGAGGAAGCCGCCGAACTCTTGAGGCAGATAGACAAATCCTCCTTTCCCGCTCATCTGCTGCCGGATTATTACAATTGTTATCATAAACTTTACACGGAGCTGAGTTTCTATACGCTGGACGATTCTTTCAAGAAGCGTTATCAAGCCTTGGCTGTCCATTATGACGATTCTTTGATGCAGGTACTTCTGCCTTCGTCGCCTCTCTACCTGGAACGTATGGAGACGCGGGAGGCTGCTGCCGGCCACCTGGACGAAGCCTTAAGTATCAATGACGCGCGCCTGGCACATGCAGAACCTAATACTCCCGAATATGCGCTGGTGACCTATCAGCGCTCATTGCTCTACCGACGGCTTGGCAACCGGGAGGAAGAGAAACGCTACCTCGCCTTGTCTGCACTTACCGATATCCGCCTGAGTATCACAGACCATGCTTCACTCTGGAATCTGGCGGAACTTCTCTATGAAGAAGGAGACATGGAACATGCCTATCGCTACATCCGTTTCTCGTGGGACGAGACCAACCGCTACAACGCCCGTAGCCGCAGCCTCCAGACTGCGGGTATCCTTTCGCTGATAGACCTTACCTACCAAGCCATGCGCGAGCGGCAGAACGACCGGCTCCGCTTGTATCTCTGGCTCATCAGTACCCTGATTGTGCTGCTGGCCGTGGCGGTGGTCTTTATCTATCGGCAGATGCGTCGCCTCTCTGCTGCGAGGAATAATTTGGAGCAGACCAACGAGCAACTGCAACTCTCAAACAACATCAAGGAGGAGTATGTGGGACGTTTCATGAACCTTTGCTCCATCTACATCAATCGCCTGGATACCTACCGGCGGATGGTCAACAAGAAAATCTCTGCCGGCCAGATGGACGAGTTGCTGAAAATGGTACGCTCCCGCGAAGTGCTGGACACCGGATTGAAGGAACTCTATGAAAACTTTGATATCGCCTTCCTGCATCTTTTTCCCGATTTTGTGGATAAATTCAACGACCTGCTGCAACCGGAAGAACGCATCGTGCTTCGTAAAGGTGAATTGCTGAATACGGAACTCCGCATTTTCGCCTTGATTCGTCTGGGCATCGACGACAGTTCGCAGATTGCAGAATTCCTTCGTTACTCCGTAAACACCATCTATAATTACCGCGCCAAAGTGAAGAACAAAGCGCGTATCTCGCGCGAGGATTTCGAAATGAGGCTGATGCAGATACGTTGACAATACGTCAGACAGATTATCCGAATCCACTTTTTAACTTTCTCCATCCCAGTTTATGTTTTTGGTTATTAGATATTTATGCTATTTTCCCTTTTCGGTTCTCCACCTATTCCCAATTCGCCGGCATGGGATATTCTTATCTTTCCTAACTTTGGGGAAGTAAAAATAAATATCGCGACTAATACTATAACCCCAAAAAATAATTACCATGAAACATCTATTAGCTACAAGCATTTCCATCGCCTTGCTGTCTTTGGGCGTTGCGGGATGCAGTGAGAAACAAGCGGCAAAAGAAGTAACTCAAGATGCATTCGTAACCATTCAGGGCCAAGACCTGATAAAGCCCGACGGAACCAAACTCTTCATCATGGGCACCAACCTCGGCAATTGGCTGAATCCGGAAGGCTACATGTTCAGGTTCAGCAAGACCAACTCGGGCCGTTTCATCAACGAGATGTTCTGCCAGCTGGTGGGACCGGACTTTACCGCCGACTTCTGGAAGGCATTCAAGGACAACTACATAACGCGCGAAGACATCCGCTTCATCAAGAGCCGGGGTGCCAACACCATCCGTCTGCCTTTCCATTACAAACTGTTTACGGACGAGGACTATATGGGGCTGACCACCGCCCAAGACGGCTTTGCCCGCGTAGACAGCCTTGTAGACTGGTGTCGTGAGTCGGACTTGTATCTCATCCTCGACATGCACGACGCCCCCGGCGGACAGACGGGCGACAACATCGACGACAGCTACGGTTATCCCTGGCTGTTCGACAGCGAAGCCAGCCAGCAACTCTATTGCGACATCTGGCGCCGGATAGCCGACCGCTACAAGAACGAACCGGTCATCCTCGGTTACGAACTCTTCAACGAGCCCATTGCCCCTTACTTCGAGAACATGGAAGAACTCAACTCTAAGCTGGAAGATGTATATAAGAAAGGAGTAGCCGCCATCCGCCAGGTAGACAACAACCACATCATCCTGCTGGGCGGCTCGCAATGGAACGGCAATTTCAAGCCTTTCAAAGACTCCAAGTTCGACGACAAGATAATGTACACCTGCCACCGTTACGGAGGCGAACCCACCCAGGCTGCCATCCAGACGATTATCAACTTCCGCGACAGTGTGAACCTGCCCATGTACATGGGTGAGATAGGCCACAATACGGACGAATGGCAGGCCGCCTTCTGCCAGACGATGCGCGAGAACAACATCGGCTATACCTTCTGGCCCTACAAGAAGATGGACGGCTCCTCTTTCGTCGGCATCACTCCGCCGGAAAACTGGGCAAACATCGTATATTTCTCCGAAGCGCCGCGTGCCACGTACAAGGAAATCCGTGAGGCACGTCCCGCGCAGGCCATGGCCCGCAAGGCGATGACGGACTTCATCGAGGCATGCAAACTGAAGAATTGTGTGGTTCAGGAGGGCTATATCCGGTCATTGGGAATGAAGTAGCGGGTGCTGCCTTGCTCCAAACCGGCTGCAAGCATATTGCAAGCAGGCTGCAAATAGGCTGTAAGCAGTACGTATCAAATCCCGGAGGTGAGATGCCGGGACTAGCTGCGCACACCATAGGACTGAGTACCCCAAAACACCCGGGCTTAAAGACCTCAGTTCCTATGTGGTAGGGGCTAATTCATATTCCCTTCTATATTGGGAATTATCAATAGTACGGACTGATAATGCAACAACCTGATTATACGGCAACCTGATTATATAACAACCTGATTATATAACAACCTGATTATATAACAACCTGATAATGCAACAACCTAATTATCCAACAATGAGAAAAGTATTATTCGGCTTGGCTCTGGCTGCTGCCGCGCTTCCTCTTTCGGCGCAACAGCAGCCCGTCTATCTGGACGCAAGCAAACCTATCGAAGAAAGAGTGGAAGACGCATTGAGCCGTCTGACCCTGGAAGAGAAAGTAAAGCTGACCCATGCGCAAAGCAAGTTCAGCAGTGCAGGCGTGCCCCGTTTGGGCATTCCCGATGTATGGACGGACGACGGTCCTCACGGCATACGTCCCGATGTGCTGTGGGATGAGTGGGAACAGGCCGGGTGCACCAACGACTCCTGCGTGGCTTTCCCTGCCCTGACCTGCCTGGCAGCAACCTGGAACCCCGAAATGTCTCTCCTTTACGGGCAGAGCATCGGCGAAGAGGCGCGCTATCGCAACAAGTCCGTCTTGCTGGGGCCCGGTGTCAACATTTACCGTACACCGCTCAACGGACGCAACTTCGAGTACATGGGCGAAGACCCCTATCTGGCCGGAAAGATGGTGGTGCCTTATATCCGGGGCGTGCAGCAGAACGGCGTGGCTGCCTGCGTCAAACACTTTGCCTTGAACAATCACGAAGTGAACCGCCATACCACCAATGTGATTGTAGACGACCGTGCCCTTTATGAGATTTATCTGCCGGCCTTCAAGATGGCCGTGCAAGAGGGTGGAGCGTGGAGCATCATGGGTGCCTACAACCTATACAAAGGCCAACATCTTTGTCACAACCAATACACATTGAACAATATATTGAAAGGCGAATGGGGATTCGACGGTGTAGTCATCTCGGACTGGGGAGGCACGCACGACACCCGGCAAGCCATTACCAACGGACTCGACATGGAGTTCGGCAGCTGGACCAACGGGCTCTCGAACGGTGCCAGCAACGCATACGACAATTATTACCTGGCAAATCCCTATCTGAACCTTATCCGCGAGGGCAAGGTAGGCACCAAGGAGCTGGACGACAAGGTGCGCCGCATCCTGCGCCTTATCTTCCGCACGGCGATGAATCCCCACCGTCCGTGGGGAAGCATGCTCTCTGCAGAGCATTACGAGGCTGCCCGCCGCATCGGCGAAGAGGGCATCGTGTTGCTGAAGAACAAGGGCAATCTGCTTCCGATAGACCTGAACCGCGCCGAAAAGATTCTGGTAGTGGGCGAGAATGCCATCAAGATGATGACCGTAGGCGGCGGCAGCTCTTCGCTGAAGGTGCAGCGCGAGCTCTCTCCGCTGGACGGCATCAAGCAGCGTGTGGCCGGCAAGGCCGAGGTGGTATATGCCCGCGGCTACGTGGGCGATGCAAGCGGCGAATACAACGGGGTGGTGACCGGACAGAATCTGAAGGATGACCGTACTCCCGAAGAGCTGATAGCCGAAGCCGTGAAAGAGGCCCGGGATGCCGATTACGTTATCTTCATCGGCGGCCTGAACAAGAGCAACGGCCAAGACTGCGAGGACTCCGACCGTAAGGGTCTGGGCTTGTCCTACGGTCAGGATGCCGTTATCTCCGCACTGGCCGGGGCCAACAAGAACCTGATTGTCGTCAACATCTCCGGCAACGCCATCGCCATGCCCTGGGTAGACGAAGTGCCTGCCATCGTGCAAGACTGGTATCTGGGTTCCGAGGCCGGCCACTCGCTGGCAGCCATTCTCATGGGCGATGTCAATCCCAGCGGCAAGCTTCCGTTCACCTTCCCCGCGAAGCTGGAAGACTGCCCCGCCCACAGCCTGGGCCAATATACCGGCAAGCGGAGCAGAGACATCATCGACATCAGGTACAATGAGAGCATCTTCGTGGGCTACCGTTGGGCCGACAAGCAGAAGAACCTCAAGCCCCTCTTCCCCTTCGGCCACGGTTTGAGCTATACCACTTTCGAATATGGCAAGCCGACGGCCGACGCCACCACCATGCAGGCCGACGGCAAGCTGACCGTGAAGCTGACCGTAAAGAATACCGGCACGCGCGAAGGGCAGGAAGTGGTGCAGCTCTACATCAGCGACAAGAAGTCCTCTCTGCCCCGTCCCGTCAAGGAGCTGAAAGGCTTCCGCAAGGTGAGGCTGGCTCCGGGCGAAGCGAAGGAAGTCACCTTCACCATCGACAAGGAGGCGCTTAGCTTCTTCGACGATGCCCGCCATGCCTGGGTGGCCGAGCCGGGCAAGTTCGAGGCTGTCATAGCAGCATCGGCGGCCGATATAAAGGGAGTGGTTCCTTTCGAATTGAAATAAGGCAGGTTGCTTTTGGGTATATAATACCGGAGTAATTGAACGCGGAGACATTAGGGTACAGAGTCCCTTTGTGTCTCTGCGTTTCTCTTTTCTGCATCTCGTCTGCATTTTAGAGAGAAAGATGATTCTATTGAAATCCGAACCATATTAGGTAAAGAAACAGATGGGTTATAGTAGGTAATTACTAAAATTCCTCTAATTTTGCATGCTTCGTCTATGATGACTAAAGGTTGCACTTATATAAAATCAAAAAAATCTCATGGTTAGTAACATGAATTGTAACAGTTGTCCGGAAAAAAATGCGCTGCCGTATGATGCTGCAAATGCTACCAGTATATTCGAATATAGCAAGGGACTGTTAGGCAAAACACTGCGTGAATTTGCTGACAAGGGATATGAACGTAGAAAAGGTAAGGGGGGAATTGGTCAAATGGTTGAGAACCTTTATTTTTTACTTGAGACCAATAATAATCCCGAAGCGGATTTTTCGCAGGCTGGAATGGAATTGAAATGTACTCCCTTGAAGCTCGGAAAGAATAAGGACTATCTTGTCAAGGAACGCCTTGTTTGTAATATGATAAACTATTGTGATGTTGTAAATGAAGATTTTGAACATTCGCATTTTTATCTCAAATGCCAATTGATGTTGTTATTATTCTATCTATATCGCAAGGGTTATGATAATCTGGATTTGGAGTTTGTCTTTTCTGTATTATGGAAACTTCCGGAGAAGGACTTGTTGATTATTCGACATGATTATGAGTTGATTGTAGATAAGATTAAACGTGGTGAGGCACATTTGTTATCCGAAGGTGATACGATGTATCTTGGAGCTTGCAGGAAAGGACAAAAAGGAGATAGCCTGATGGCACAGCCGAATTCGGAGGTTAACGCTCCACGACGTGCTTTTAGTTTGAAGATGGCCTATATGCGTACTGTTTTGCAGTATGTCGTGAATGTAGGCGAAAAGGCTGTGGCAAATTTCGGATTGTCTGAGAATCCATTGCTTACTTCTCAGGATTTGAGTAAAAATAGCTTTGATGAGATTGTCTTAAAACGTTTCAAACCGTATATGGGTAAAAACTATGAGGCTATTGCCAAAGATAAAAAGGTGGACATTTCAAATAATCCAAAGAATAAATTTGCAATGATTGCCAATGCTGTCGTTGCATCTGGCAAATGCTCGAATGTCAATCGTTCTGAAGAGTTTCTGAAAGCCGGGCTTATGATGAAAACTGTCCGAGTGCAGGCCGATGGTATTATTAAAGAAGCCATGTCGTTTGAGAATATTGACTATATGGAGGTTGCCGAATGTGGGAATTGGTATGAATCCAGGCTCTATGAGTTATATTCAAGTCGATTTTTATTCGTTGTTTTCAGAGAACGGCATAAAGGGAAAGGGGACTATGAGCTTGATGACGCATTTTTTTGGACTATGCCCCAATCCGACCTGGAATGTGCTGAGGTATATTGGGAACATATCAAGAAGAATATCTTGGAAAGTCATATCTCAGAGGACTATTGGTGGAAAGCTTGCGATAGAAAGAAGTTCCATGTACGGCCAAAAGCCCAGAAAGCAAAAGACATTGCACCTACGCCTGACGGGAAAGGTGCAAAGAAGTTTTGCTATTGGTTTAATAATGACTACGTAAGAGAGATTGTAGAACAAAGACAAGACGAAAAACGGTAAAAATGAGTAATCAGATACGTGTTGTAGAACTTTTTGCAGGTGTAGGAGGCTTCCGGATTGGCTTGGAAGGTGCGTCGGATGCTTATCAAACCATTTGGAACAATCAATGGGAACCATCGACCAAACGTCAAGATGCTTCATTGGTGTATAAGGCCCGTTTCGGCTGTAAAGGGCATTCGAATCGTGATATAAATACAGTGCCGACAGAGGAGATTCCCAATCATGACCTTTTGGTAGGCGGTTTCCCTTGTCAAGACTATTCTGTAGCTGCCACTTTGAGCCGCTCCGGTGGTATTGAGGGGAAAAAGGGGGTATTGTGGTGGCAAATCTATCGTATTCTTGAAGAGAAAGGCGAGAGTCGCCCTGATTATATTTTCTTTGAGAATGTAGATAGGCTGATAAACTCTCCGGCAACCCAACGTGGCCGTGATTTCGCTATTATTCTTGCATCGTTGTCCGACCTTGGCTATGTGGTGGAATGGCGGGTAATCAATGCTGCCGATTATGGAATGCCGCAACGTCGGCGCCGGACTTATATTGTGGGGTATCGTAAGGGTTCGGTCGTGGCAAACCGGATTGAAGGAATGGAGGATTGGGTACTATATGATGGAGTAATGGCTCAATCTTTTCCTTTCAAACAGAAAGAGAAGACATTGTCCGCCTTTGATATAAAGGGGAGTGTCCAGGAAGTTTCTGCAACTTTCAATCAAGGAAAGAGAGAGAGTCCTTTTGGCAATGCAGGTATGATGATGGACCGGCATGTGTTTTCTGTAGATGCTGTAGCTATGTATGAGGGTACTTTCCAGACATTAGGCGACAATTTGGTCAGTGAAGAATTTGTTCCGGAAGACTTTTTTATTTCTGAAGAAGAATTGCCTAAATGGCAGTACGAGAAAGGGGCGAAGAAAATAAACCGTGTCTCCAAGGAGGGATATGAGTATGTTTTTTCTGAAGGTGGAATGGCTTTTCCCGATAGTTTGGACAAACCGTCGCGTACGATGATTACCGGTGAAGGAGGAGCTGCCCCGTCCCGTTTCAAACATGTGGTGCAGACTCCGTCCGGGAGGTATCGTCGTCTTATCCCCATTGAATTGGAACGGTTGAATATGTTCCCCGATAATCATACGTTTCATCCTGAAGTTTCGGATGGACGTCGCGCTTTTCTCATGGGGAATGCACTTGTATGTGGTATCGTTGAACAAATAGGAAAAAGCCTTTATCGGTTCATTTATAATGAAGCGCCTGTATCTTCACGTCCTATTCATATACAACGTGATGCACATCCGACGTTGGATTTGAATTTATTCACTGAGGAAACGAAAAAAATTGCTGCAAATGCTCCAAGGAAAACATATATCCTTGATGGAACGAAACGGCTTCTTATTGGGCTGGTCAAATTAGACAATCAAGATTATTTCTTGAATGGAACTCCCACAAAGATATACTATACGGGGAAGGCAAAATCTTTTCCGTCCACTATTTCTTTGAATAAGCTTTATTATTTTATGCCTTATATAAAAGGTAAGGGGGTTCGTGATCTCTATCTTATCCGTATAGCCCGGATTGGAAGCAAGGCGGAAATTTATAAAGAGAGTGGGGATACTGAACCGAGATTGGTATTGGAATTGGAATTTCTGGAAAGTTTGCCCGAATATAAGCTTATCAGGCTTGCTATATTCAATACATATACAGATACTATCTTAAACCGAGTGATTGAATGATTTGAAGTTCTTGCTATTTACTCCCTCTTGTTGTTTCGTTCCTGATATATTGGGGATTGAACGCAGAGATACAGAGGAAGCTGCTTCATGCTACGTTCAAGGCTGCTTCAGTATGTTTGAGAAGACGTTTAATCCCTTACACCTGATATTACCTTCCAAGTAGGATGAGAGTGCCTCGTACCCTATCTTAAGCATTTTTGATGCCATAGGTTTGCCTGTTGTTGTCTTGTTCATTTTCCGGTAGCTTCAGACAAACAAGAAAAGGTATTTGTTTATATAAAGGAACCGTTGAACTACAATATTGTTTGCAGTTCAACGGCTTCTTGCAGAGTATATAAGAAAAGAAATCTTATTCCTCCATCGACTTTGCAATGCCCATCTCCAGTCCGCGCAGCTCTGCCAGTCCGCGCAGGCGGCCGATGCAAGAGTATCCGGGGTTGGTCTTCTTCTTCAGGTCGTCCACCATTTGGTGTCCGTGGTCGGGACGCATCGGGATGGAGACGCCACGGCATTGTTGCAGTTCAAGGAAAGCCTTCATCACGTGATACATGTCCACGTCGCCTTCCAGGTGATTGGCCTCGTGGAAGTTGCCTTCGGCGTCGCGTTGCGTGCTGCGCAGGTGCACGAAGTGGATGCGGTGGGCAAACTGCCGCATGATGGCCGCACAGTCGTTGGCGGCGCTCACGCCGAGCGAGCCGGTGCAGAGGCAGAGGCCGTTGCTCTTGTTGGGGACGGCGTCGACCAGTGCCTGAAAGTCGGCAGCGCAGCTCATGATGCGCGGCAGGCCGAGGATGGAGCAGGGCGGGTCGTCCGGATGGATGACGAGCACGACGCCCGCTTCGTCGGCCACCGGGGCGATTTCCTTCAGGAAGTAAATCAGGTTGGCGCGCAGACGCTCCGGAGTGATGTCTCTGTAGCGGTCCAGTTCGTGCTGAAACTGCTCCAGGGTGAAGCTCTCTTCCGAGCCGGGAAGCCCGGCAATGATGTTGCGCACAAGCAGTTGCCTGTCTGCCTCCGTCATCTCCTCGAAGCGGGCACGGGCCTTGGCCTTTTCTTCGTCGGTGTATTCGGCCTCGGCACCGGGGCGGCGCAGCAGGAAGAGGTCGAAGGCGATGAAGGCGGCGCGTTCGAAGCGGAGGGCGCGGCTGCCGTCGGGCAGTTCGTAGGCAAGGTCGGTGCGCGTCCAGTCCAGCACGGGCATGAAGTTGTACGTGACGGTGTTGATGCCACACTTGCCCAGGTTGCGCAAGCTTTCCTTATAGTTGTCGATATACTTCCGGAAGTCTCCGGTTTGGGTCTTGATATGCTCGTGCACGGGCACGCTCTCTACTACAGACCATCGCAGGCCGACGGATTCAATCATTTCTTTCCGTTTCCCGATCTCCTCTACCGTCCATATCTCTCCGTTTGGAATATGGTGCAAGGCGTTCACAATGCCGGTGGCTCCGGCTTGTTTTATGTCCCAAAGGCTTACCGGGTCGTTGGGACCGTACCAGCGCCAGGTTTGTTCACAAAGTATCATAATGTATGTAAGTTTGCCTCCCCGCCCCCTTGAGGAGGAGGGGTGAGTGTATGTTTTCTCGGTTCTGTTCATGTATTCTTCAAAACGGACTCTCGAAAGAGCGCTGAAAAGGATTCTTTGAGCAGGGGGCCTGAGTGTATGTTTTCTCGGTTCTGTTCATGTATTCTTCAAAACGGACTCTCGAAGGAGCGCTGAAAAGAATTTCCGTTTCCCTCCGGGGGGATGCTACATGGCGGATGCTACATGGCGAATGCGTTGAATCCTCCGTCTACTACGGCCACCGTGCCTGTGACAAAGGCCGAGGCATCGCTGATGAGGTATTGTATCGTTCCGCAAAGCTCCTCGGCACGGCCCATGCGTCCGAAGGGAGTTTGGCGAATCACATCTTGCCCGCGTTCCGTGTAGCTTCCGTCCGGGTTCGTCAGCAGGGCTCGGTTTTGCTCCGTGAGGAAGAATCCGGGGGCGATGGCATTCACGCGGATGCCTTCGCCAAACTTCCTGGCAACTTCGGCAGCCATGAAGGCGGTGAAGTTCGAGATACCCGCTTTGGCGGCGGCATATCCGGCCACGCGCGTCAGGGGGCGGAAGGCTGCCATGCTGGAAAAGTTGACGATGGCGCCGCGCTTCTGCTCCACCATCGGGCGGAGGAAGACTTGTGTGGGCAGCACGGTGCCCGTCAGGTTCAATTCCAGCACCCGTTGAAACTCCTCTGTCTTCAAGTCGAAGATGGTGCCCGTGGGGGCGATGGTGGCGCCCGGCATGTTTCCGCCGGCGGCGTTCAGCAGGGCGTCTATGCGGCCGTAGGCGGCGAGTATGTCGCTCAGGTTCTGCTCCAGGCGTGCGCGGTCGGTCACGTCGGTGGTCAGGAAGAGGGCTTCGCCGCCGGCTGCCTTGATGTCTGCCGCGAGGGCGTGTCCCACTTCGGCTTTGCGGCCCAGGATGACTACTTTGGCGCCCTCCTCTGCGAGGTGCAGGGCGATGGCCCTTCCCAATACGCCCGTTCCGCCGGTGATGACCACTACGCGGTGTTTGATGTCGAATAGGTTTTTCATACGATGTTTTGTCTACTGATTTTGTATTTTTCCGGTTCGATATTGCAAAATTATGGAATTCTCTTTAGAGTTCTCCTTATTTTCCGACTGAAATGAAGGCGGTGCCGCATATTTCTTCCTTGCAGCGGGCGCTTACCACTACCGGAACGTGGCTCTTGACGTAGATGCCTGCCCGTCCGCCCGTGGCTTGCAGGAGTTGCGACCCGTGGGCGGTTCCTTGGTTTCGGAGCAATGCTTCGCTGTCCGTGCAGCCGAATTCGATGAAGTGGCAGGCGTCGAGGCAGGGGATGCCGTCCTTGTCCAGCAGTTCGGCCTGTACCAGTATGGTTTCTTCGTCCACCTTGGCCTGTGTCAGGCGTATTTGGGCGGGGGCACCCCAAGGCTGTGTCTGGTAGGTCTGGTGTATCTTGTCGCGCAGGCAGGGCTTGTTGTCGCGGTAGGCGATGGCTTCAATTTCGTTTTCTCCCTCCTTCAGCACGGCGTTCCAGTGGAATCCGGCGGCAGGATAGTCTTGGCTGTCGCGCTTCTTCCGTCCTAAGGAGATGCCGTTGACGAAGAGTTCTGCTTCGGGGCAGTTGGAGTAAACGAGGATTTCCTTCGCCTCGCCCGCCTTGCCCCACCGCACAGGCCAGGAGTGCCCGTAGATGTGCAGCATCGGTTCGTGGCTCCAGTAGCTTTGGAAGACGTAGTAGCTCTCTTTGGGTGTGCCGTCGCGCTGCACTACGCCCTTTTGGTTGACGTAGGGGATGGGGTTCAGCGGGCGTAGCGGGGTGGAGAAGTCCTTGAAGGTCCAGAAGGCGCTTCCGGTGAGCCAAGGCATCTGCTCCTGCTCTTTCAGGTGCCAGTCGAAGAGGCGGACGATGTACGATTCGCTCCAGTCGCCGTTGCGGTCGCCCGCTTCGATGTCGAAGGAGGAGCCGTGTTTTGTCATTTGCTCCTCGGCGTGGCGTCCGGCGTGGCTGTCGCCGCCCCATTCGGCATGGATGAAGCGGGGCACGCTCTCGAAGCCCGCTTGTACCATCTCGCGGTAGTTGCGGAAGCACCGCCCGTACCAGCCTGCCCAGATGCTGGGCGAATACACGTCCACGATGTCGCGGCAGAAGTCGCAACGGCGGATGACGGTGGGACGGGTGGGGTCAAGTCGGTGCGCGAGGTCGTTCAGTTCGCCCATAAAGGTGCGGATGCTGTCCGTGTCGAACTCCTCGAAGTCGCCCGGCCAGTCGTTTTCGTTGCCCGTGCCCCAAAGGATGACGCAGGGGTGGTTGCGGTGCTGGCCGATCATATTGGTGAGCATGCGGCGTGCCTGTTCGCGGTACTTCTCGCCGCCCAGTCCGCCACGGCACCACGGAATCTCTTCCCACACCAGAAGCCCCAGCTTGTCGCAGAGGCGGAGGATGATTTCCGACTGCTGGTAGTGGCCCAGGCGGATGAAGTTGGCGCCCATTGCCTTGATTTGCTTCATTTCGGCAATCATCATCTCTTCGGTGAGGGCGGCACCTACCCCGGCGTGGTCTTCGTGGCGATGGGTGCCGCGTAGCAACAGCCGTTGCCCGTTGAGGTAGAAGGGTCCTTTCTCCTCGAAGCGGATGTGGCGGAAGCCGAAATGCTCCGTGTGGGTCAGCAAGGTGTCGGTGCCTCCCGCAATGAGTTGGGCCCGGAAGGTGTAGAGGGCGGTGCTGTCGGGACTCCAGAGCGTGGGGCTTTTCAGGGCGAACCAGGCGCGGCAGGTGTCTTGCAGCGGGTAGCAGTCTTGGTAAATCTTCCTTCCTTCGGGCGAGAGGACGGTAATCATCAGTTCAGGCACTTCTTCGGACGGGGAGGCGGAGAGGGGACGTTCGGTAGTGACCTGCCACTCCACCTTGCCCAGCTTGTCGCCGGGAGTTGTCCGGGCGTTTATCTGCACTTGCCCGATGGAATGTGCGGGGGTGTAAACCAAGTTGACATAGCGGTAGAGACCTCCGTAGAGGTTGAAGTCGGACATGTCGGAGGGAATTGTTTCCGTGTCGCGGCTGTTGTCGCAACGGATGGCGACGGGTATCTTCCCACCGAAGCGTTCGCGGCAGGCGGGGTTGGAGCGGAACTGTTCCACAGCTTCCGTGATGTCGGCTTTCCATTCGTCGTATCCGCCGGTGTGCGAGGCCACAAGGGTGGTGTAGACGTAGACTTCGGTGTTCTGTCCCGCGCCTTCAAACTCCAGGTAGATGCGCCCGTCTTGATAAGGGCTGTTTATATGGAGGGTGGTGCGATACCATCCGGCGCCTTGGTAGTAGTTCGTGTAGGGGTCTACCGCATCTTCGGCGTTGAAGCAATGGGGCAGGGTCACCTTCTGCCAGAGGGGGACGGCTTCGGGTTTTCCGGTTCCGGGCACGGGGCGCATCACTTCCCAGATGCTGCCCATGTCCTGACGGATGAACTCCCAACCCGTCGTAAGACGTTGTTTGCGGTCGGTGGGGATGAGGGCGGAAATGCTGTTTGCCCATAGGCAGGCAAGCAACAGGCAGAGTAGGTTTTTGAGTGTCTTCATATAGGGGTATATTGTATGATTTGTCAAACACCGGACTCTGACACGACAAAGTCCGGTGTCTGACAATTGATGTTAAGCTGTTGATAATCAGAGGTGGTTATTCCGCATCCAGTGCCCTTTTCCGTGCCAGTGCCTCCAGATAGTAGTAGTCGGCATAGTTCAGCGGCACGTCTATCTCGCTTCCGCCTGGGTGGTGTCCGGTGGAGTGGAGAAGGAGGAAGCCGTAGTGCGTGCCCGGCTGTGCCTGGTAGTGGCTGTTGAGGCTGGCAACAATCTTGTCGGCTGTGGCACGGTAGCGGCGGCCCTTCTCGGGAGCCACGTAGGTGCAGAGTTCGTACAGACCGGAGGCGATGAGTGCGGCCGCGGAGGCGTCGCGCGGCACGTCGGGGTTCACGTTGTCGGGCGTGAGGTTGTTGATGTTGTCCATCTTCATGTCCCAGTAGGGCACGCCGTCGGCAGGCATGTGGGGCAGTGAGAGGAAGAAGTCGGCTATGTTTTCGCTCTGCTTCAGGTAGGCGGGGTTGCGTGTGAAGCGGTAGCACATGGCGTAGCCGTAGAGGCCCCAAGCCTGTCCGCGGCTCCAGAAGGAGTCGTCCGAGTGTCCCTGGTGCGTGCATTTCAGGCGGACGTCGCCCGTTTCGGGGTCATAGTCCACTACGTGATAAGACGAGTGGTCGGGCCGGAAGTGGTTCTTCATCGTGGTGTTGGCGTGGTCCACTGCCACCTTCCAGTAGACGGAGTCGCCGGTGAGCTGGGTGGCGCGGAACAGCATTTCGAGGTTCATCATGTTGTCGATGATGACGGGATACTTCCACTTGTCGCGGTTGTGGTCCCACGAGCGGATGCTCTTCACCTTGGGGCTGTAGCGGGTAATCAGCGTGCGGGCGCTCTGGATGACTACATCTTTATAAGACTGCTCACCCGTCAGTTCGTAGGCCTTGCCGAAGCTGTCGTACATCATGAAGCCCAGGTCGTGCGTGCCTTTGTGCCATTTGGCCTCTTCGATGGGCCAGGTCCAGGAGATGGCCGACTGCCGCCAGAAGTCGCTGTGTGTGTAGGCATACATCTGCCACAGGGAGCCGGGGAAGAAGCCCGAGCACCAGTCGTGGGGGGGTATCATGGCCAGCGAGCCGTCTTTGGCAATGGTACGTGGCACTACGTGGCGGCGTGCGGCGTTCTTCTGCTCCTTGCGTGCCTTGTCGGCGCACTGCATGGCGAGTTGCAGCTGTCCGGCGGCGAAGGCGTAGGCGTGGTCCACTTCGGTGGCTTGCACGTAGAGCAGGTTGAAGCGGTCGCTCAGGTCCAGCGTGCGGCAGTCGTTGTACAGGCGCAGGTAATCCTTGCGTGTGGGGTTGAGCCAGGTGGCGGTGCGGTAGAGGTCGCGGCAGAAGTTCTGTTGTGCTTCTTCCCATCCGCTTATCTGCCGGTAGGGCCATGTGCCCGAATCCTTGCCCATGTATTGTGCCAGAAAGTCCATCGCCTTGTAGAAGCTATGCCCGTCGTGTGCGGCAAGGGCTTCGGTGTCCATGTTCAGGTTGCGTGCCATGGTGAGGAGGTCGAGGATGTGGGTCAGGTTGTACTGTGAGTAGTGGAAAGCCAGTGTGCGGGTCAACTCGTGGGGCTGCTTGCCGTCCGTGTCAATCTGCTTGGCGATGCGGCGTGCGGGCAGGGCGTTGATGATGTCGATGGCTTGCTGCTGTTTGCCTCCGTAGAGCGAGAAGGCGGCTATCTGCACGTCGTAGGCGATGCTGTGGTTGTTCTTGCATTCCGCCTCTTCCTTGCCTTGCGGGCTGGAGAGCATCCAGTGGGTCAGTTGGGCGAACCAGGCCTTGAGTTGTTTGCTGTCTTTGGCGGTGAATGCTTTCGATGGTTCCAAGAGGGCCACGGCATCCAGCATCTCTACAAAGGAGTAGGTGTCTATCAGGCCGTAGGAGCGTCCTTTGTCGTTGTTGTGGCCCGGTGTCACTTGGGCATATTCCAGATTGGGGTTCATGCGGGTCTCTTTGTTGAGGAACCACACGCGGAGCAGTTCCGTAGCCTTTTGTGCGTAGCGCTCTTCTCCGCTGAAGTACCAGGCGAGGGCAAGGGTGGTGACACGGTTGGCGGTGGCTCCCAGACGGTTGCGGTCCAGCTTGTTCAGTTCGGGGTTCGATATGCCGTCGCGGTTGATGTAGGGCAGTCCGTGGGGTTTGGCGGGGTCGGGCCAGTAGTAGCGGGCCTGGCTCATGTAGTCGTGCTTGTCTCCGCTGGCAGGAGTCTTCTCCTTCATCATCACGGAGAGGGGTTCGGCATCCAGCAGACGGGTGGCTTCGGCTTTCAGTGCCTGGTAGGAGTGGGCATAGAAAGGCTTGTCGATGGATTGCTTCACGCTTTGCAGGTGGTCGGTGTTCCAGATGGACTGGGCTTGTGCGCCCGGCATCCAGAGGAGGAGGGCAAGTGCCCATTTGGTTGCTTTCTGTTTCATGGGTTTATGGGTTTTGTTATAAGTTTGTTTTCTGTGGGCGGCGCGGGTTCTTGATGTTTAATTCCTGTGCCTTATCTTGATTCCGTTCAGGAAGCTGTTTCCGCTTCGGGCATGGAATTTGATTTCGAGATGGTCTGTATCGTTGTCGACGATGTATTTCTTTCGCAAGGCGCGGAAGTAGCCGCTTGTGCGGCAGGGGGAGAGGGCATCTTCCACGGTCTTTCCGTTGATAGTGATGCGGAAGGCGTTCTCGCGGTTCTCTTGCTGCCTCTCGCGGCCCAGCAGGTAGGCTGTGGAGCTGTTCCGGCGGTAGATGTCGGTGAAGAGCAGTTCTACTTCGTAAACACCTTGGGGCACGTCGAAGCGGTAGCCTTCAAGGCCGTTGCGCAGGGTCTGGAACAGCGGGCCGTCGGTCGTCAGGCCGATTTCGGTCTGCGTGCCCGCTTCCTTGCCGCCGAGATGGCCCCAGCTGCCCGGGGTGTAGGGTTGGTCGGGAACCCAGGTCAGGTGACTCTCGTCGGAGGTGAAGAAGCAATGGCTGCCTACGTTGACGGCAAGTTCCAATCCGTTCAGATTGGTTTTGTCCAGCCTGTCGGGGATGGGGGTGAAACCTACCCGCAATCCGTCCGTCACCGGCTTGCCCTGATAGGTGGCGTGTGCCGAAAGGAAAGGTTCTTTCCGGAGGAACGGCACCTCGAAGAGGGCGGTGAAGTTCTCCGTCTTTTTCTTGCCTACGGATGTCCCGTCGATGAAGAGCTCCACTTCGGGACAGTTGGAGTAGACCTTGACGGGCAGCATCACCGGCTTGCCTTCCTGTTGTACACCGCTACGGCGTGTCCAGTCGCGGCTGGCAATGTGCAGCACGGGGATGTCGCTGCGCCATGCCGCTTTATAATAATAGTAAACGTCCTTCGGCGTGCGGTCGGCATAGACCAGCCCTTTGTTGTTGATGCGTGGCATGGATTCGTCTCTCAGTGCGGATGAGAAGTCGATGAAGTTCCAGTGTGTGCCGCCGCAGACGTAGGGCGTCTCTTCAAGCACGGGGAGGTAGTGCTCCAGGTATTTCTGCTGGTACTCGATGCTGAAGTCGAAGGCGCGGGGAGCGAGTGTGTGCAGCCGTCTGTCCGAACCGGCACCGTACTCGCTCACAATCATCGGGTGAGCGGGGTAGTTGCGGTGCTGTTCGGCGAGGAACTTCTCGAAGCCTGTGACGTCGCCTCCGTACCAGCCCTGGTAGAGGTTCCAGCCTACGATGTCGGTAATCTGGCTCAGTCCGGTTTCGTTGTAGCTGTTGCTGCCGTGGAAGGCCATGGCGCTGATGCGTGTGGGGTCTTCCTGCTTCAAGGCATTCTCCAGCCGGCGGGCAAGGGCGAGGGTACGTTCCAGTACCGGTTTCAGTGCGTCGCCTTTGTGCTTGCGCTGTGCTACGAGGAGGATTTCGTTCATATATCCCCACGTGATGATGCTGGGGTGGTTGTAGTGCTGGCGAATCATCTCGCGCAGGTTACGTTCGCAGTTTTCCGCATACTCCGGTGTGTCGGGCACGATGTCTATGACGGGAATTTCTTCCCAGGCCAGCATTCCCAGCTTGTCACACATCTCTATGATAGCGTCGTCTTGTGGATAATGGGAAATTCGGATGAAGTTGGCTCCCATCTCTTTCATTAGTTTCATGTCACGGCGGTGCATTTCGTCCGTCAGGGCTACACCGATAGGTTTCTGGTCCTGGTGGCGGCAGATGCCGCGCAGCTTGTAGGGCTTGCCGTTGAGGAAGAAACCTTTGTTGGATTCGAAATGGAACCAGCGGAAACCGGTATGGTGGTTGCTTTGGTCTACGACGGACTTTGTTTTGCAGTTGAACAAGGTGGTTTCTACTCTGTAGAGGTAGGGCGTTTCCGGAGTCCATAGCAGTGGTTGGAGGATAGGAGATATATTGCTGTCAAAGTTTCGTGTCTCTCCGGCTTTGAGCTGTATAAACTGCTTTTGCGTTTGGAGGAGGGTTCCATCAGGGTGGTAGATGGAGTGTACCAGTTCGAGTGCTGCTTTTTCCCGGGCATCATTCCTTATTTCGCCATGGATGGACAAGGTGGCTTGTTGCTCGGATACCCGGGGAGTGGTGATGAAGATACCGTCGGAACCATGATTTGTCAGATTGAAATGTTGGCTGGGTACGGCGATGAGCCATGCATCTCTATAAATACCGCCGAAGAAGGTAAAGTCACCCGAAATAGGCGGAATGTCCATTCTGGCATTATCCACGCGGATAACCAGCATGTTGGGTGAGTTGAAGGAGAGAAATGGAGTAATGTTGAGTGTGCTTGCAGTGTAACCTCCAGTATGTTCACCGACTTTCTTTCCATTGATATAGATACAAGTTGCTTTGCTGGCAGCATCCAGTTTCAGAAAAACTTGTTTTCCTATCCAGTCTTGTGGCAGGATTATTTGTCTACGGTACCATCCCATACCCCGATAATAATCCTTCTCGGTATATGCGTCGGTATTCCAAGTATGGGGCAGGTAAATATCCTCCCATTCGTCATCCTTGAAAGTGCTGTCTAAGGCAGCGGTACATTCGCCTTTTCGGAACTTCCAACTGTCGTTGATGGTTTGGATTTCCCGTTGTGCATAAAGACTGGACGGAGCCAGGATAGAAAAAATAATTATTGTAGCAATTGCCCGACAGACCGGTTTGTGTATATGCTTGAAGATTCTCATGACAAAAGATAAAGTGTTATAGAACTGTGATGCTGACAAAGATAATGAAGGGGGATGCGAAAATAAAGATAAATGTGATATTTTCGCTTCCCGGTTTAGAAAACAACCTTTTTATTCCAGAGGCATGTGGTTATCTGTCAGCGGATTCGTTAGCTTTGATTGGCCATCCCGGATTCTGGTAAATGGGGGAGGTGCTGGTGGTTTCACCGTCTGAAGCTGTAATCAGGAAATGACTTTCGGCTATCGGGCTGAGGTAGTGTGCCTGGCAGAAGTTCAATCCATTGTAGTACAGTCCGGTAGACGCTACTTGGTAGGGGCGTACATATTTGCTTAATTCCGGTGATGAGATGGTGTTTTCTTTATCGCTTTTACCGTAAATTAGTTTGTCGGTCAGTCCTGCTGTTTCATAGTCTTTAATCATGGGACCCCACAGCTTGATTCCTTCTATCTGGAAACCATTCAGCTGGTCCATGGCACGCCAACGGATCAAATCGTTGTAACGGTAGCCTTCTCCTATAAATTCATTGCGGCGTTCGCGGCGGATATTGAACAGTGTTTTGTCTATTAATTGTCCGGTGGAATAGGCTCCCCAATCATATAGTTTTTCTTGCCCCATGTCGGTAGCGGCAATGGTCTTGTTGTAATCGGGATCAATACCGGCACGAGTACGCAAGGCACGCCAGTATTTGTCGGCTTTGTCATCCAGTTTATGGTTCTTTTCGTAGTAGGCTTCAATGTAAGTAATGTAGGCTTCTGCTGCCCGGAACATGATGGCGGCAGTCTGGTCTTTGTTCAGATCCTGGTCTTTCAAGTCGTGGGAGTAACCTTTACCCAGCAGGTATCCTGTGGCAGTAGAGTACTTCACGTCATCGGAATAGACCATCGGGGTAGTGGAGAAGTATTCGGGACTGGTAGTGTTGATGAATGTTTTTACTTCACCCGGAGCCTTCATGAAGAGGCGCCAACGGTCATCGCGGTCTATCTTGGTATCACCGATGTAGTCGTCGCCTTTGTAACCGCTACCTTCTGCATAGACGGGCAGACCGTTCTTCATGAGAAAGGAATGTTCCATCTGGTGTGTATAGCCACGGGCATACCCGTAGTAAATGTGATGGTTGTAGTCGGTACCTATGCTCAAGTCACGGTTATAGGGGCGGTACATCAGGACTTCGGGATATCCGTTCGGGTTCTGGGTAGCCGTTGGCGGCATCGGCAGCAGATTGCTGTATACTGCCGTTGTTGGCGGTCAGTGCCACGGCATCTGCTACGGTCTGGGAGGCGTTGATAGCCTGGTCGAGGAAGAAGTTCACTTCCGCTTCGGGGCTTCCACTGGGGAATTGATATCCTTTATTATAATCTTTTTCAGCTCCTGGCCATCCCTTACCGTTTGGAACTAGTGCAGTCCCGGCATGGTATTTTTCCCAGGTTGCTTCGAACAAGGCTACACGGGCTTTCAGCACAAGTGCGGCATTTTTTGTAATGCGCGCTTTGCCTCCGTCAGGATTGTTGGTCAAATATTCGGTTGCTTTGTCCAGGTCTTGCAGAATGAAGCGGGCTACTTCATTGCGTGGCCGCCGCTTGGAAGCTTCGATAAGTGCTTCTTTGTTATCGGGCAATACTTCTTTGATGATGGGGAAATCGCCCAATTTGCGTAAACGGTAGAAATATTGGTAGGCCCGTAGGAAATAGCCTTCACCAATGTAGTGCTTGATGTTGGTTGAGTTTCCTTTGATACTTCCGGTTTCCAGATTCTTCTCGGCAGATTGGATGAAATAATTCAAGGTATAAATGTTGTTGAAGTTCCATTCGCCGCCACTTGCCGGAGTTTTCCATTCGCCAATTAGGTAACGGTTGCTGGAGTTGCGGGTGGTGGCGTTGTCCGTAGCCATTTCGTCATCTCCATATAAGCTGTTCAGTGAAGGGAAGTTATCCGTGTAATAACGGATAGTATAGGCAGCTAATTGACTCTCTTCCACCAGATAGTTTTCGGGAGCTACGTTAGAGGGAGGGGTGATATCCAAGAAATCATCACAACCGGTTCCGGTCATGAGCATGCATCCCAAAACGATTCCTTTTACGATATGTTTATACTTTAATGTTTTCATATTCTTTTTTTTGTTTTAGAAGTTAACACTTAATCCGAATGATATTGTCTTTGCCAGTGGATATACCGTACCGTTTGCTTGTTCGTTGCTTTGGTATCCGGCACCACATGTTTCCGGGTCCATGGTGTCGCTGAGGCTGGTAATGGTCAATAGGTTTTCGCCGGAAACAAAGATGCGCAGATTCTGTAGCATAAGTTTGTTTATCCATACTTTGGGGAAAGTATAGCCAACCTGTATGTTTTTCAGACGCATGTAGGCTGCATTCTGCAGATAGCGGGTCTGGCTTTTGTTGTTTTTTGTATTAAAAATCGGTCGTGGGTAATAGGAATTTAGATTCTCTCCCAGTGGATTTTCGGATGTACGGAAGTAGTCGAGATGCTCTTTGAACGAGGTAGACCACCATTCACCGTCCGTTACACCCCAGAAAGTCATGTTTTTATCGCCCGGCCACCAGTCGCGCTTCAGTACGCCCTGCCAGAACATTTGTAAGTCCCATCCTTTGTAGGCAGCATCCAGGTTGATGCCCGTCATGAAACGGGGGGTACTGTTACCGATTTTTTTCATGTCACCCATATCATTGATGGTATAACTTCCGTTATTGATTTTACCATCTCCGTTGAGGTCGGCATACATGATGTCTCCGGCCGCCCATTGGCTGCCTAACGCACTTTGTCCACCGTTGGGTAGTGAAGCGAGATGCTGCTGCATTTCTTCATCGGTCTTGGCAATGCCGATGGTTGTGTAACCGTAAATATTACCGATGAGTTCGCCTTCCACATATTTGGAAAGGGAACCGGTAGGGTTACCATAGCGTAGAATCTTGCTTTGCGAGTCGGAAAGACTTAGTTTGGCTCCATATTTGAAGTCACCGATTTGGTCACGCCACCCGATTTGAATTTCCCAGCCATAGGTCTTCATATCGGTATTATTGGTAGGGGGAACATTGGTACCAAGTGCGGCGGGTAATTCAATGCCGGGTCCCATCATGTCTTCTGTTTTGCGTATGAAATAGTCGAAAGAACCGGTCAGACGATTGTTGAGAGCAGCTACATCCAGACCGATATTGGTACTTTTGATCTTTTCCCAAGTAAGTGAAGAAGAAACCAGTTTCGGAGCTTCGGCAGTATTGGGCTTGGCATTGTTGATAAGCCAGTTGCCATTTGATGCTTTTACATTCATTGTCTGATAAGTGGGATACCAGTTATAGATGTTGGCATTGGCCAGTGTGCCGTAAGATACTCTTAACTTTAAGGTAGAAATTTTTTCTGCCAGAGATTCGAAGAATGCTTCGCGGGCAATATTCCAGCCGAGTGAGAAGGAAGGAGTTAGAATCCAGCGGTTACCACGGCGGAAGCGGGAGGAACCGTCGTAGCGGAGGTTACCTTCTACCAAATAACGCCCGGCATAATCATAGTTGATGCGGCCAAAAAAACCTGCACTGGCCCACTCTTGCACAACACCTGAAATGCCGTAAGATTGTGAACTGGTAGTCAAGTTGAGAACTGGAAGGTCGGTAGAAATCATGTCAGCGCGTTGTGCGCTTACATCACGATATTTTTGCCGTTCAATCTGCATACCGGCTGTGGCTGCAATGGTGTGCTGCCCCAGGGTGATGTCGTAGTTGGTATAAACATTGGGATTCAGGAAGAGCGATTTGTAGGCGTATTCGTACACCTTGTCTTCACTTGGCCCGGTCATGGTAGCTACATATGTTTTCTCTGGATCGTTGGCCATGTGTGAGTATACACGCTTGTGTTCATAATGTGTCCAATTATTGTCGGTCTTGATGTTGAGTTCACCGATGATATTCCAGTTTTTCAGTGGGGTAATGGTAATACGTACTTGTTGGGAAAGCCCATCGTTGATTTCGTTCTGACGACCGCCGTTTTGCAAGGCCTCGATGTAGTTGATGTCGGACATGTAGTAGCCGTTGGGGTCTTTCAGGGGACGTACCGGACGGCAGCGACGGAGTACATTGTTATAGAAATCATTCCATAGTATACTTGGGCGGTCATAATCGGTGCGTGAATAACGGGTGGAATAGTCTACCTTTACATAATCTGTAATTTGGGCGGAAATTTTTCCTGTCAAGTTATTGCGCTTGTTGTGGTCTGTGCCGTAGCGCATGAAGCCGCTTTGTCCCAAATAATTGGCTGACATGTAGTAAGTAAACTTTTCTGTACCTCCACTGATACTGGCATTATGTTCTTGTGCAGTAGACCAGTTACGGTAGTATTCTTGTAGCCAGTCTACATTGCCCCAGGTATAGTCATAATTCCATTTACCGTTGCCTTGTGCTTCGGCGACGTCATTAGGGGCAAGTTTACCGTCAACATAGTCTTTCACTTTCTGCTTGTACTCTTCTGTATAGTAGTGTGTGCTGTTTTTGTTGAACATGGCTTCATCGTAATAGTTAACGTATTCCCATGCATTCATCATTTTGGGCATCTTGATGGGGGTGTTGAAACGGAAACTGTTGTTGTAGTTAATTACCGGGCGACCGGATTTACCGGATTTGGTGGTTACCAATACGACTCCGAAAGGCGCGCGTGAACCGTAGATGGACGAGGCTGCTGCGTCTTTCAATACGGAGATACTCTCAATATCTTGTGGATTAATGGTATTGAGGTCTCCTTCCATACCATCAATCAAGATGAGCGGTGAACCGCTGGCATAGTCATTATTATTAGCGTCTTTGCCTACGGTACCATTGCCACGAATGTTGATGGATTTGCTGGCATTCAGTTCACCACCATGCCCACTGTTTGAGATATTCAAGCCAGGGATAACACCTTGCAGTGCTTGTACGGCACTGCTCACGGGGCGGGCTTCGAGATCTTTGGCTGAAGCAGTAGCCACAGAACCGGTGAGGTTTACTTTCTTTTGTGTACCGAATCCTACAACAACCACCTCATCCAGTGTTTGTGTGTCCTCTTTCAGTCTGATGGTTCCTTTTACATGGTTGACTGGAATTTCTTGAGTAACATACCCGATGTAAGAAATTACAATAGTTGAATTGAGGGAAGCCTGGAGACTGAAATTACCGTCAATGTCGGTAATGATTCCATTATTTGTCCCTTTTTCAAGGATTGAAACCCCGATAAGGGGCTCACTGGTAGTTTCATCTACCACTTGTCCTTTAATAGTAATACTACTTTGGGCAAAAGTTCCCAAACTGGTAAGAAGCATACAACAGAAGAAAAGTAGCTGTACCAGCTTTCGGAAAAAGATCTTTTTTCTCATAATACGTAGATTTAATTAATTGTAAGTTATGTATTTTGTCAGGGGCAAAAGTAGTCTTCTCTTATATTCACTAAGGCAAAAGGGCTACATCAAAACTTTCTCAATCATGTGTTATGACTACATCAAAGCTTTCTCTTCCATGATATAAAATTTTTATAATCAGTTGAATAAAATGTAAAAATGGTACATCTTGCGATTTTGCTATATGCTCTTATTTTTATATATATAAATGTCTTTACTGCAAAAAGGTATTATCTTTGTGTTTGTAAAGAACAAATATTAACCGCTATGAATCGAGTGTTTATTCTGACTTGTATTTTTCTGCTGTTGTTTTCGATTTCCTTGAGGGCCGATTGGCAACGGCCTATCATGAATTATACGAGGCATACTTATAAAGCTGGTAATCAGAATTGGAATATTCGGCAACATGACAATGGTTGGATATATATAGCCAATAATAAAGGCTTGTTGGAGTTTGATGGTGTAGCCTGGAACACGTATCCCATTAGGAACGCTAAAACACGTGCTCTGGAAATTGGAAGTGATAATCGGATTTATATCGGTGGAATGGGGCAGTTTGGCTATTTTTGTCCAAGTCCTTTAGGTGGTTTGGATTACACATGCTTGTCGGACAGTTTGCCGTCGACGGTATCTGTAGGGATAATCTGGAATATTCTGTCGGATAAAAATCGAATTTGTTTTCAGTCAGATCGTCGCTTCTTTTGTTTGGAAAATGGCAAGATTAGCCAGATAGATGTTTTTTCGGATATTTATTCTTCATTGGTAGTCAGGAATAAATTCTATATGACTTCTTCCAAAGGATTGATGATATTGAACGGTACGGAGTTTATACCGGTAGATAACACTTCTGACATAGGAAGTACGGTGAAAACAGGTGGTTTACTGTCCTATCAGGATAAATTGATTGTTGTAAGTAGGGATAAAGGATTGTTTGTTTATGATGGTTCCGTTTTGCGGAAGTATGCAACGGCGGCTGATGACTTTTGTAGTCGGAACCAGCTTTTTTGTGCTGCTTTGAAAGACTCCTTGTTGGCATTAGGGAGTGTTCAGAATGGAATTTGTTTGCTGAATTTGAAGACAGATGAAGCGGAAGTCATATCTACAGGTAATGGATTGCAAAACAAGACTGTACTAAGTATGATGTTTGATGAGGCTGGACATCTATGGTTGGGCTTGGACAATGGAATTGACTGTATTCATCTGAATGCACGTGTTGCTTCATTGTATGGGGGCAGGTCTGTTATAGGTTCAGGTTATGCGTCGTGTCATTATCAGGGACGTTTTTATTTGGGAACCAATCAGGGATTGTATTGTACAACTTTTCCCAGGCGGTTGAATAAGGAATATCCGGTGGACTTTGTACCCGGTACAGGTGGGCAGATATGGTCACTTCGTGAATATGACAACAAGATGTTTTGCTGTTCGGACAACGGTATATTCATTGCAGATGATAAACGGATAGAACATCTTGACGGTCTTAAGGGAGTATGGGATATTGTAAAGCTGGCTGGGCATGAAGATGTATTGTTGGCAGGTACATATAGTGGGTTGTATCTTCTTGTGAGAAAAGGTACACATTGGAGAGTAGAATGCAGGATTCAAGGATTTCCTCGTTCATGCAAAGATATGTTGCCGGAAAAGTTAACGGCGAATACTTTGTGGATAGCCAATAAGGAAAACGGAGTATCTAGGGTTACTTTATCCGAGGATTTGAGGCAGGTAAAGAAGTTCAAAGACTATAACAGCAATGCTTTCCCGCTTGGTTATGATGCTTGTTTGTCGGAGGTGGATGGTGAAATCGTTGTAACTTCCCATCACGGTTTGTGGAGTTATGACCAGACGCGTGATTGTTTGGAGAGATTTACACGTCTAGAGAATCTGTTGGATGGAAAAGTTTACACTTATCTGAAGGCAGACTCTTTGAGGAATATATGGTACGTAGCGGATGGCCGGTTGAAGGTTTTACGTTATGACACCGCTGAAAAGAAATATTATCGGATAGAACATGAAACGTTCCTGCGTGAATCACTGATTGAGAATTTCGAAGATGTCTATTTCTGTAATCAGGGGCAGATTGTGGCCGGTACCGAAGAAGGTTTTTCACTCATTAGGCTGGATAATCAGCCACCGTACCGTTCTCCGTTTACTTTGCAAATCAGGAAAGTATATATGACGGGACAGCGTGATTCGCTTGTTTATGGCCGGAGTTATTCATATGATGATAGCCCGGTGATAATTCCCTATGCTTATAATTCTCTTCGTATAGAGTATAGTGCCAATAACTATAGTAAAATGCAGACAGTCCTTTATTCTTATAAGTTAAGTAATGGCAGTGAGGAAGGTGAGTGGAGTGAGTATAGCGAAAATACCAAGAAAGAGTTTACTGGTCTGCATGAAGGAAAGTATATATTCAGTGTAAAGTTGTTTACGGATAAGGACACGGCTCCTATAGTGACATCTTTTGCTTTTGAGGTATTGCCTCCATGGTATCGCACTTGGTGGAGCTATCTGGCATATAGTATAGCTCTCGTTCTATTATTGTATTATATGTATTATCGCATTGCTGCCAGTCGTAAGCATTTGCTGATGCAAAAGGAGTTGGAACTTTATCGGCAGAAGCAGGCATTCGAGGAGGTCAGCGACTTGAAAGATAAGAAGATAGACTCCTTGAAAGAGGCTAATCTGCAGGCCGAACTGCAGCATAAGTCAGAAGAACTGGTCTGCACTACATTGAACATTGTGCGTAAGAATGAGATGCTGATGGATATCAAGAAGGAGGTTTTAGGCATCTCGCATGCTGTCGGTGAAGAGAATCTGGTTGCCCTTCGCCGCAAAACACTCCGTCTGTTAGGACAGATTGAAACGAACATCGAGCACGATGGTGATTTGCAGGCTTTTCAGACTACTTTCGATTCGGTACATCACAACTTCTTCAGCAGGCTGGAAGAGGCTTATCCCGAATTGAGTAATAAGGAAAAATTGCTGTGTGCCTATATCAAGATGAATCTGCTCTCCAAAGAGATAGCCCCGTTGATGAATATCTCTTTGCGCGGGGTTGAAATCAGCCGTTACCGCTTGCGGAAAAAGTTAGCTTTGGGTGAGGGGGAGAATCTTGCAGAGTTCTTGCAAAAGTTTTCTAAATGAATATCTTAAATAATTCGTTACGGAATAAATCCCTCTTTTCTTGTACCGGAGTCTGAAACATGCCTGCTCCGTATAAAGTGACTCATGTGGAGAAAATACAATATTACTTTATTAGGATTACAGTATTACTTTATTTTGAATAAAGAAGCGTAAAGCGTGAATCCGTTGATTATTAGTATAATGCAATTCTCTGGTAACCTTTGTACATAAGCATGATACTCCCTGCGATTTATCTTTGCTGCAACACCAGCAGGCTTTCAGGTCCCATATTGAACAGTAGGTCTATGATGCTCAGGTTGGGCAGAAAGCCAAGTCTCTCCTGAAATACCTGATAATAGGGCTGTGGTGAGAACTCCGTGTCTTCCAGCCTGAAGTTCTTTTTGGGGTGGATTCGCTCGCGGAAGTCTACCTCGTCTGCGGCAAACTCGGTACGGTATTCCACAGTGCGTTCCATGTCAGGCTGTATATCTATGAGCGAGCAGACAAGACGGCACAACTCTTCGTTGAAGTCTATCAGAAACTCATACTTCTTTTCATAGAAAGGACGGAAATCGTCTTTATAATATTCAAAGAAAGGGGTATGGTTATAGGCCGACTCTATGGCATTCCAATGCAGGTGCCGCCAGTTGCCGTGGTCGGAAATACGTATATCCCGCATCGGACATTTCAGCGTGTCCGGCTTGACGGTGGGAATGGAAAGTGCCAATTCACCGTCCGGTGCGGCAATGGTGCAACGGTTGCGGTAGGTCTGCTTCATATAGTGGTCGTGCTGCTCGATAAACACTTTGTCGTATGCCAGCAATTTGGTGTAATACTCTACGGGGGCCAGATAGGCGGAAGAAAGAAATACGGTTTTCATCAGTATATTTAGGATTGGGCGATTTATGATTTGCAGTTGAAGTTACTGTTCATTGTTTATTCTTTCATTTTTATTCTTTCATTTTTATTCTTTCATTTGTGTCATTCCACTCTTTTCCACATTCTGTCCCAGCGGTAGCCGTTGAAGAGTCCTGTTCCTTTCTTTTTGGAAAACCAGATGACGCTTGCCTTGCCTATTATATGGTCTTGGGGTACAAAACCGAAGAGGCGGGAATCTGAAAGGTTGATGGAATTGTTGGCGTTTACCCAATAGTAATCTTTGCTGAAGTAGCAGTGTTGCACGGGCTTGCCTTCTATAAAGAGGGTGTCGTTCTTTATTTCAGCCTGCTTCTTTTCGTGAAGTACCAGTGTGTTTTGCAGCAAAGTTCTGTTCCACGGATATACGCGTATGGCTTTGCCTTTGCTGGGGATTATCAGCGGTTTCAACGTTTCCATGGACTCTTCCTTGACAATCGGTTCTATCCAGCAATTTCCGTTCATGGCTTGTTCCAGCAAGTAGTGTTCATAGCGGCTGAAACTACGTATATTCTTTATTAAGTCCTGTCCCAATAGTTTGCCTCGAGCGATGGAGAGAATGGAAAGCAATGAATCCAACTGTCGTTCCCGTTGTCTGGGATAAGAGTAAAGGAACTTCTGGTCGGGTGCATTTTTCTTCGAAGGAATCACCGAAAAGAGCGAATCTATCAGTAAAGTGTCTCCGGGAGTACCGATGCAACGGCCGATAAAGACTTCCCGCCGGTCAATCATGGGTTCTGAAAGATTGGCCGGGTTGTTGAATACGAGAATATCTTCTTTCCGTACCGGACTGTCTGCCCAGCGATGATACCCCCATAACTTCATAAAAGGAAGTCGCAGACCGTAGCTCCACTTGTTCACAAGAATACGCTCACCTTGGTATAGTGAGTTTTCCATACCGGAAGAAGGGATAAGATAGGAAGTTGCAACACAACCTCGAAGCAGCACTACGACGAGTGTCACTCCAACTATTGCAATTGCTATTTTCCAGCCTTTCATCCTATCGTTCGAAATTAAAGAATGAAAAAATTAAAGAATTAAAGAACGAAAGGTTTGCAATCGTTTCCCCCCTTCCCCTTTAATTCTTTAGTTTCTGATTATTAATTCATTTAATGCCGTCCACCCACTTGAATATCCGGTTCCAGCGTATCTTGCCGTCAAACCAGTTGCGGTCTTTGTCTAATGACAACCATACTACGATAGGCTTTCCTACGACATGGTTTTCCGGTACAAAACCCCAGTAACGGGAGTCGGCGGACTTGTCGCGGTTGTCGCCCATCATCCAATAATAGTCCATATTGAAAGTATAGGAGTCGGTCTTTTCACCGTTAATGTAGATGCCGTCTTCCTTGACCTCCAGCTTGTTGCCTTCGTAAGCAACGATGCAGCGTTCGTAGATGGGCAGGTTGTCTTCGGTCAGCTTGATGGTGGCGCCTTTGGCGGGAATCCAGATTGGGCCGTAGTTGTTGCGGTCCCATTTGGTGTAAAGGTTCAGCGGATACATCTGTCCCGAGAACTCTCCCGGCTCAATGATAATCTTGCTGATTAGCTTCTTGTTGCCCGTAAGGGTCTCGTACATCTTTTTGGTAAGCGGGAGATGATAGACCGGCGCCAGCCTGCCTTGGGCATCCCGGTGGTCCAGTCCCATTTCAATCAGATTCTCTTCCCAGCCCAGACCGTCGGTCATCAGAGTCTGGTCTTCTTTGCTGATGCCCAGTTCACGGAACATACCATCAGTGATATAAGGTCCCGTAGTTTGTACAAAGTAGTTGAACTGCATTTCCGTAGGGTTTTCGGTAGCCTTGCCGTCAATGTATACTTGCCCTTTCTTGATTTGCAATGTATCTCCGGGCAGGCCTACGCAGCGTTTTACATAGTTTTCACGACGGTCGACGGGGCGTATGACAATGTCACCGTACATTCTCGGGTTGGAACGGATAAGGTTACGCCCAGCATTGTAGTACAAATCATAGACAGTACGTTGCTGCTTGCGTGTCAGGCTGTCCATATTCACCTTGTTGGGATACACGCGTTTTCCTTCTTCGTAAGCAAGGGTATAGAAATCTGTCTGTTGGAAATTGGTGGCTACCGTGTCGCCTGCCGGGAAGTTGAACACCACAATATCGTTCAGTTTCACTTTTCCGAAGCCCGGCACACGTTTATATTCCCATTGAGGCCATTCGATGTATGATTTGGTGTTGAATACCGGCAGCGTATGCTGTGCCAGCGGCATGGAAAGCGGCGTATTCGGCACGCGCGGACCATAGCTCATCTTGCTGACGTAAAGGAAATCGCCTACCAACAAGGATTTCTCCAGTGAGGAAGAAGGTATCTGATAATTCTGGAACACATAGATATTTACGAAGTAGACGGCTACCAGCGCAAACACGATGGCATCTATCCAGCTCATGATGCTGCGTACGGCAGCGTTCTCCGATTTCTTCCAGAATCCCCAAGGTATCTTCTTGCTGATGTAGATGTCAAAAATGAAGGGGAGCACAATCAGTCCCAGCCAGCTTTTTACCCAGACCAGAAAGGCAAGGTAAAGTAGGGTGACTATGCTGAATTTAATCCATTGGATACGTGTTGCTTTTCTCATGATGTTTTAGTCTTTTAAGAATGGAAACAGGTCACTCATTCCCAAAGCACCTTCGTGCTTGGCGGTATATTCGGCGGCAAGGACGGCTCCCAGGGCAAATCCCCTGCGGTTCTTGGCATCATGGGTGATAGTGATGCTGTCGGCCTCGGAGTCGTAGCGGATGCTGTGGATGCCCGGTACTTCCCCTTCGCGGATAGAGTTTATTGGCAGTTCATCGGCCGTACATTCTGCAGAGCCCGAAACAGTCCCGTCGGGAGCTTGGAAAGTTCCTTCTACCCATTTGTCTTTGCGGTCGAGATTCTCCAGAATACCTTCGGCAAGCGTGATGGCCGTACCGCTCGGGGCATCCATCTTATGGATGTGATGCGTTTCGCTCATCCTCACGTCGTAGGCAGGGAATTGGTTCATTATCTTTGCGAGGTACTTGTTGACAGCAGAGAATATGCTTACTCCCAGACTGAAGTTGGACGACCAGAACAGCGTTTTGCCACCTTCGGTGCAAAGCTTCTTCACTTCGTCTCCATGTTCTGCCATCCATCCCGTACTGCCGGATACCAGTTTGACTCCGGCTTGGAATGTTTTCATATAGTTGTTGTATGCAACCATGGGATTGGTGAACTCTATGGCAACGTCGGCGCTCTTGAAGGCTGCCGATTCAAAGTCTTCCTGATTGTCGACATCGATGATGCTTACAATTTCGTGTCCGCGGCTGAGGGCTATCTTTTCGATTTCCTTGCCCATTTTTCCATAGCCGATTAATGCGATTTTCATTATTTCTATCTGTTTTAATTTAGTTTATCAACAAACTATAGGTTGCAAAGATAATCTTTTTCTTACATTTGTGCTCAACATTAACGTCTTGTTAAAGCAAAATATTTACTTTCTTATTTATAAAACACTGATAATATTTGAGTTATATAAAATATTTGTTTTAATCCTTATTCTTCTAAACATGCAATTTACATACAAATAAAATAATATTATGCAAACAGAAGTGCAGAAATACTAATATGAGAATGAAAATAATGAAACCTCTTTAGCTCTACTTTCTTTTGTTTTCCATATAAAAGTAACAAAACAAAATATGCTGGCAAAAAGAATAAATTCGCTTTTTGCCAGCACCACTTAATTGGTATCTAAAATTCTTAAACGATAGAACCTTTTATGTATAACGACCATTAACTAAAGAGCGAAAAGGCTCCAATAGACCCAACGACGAATACAACGACAATCACCCATATAAATGAGATAATTAAACCTGCAATGGCGCAGCCACGCGGACTTTTGAATAAGCCGATGAAACTAAAAAGCGCACCAAGGAACCAGATAATCCACCCAAGAATAGGTATCCACCCAAGAAAGATTCCAAGAATAGCGAATACCAACCCGGTAGTGCCGATACCATTGGACTGCTTGCCGGGAACATTTACGTAAACCGACTGTTGCGTAGCATTTGTGTTCTGCTGGAACGGCTGCTGAGCTGTTTGAGGTTGAACCTGAGGTTGTCCTGCTTGCAGGACTGCATTACAATGAGGGCAGGTAGTGGCTTTGTCCGAAACCTGCTTTCCACAATGGGAACAAAAAATGAGTGCCATAATACAAAATATTTTAGCGTTAATAAATAAAAAAACTATTCTAGGTGAGTATGTTGTTTGGAAACGTACAGTACAAGCCCCTTATAATCAATCTTATAAAAGCCTCCTACTTCTCCTAAATAAGGGAACCGTTCACCTTTCTCTGGGTGGCGGTTGGTTCCGTCAGCCCACTTGTATGTTTCTGCATCCGGCGATGGTGCATACCGTAAACGTAGGTTGACACCATCAATCACCACTTGTTGCGAAGTACCTACGACAGATTCCAATGTAGTGTTCTTATCCTTAAAATAATCGGTCGTATAATAAAATATGCCGAAACTTACTAACAGCACCAATACAATACCACCAATAAACCAATATAAAGCCCTGCTCCTTGGGGGAAGGGAAAGTTCCTGCTCTTCAACCTCTATAGGAGATGTTGTCTGTGTAATGGATACCGGAGGGATAGGTGAAACGGCAATCGGTGCGGCTGGCACAACGGGGCATCCGCATTGCGGACAAACGTGTACGGAATCAGCCAGCTCAGCACCACATTCATGGCAATGACGATTTTTCGTGGCAGATATGGGACATCCGCATGTGGGGCACGATGTTGCTCCAGCAGGAATTTCGGTTCCGCATTCACTACAGAGAGCAGTCTGTTCCTCTTCCGGACAACGTTCACTGATATTGCCACATTTCGGACAGAAACATTCCTTTTGATAAGCATCATGTGTAAATACATGGTGGCAAGAAGTACACTTGAATTTTATTTTAGCAGTCATAAGCAGTTGTTTTTAGTTGAAATACTTTATAGTTTGTGTCTCGATACGCTCCGGCTCGGTTTCGGTTTTAACAATATCCTCACCTCCATCAACATACTCTGTCACCTTATTGGTACGGACAACTTTCCGCTTTAACCAATTCCCATGCTTGTCCACTTCCAGATACTCATACCTATCTGCAGTAAGATAATCTCCTGTTTCATCGTAATCGTGCGAATTTCTGCTGTCGGGAAGAAGGTTCGTTCCGGTGTAAGTGTATGTTTCTGTGAGGTAAGTCATTCTTACCTGATTTTTACGTTCTATGATTCTGTCCTGCTCGTCAAAAAGATATTCTACAGAACCTTCCATATCGGATTCATTTTTACTCATATCGCTCCGCTTATGGTCGCTGTATGTGATGGTGTAAGAGCCCCAATCGCTTCGGCTGTATTCTGTACGGTTGTCATTGTACTTATAAATCAGAGAATATTCTTCCCCTTTACTGATTTCCAGTATATTCCCAACCTTGTCAAACCGAGTGGTTTTCCCTTCACTATCAGTCACACTTTCTACATTCCCATATATACAGAGACCTTTGCGTGCCGACAATGGATGAGGAACTCCAGTATCTTCAATAACGGAAACCGTATTTGAGTCTTCATCCAAATCTACAGCCTTGAACAGTGCCCCTTCAAAAATAAATCCTCTTTCTACGGGTGAATAATACGCAGTGTAAGGTTCTATTTCCTCCAGCTCTGATGGAGCAAGGGAGTCCAAAGTCAAATCAAAGCGTGACAAGCTACGTGTGAAGACCAGTCGGTTTCCTTCTATCTTTCCATAATAGATTGTTGCTCCTTGGTAAACCGATTTCCAAAGGTCTCCATCTTCTGGCACGGAATTGTAGGCTCTCGCCATAAATACATTATTTCCATCTACCCTGAAGGACAGGTCGCCATATTGAACTCTAGGCTCTGCCAAAGGGAAGTACGATTCAAAAGCCTCCTTCGGAATAGAATCATGGGATAGCACTTTGGAGAATTCGCTGTTGACATAGCCCTCTTCACCTGTACGTAGCCGCACTTTATACCATCCGTTGACCGAATCTACCAGTTCGCACATTTCTCCACGTTCAATAAGCCCTACCAGCTTGCCTTCCATCGGTTCCTTTTTGACACTAATGTCCGACTTTATTGCAATTACATACGAGTGGTTTGGATTCTTTGAAAAAGAGGGAGATTTTTGCTTAGGAGAGTCTTTGCAGGCCACGAATAACAAAAACGTACCGCATAAAATAAATAGGTGACGCACATTCATAATATTTCAAATAAATTTACCTCCCTCAGCCTCTCCGGGGGCCATTCAACATAAAAGCGTGAGACTGCAATGCCACGTTCTGGTTGGAGGTCCTAGGAAAACCTTGTACACGGATATGGTTATAGCAGCCCACGCTATATGCGTGAGAACCACTATGCTATCCTTGTGTACAATTGCGAATTTCCTAGGTTCCCAACCACAAGATAAGCATAACGCTTCTTCAAATTCTAAAATGTCTTGAAGGGAGTTTCCTCTCTTCAAATGCAAAAATATGAAAAATGCAGGAAGCGCAATAATATTTCCTACATTTTTTATGTTGGCACATAAGTATTTATAATCATTACAGTTTGAATCCCTTGTTTTTCCGTTGCGGTTGCTGTATCGTTGGCCGTATCCGTCGGAGCAGCCTCTCGAACTGCTCTCTGAACCAGTCGAGGATGTTCTTCCCGTTGATGCGCAGGACAAAGCGTTTCCCTCTCTCTCCCTGCTCTATTCCCATCTGCGCAGTGGCACCTGTCACGGAGAGGGCTCTCTTGTGTTCCTCGGAGTAAAGGTTCCCGCTGTACTCCAACGGCTGGAACGTGAAAAGCCGGTCCGTCTGCTCGGGCGTGAAGCCTGCCGAACGGCAGTACCTCTCCATGCGCATCGCGTCGGCGAAAAGAGGAAACCAGCCGCACGCACGCTCCGTCCATTTTTGCAGATATGCGGTCCGCTCCTTTTCCCTTTCCAGTTTTTGGATGTAGTCGGTCTGCACCGTGGCAAGTTCCCTGCCGTGCTGTGCCCGCTGCCGTTGCAGACTGGCCTGCAAGTCCTCTATGCTCTCTTCACGGGCAGCTATTTCGTTTTGCAAGCTGCGGTTGTCCGCCTCCAGCTCCTTGATTTTCCCACTGCCCAAAAGAGAACCCATCTTCGCTATGATGGCGGTCTTTGCCTCCATCTTGACCGCCTCCAACTTTTGCGTGTTGATTTCCTTTCTGGCCGTTTCCAGCCGTTTTTCCGCCTCTTCCTGCTCGGTTTGGAGTTGTCGCACGTTCTCTTCCAGTTCGTCCGTCTGCCGCCTCAAATCGCGGTAATACTGGGCGGTGGAGACATGCCGGGCTTCCGAACCTCTTATCCCGCGTTGCAGGCCGTATTTCACCATGACTCTGGCATAGTCGTCGTGGTAGGCAATCAGTCTGGTGCGGTTCAGCACGTCGTCGGCACACAGCCGGGCGGCATTCGCCTTCTTGCGGTAGGTTCGCCCTCCCTCCTGCGGCTTCTTCTGCCCCGCCTTCCTGCGCTCTCCCGTCACTATCGGTACGAGCGTGGCGTGTATGTGCGGCGTGTGCTCGTCCATGTGCAGCACCGCCGAGACCACGTTCTCCTGCCCGAAGGTCCTGTACAGCCAGTCCATGCTGTCTCGGCACCAGTCGTCCAGTCTTCCGGCTTTCTCTATTTCCATCATGTCCTCATGTGTTCCTGAGAGCATGACACGGATGGCGCGTACCTGGTCGTGGGTGATTTTCCTTCTGATGCCCGCACTACTGATGCGGGCGGCAATCGCATCGTCACGCTCCCTGATGCCTTCGGGCATCCGGACGAGCTCGCGGTTCAGGTGCGTGCGCGTAGGGTCGACGTTCGGTGCTATCACCCTGCGCTCGATATGGTCGGACATCCGGCTGTCGGATGCCCCCTTCGCTTTTCTGAAATCGAGTGAGAAATATCCCATTGTAAAGTCTTTTTAAGTTTGACAATTCCGCCTGCCGTGCGGATATGCCTCACGGCGAACGGGGTGTGCAGAGGGGCCGGCCCCTCGCCTCAATAGGGCGTTTTTAGCTGCGCTTGCGCTGCGTGAAGAAAACGCCCTATTGAGCTATGGCTTTTCACTGTGCAAAAAGCCTGCGGGATGCGTGCAGTTACATTCCGATGCCTTTCCCCTTTTTCTTGCCAGGCTGCTGCACCCACTGTACTTGCTTTGCCTGCCGTACCGGGTTCGCCTGCTGTGACAACTTTTTTCCGTTCAGGTAGTCGTTCAGGTCCTTGTACCCGCTGTACACATGTGACGCGTCGCGGACACGCAAACCGTACTCTCTTTGGATTTCGCGCAGGGCTTCCAGCCCGGCGCGGTCGTTGTCAAGGAAGCAGTGTATCCGCTCATAATCCCCCAGCGGCCGCAGGGCTTTGGAAAGGTTGGAAACCGAGTTCAGCACAATACAGTCCTGTCCGTCAAGGGCGGGGCGGTCGGGATGCCTCTCCTGCCGCAGCGTGAGGAAGGATAGGTAGTCCATGAAACCTTCGAAGAGGCAGCAGGTTTCCCCCGGTTCCGTTTGCCGTATGTGGGTGATGTCTTTCGGGGCTATGCAGCCCTTGAAGAACTTGTTGCGTATCTCGTAGCCTCCCGAACGGTTGGGAAAACCGACGGCAAAGTAGGGTTTGCCGTCGGTCAGATAGTGCACCTCCCTGCATTCTCTTTTTGCCAGTTCCGTATTTATCCCCCTTTCCCGCAGATAGGAGAATAAGGCGGGGGAAGAAAGCGGCATTACTTCCAACTGCCGGAAGCTTGGTTGTGATAATGTCTGCCCGCCAAAAGAGAAGGAGACGGGGCGCACGTGCGGTGCCTGCCTTGCTATCATTTCCAGAAGGTAGGGCACATGGTCGGATGCGTAGAGTTCCGCCGCCAGTGCGATGATGTTGCCGCCTTTCCCGGTGGCAAAGTCATACCAGAGGTTTTTCCCGGTGTTCACCTTGAACGAGGCCTCGGTTTCCTCCCTCAGCGGTGACTTGTACCATAGGTTGCCGCCCTGCCGTCTTACGGGTGAGCACCCCAGACTGTGCAGGTATTCGGCTATGCTGATTTGTTTCGCTGTCTGAATGTCCATACGTGTGAGTGTTTGAATGAATGACTGTTTTTGTTTTTTCGCCCGCACCTTCTTATATAAGGTACGGCATATACATGGCTTCACTTAAATGCTCGTATATATAGGATACGGATATTAAGTGAAGCGGTTGCGTGATGTCCTCGTACCGCTTCGCTTTTCCCTTATATATAGGCACCGTGAATAAAGTGAAGCGTTTTTCCGCAGCCGGTTTAATAATGGAAATCGGGCATGAAGGTGTATTTCCTGCCGTTCTCCTGCACTATCATCCGCTTGTTGCGCAGCGTGGTGATGAGTGATACCGCCTTATGGTGGTTCAACTTCACGCCGACGGCGGCATAGGCATTTATCAGCGCGTCCTCCAGCTCCTTGTAGCCGTATTCGCTTTTCAGTGCGAATGCCGCCTCCAGCGCGATGCGGTGCTGCTGCTCCGTGATGTGCCTGTACGCGTCGAACGGCTCCTGCTGCGGTCTTCCGGCCTTCCTCTCCTGCGGGGCATAGTTCTCCACCAGTTCGGGAAGTGCCCTGTCATTGATGCGGAAGGCGAACGGCTCGAAGTCCATCGCCCGGATGTGCATGGCCGACACCCGGCTGATGTCGCAGTCGTTCTTGTCCTTCTCCACGAGCAGGACGGTTTCCGCTTTGTTGTTCAGTTCCGTACCGATATGTCCTCTTGCATTCTCGTCGCCCTTGTTCTGGTGCAGTATCGTGTGGATGTGTATCTGGCGGTCGTCCGTCCACTGCATCAGCTTGGAGATGATGCGTGTGGATTCGCCGGGGCTGTTGATGTCGTACACCATGTCGCGGATGCCGTCTATCACGACAAGCCCCAGTTCCGGGGTGTTGTAGATGGCCTGCTCCACAGCCGCGATGCGTTCTTTCGGGGTGTACTTGCGAAGGGCGAGAAATTCGAGGTGCTCGCTGTCCCGGTCGGTCGGCAGTCCCGCCATGCGCAGGATGCGTTCCATCACCTTGAGACAATGATAGGGGCTTTGCTCGGTATCGACATAGAGGATTTTCCGCTTGTCCTTGGGCAGTTCCGCCGAGTACAGCAGTACCGTGCCGTTCTTCAGCGCCGCCGCGACGATGGCGGAGACGTTGAACGTCTTCTTGCTTTTCGCCTTGCCGATGGACGCGCTGAAATTGCCCAGTGTGCCGACGACAGTTCCGTTCGCCTTCAGTATCTCGGGGGCCTTCTCACATTTCATGCCGATGCTCAGCCGTGAGGCCTGCCAGATGATGATAGCGTTCTCACGGGTCACCTCCTCCATGCGTTCGCTACTTTCCATGGCTGCGGAGCTTTCGGTTTGCGCTTCTGGCGATGGCGAGTGCCGCCTCACCCTTGTCGTTCACACGTCTTGCGAGGCTTTCGGCCCATGACAGCAGTTCCCTGCGGGAGAACAGCAGCTTGTTCCCGTACTTGCGGAACGGCACGTCCCCTTTGGCGGTCAGCTTGTAGAGGCGGGCCTTTGAAATCAGGAACCCGTGCTGTTCGAGCACCCCCACAGCCGCATCCGGCGTGAGGTTGTCGGGTTCGTTCTTCGGCAGGGTCAGCCCCGCCAGTGTCTGCGAGACGCTCTCGCTCACGATTGCCCGGAGTTCCTCGGGCGTGGTAAGAATGATCTGGTTCATGTTCTTCCTTTCTTTTTGGGTGTTTGTACTATGGCTGTCGTCACAGCCGTTCCAACCGGTTGTGGCGCAAAGGAAGAATAAAGGAAAGCGAATATCAAACCGCAAATAACTTAACACGGATATGACTTTTATGGACGTTTCATGACTTTTGGTGACACTGCGTGGGGCGGGTAAAAAGAGAAACGGTGCAATAGGCGGACATAATCCTCCAATGGCACCGTTTTGCACACATATGTCAAGTGATTCGGAATGTACCTTTATTTCACACCCTTTAACTTTCCGAGTTGGGAAATGACTTCTTCTATTACGAAATATTTCTCTCCCGGTATCCCGATGTCGGAGCGCGATATGAAGCCCAGCTCTTCCCACCGGGCTATGGTCTGGCGGCTCACGCCCGCCATCTTTGCCAGTACGCTCTGGCCTATCATCTCCCTGCCGAGGATGGCGGGGTACCTGTACTTGCGGGTGGCGTGGCTGAACCTTATGCGTTCGATGACCGCCTCCACATTGTTTATGGTGGGCCGTACCCGCTCCTGCACGCGTATCACGGCCTCCGTTATCTCATATCCGGCAAGCCCGGGATGTCCGGAAAGCTCCTCCCATATGGCACCGAAACATTTGAGGTGCCGTATCTTTATCTCTCTGGTCTTCTTTCTTGGCATGGTCAGTCGAATTTGGTAAGTAACTGCGCGTTCCTCATCCGTTCGTCCCGCTCGAAACTAGCAAGGTAGTTCTCCGTTATGACAAGGTTGGAGTGCCCCAGACTTTCGGATATGTAGGAGATGTTCGTCCCGCTGCGCTTGAGCACGGTGGCGAACGAGTGCCGGGCCGAATACGTGGTCACGGGTGGCAGACCCACCGCCTCGGCTATCCTGCCCAATACCTTGTTGCATTTCTGTATGACCGTATCGACAAGGTGCTTGGTGGCGAAGCCGTCCTCCTTCCCCGTGGCGAACTTGAAGATGAGCGTGCCGGGGTTGCCGTCATCGGGGTTGCCCCAGCGGTCCATGATTTTCCGCATCTCGGGAGTGAGCACCGCACGTATGGTACGCACTTGCTTGGAAGTGTTCATCGTCTTTGCCCTGACAAAACAGATTTCACCGCCCACGATGTTCCCGTAAGTAAGATAGAGCATGTCCCGGAAGTTGATGCCGTTGCAGAGGTAGGAGAAGAACCACATGTCTCGGTAAAGCTCGGTTTCCTCCCTCCCGTCGGTATAGGTGACGAGCCTCTTTATCTGTTCCAGCGTGAGTGCCAGCTTCCTGCCCTCGGCTGAGGGTATCTCGAACCTGTTCCTGCCGAACGGGAAGTGCGCCTCCTTTATTATGCCGTCCGCCTTTGCCCGGTTCATTATCGCCTTGAGCATCTTGAAATAGACGCTGAGCGTGGACTTGCTTTTCTTTTGGCCCGTCCAGAATCTTCCGCAGCGGTTCAGCCAGTCCACCGTGACGGCAGAAAACGGAATGTCTTTCCCTGCGAACTCCTCCACCGCCGTCAGCAGTGCATGATAGCTGCGGTACGTGCCCGCCTGCCCGTTGAGCCTCAGTTCCTCTATTTTTGCCTTTATCGCGGCGTTCACCGTCGCGGTGGAGCATCTGCCCAGCCGGACACTCAGCAGGTCGAAAGCGAAATCGCCACGTTCGGCGAGTGCCTCTACCTGCCCCTTGATGATTGAGAAGCTGTTCTCTATGTTCGAGCGTGCCTCCGTGAGCCTGCGGCTCTTGCTTTCCGCAAGGTTCGCCCAATCCTCCTTTGACAGCTCCTGTCCCGTGGAATAGTATTTCTGCCTGCGGTTGTGTATGACTTGTATCTTCACGGGGAACAAGCCGCTTTTCTTCGCCCTGCGTGCGTCCAGCACCGACAGCACCGAAATGCCGTCCTTTGAATACTTGTACATAATCTGCCGTTTTTGATGGTTCTCTACTTGGTCTGTATGCAAATATACGTGCATACGATTTGCATACAAAAATAGAGATTATCGGAAAACGATGCAAATTATTTGGAGAGAAAATTTGCCAAAATACGCTATAATACAGCGATTTGCGTATATCAGTCAAATAGTGGAAAATAAATAAAAATGGGCTTGTTTTAACGTCTTGTTAACATGGAACAACTACTGCATTACGTTTGGAAGCACAAAATATTTCCTTTGTCGGCACTCCAAACAACTTCCGGACAGCCGGTAGAAGTGATAGATCCCGGTTTGCCGAACATCAATGCAGGCCCCGACTTCTTTAATGCCAAGCTGAAAATAGACGGTACGCTCTGGGTGGGCAACGTTGAAGTGCATACACGGGCATCAGACTGGTTGCTCCATAGACACGACCGCGACAAGGCATATGATAACGTCATTCTGCACGTAGTGGGCGAATCTAATTGTGATGTGTATCGCACGAACGGTGAATTGATTCCTCAAATGGTGCTCGCTTGTCCCGAAACTGTCAGCCGGCGTTATGAAGAGCTCCGTCAGACGGAGATTTATCCTCCCTGCTACTCCATCCTTGCATCCCTTCCGAAGCTCACCGTCCATTCCTGGCTGTCCGCCTTGCAGGTGGAGCGCTTCGGGCAGAAGGCACGCGCCATATCCTGTCGGCTCGAACGCTGTAATCATCATTGGGAAGATGTTTTTTTCATTACTCTTGCCCGTAACTTCGGTTTCGGGCTGAATGGAGACGCTTTCGAGGCATGGGCAAACCGTCTTCCGTTCCGCGCCGTAGACAAGCATCGGGACAGTCTGCTTCAGGTGGAGGCTTTCTTCCTGGGGCAGGCAGGACTGCTGGAGGAAGACTCGGCAGGGATGGATGATTACTATTTGAAACTTCAGAAAGAGTTCCGCTACCTGCAGCACAAGTTCGGGCTGGCAGCTCCTATGTCTGTTGAACAGTGGCGGTTTCTGCGTCTTCGTCCCGATAACTTTCCGCATGTACGTCTGGCCCAGCTTGCCAAGCTGTATCACAAGGAGCGGGCACTCTTCTCGCGCGTCATGGAAGCTGAAACGCCGGAAGCAGTGAAGAAGATACTGGCTGCCGATACTTCCGTATATTGGGAGGAGCACTTCAACTTCAGAAAGGTTTCACCCCGGAGGGAAAAGCGGGTAGGGGACGGCGCCTTGAATCTGATAGCCATCAATACGGTTATTCCGTTTCTTTATGCATACGGCATGCACAAGGCCGATGACGCTTTGTGTGACCGTGCCACCCGTTTCCTTGAATCCTTGAAGGCTGAGAACAACCACGTGACCCGTCTGTGGGACGGTGCCGGCCTGCCGGTATCTACCGCTGCCGATTCGCAGGCATTGCTCCAACTTCAAAAGGAGTATTGCGACAAGAAGGACTGCCTGTGCTGCCGGTTCGGTTACGAGTATTTGCGGCGTAGATGATGGTTTAATGTGCTAATATGGGTAATGTGCCAATGTGCTAATGTGCTGCGCTGTGTTTCTGTTATGTCTTTACACCGCAGGTTATTGGCATATTAGCACATTGGCACATTAGCACATTAGATTTTTATCATTATCTTTGCGCCTTGAAAAATAATCCGAGTATATGAAGGCTATCCGCTTTGTTCTTTGTCTGTTTGCGGCACTTATGCTGACCATTCCCAATGGTCTGGCTGCCGAAGAGGAGGATTTCAAGACATTTCTCAGGAAATTCACGTCCAGTGCCTCATTCCAGTATTCCCGAATCAAGTTTCCTTTGAAGTCTTCCATCGTCCTTTTGAAGGATGACGGTGAGACGGAACAGACTTTTCCCTTCACCCGCGAGAAGTGGGCATTGCTGGACGAAGAAACGCTGAAGGAAGGGCATATTGCCGAAGAGGAGGGAGGCACCTATATATCTCGTTTCACAGTCAATGAACCTGCCCATAAGGAGTTCGAAGCAGGCTATGATGAATCGGAACCTTCCCTTCGTGTGGTCTTTGAACTGGCAGACGGCAAGTGGTACGTCACCGACTGCTATAACGACTGGTACAACTTCGACCTCCCCGTCAGTGAACTGGAAGAAACCATTCAGGCGGTGCAAGAAGAAAACAAGGCTTTCGAAGAACTTCATCCTTGAGAAAGTAGGGGCAGAAATTCGCCTCAATCATTATTTTATCCTTCTTCTGTACGATTTATGCCCCTCTTTTTCCAAAAAGAGGGGTTTCTTTGTACCGTACTAATACATTGAAATATGCGGTTACGACTTCTTTTGCCGATTTTCAAGCGGTGAATATCAATAACCTTAAATAAACGGACATGATGCAATTCAGTAAATGGAAAATGGGAGCGGCAGCGCTCGTTTGCATGTGGCTGCCGGGCAGTGTACATGCACAAATCGTGAAGAATGAGCGTTTGCTTTCTTTTGAGGAGAAGCTGGTTCCGGCGTTTGTCACTACGGCAGCCGGTTCGCAGTTGGGCATTAGCGATGAACATTATAGGGACGGCGACCACAGCTTGAGCTGGACTTTCGAGCCGGGTGCCGCACTGTCCATCAAGAAAGACTTGAAGTTTGAGAAGAAAGATCCGACGGGGAAAGACACCTATCTTTCGGCTTTCATCGTATGGGTGTACAATGAGCAGGCCCAGGACAAGCAGATTCAGTTCGAGTTCCTGAAGGATGGCAAGGTATGCACCTCTTTTCCTTTTGGCATCAACTTTACCGGTTGGCGCGGAGCATGGGTATGTTATGAACGCGATATGCAAGGCACCCCGGAAGAAGGGATGGACGAAATCCGCATTGTAGCCCTCGACGTGAAGGGGAAGCTCTTTTTCGACCATCTGATTACTGCCGGCAAGGTAGATGCCCGCCAGCAGACTGCCGACTTGCAGGTGCCGTTCGTAAATAAGGGAACCACCAACCACTGGCTGGTTATCTACGAACACTCCTTGTGGAAACCGGACATCCCCTTGACAGACGTGACCGAGGCGCAGAAGCAGGATATACGGGTTATGGAGAAGCGTTTCCGCGACATGCTCTACACGCCTTCCGCGCTTTCGGACAAGGAGATGCAGTCCATTCGCAAGAAGTATGATTTTTACCGGATTACCTATAAGAACGGAAAAGTGGCGGGACGTCCTATCTATTTCGTACGTCAGTCCGAGGCTTACGAACGTATCATACCCGATTGGGACAAAGATATGTTCTCCAGACTGGGGGTGGAGATAAGCGACTACTTCAATCTGATGAAACGCATTGCCACTGCTTATAACAATACGCAGGATGCGGTGCTGAGACACGAGTTGAAGCAGAAATTCATCGCCATGTACGATAACGCCACCGACCAGGGCATTGCCTACGGCAGTTGCTGGGGAAATATCCACCATTACGGATATAGTATGCGCGGCCTTTTTGTGGCTTATTTCCTGATGAAGGACGTGTTGCGTGAGGCAGGTAAGCTGGAAGAGGCGGTACGTACGCTCAACTGGTATGCCATCACCAATGAGGTATATCCCGAACCTGCCGTCAACGGTATTGATATAGATACGTTCAACACCAAGTTGCAAGGGCGCGTAGCCAGCATTCTGATTATGGAGGATACGCCGGAGAAACTGCAATACCTTCGTTCCTTCTCCCGCTGGCTGAACAAAGGCTGCCTTCCTGCGCCGGGACTGGCCGGTTCTTTCAAGTCGGACGGTGCCTGCTTCCATCATTGCAACAATTATCCCGCTTATGCGGTGGGCGGTCTGGACGGTGCCACCAATATGATTTACTTGCTGAGCGGTACGGAGTTCCGTCTGTCCCGGCAGGCGCACGAGACGGTGAAGAAAGTGCTTCTCGCCATGCGTTTCTATTGCAACCTCAAGCAATGGCCGCTCTCCATGTCGGGCCGCCATCCCAACGGGGGAGGAAGTCTGATACCTATCCAATATGCCACGATGGCCATTGCCGGTACGCCGGACGGCAAGCAGAAATACGACCCCGAAATGGCCGCAGCCTATCTGCGTCTGGTTGCCCATACGGAAGCTCCGGACAAGAATGCGCCCGACTATCTGCCGAAGGCTTCTACCCGCCACGAGCTGGAGATGAAGAAGCTGCTCGAAACCCAAGGCTTCCGCCCCGAACCGGTTCCGCAAGGCAATCTGGCTTTGGGCTATGGTTGTGTATCCGTGCAGCGCCGCGACAACTGGGCTGTCGTAGTACGCGGACATTCCCGTTACCTCTGGGCTGCCGAACACTATCTCCCCGCCAACTTCTATGGCCGTTATCTGGCGCATGGCAGCATGCAGATTCTTACCGGAAAACCCGATGAAACGGTTACTTTTGCCACCAGTGGCTGGCAGGAGGCAGGCTTCGACTGGAATCGTATTCCGGGGGTCACGAGTATTCATCTGCCTTTCGACCATTTGCGTGCCCGGGTCTTGAATGTCGATACCTTCTCCGGCATGGAGGAGATGCTCTATTCCGATGAGACTTTCGCCGGCGGTTTGTCCCAAGCACATCAGAACGGTAACTTCGGTATGGTACTGCACGAACATGACAAGTACAACGGCTCGCACCGTGCCCGCAAGTCTTTCCACTTCTTCGGCGGCACCATTGTATGCCTCGGTACGGACATCGAGAACCTGAATGACGAGTATCCGACGGAAACCACCGTGTTCCAGCTTGCCGCCACCACTCCCGAAACCCGCCGGTACTGGGAAGCTTATCAGAGTGACGGACAGACCTATATCGACCCCAACGGCGTGGGCTATTACATCTCCAAAGCCTCACGCCCGGATGCCCGTTACGAGAAGAACTTCCCGCAAGTGACCGTGGGCGAGCGCAGCACCGAGCCTACTTCCGGCGACTGGATATCCCTGACGCTGCAACATGGCAAAGCCCCGAAGGGTGCTTCCTACGAATATGCCGTGCTGCCCCACACGGATGCCGCCGCTTTGAAGGCATTTGCCAAGAAACCCACTTACAAGATTCTGCGGCAAGACCGCAACGCCCACATTGTGTCTTCTCCGGTCGACGGTCTTACTTCTTACGTCCTGTTCGAGACCCCGCAGGCGCTACCCGACGGCGGATTGTTGCAGAAAGCCGATACATCGTGCCTTGTCATGATACGCGAATATGAGGACAAGCTTCTGCTGACTGTCTCCCAGCCCGACCTGGCCTTGTATCGTGGCCCGAGCGACGAGGCTTTCGACAAAGACGGAAAACGTATTGAGCGCAGTATCTATTCACGCCCGTGGATAAAAAATGTCAGTGGTGAAATTCCCGTGACCATTACGCTGAAAGGTTTGTGGAGAGTGACCGAAACTCCATATTGTCAAGTGGTGGTGGCCGACCGGAAGCAGACAGTACTTCGTTTTACCTGTCGCGATGCAGTGAGCCTTGACGTGGAATTGAAAAGGTGAACCTTAGAAATCGATTTTTAAATCCGATAAATTTGTACCATGATGAAATTCAAAGACGTACTATTTTGTACCACAGCTTTTGTTCCAGTTTTGTCGGGAGCCAAGGAGTTGCCGAATATTATCTATATTGTGACCGATCAGCAAACGGCTTCTGCCATGAGCTGTGTGGGAAATACGGATGTGCATACCCCGAATATAGACCGTTTGGCGCAGGCGGGTGTCTTGTTTACCAATGCTTATTGCTCTGCTCCCTTGAGCGGTCCTTCTAGGGCATCCATGTTTACGGGACACACATCCCATGAAATAGGTCTTGCGAGAAACAATGTGCCTATGCCCGATTCCTTGCGGGCAACGACCTTGGGAGTTCTGATGCAGCATGCCGGATATGAATGCGCATATGCCGGAAAGTGGCATGTACATACCGCTTCCATACCGGATCGGGAGTTTGGTTTTTCTGTCCTTCATCCGCACACCGACCACGGATTGGCTGAGGCTTCCGTTGCCTTTCTTGAACGGGAACACACCCGGCCCTTCTTTCTTGTAGTTGGCTTCGATAATCCCCACAATATCTGTGAATATGCACGTGGGCAGAATCTGCCATACGGCAATTTGCCTGAACTTTCTCAAGACGAATGGCCTGGATTGCCCTTGAACTTTTCCCGCCATCCTTACGATGCCGATGTGATAACCTATGAACAATCGCTGAACTATTCGACCTATCCCACGCGTCATTATTCCCCGGATGACTGGCGTCGCTATCGCAGTCTTTATTTCCGTTTGGTAGAAAAAGTGGATGCTGAAATCGGAAAGATTGTCGACATCATTGATCGGCGGAATCTATGGAAGAACACGGTAATTATCTTCACGAGCGACCACGGTGACGGTGTGGGAGCACATCAATGGAATCAGAAGTCTGCTCTTTACGAAGAAGTGGTGAACATCCCTCTGATAGTGACTCTACCCGGAAAGAAGAATGCCGGAAAAGAGATGCCGCAGCTCGTCAATGCAGGTGTTGACTTCTTTGCTTCCGTATGCGACTGGGCAGACATTCCTCTGCCCGGAGGTTTGTATGGCGTTTCTTTTAAATCCTTGGTTGAGAGTGCCGACCCAGAACAGGCACACCAACCTTATGTGGTCATAGAAACCACCTTCGACAAAGGTATTACCCGTGGTTGGGCTTTGCGTACTCCGCGTTATAAATATGTGTTGTATGATAAAGGAAACTATCGTGAACAGCTTTATAACATGGAGGACGACCGCGGAGAGATGCGTAACTTGGCTCTTGAAAAGAATTATCGGGAAGTGTTGCAGCAGCATCGCGCCTATTTGGGCGAATGGATGAGACGGCATCGTGTGGCGCAGATACGGCCTGAGGTACATCTAATCCCAGAGTAATGTTCTTTCCATTTTGTAACTGTTTGCATCGCTTGTGAAACTTCGGTAAGCTCAAAATCGGTTTCTCAAAGTTCTGCAAACAGTCGAGCGACGGCTACTTCGTAGTTGCTTAGCTTCGTTGTCTTATGGATGATTTTCTTTGCTTTCCGGTCGGCATTGGGAAGCAGGTATTCCCAAAAACTTTTCATTTTTGTCAGCAGTTGTAGGTCACCACCTTGTAGGCGTTCCTTGTAGGCATTGAACACTTCGTTGTGTAGTAGTCTCACTTTTTTTGCCATTTCATCGGAAGAAAGAGGATGTCCTTGCTGGTACTCCCAGGCCAAAGCAGGGTTGGCGAGCAATCCACGTCCTATGACAACACCAACCAATCGGGGAAAGCGGGCGACTATGCTTTCGATGTCATCTGGCGTGTGTATGTCACCGTTGTACAACAGTGGTTTGTCACATCCCTTGTAGAAGGCTTCAAAGCCATTCCAGTCAACAGTACCTTTATACTGCTGGATGCCTAAGCGCGGATGGAGAGTGACATGTGAAAGTGGCAGTTCGTTCAGTAGAGGGAGCAGGGCGAGGCACTCGTCCGCATGTTCCCATCCCAATCGCAGTTTTACTGAAAAGCGGATTTCCGGGAACTTCTCTACAGCGGTTTTCAGCAGCGCCTCTACCTCCTTGGGGTGGGGCAACATACCTGCTCCGTTGTGCCGCTTGACCAACATGGGAAACGGACAGCCAAGGTTGATGTCGGCTTCCCGATAGCCGTATTCGATGAAAAGGGCCATTATCTGCTCTAATTTATCGGGAGTCGGGGCTATGAGTTGCGGAATGAAGTGCATTTCCCCGTTGTTGTCGGGATGGATTTCGCGTATGTCCTTGCGACGGATTTCGCCGTGTTCCACACGTACAAACGGAGAATAGTAGGTGTTGATACCTCCGAAGATTCGGGCATGTGCCAAGCGGTAGGCCGAATCAGTGTAGCCTTGCAGTGGGGCGAAGTAGATGGGTAATCTGTTTTCGTTCATATCGGCAAAGATACATGTTTTCTTGCGAAACAGCACTTGCTTTGCCGAAATTTTATATTTTCCCCACTGCTTTCTCCGGCTTTTTATCGCTTGCTAACTATTTGTTCAGCAGGATAAATTCTATAGGCTGCCCGTGTCTGCAAGTCACGGTGAGTACTGTTTCTGTTTGTCCTACTTCTACGGTTACGTCCTCCTGCAGTGTTTTACATTTCCATTGACCTTTCAGTATCAACTTCTTCTCAATGGGGCGGCTTGGCTCTTTGGTGGTAAAAGCCTTTTCAGAGATATTCAAATTGGGGTCGCATACGCTGAGCAAGAGGTTGGAACCAGATTGCTTTTGCATTACCATCGTTTCTGCAGGGATGGAAAGGAATAGTTCGTCTTTTTGGGGAAGATAAGTTTCAAAAGCTGCGTATGCAGTGATACCTGTCTGTTTATCGATAACCACATGGGCGATACTGTCTTTGTGGAGTATCTGGTAAGGTGCTTTCCGTCGGGCGGCATCCAGTTCTTTTGGACTGGGCTGTATCAATACCATATATTCGTATCCGGCATTTTGTGGCGCTGCCCCATGATTGATATAGGCAGAAGCAAAAGTTCCTTGTGTCTTGGCACGGTTTTTTTCATGGTGGGAGTCTTGCCGGGCAATCTGTATCTGCACGTTATCTCCATTCACCAGATAGTAATTGTTATATCCATCTTGGATGCAATGACGTTTGCCATCGTTTAATTCTTGGTGGAAAGGCACGTCCTTTAGTTTGCCGTCTACATAGATGTCGCTTTTCCCCTTTTGGAAGGTACTTTGAAAGAGCGTTGTTTCCGTTGGGAAAGAAGCATTGCTATTGCTGATACCCGTACCCAGACATATCATACGGTTATTGAAACAGAACACAGATTTGCGGGCAACGAAATCGGGTGTGAAGTTTTTCAAGTTACGTTCCATCAGCTTCATGGCAAACATACCGTTCTTACCTTCAAGGGAACTGCTGCCGGAGAAGTTCTCTTTGGAATGTGCCATGGTGGTACCGGGCAGAGGACTGTCTAGTAAGTCGAACGGTAAATGTATTGTGGTGGTTCCGGGCAGACGGTTCCAGTCCCATCCGTTTTCATCGAAACCGCTGGCTTTGCGCGACGGATAACCCATGATTTGGACGGAACCATAACTTTGGTAACGTCCGTAACGATTATCTTTCCTATATATTTCGGATCCCCATACATCGGTAGTATAGCCTTTCAAGGTTACCATCCAGTCGTTTCGGCGGAAAATGCCTGCCGAACCATAATTGTATACAAAAAAGCCTTGCGGAGCTTTTGCGGGGGTAATTCCTTCTTTTCTGAAATAGATGGCTTCGGGAGTATCATTGTTGCAAAGCCGCATATAGTCTGCTGCTAAGTGGTGGTCGAAGGTATTGCTTTCTCCTGATAAATCTCCGGCAAGGGCAAGATAGGCAAAGGCAGCTACGTCATTTTCTTTCATGGAACCTCCGAAAGGGTGTCTTCCGCTGATACCGATACCCCATTCATAGATGTTGCAATAATTGCGCATAGATATGAATGCGGATTTCAGCACCTGGCGTGCTTCCATGGTAGGCACGTACCGGGTATGGCTGGTGAGTGCTATGAACTGCCCTACTATGGCGAGCACTCCGGTGGTATAGGCAGGATAGAATCCTCCGTGGTGGAAGGTTGTTCCGTCTACCTTGATACCGCCAATGGTTCCCGGACTGTATTGCAAGGAACCACTCAGCCATCTGGAGAGTCCGGCAAGGGCCCGTGCTCTTTCCCTTTCGTCCACAAACAAGAGTGCAGATACGGTTTTTGCCATCAGCAGGGTGTGCCAGCTATCCAGTAATTCGTCCCGTCCGTATTGGAAAGGTATCCTTGTTTCTTGTAATGCTGACCAGAAGATAAGTGCTGAGAGAATATTATCCCTATTGGGAGCTTTCCAGATAGCGTCGCGCATCAGCCATGCCGTAGTATATATTTTTCGTACCTGATAACCGTAGTGATGGTTGGTGCCCATGCCACTGCCAAAAGCGAAACCTTGGTTGATAGCGTAGTCCCAAACGAGGAAGTAATTCTTTGCCGATTGGGCAGAATGGTTGTAGTAAGCATCGTATGCAAACCCCGAGAGCATATCTTCCAGATTGTTCCAAGAGAGTTCGCCTTTTCGACGGTTTAGTTCATCGGGTGCTACAACGGGAGCACCGGTGAAACCGTTACTGGATGGACGGATATTGGCCGCCTTGAATGTGCTGTAGGCTTTTGATATTCCTTTTTTAGGTGCTTTTGGGGTGTCGAGTATTGCGGTCAGCCGTGCTTCTATAGTGGCCAGTTCTTGTTTCTCGTCGGTGGTTAACGATTCGCTCAGAGGTAGGTCGTATTGATATTGTTCCCATTGCCAGACGCGGCACCAATGCCACAGGTCGCGATAGGTCAGCGAGTTATTGGTCGGCATCTGCAAATCGGGGGTAGTACGGTCATTGATTTTTTTTACCGGGAAGGTCAGTCGGTCTATAAAGACTCGTCCGGTGCGGTTGGGGGCAATGATACGGTAACCGGCAATTTTCTTATCTTGTTTGTCTCCTTGCATGTGCTTGAAGCTTATCCAGCAGGCGCGCCATCCGGCAGCGTATAGTCGGAATCCGAAGTGATGGGAAACATGTCCGTTGGGAGAGTAAAATTCAAAACGCAGGGAGTCTTGCTGAGGCTTTTCATTGTATATCCACAGAGTGATTCCATTGTCGCCCTCCAGGGTAAAAACAGATTCGGATGGAATGTCCAATATGCTGTTAGGAGAGAATTTCCACTCCAGGCTCTTGCTTCCTTCTTTATAGTATGATGATGATAACGCCAACTCTTGTTTATCGGAACTTTTGAAGTTACAGGGGATTTCTTCTTCGAAACTTACGAATTGTGCAAAAGCGGATGAACTAAGATAGGTCAAAATAAATAGCAACTGAAAAAACTTTCGTGTCATAACTATCAGGTTAAATAAGGTAATTAATTGATTGTGTTACAAAATTACGGAATATTGTTTTCATAAGATGTGTGGATTGTACAAAACAAGTGGTAAAATCATTCATTAAAATGAGGAGAGTAATCTCTCGATTACCCTCCTCTGCACAAATAAAATTAATTAAGGTCTATTTGATTATTTGTGATATAGAGATAATAAGGTTAGAAGTCTTGCGGTTTTATTACCACCATTTGTTCTGTTTTAGTTTAGTATTCACGGACAGTTCTTTGTTGGGAATGGGATAGAACTGATGTTTTTCTTCTGTTTTGGCTGCTACAGTAGCGGCGAAGTCATATTTGCCACCGGTCTTGTCGGCCTTGGCTTCATTTTCACTCTGTGAGTTCCAGCGTTTGTCGGCTGCTGCCGTACCCAGTGTATTCTGCATTCTTTCCAAGTAAATTCCCCAACGTACCAAATCGAACTTACGTATGGACTCGAAGCAAAGTTCGCGGGCGCGTTCATCACGTAATTCTTGTTGGAACTGGTCGTATGACAAGTTTTTGAGTTCCGGAATGCCGGCGCGCTTGCGTACAAGATTTATTGCTGTATAAGCCAGGTCCGTAGGTTGCTTGTTCACTTCATTTTCGGCTTCGGCCAGCATTAGCAATACGTCGGCATAGCGCAGAATCGGATAATTCTCGGGAGTCCAGTTCTTGTTCTTGTTTTCGGCTGTTTCCCACTCACGGCGGAACTTACCACAACGGCGCATGGTGATTTCATGGTCTTTCCATTTTACTTGCACGTCTTTCGCATTCAAGTAATAAGGTGCCATGGAAAGGTCACGACGTTTGTCTGTACTGTTCTTTTCAAATAAATCCCAAAGGACTAATGTACCTGCATAGAAAGCATAGGTATAACCTTTACCCGTGGCGTTACCATTTCTTTGGGCGTTACCGATGGTATTACCAATACGGCTTTCGGTATAATTATTGTCAAGGCGAGTACCTATAAATTCTACTTCCCAGATGGATTCGTTATATTCAGTGTCATATTTATCTGTTGCCATACACTTCCACATGGCGTACACATCAGGGTTTAAGTCATGTTTCTTGGATTTGTAGACTTCATTGGCATATTGAGCCGCTTTTTTATAATAGGCTTCTCCACCGTCGGAAGGTTTTCCTGCTCTCCATAAGCATACGCGTGCTAGGATGCCATATACAGAAGTTTCTTTCACGTGGGATGGGCTTTTGTCATATTCTTTTTTGTCAACCAAGGGAATGCAATCTTCCATTTCTTTGATAATCCAGTCTAATGCTTCCGCATTGGAGGTGGCAGGCATACTGGCGGCATTGATGTCATCTAAAGATTGTTTGCGGATAGGCACCTCATAGAAAGCCTGTACAAGTAAGAAGTGATAGTAAGCACGGAGGAACTTAGCTTCCCCTTTGATTCTATCTTTGGCGATTTGACTCATTTCTGCCTTGTCTATGTTCTCAAGCAAACCATTGGCGTTTTTAATGCCGGTGTATAGTGCTTCCCAGATATTCCATATTTCTTGAGTGGTGCTGGTATAGTCGTTTGCCCATAGCTTACCGGAAAAGTTGCTGTTGCGCGTATAGTAGCTCAGGTCATCTATATTGGTCATTTCTGTGGAATAGAAATTACCATATAAGTTGGCGGTTGCCATTGGGTAATATACTGCGGCAAGTGCCATGGTACATTCAGACTCGTTTCTATAGAATGTGGTTGGTGAAACGAAATCGTATGGTTCGGTTCCTAAGAAGTCACATGAAGTCATAGAGACTACTCCTATGAGGACAAGGGCTTTTTTGAATATATTATAGAACTTTTTCATCATTGTTTTTGTTTTATACGTTTGTTGTTAGAAAGTAAGGTTCACTCCGATAGATGCGTTGAAAGAGCGTGGATATGCAGACCAGTCGAATCCGGGAGTCAATACCGAATTACGTGTAGATACTTCTGGGTCTGAGCCGGAATAGCCTGTAATGGTAGCGATGTTTTCAGCGGAAACAAATACTCTGGCAGAGCTGATGAATGCTTTTCTCAGCATCTGTGCCGGAAAATTGTAACCTAAAGAGATGGATTTCAGTTTCAAGAACGAACCATCTTCCACATAGAGAGAACTATACTCGTTGGAGCCGAGGGCATTTGCACGGGGCATGTTGCTATACGGGTTTTCGGGAGTCCAACGGTTGGTATAGGATGCAAACATGTTAGTGTTCTTCTTCTTGGCGGGATTTTCAAAGACCATTCGGTTAGCGTTCAGAATATCATTTCCTAAACTCCATTGCAAGAAGATACTGAAGTCCCAATTCTTATAGGTAAAGCTATTGGTGAAACCGCCGGTGCATGTGGGCAGGCCGTTACCGATGGTGGTACGGTCTTTGTCATTGATGATACCGTCGCCTGTATCAGGAATACCGTCGCCATTGGTATCTATCGTAGGCATGTCTTTATATTTGGGGTCACCGGGTTGGCAGCCTTTCACGTAAGAAGCGATACCCTCTTTCAGGGTGTACACTTTCTTGCCTTTGTCGTCCGTAGTGATGTTGAAGTCCGATTCTTTGTAGGTACCTTCATAAATGAAACCATACATCTTGCCGGCCGATTCGCCGATACGGCTGACGTATGCGGGCATGGTTTTGTACTTGTTGTCCCAGCTTACATAACTTGTAATTTCACCTTTTCCTTCCGTCAATGCGGTAATCTTGTTGGAGTTGAATGCTATATTGAAGTTGGAAGTCCATGAGAACTTCTTATTCTTCAGGTTAATAGTTTCCAAAGTAAGCTCGAAACCTTTGTTCTTGAGTTTACCGACATTGAGCGTTGCACTGGAGAAACCGGAACTGCCTGGAACATCAGCTCTGAGTAACAAATCCTTAGTGGTTTTTATATAATAATCGGCAGTCACGTTGATACGTCCGTCGAAGAAACCTAAATCCAGACCGAAGTCTATTTGTTCGGTAGTTTCCCACTTGAGTTGTGAATTGGCTTTATTGGCAATATGGAAACCTGGGGTAAATGAACCATTCCAAGGATATTTATACACGTTGTCGCTTGTAATCAGTTTGGCCATGTAGTCAAAGTCGCCCACACGGTTGTTACCTGTCTGGCCGTAGCTGAGGCGTAGTTTTCCATTAGACAGCCAAGAAGCATTTTCCGATACAAAAGCTTCGCGACCGAAAGCCCATGCCACAGATGCAGAAGGGAAATATCCCCAGCGGTTGTTTTTCGGGAATTTAGAAGAACCGTCGGCACGCATGGTGGCGTTAAGGTAGTATCTTGAATCATAGTTATAGTTGATACGACCGAAATAGGACATCATCTTGCTTTCTCCCTGGTTGCTCTCTATGGTTTGGTTGGTACCTTTATCTAGTCCTGCCATACCGAAAGACTCATTACTGATATGTTCGGTTGCTACGGAGTGGGAGTAATTGCTGTTCTTCTGTAAACTTAAACCTGCCAGTACATTCATGCTGTGAAGTTTTTTATTGAACTGATAGGTCAATGTGTTTTCGTTCAGATAGCTTCTGAATTCATATTGGTACAACTTAGCATTGATACCTTTACTTTGTGTATTGGAAGGGTGAGAATTACCGGTACGGGTATTAGGACCATTAAACTCTTCTTCCTTTATGTCACGGCTCGAATAGCCTGCTGCAACTTTAAACTTCAAGTTCTTGATGATTTCATACTCTGCACTCAAGTTGGCTTGCAATGTGTTGGTAGTGTTCCTGCGATATTCGTTCTTGGCCGACAATACAGGGTTGAAGCGATAGTCTTCTGCCATGTCTATATCGGTATCGTAAATTTCGTCTTTTAAGTCGGCGCCTGACGGAGATACGGGACGGTAAGCCCATACACTGTACATGAATGCGGTAGACATGGCGCTGGTGTTGTTCGAGGGATTGGGCCCGTTCTGTGTTGTACTGGCAAAGTTGGCGTTGGCATCTACCTTCAGTCTCTTGTTGAATTGCTGGCTGAGGTTGACACGTGCCTGGTATCTGTTTAAGTCAGAATTGATGATGACGCCTTCCTGGTCATTGTAGGATACGGAAGTAGAATATTTCAAGTCGCCGGCATTGCCATTCAAAAGCACGTGATGGTTATGGCTCATGGCTGTGCGGTAAATCTCTTTCTGCCAATCGTAGGATTTGAATTTGCGGTAATCCTCCAGTGTATTTCCATCTTTCAGATACATGTTCTTGAAATCCTCTGCACCCATGACTTCTTGTTGGAGTTTCACAAATTCATATCCATCCATCATTTCGGGGGTATTGTTCACCAGTCCTACCGTGAAACTTCCGTTGTAGGAGATGGTCGGTTTTCCAGATTTGCCTTTTTTCGTAGTGATGATAACTACACCATTAGCACCACGCGAACCATAGATGGCGGTGGCGGAAGCATCTTTCAAAACGTCAATGGATTCGATGTCATTCGGGTTTAAAGAACCCATGTTAGAGGTTTCTTGCGGGAAACCGTCGATAACATATAGAGGCGCTGTGCTTTGGGTCAATGAACCGGCACCACGAATCACAATGTTGAAGTTGTCACCGAGTCCGCCGTCCGTCGATGAAACCTGCACACCTGCAATACGTCCTCCTAAAGACTCAGCAACATTGTTTACCGGAGTTTTGACTAATTCCTTGATGTCTGCTTTCGCGATGGAACCTGTCAGGTCTTTGCGGCGGACATCGCCGTAACCCACTGCCACTACCACTACTTCTTGCAGTTGTTGTGAGTCTTCTTTTAAATTGATGGAAAGTTTCTGCTGATTGTTTACCTGAATTTCTTGTGTCTGATAGCCGATGAATGAGATAACCAGAGTTCCTTTGGCTGGTACACCGGACAAAGTGAACTCTCCGTTCATATCGGTGATACTGCCATTGCTTGTACCCTTCACGAGGACTGACGCACCGATGATCGGACCGAAGTCATCATTCACCGTTCCGGAGACGGTCAGTTCCTGTGCATTGGCCTGCGTGGCAAATAGGACAAGTAACATAATACCTAATGCTTTAAAGAAGCTGGATTTTTGTTCCATAAATATTAATTTAATTAGTTAATAATAAAGGTTGTTTCTTCGTCTTGTACTCACTTTGGGGTGAAATCACATCGCAAATGTAGGGGATGGAATATACAAACATATCCGTTAATAGTTCGCAAAAAGTACGAATTCGTACAAAACCCGCGGACGGCAACACTCTTGTACTTTTATCTCCCTCCGTTTCACGGCTCTTTCATTTAAGGGAGTTAGAAGGAGTTATCGCCCTTTAACTCCTTTAAATGAGAGGGCCGTGCCTCCGTTTTAGTCCTTTGCGCCCTTAACCTTTTCCAGCAGGGCGGAGAGCGCTTCTATCTTTTCCGGATGGGCATCTGCCACATTGTCTTTTTCAGACGGATCGACGGAAAGATTGTACAGTTGGGGCTGCGGGGCGTTTCCCATTTCCGTTTGGGTCCAATACTCCAGTGCGGGTTTGTCGCTGGGCTCTATGTATTTCCAGTCTCCCTCGATAATGGAGAGCGTATTGTCCAGATTTTGCTGTACGATATAGTCACATCCGGCGGTGTCGGTTCCCAGAAAGTTGTTGAGCTGGTCGCGGCTGTCGGGAGCGGTGCCTGCTTTCAGCGGATAGTCCAGCAGGGCGGCGAGTGAGGCATAGACGTCAATCATGGAGAAAAGGGCTTGTTGTTTGCCGGGCTTGATGCCGCCGGGCCAGCGTACGATGAAAGGGATGCGTGTGCCGGCATCGAAGGCGCTGTATTTCCCGCCGCGGTAGTGCTTCATGGGAGTGTGGCCGTTCAGCAGTTCGCGTGCCCGGTCTTGATAACCGTCGTCTATGACGGGACCGTTGTCACTACAGAATACGAAAATGGTGTTGTCGGCAATGCCGAGGCTGTCCAGGGTATGCATGATTTCACCCACGGTCCAGTCCAGCTGGAGGATGACGTCGCCACGTACGCCCAAACCACTCTTGCCGGCGAAACGCGGATGTGGCACGCGGGGAACATGTACATCTTGCGTACCCATATAAAGGAAGAAAGGTTCGTCTTTATGGGCTGTGATGAAGTTCTTAGCTTTGTCTGTAATCACGTCGGCAATGTCTTCGTCTGTCCAAAGGGCGAATTTGCCGCCGGTCATCCAGCCGATGCGGGGGATGCCGTTGATGATGGTGTTATTGTGCCCCTGGCTGGGTTTCATCTTGACGAGTTCGGGGTTTTCGAGACCGGTGGGCCAGTCACCGACCTTGTGGTCGTAGCTCACAGTGATAGGGTCGTTGGGGTCGAGACCCACTACATGTCCGTTCTCTACAAAGACGCAGGGAACGCGGTCGACGGTAGCGGGGATGATGTATTCATAGTCAAAGCCGATGTCTTGGGTGTTCGGTTTAATCCGGCGGTTGAAGTCCGTACCGCCTTTAGGACCCAGGCCGAGGTGCCACTTGCCCACTGCTGCAGTGGCGTAGCCTTCTTCCTTGAACATATCGGCCATAGTGACGCAGGCGGTATCGATGATGAGTTCGGAATTGCCCGGAGCAATGCCGGTATTCTTCTGTCGCCAGGGATACATGCCTGTCAGCAGGCCGAAGCGGGAAGGGGTGCTGGTGGAAGAAGTGGCATAAGCGTTGGTAAACTGCATGCCTTGTCCGGCAAGGCGGTCGATGTTGGGAGTGCTTACTTTGGTGGCACCGTAACAGCTCAGGTCGCCGATACCCAGGTCATCAGCAATCAGATATACTACATTGGGCTTCTGCGGCGAGTGCTCCGAAGTCTTGTCTTTAGGTTGGCTTCCGCATCCCGCTATCAGGGCTGCACCGGGAATCAGAGACCACAAGGGGGAAAAATGCTTCATAGTTCTTTGACTTTAGATTGTAATTCTGAGGTCAAAGGTAAGAGGTTTTATGGAATCGGGTGTATAAGGAAGTACAAGGGAAGGGAGAAAAAGTACAAACCGTATCATGCGATGGCTTGATGTACAATATTAAGATGTCTCTTCACTGTCTTCCGTACTTTCCTCTCCTCCATTCTCTCCTTTGCGGTAGGCCAGTGGGCTGACATGGTAAATGTCCTTGAAGCATTTGGAGAAATAGCGTGAAGAACTGAAACCGATCCGGTCCGCAATTTCAGTAATATTCAGCTCCGGATTGTTGCGCAGCATCAGAGCGCCTTTCTTCAGGCGGATGGTCAGGATAAAGTCGTTCGGAGTTTGTCCGGTGATAGCCTTCAGCTTGGTGAACAGATTGGTGCGTGCCATTGCCATTTCACGGGCAAAGACGTTGACGTTGAATTCCGTATCGTCCAGATGTTGCTCGATGACTGCCATGGCACGGTCCAGAATCTCCTTGTCTATGGGGTTGGTGGCAAGCATCTGTACAAAGGCTTGCGGCTGCTTGCTGAACTTCTCCTGCAGGAGGATGCGCGAGTTCACGAGGTTGTTGCAGCGCGAAATCAATAGATTGGTGTTGAACGGCTTGGTGATATAGTCGTCCGCACCGATGCGTAGTCCCTCGATATTCTGTTCGATGGCAGTACGTGCCGTGAGCAGTACCACGGGAATATGGCAGGTGTTGAAGTCGCTCTTTATCTGTTTACACAGTTCCGTTCCCGACATGTTGGGCATCACCACGTCGCTGACTACGATATTGGGCATTTCGCTGCGTACCAGTGCAAGTCCTTCCGCTCCGTCGGCCGCAGTCAGCACTTCGTAGAAGGGCTTGAAGATACCTGCCAGCATGTCGCGGATGGAGTCGTTGTCTTCCACTATCAGGATTTTTGCATCCGGGAGTCGTTTGATGGGAGCACTCTCTTCCAGCTCTGCCTTGAGCAGGGCATCGTTTTCCGGTTTGGGAATTTCTATTTGTTGCACACTGTCTGCATTCTTGTTTATTTGCTCTTCGTCAAACTGTGCGTTCCCCAATTGCAGGTTTACGATGAAGCTGCTACCTTTGCCCAGTTCGCTTTCCACACGGATGGTGCCGTGATGGAGCTCCACGATACCCTTCGTCAATGCCAGGCCGATACCCGTACCCGTCTTGCTTGCATCTGTAGAGTCCATTTGGTCTATCTGGTAGAAGCGGTCGAATATCTTGTCCACTTCCCGGGCATCTATGCCGCTGCCGGTATCGGTCACGCGGATGACGGCATTGCTGCCTTCGGTCTTGATGCTGAGGGTGATGCTGTCTTCCGCCTTGGTATGCTTGACGGCGTTGGACAGCAGGTTGTTGATTACTTTCTGCATCTGTTTTTGGTCATACCATACTTCGAGGCTGTCTGTTTCCTTCTCGAAGCGGAGGCTGATTTGTTTGGCGCTGGCATATTCCAGGAAAAGCAGATAGTTCTCGTATAGGAAGTTCACGATGTTGTGCGGACTGACCTTTATCTTCATGTGCCCTTGTTCCTGCTTGCGGAAGTCGAGCAGTTCGGTGATGAGTTCCCGTAGCTGTATGCTGTTCTTGTAGATGCCCAATACCTTGTTATATATGGCAGGCGTGAAGTTCTGGAGTTGCATCAGCGTTTCCACTTGTGCCACGATGAGCGTCAGCGGGGTGCGGAATTCATGGGAAATATTGGTGAAGAAACGCAGCTTCGACTGGTTCAGGGCCTCTACGTCGCGGATGTGCTTCTGTTCGTACTTCAGCGATTCGCGCAGCTTGATTCTCGACTTGTAGGTACGCACTAGATACCAGAGCAGGATTCCCGTCACTATCAGGTAAATAAGATAGGCAAGGGGAGTCTTGTAGTAGGGAGGCAACACGTGAATGGTCAGGCGGACTTGCGGACAAAGGCTCTCGTCTTTTCCGTTGGGCCTTATAATCAACTTATAGGTTCCGGCGTTCAGGTTGGTATAGGTGATGTTGTGCAATCCACGGGCACTGTTCCAGTCGTTGGAGAAGCCTTCCAGCTTATAGATGATGTCGTCTTTGTTGGCGGCTACATAGTTGGAAGTGGCGAACTCTATGCTGAACATGGACTGATTGGCGTTGAGCGTAATCTCGGGGGTGCAGTACAAGGCTTGTTGCAGGATGCCGGTCTCATCTCCCACTTGTATTTCCGTTCCGTTCACAATGAGGCGGGAGAGGATGATTTTGTAGGGCTTCGGCGTGAAGTTCAGCTCCATTTCATGGAAGGAAATCATTCCCTGCGTGCCTCCCAGGAATATCTCTCCGTCACGGGTCACGCAAAGGGCATTCTCGTTGACGGCAGTCGTCGGGAAACCGTTTTCGGCACTGTAGTTTATGAATGCCTTTTGCCGGTAGTCGAAGATGGAGAACCCTTCGTTGGTGATGAGCAGCAGTTTGCCGCTGGTGGGAGATTCCCGGGTTTCATAGATGCAGTCACTGGAAAGGCCGTTTTTCGCCTGGTCAAAGTTCTCGAAGTCGTTGCTTGCAGGATGATATAAGTCCAGCCCGCTGCCCGAAGTGGCGAACCACAGATTGCCCTTGCTGTCTTGGGTAATGTTGTTTACATTGTTGTTGCTGATACTGTGCGGGTCGGCAGCGTCATGCCGGTAGTTGGTCAGTTCGTTCGTATCGAAGCGGTAGCTGAACACACCTTCGCCCGTGGCTGCAATCCAGAGTGTGCCATTGTTGTCAAAGGTAATGTCTGCCACCATCTTGATTTTTTTGCCTTCTTTACTGTCTTGGAACAATAGCCGGCATTTCCCGTCAGCCGGATCGAAAAGGCAGATGCCGTTTTGGGTGGCTATCACCAGTTGGTCTTGGTAGGGGGCGATGTCACGGATGATGTCCGACGGCAGTGTTTCCGGATCATTGACTTTCATGCGGTAGTGTGTGAAGCGTCCCGAACGTATGTCCAGCTTGTTCAGTCCTCCCAGATGTGTTCCTATCCAGATGACATCTTTGGCTGCATCGTAGTAGAGGGCTTTGATATTGTTGTGTGAGATGCTGTTCGGGCTGTCTTCTGGGCGGAACCATTTGAACTCACGGGTACGGCGGTTGTAATAGTTCAGTCCGCCCCCTTCGGTGCCAATCCACAGATTGCCGTCCTTGTCTTCTATGGTGCGGCCTACAACCGGATTGCTCAGCCCCTTCTTTTCGATGGGCGAATACATATAGTGGCTGTATATCTCGTATTCGGGGTTGAAATAGTTGACGCCGCCAAAGTAGGTCCCCAGCCACAGCGTTCCTTGGTTGTCCTTCACAATGCACCAGATGGAAGAGTGTGTCAGTCCGTCGTTCTGGGCATCACTGGCAGTATGGTTCTGGAAGAGTCCCGTACTTTTGTCATAGCGGTTCAACCCGTTGAATGTTCCAATCCAGATGTTTCCCAGATTGTCTTCACAGCAGGCTCTCACGAAGTTGGAAGAGATACTGCATGGATTCTTTGCGTCATACTCAAAGACTTCGATTTCCCCGTCGGCCTTTACATGGTGCAGCCCTTCTTCCCAGCTGCCAATCCATAACTCGCCTTCGCTGTCTTGGTATATGCTGGTGATGTTGCCTTTCAGGATGGGGTGGGTCAGCTCGTTCTTGTCCAGTTGCAGGCGGTATGCTCCGTCGGTGGTCGTTCCAATCCACATTTGTCCTTTGTCCAGATGCATACAGCAGATTTCCAGACTTTTTCCGGGAAGCTGGTAATAGAGGTCAAAGTTCCCGGTCTGCTCGTTATAGCGGTAGATTTCATTCTGTTTTCCGATGAAAAGGGCCTCTTTGTAATATATGCTGTGTACATTTCCTTGCAGCAGGGTGGTGAATCTTTGGGTGGCGAGATTGAACTCGGCTACTCCTTCCGTACAGAGCAGGTAGATTTTTCCGTTACGGTTGCCGGCCATGCGCAGCACGGTGTTGCAGAAAAGGCTGTAAGGGTCGTTCTTCTGCAGCTTGTAAGTTTGTATGTCTTCTCCGTCATAACGGTTCAAGCCTTCTCGGGTTCCAATCCATAAGACACCGTTTTCATCGATGTAAAGGCTGTTCACGGAGAATTGTGACAGACCGTCGTCGGTTGTCAGATGGTTGAAGGTGATGTTTTGACCTTGCAGGGTTGTGGCAACCATGCTCAGTAATACAAGAAGCAGCCGGATGGTAGACTTTCGCACTTTTTCTGGTGGTTTTTAAGGTTTCAGTTACAAATATAGGTATATTTTATGCAAGACTTCTTATTTATCCGGAGCTTTTTGAGGTTATGTCCGTTTAAATGTATAATTTTGGATGCTCGGTGGACCATACTTGCCTTTTGGCATAAGGCAAAAGAGCATTTTTGTAAACTAATTAATCCATAAATTGTCATGAAAGACCTTTTATCTATTGTATCTCATTTTCGACTGAAAGGTACGGTCGTTGAAATCAAGCCCTTAGGTGCCGGACTAATTAACGACACGTACAAAGTGACCACCTCCGAAGCCGATGCTCCGGATTATGTATTGCAGCGTATCAACCATGCCATCTTCCAGAATGTGGAGATGCTGCAGGCCAATATCGGGTCAGTGACCGGACATATACGCAAGAAACTGGAAGAAAAGGGCGAATCCGACATCGAGCGGAAAGTGCTTCATTTCGTTCCCGGGGCGGATGGAAAAACCTATTGGCATGACGGTGAGAGCTACTGGCGCGTGATGACCTTCATTCCCCGTGCCAAGACTTACGAAACTGTAAATCCTGAATATTCCTACTATGCAGGAGCGGCCTTTGGCAATTTCCAGGCTATGCTTGCCGACATTCCGGATACACTGGGCGAGACTATTCCCGATTTCCACAACATGGAGTTCCGCTTGAAGCAATTGCGTGAGGCGGTGGCAGCCGATGCGGCCGGACGGGTGAAGGAAGTGCAGTATTTTCTGGACGAGATAGAGAAACGTGCCGACGAGATGTGCAAGGCCGAACGTCTGCACCGTGAAGGCAAGTTGCCCAAGCGCGTGTGCCACTGCGATACGAAAGTGAACAACATGATGTTCGACGAAGACGGTACTGTGCTCTGTGTGATAGACCTTGACACGGTGATGCCGAGTTTCGTCTTCTCCGATTATGGCGATTTCCTCCGTTCGGGTGCCAACACGGGGTTGGAAGACGACAAGAACCTGGACAATGTGAACTTCAATATGGAAATATTCCAGGCATTCACCAAGGGTTATCTGGAATCGGCCAAGTCCTTCCTGCTGCCGATAGAGATTGAGAACCTGCCGTATGCGGCTGCCTTGTTCCCGTATATGCAGTGCGTACGCTTCCTGGCAGATTATATCAACGGTGATACTTACTATAAGATTCAGTATCCGGAGCATAACCTCGTCCGTACCAAAGCTCAGTTCAAGCTGTTGCAGAGTGTGGAAGCGCATACACCGGAGATGAAAGAATTCATATCCTCATGTATCTGAAAAAGTATCTGATGACGGTGGCGGCACTCTTTTGTATGCTGCCGCTGTCTGCAATTAATCCTCAAAACAGCAAAATGAAAGAGTTAAGTGTAAAGAAGGTGAGCGTGGCCAATGTGCCCGTAGAATCGGTGCCGGCTCTCTTGGATAAAGAAAAAGTGGCTTTTCAGCCGGTCAATACAGTGAACTGGGCAGACTATCCTTACTGTCCTGATGTGGAGTTCCGCATAGCCCATACCTCCGATGCCATCCTGCTCCATTTCAAGGTAAAGGAAGGCAGTGTGGCTGCGGTTGCCGGACACGACAACGGCCCGGTGTGGGAAGACGCTTGTGTGGAGTTCTTCTCCGTGCCTGCCGCCGACGGAGTGTACTACAACATGGAGTGCAATTGCACCGGAACTTTGCTCATCGGCGCCGGTGCCGGTCGCGACGGTCGTCGGCATGCCCCGCAAGAAGTGCTCGACAAGGTGCAGCGCTGGGCTTCTTTGGGTCGCGAATCGTTCGCGGAAAGAGTAGGAGAGTGCAGTTGGGAAGTGGCTCTGGTCATCCCTTATTCCGCTTTCTTCCTGCACCGCATCACTTCATTGGATGGCCAGACCATTCGTGCCAACTTCTATAAGTGTGGTGACAAGCTTCAGACCCCCCACTTCCTTTCCTGGAATCCGATTGAACTGGAGAAGCCGAACTTCCATTGTCCGGAGTTCTTCGGTGCACTGCATTTCGAGTAATCATAACGTGAATTCGGCGAATTAGCAGAGCATCTGAATTCGTCGAATTCACGTTGATTAGACTTGTTTTGTCCTGACATTTTCGGTCAATTAATACTTTGCTCTCGGATTTAATGGCTATTTTTGCCAAAAGTCTATAGAGATGAAGTTCCAAGAAACAATAAAAAAATGCGCGAGGAGCATAACATGCTTCAAAGGCAAGTTGCAGCAGCTCTGAATATTGATACTGCGCTCTGAATGACAGATACCGATAATATAAAATAAATAAGAGAACATACTTAAGAGCCTTAACCATGCAGGAATATTTTTTATGCCATATACTGAAATTTTATCCGTGCATTCTATTTATATTATACAGAGTTGGTTGCCTTTGCACCACGAAAGATTAAATCAATGGAACAATTACAAGTAATTCAAAGCAAGATATATGAAATCAGAGGTCAGAAAGTAATGCTTGACTTCGACCTTGCAGAAATGTACCAAGTAGAAACTCGTGTACTTAACCAAGCAGTCAAGCGTAACATAGAACGCTTTCCTAAAGACTTTATGTTTCAACTTACATTAGAGGAATGGGACTCTATCTCATCACAATTTGTGATGACATCACGAATGAAACGACCTAAGTCCGCTATGCCACTGGCTTTTACAGAGCATGGAGTAGTAATGCTTTCAAGTGTACTAAGAAGTGATATTGCCATTCAAACAAGTGTTTTGGTTGTACGTGCTTTTGTTGCCATGAGACAACTGATTACAGCAGCCCCACAAATAGACAGAGTAGGACAATTGGAACAACAAATGAAAGAGTTGAAAGACTACATAGAAGAAGTGTTCGCCGATTACAACGATATTAATGACGATACGCGGATGCAGTTGGAACTCATTAATCAAACATTGGCAGAACTGCAAGCCAAGAAGAAACTGGAAGAAAAACCACGCAGAAGAATCGGATTTATACAGCATGATGAATAAATGTTTAATCGCTAAATACAGAATAAGTATGTCGCCATAATTAGCTTATACTATCTGTCATTAGCTTCGCTCAAAACCTCTTCTGATTATTTCATTAAGGTATAGTCAGAGCGTAGCGAAGAATCTCTTCTCTGCGTATTCATAAAGAGAGTAGATTCTTCACTACGTTCCCTTAGACAGATACAATAATATAAAATAAATAAGAGAACATACTTAGAATATGAGAAATTACATCTGTAGGAGCGTTTAAAGCAATGGGAGCAAGAAGGAAAGAAAAGAAAGTTTGCAAACCTGCCCTCACCACCCTCACCCCTTTCCCGAAACGCCCTGTTCATCGGCATTGCGGTGGTGAGTGAGAGCAAATAAAAAGGGTGAGGGCAAAATTTGCCCTCACCCTTTCGGCTTTATCCTGTTGCTTACTATCACTCCCCTCAAGACGCACGGGCTTTCGTCCATCTCTCCCCCGTCCTTTATTGAGAAAAGCATATATATTTCTTGTGCCAAACGCAGTGTATTGACAACGGCTCACCTTAGTGGTCTGCTTTGTTCACCTAAGTGAGCTGATTTGTTCACCTTAGTGGTCTGACTTGTTCACTATAGTGGAGCATTGGCAAATCAAAAGGTTTCTCGGGAGAAACACGTATGCGGAACACAAAGAAACCCTGTACAGCACACGATGAATACGGTTCAAACGGGAATGCATCCTTTGAAAAAAACACGACCGGACAAGGATAAGCTAAACAAAAAACATTATTTTTGCAGTATATCAAGCTGCAAACTGCATGAGAAAACGAACCATAGCCCTCATAGCCATACTGACCGCACTATTGGCAGCCTGCACAGAAACGACAGGCTACAACACAACATTGGTACAAGCAGACTCGCTGATGGCATCGCATCCGGACAGCGCACTGCGCATGCTGCAAGGCATCCCAGCCGAGAGCCTGAAAACAAAAGCAGACCGTGCCTACCATGCACTGCTGCTGACGCAGGCACGGGACAAGAATTACATAGTGCAGACGGATGATTCACTGATACGAATAGCCGTGCGCTACTATGACTCCATGAGAGACAATAGAATGCAGGCGCGAGTCTACTACCTTTGGGGCAGTGTTTGCAGAGACAAGAATAGGCAGACAGAAGCTATAGAAAAATACATCAGAGCGACCGATTTAGCACAAAAAGCAGGAGACGAAGTACTGCTGGGACGAATATACGCCAATGCGGGCTATATTTATTACCTGCAGAAATTCTATGCAAAAGCAGATTCCATTTATCGGCAAGCCGAGCAAATCAGTATCCGGCTGAAAGATACTTCCCTGCAGATTTCAAGTCTCGCCATGCAAGGAAACATACAACTTTACCAAAAAAAATATCAGCAAGCAGAAAAGAAACTGCTACAGGCAGAATCTCTTTTGAAAGAAGTCAGACAAGATGCCATAAAAGCAAACGTTTTTTCAGCTCTGGGCGCACTGTATGTCAGAACCGGAGAGAGCACAAAAGCACTGCGATATGCCAAGCAAAACTTCAAGCTACAAAAAGACACCCTGCACTGTTACCGTACCTTCTTGGAATTAGGAGATGCCTATTATCAAGCAGGGCAATATGACTCTGCCACCATATATATAAGGAAAAGCCTCGCATCCTCAAGCTATAGCACCAAAGAAGCAGCCTATATGCGACTGGCCGATATAGCAAGAGCACAAGGCGACATTTCCCGGTCTCTCAATATGGAACAGCTATATTCGACCTATAAGGACAGTGCAAACTTATCTCAGCAGAGAACCGGAATCATCGAAACAGAGCAGACCATAGAGATGCTACACCAACAGACACTGTACGAATCTTATCTGAAAGAATATCGCTACTACATTCTCTGTTCGATACTCATAGGCATTGGAAGCATTTATCTATTGCGGAAACGCTATCTCAAGAAATTCCATCAGCAAAGACAAAAAGCTCTTTTAAAAGAAAAAGAACTACGCAGACAATACCTTTCTGTGAAAGAAGAAACGAAACAAAAAGAGGAACAAATAGCCGCCCTGCAACAAAAAATAATACAACAGTATATTGACGAAGTTCAAAAGGAACAAATGCAAAAGGAATTGGAGAAATTGAATAAACAACACATTGTACTACTAAAAAAGGTGTTAGAATATTCGGATGTCTACAACAAAATGAAGAAAATCATTTCGGACTGTAAGGAACACGGAATCTCTAAGGTGACATTGACAGACGATGAATGGATTAGATTTATGGCAGAAATAGAGAAAACGGACATCCTCTCAAAACTGGCTGTTGAATATAAATTCAGTAAAAACGAAACCCGTTATTGCTATCTACTATTTACTGACTTCTCCATCAAAGAAAGAATGCAGATTCTGAAGATTGCCCATGCTACCCTCTACCGGACTGAGCAGAGAATTTGCAAGAAGATGAATGTCCCTTATCAGGCAAATGAATTACAAAAACTGCTAAAAAGCATAATAAACAGTACTCTTACTGATGTATGAGACATGTCTCATGCAAAAATGAGACAATTCACATCAAAAGTGAGACATGCTTTTTTGTGCAATAGATGAAAATTTCGCTAACTTTGCCATAAACAAAAAAACAAAAAGCATGAAACGAATCTTGTATCTTACCGCTTTAATCGTATTCTTTATAATAATGAGTACAGCAATATCCAACGCCAAAGAGCCTGCTAATAATGATGGAGAAATTACACTCACTGCGACCAAAGATGACACGAGACATATAGGACATGAACAAGATGTAGAACCGGACAAAGCCGGGACTCCACGCAGTATCATTGTTCAGCCGGCCTATGCTTACCTATATAATAATGTGGTAAATGTTAGTTTCAATGAAAACATTGCAGTTGTCAATGTCACTATCACCAATGAATCTACCGGTGAAACGGTCTATTCAGAGACATGTAGTAACCCTGCTGCCCTTAATATAAACCTGAACGGTGAAAGCACCGGTAACTATCTCATTGAGATAGAAGCAGATGATACACTGTTAATAGGGGTATTCTATTTATGATATTTTGTGCACTAAAATATAAGCAGAATCGAAAAGCTTTAATAGAGTAGAATTAAGTAAACAAATGTACTATGAAAAAAGTTTTTATACTTTTTGGTTCTTTGTGTATTGGCTCCTGTTAGTTATGCAGCAGTGCAAATCGCTCAGTTCATTATTACAGAATGTGGAACGATGTATCAAATTCCCTCTGACTCTACAGAAAAAGAAGCATGCGAGTATCTTGATTTCTTGACAGCAAGAGACTGCGGTTAAAAGAGAATGATAGCTATTTTGATATAAATCAAAAAGCGAATTTATTCTAACCAAGCTTGCCGAATCTTTTTGTTTAATAGAAAACTCTCGGCAGGCTCGGCTTATAATAGCAGGTATCCGGCAAAGTATCAAAATGATTATAGATATGAAACTAATTTACTGTATCCTATTATTCTTTTTCGTTTCATACATAGAAGCGCAAGAAATTGAAAATGTGCAACTGCGCGTTCATTATGCCACGAAATTTAAGAGATGGGAGAACTCAAAAAACATGTCCTCTGATGAGCAGGTATTGGACATCGGAAAGAATGTATCCAAGTTCTATAGTTTATGGGAGACCAGAAATGAAGAAATCCGTGATAGTATACTTGCTCGTGGCGGAACATATCAGGAAGTGCAGAACGTATTAGGAAAAGCTGGCTATCCGCGTAGTTATGAATATTATGCAGTATATAAGAACTATCCAGAGAAAGGGAGAATCACCTATACCGACAAGGAATTTAAAGATTATATGTATCAGGAGGAATTAGAAAAGCCCCAATGGCAAATTTTTACGGAAGAAAAAGCACTTGTCGCAGATTATCAATGCCAAAAAGCACAAACTGACTTCCGGGGAAGAACATGGACTGTATGGTTCACTATGGATATACCTATTGGAGATGGTCCTTGGAAACTCTGTGCCTTACCTGGACTAATTCTGAAAGCAGAAGACAGTAGAGGGGATTTTCTTTTTAAATGTATCGAGATAAAATATATGGATAGAGAGAACATCAGCATCCCTAAACACAAGTATCTAAAGTGCGACCGGGAAACACTGAAAAGACTAAAAATTAAATCAGCGCAGGATCCAGTCGGCTATTTAAGACAATTGGGATATGAATCCGGAGGAGGCATGGACGCCAACGGGAGGCCACTTAAATATGATGAAAAGATGCCGGTACTTTTAGAATATGAAAGTTTCTCTCTATAACATTAATAAAACAGTAGATTTCGACTCTTTACTTATAAAAATATCGTAGCCGTACTACTTATCCTGACATTAGGTTTTACAATCCATTTTCTATTAAGATATATGTTGACATAAAAATATTAGTTTCGCGAACTAAGCAAGAGATTGAGGAACACCGAGAATCTCAAATTAACTAAAGTGATTAATTTAATTTGATGGTATTATGAAAAAGTATTTATTGTTTTTCGCACTTATTGCATTAACTTCATTAAGTTATGCAGCCGTAGAAATTTCCCAAGCCATTATTACCGATTGTGGAACTGTGCATCAGATTCCAGATAGTGCTACGGCAGAGGAAGCCTGCATGTTACTTGACTCTTGGTCAAAAAAAGATTGTGCTGGCAAATAAGGAAAGAAAGGGCTAGAGAAACTCTGATTTCTTTGCTTACAGAAAGTTCTTATACTATACAAACTTAGTTTGTATAGTAATACTTGAACAATAACTTGGTACGCATTCAGACAATTTGATGAGATAAAATGCTCTCATTTCATCTAAAACAACACCAAGTTATTGTTTGCTACTATCAAAAGCTGTATTGGTAAATCTTTCAAATAATTATAGTTATGAAACTTGTATATTGCCTGCTATTCATTCTTTTCGCTTCGCATGGCGAGGCACAAGAGATAGACAGTGTCCGGTTACGCATTCACTACGCTTCCAAATTCAAGGCATGGGAAGACTCAAAGAAACTATCTTTGGATGAGCATATTTTGGATATTGGAAAGAAAACATCCAAATTCTACAGTCTGTGGGAAACAAAAACCGATGAAATCCGCAACAATATACTTGCTCATGGAGGAACGTTTCAAGAAGTGCAAAACGCCTTGGGAAAATCTGCTTATCCACGTAGTTATCAATATTATGTAGTATATAAGAACTATCCGCAGAAAGGAAAGACGACCTATACTGACAGGGATTTTAAGAACTATATTTATGAAGAAGACTTGGAAAAGCCTCAATGGAGAATCTGTACAGATGAAAGTATAACTATCGCAGACTACCAATGCCAAAAAGCGCAAACCAACTTTCGGGGAAGAACATGGTTCGTATGGTTCACAACCGATATTCCCATTAGTGATGGTCCCTGGAAATTATGTGGTCTGCCCGGCTTAATCCTGAAAGCAGAAGATAAAAAAGGAGAATTCTTATTTGAGTGTATCGAAATAAAGAATATGGATAAAGAGGCTATCAGCATTCCCAATCTGAAATATATTAAATGTAGCCGGGAAGCTCTGAAACGATTGTTGATAAAGTCGGCCAAAGATCCAGTCGGCTATTTCAGACAAATGGGCATTGAGACAAGTCTCGGAATAGACGCAAACGGGAAACCGCTCAAATATGATGACAAGATGCCGGTATTTTTAGAATATTAAAGGAACAGACATGCGAATTATCTCTTTATTTATACTTATTCTGTACGGCAATATATATGCTTATTCACAACAAGTTTATCGAGGGACTGTAAATGACAGTCAGACAGGTAAAGGGATAGAAGATGCTGTTGTATCACTGCTCAATGAACAGATGTTGATAATCGACTTTACCTATACTGATAAAAAAGGGGATTTCCTTATTTCCTCTGATTCAGTTCCCCACTGCATCATGTTGTCACATATAGGATGTGAAAAGCAGATAATGCCAGCAATGAAGTTCAAGAGCGGAAGTACTTTTATCCTTCAAAATAAAGGATACAAGATTAAAGAAGTAAAAGTAACGTCTAAACGCATTATTGAGCGGAAAGACACACTGATATATTCCGTCAGTGGATTCCAGATGCCACAAGACAGAACCATTGCCGATGTGCTGAAGAAAATGCCAGGCATAGAAGTGCTCCCATCGGGACAAATCAAGTTCGAGGATAAAGCCATCAGCAAACTATACATTGAAGGGATGGATCTTATGGGTAACCGTTATTCGCTTGCCACTAATAACTTGTCAAACAAAGTCGTAAAAGAGGTTCAAGTTTTAAGAAATCATCAAGCCATATCTGTACTGCGAGGCAAATCATTCAGTGAGCAAGCCGCCTTGAACCTGGTGTTGACGGATGATGTACGCTATACATTTTCAGGCAGTGCAGATATAGGTATCGGATATTCCGGCAATGATGAGTTGGTATGGGATGCACGCCTTGTAGGACTGTTCTTCGGAAAACGGCAACAGAATCTGTCTATCTACAAAACGAATAATATCGGCGAAGATGTCAGTGATGAAGTTCGCTTGCAAAGCGGAGATGATAATGTCGAGGATATCTCTATCGAGCCTTTATTGTCTGTGCCATCCATATCCATACGGGGAATAGACGAAAAGCGCTATTTAATGAACCGTAGCCATTTGTTCGCCGCCAACCATCTTTATAAGATAAGCAGCACTTCCAACTTGCGAGGGCAATTTACCTATGTAAATAAGCAGGACAAACAGAAAAACGACAGATTTTTGTCTTATTTTTATCCCGACGGAAATATCACCATACAAGAAGATGACAATCTGTCGCTGAATACAGAATGCTACACTGCCGAAATGGATTATCAGTTGAACGGCAACAAAAAATATATCCGCAACTATATGGTCGGAAATATAGAGAACAATAAGGTCGGTAGCTTTATTAACAGCAACAATACCCTCATTAATGCAACAACGCAGGTCAAGAGAAAGGACATATCCAACTATTTCCAACTGATTGGCACTTACGGAAAAGGTCATGTACTGAAAATTCTATCGAACAATTCTTTTCATGAATCCCCCCAGAAGATGATTGTATCTCCGGGTTTATATGAAAAGGTGATAAACGCTGGAAAGCCTTACGACGCATTTATGCAGGATGGCTATTTACGCTATTTTCATTCTCATACATCAACAGAACTGCAACTTAAAATTGCCGGATTCTATGCCAATATGCAGGTAGGAGTGGAATATCATAATCAGAAGATGGGTTCGGCACTATATTGTAAGGAGAACGACGAAATATACCCGACAACGGCTGACAACTTCGTCAATGACCTTACTTTTATGGATACCAAAATTTATAGCACCCCCTCCCTGCGATATAAAAATTATCACTGGGAATTGCGATTGGATATTCCTATATCCTACCATAAATACCATCTTAACTATAAAAAGGAAGGTGAAAAAGAGAATATACATCGTGTTTATATAGAGCCTTTATTCAACGTCACTTATGAACTGAATGCTTATTGGAAACTCATCAATGCAGTTAATTTCAGCTATCAAATACCGAATATCAATTACTTCTATACAAACTATATATTCACAAACTATAGAAATGCCTTTAACGGTAGCAGCTTTTATGATTCCAGATCGCTTGTTTACAATCTCGTTCTTAAATTCAACAATCCAATGAATGGACTATTTTGGTCAGCGGGAGGCAGCATTATCCCCAATTGGCAGGACAAAATGCTGAGTACGAAGCAAGATGGCATTCTGAGTTCAAACGAAATGCTTGACATCAAGCATCGGAACTTGTATTGGAATGCCCGTACACGACTCTCGAAAAACTTCGGCTGGTGGAAACTCTTTACCGCACTTACCGGAAATTACAGCCAGTCCCAAACCAAGAATCTGCTATCAGAGGAGATAGTGCCATATACAACAAGGAATCTTTCGCTGGCATTCAACTTCTCTGTCCAGCCTTGCAAATATATAAGTATAGAAGGAAGTGAGGAATATTTGCGTTCTGCACTTTCCAGTGAAATAACGCAAGGGGTACACGCAGAGTATTTTCACAGCAACCTGACATTCAATTTATTTCCCACAAGTAGTTGGAGACTAAAATGGGACAACCAATATTTGTTAAGCAGAAAACCTATATATTCTTCAATTTATTTTATGGATATTGGCACTTCTTATTTATGGGGAAAAGTGGAAATAGAGTTTAGCTTCAACAATGTACTGAATAAACGAAATTTCCAACAAACAACTTACTCTTCCATGAGTGAAAGTACAACATTGAATTACTTCCGCCCGAGAGAAATACTGATCAAAATGAGGCTGAATTTTTGAAGTATCGAAAAATTGCCGAGGTACTTACGGAGGAAGTATCTGTAGAGGAGGAGTATAGAAAAAGGCACGAACTACGCAGACTTACAGAAAAGAATTTATCCATCCGTATTGTCTGCGTGATTCGTGCCCGAAGAAGGGTGTTTACTTCACGATTCCTTTGGAATTCCTGATGAAGTTGATGATATTGTGTATCTCGTCACTCATCGGTACTTGGTCTTCAATCTTCTGTAAGGCATCCTGCACGCTGAAGTTTCCCTGGTATACCAGACGGTATGCATTCACGATATGGCGCAACACACGTTCGGTCGCCTGATGCTTGTGTTGAAGCACGGCGGCGTTGATGCCGTGGTACTCTGCCGGGTTGCCGTTCATGATGACGTAGGGCGGCACATCCTTGGCGATGCGGCAGCCTGCCTGAATCAGCACCCAACTTCCTATGTGGCAGCATTGGTGCAGAATAACGTTGCTGCTCAGAATGGTGCAGTCGTCTATCCGGCATTCTCCGGCTACGGTAGTCTTGATACCCAGTACACAATGGTTGCCTATCTGCACGTCGTGGCAGAGGTGTACACCATCCATCAGGTAGTTTTCATTGCCGATGCGGGTAGCGCTTTCTGCATGGGTGGCACGGCTGATGACCACGTTCTCGCGGATATCGTTGTGCTCGCCGATAACCAGCAGGCTTTCTTCTCCCGTATAGTGGAAGTCTTGTGGTTCGGCACCCAGGATGGCATTATGATGCACCTTGTTCCCTTTTCCCAGGCGGGTGCCGTTCAGGACTTTGGCGCCCGACATGATTATACAGTCATCACCTATTTCCACGTTCCCTTCGATAAATGCAAAGGGCTGGATAGTTACATTCTTGCCGATTTTTGCGGCTGAATCTACATAAGCTAACGGACTTATCATAGTAATTAGCGATTAATGATTAATGATTAGTGATAAATGGTTAGTGATTAGGATTTACTATTTCATTAATCGCTAATCACTAATCACTTATCGCTCATTTTATTCTCTTCCTCCTCCAAGCGCTTGATACAGGCTGATAACCGCCTGCATGCTGCTGAAGGTGTCGGATACTTCTGCAAGCTGTGCGCTGAGGTAAGACTGCTCGGCAGACAAGACTTCCAGATAGGTCGACGTGCCTAAGTTAAACAATTCTTTTGTATCTGAGGCAGCTTGGCGGGCAGAATTTACTTGAATAGTGCGTGAAACAGCTTTGTCCTTCTCCATTTGATACAGATGCAGGGCGTTGCTCACTTCATTTCCGGCATTCAGCAGGGCGGTTTGGAACTGAATCTTAGCCTGCTCCTCTTGTGCCTTGGCTTGTTTCAGACGGGCAATGTTGGCACCGCGATAGAACAAGGGTTGCGTCAGCGAACCGATGGCGGAAGCCAGTAGTTTGCCCGGGTTGACGATACCTGCACCGGAGTTATTGGTCCAGCCTCCCGAACCGCTCAATGTAATCTGCGGGTAGAAAGCGGCACGGGCGCTATTGGTGTTATAGTAGTTGGCAGCCAGTGACATCTCGGCAGCTTTCACGTCCGGACGGTTGGATAGCAACTGCAAGGGGATACCTACTGAAAATTCCGTAGGCAGCTGTTGCTCTTCCAGCACACCGCGTGCGATGCTCTGTGCCGGTTGGTGCAACATCAGGCAGAGGGCGTTTTCGGTTTCGCGTATGCTCTGGCGTATGTCGGGCAGTGATGCCATAACTTGAGCGTAGGCAGTGCGGCTCTGCTCTACGGCAGCAGAAGTGGTTCCGTAGATGCCTGCATCTTTCATGGCTTGCACGGTCTCCAGGTTCTTTTTCAGAATCTCGACGGTGCCTTCGGTGATTTGCAGTTGGCGGTCTAGCATCAGCAGGGTGTAGTACATGTTGGCTACGCCAGCGATGACTTGCGTCTGAACGGCTTGTTCGTAGAATTGCGTCTGCTTCAAGCTAACCTTTGCTTGTCGCTTCGGGTTCAGCAGTTGACCGAAGAGGTCGACTTGCCAGCTTGCGGTGACGGGCAGGGAGTAGATTTGTGTAGCCTTTCCCTTGTCCCAGCTGCTGACGGTTCCTTGCGGAGACAAGGCAAGCATCGGAGCATAGGCAAGGCGGGCAGACATCAGTGCGGCTTGTGCTTGTTTCACGTTCAAGGCGGCACTGCGCAGGTCACCGTTGTTGGTGAGTGCTTGCTCGATAAGTGTCTGCAGCTGCGGGTCTGTGAACACTTCTCTCCAAGGCAGATTACCGAAGTTGGCCGTATCTGCGGCTAATGTATCGTTCACGGACGCCGTGTCGCGATACAGTCCGGCAGTTGTTATGTCTTCGGGTCTGTCGTATGATTTGTAGATGTGGCAACTGCTCAATAAAGCAGTTGCGCACATCAGGCATATTATTTTCTTCATAATCGCTAATCGTTAATCACTATTTTGTATATTGTTCAATCTCCGGTTCTGCATCCGAGTTGTCCACATCTTCCCATTCCATCGGCTTGAATTTCTCCTGCAGGTACTGGAATGCCACGAACAGTGCGGGCACTATGAAGATTTGCAGAATCATACCGATTAACATGCCGCCGATGGCTGAAGTACCCAGCGTGCGGTTACCGTTGGCACCCGCGCCTGAAGCAAACATCAACGGAAGCAGGCCGACAATCATTGCCAACGATGTCATCAGGATAGGACGCAGACGGGCACCTGCACCCAGCACGGCAGCCCACGTGATGCTCATGCCCATCTTGCGGCGGTCGAGGGCGAACTCTACAATCAAGATGGCGTTTTTGGCCAACAGACCCATCAGCATGATAAGGGCAATCTGCATATAGATGTCGTTGGACATGGTGCCCAGAATCATTTTCAGTGCAGGAATGTTGCCCAATGAACCGATGCCGCTGACAAACAAGAAGCTGCCTAGCAAACCGAACGGCACGGAGAGCAATACGGAGAGCGGAAGGATGTAGCTCTCATATTGCGCGCTTAGCAACAGGTAGACGAACACGAAGCAGAGCACAAAAATCAATCCCGTGGTACTGCCGCTTGTTTCGGCTTCTTCGCGTGCCATACCGCCAAGTTCGTAGGCAAAGCCTGCAGGCAGGTTCTCCTTGGCTACTTCTGCAATGGCTGTCAGTGCCTGGCCGGATGTATAACCGTTGGCGGGAGCTACCATTACCTTCATGGATGTATAAAGGTTGAAACGGCTGATGATATCAGGACCGTATACCTTCTTGATAGATACAAACTGAGTGATGGGAGCCATTTCGTTGCCGTTGCGTACCTTGATACTGGAGAGCGACTCCAGATTCTTGGTTGCGTTCGGTTCTGCCTGAATCATTACACGATACATTTTACCGAAGCTGTTGAAGTTGGAAGCGTAAATACCTCCAAAATATCCCTGCATGGTGCTGAGGATGTCACTTGGGCTGATACCTGCTTTCTTGCAGGCGGCTGCATCGATATCCAGCATATATTGCGGGAAGTTGGGGTTGAAGCTGGTTTTTGCGGAGTTGATTTCCGGACGAGTTTCCAGGGCGGCGGTATAGTTGTTCACCACGTCGAAGAAGTGGTTCAGGTCGCCACCGGTCTTATCCTGCATGTTCAGCTCGATATCACTGGATGCCGAGTACCCCGGAATCATAGGGGGAGCAAAGAACAATACCTGGGCTTCCTTGATGATTTTCTGTGCACGCATAAAGAGTGTAGCGTAGACCACCGTTGAATTCTGCATGGTGGAACGTTCTTCCCAGTTCTTCAGTTTGATGATGAGCGAACCGTAAGAAGGTCCCTGACCTCCGATAAAACTGAAACCTGAGATTACGGTACGCGATTCTACTGCCGGATCGGCTGCAACAAGACTGTCCACACGGTTAAGCACTTCCATGGCACGTTCTTGTGAAGTTCCTGGAGGAAGAGTCACTACTCCCATAATGGTACCGGTATCTTCATTGGGCACCATACCTGTCGGTGTGATGTTCATAAAGACTACCAGCAGAATGATGGAGCCTACAACAATACTGCCCGACAGCCACTTCTTTTGTATGAAACGCAATACTTGCTTTTTATACTTGCCTAGAATGTTATCGTAGGAAGCATTGAAAGAGTGCTTGAATTTGTCGGTGGTCATGCCTGCCAGTGCAAGGATGCTGATTACAATCATAACCATACAAAGTATGGGATGATTCTCGAAACTGAATAGCCCGAAAATCATGCCTAAGATAGCAATGATAGTGAAAAGCAGCGTCAGGCTGGGACGCATCATCCGACCGATGGAATCTGCATAACGGGCAATCATGATTTTGCGGGCCTCCTTGGCTGCAACACCCATCCGTTCTTGCACGGTAGTGTCGCTGTTGTGCGGTTTCAGGAAGATGGCGCACAAGGCCGGACTCAGCGTCAAGGCGTTCAGGGCCGAGAAACCGATGGAAATCGCCATGGTAAGACCGAACTGGCGGTAGAACGTACCGGCAGTACCGCCCATGAAGCTTACCGGAACAAACACGGACATCATTACCAAGGTGATGGAGATGATGGCACCGCCCAGTTCGCTCATGGCATCGATGGATGCGGTCCGTGCCGACTTGTATCCTTGATCCAGCTTGGCATGGACACCCTCGACAACGACTATGGCATCATCGACCACAATCGCAATAGCGAGCACCATGGCCGAGAGGGTCAGCAAGTTGATACTGAATCCAATCAGTTTCAATACGAAGAAAGTTGCAATCAAAGCTACCGGGATGGCTATGGAAGGAATCAGTGTAGACCGCATATCCTGCAGGAAGATGTATACTACGATGAATACGAGGATAAATGCCTCGATCAATGTCTTGACAACTTCGTGGATAGAAGCAAACAGGAAGTCGTTGGCACTCTGGGCAATATTGATTTTCAATCCGGAAGGCAGAGTCGTGGAAGCATTGTTAAGTACCTCTTCCAAGTCACTGATGGTTTGTGTGGCATTGGAACCGGCCATCTGGTAAACGATACAGGTCACAGACTTGTGTCCGTTTACCATATTGTTGAAGTTATAAGACAAACGTCCCAGCTCTATGTCCGCTATGTCTTTCAGGCGGAGTACTTCACCGTTTTCAAGTGCCTTGACAACGATATTCTCAAACTCTTCGGGCTGTTGCAGACGTCCTTTGTAGCGGATGGTGTATTGGAAGCTCTGCTTGCCGCGTTCGCCGAACTGGCCGGGAGCCGCCTCTATGTTCTGCTCCGCTAATACGCCGGAAATGTCGTTGGGCACCAATTTGTATTGAGCCATGATGTCCGGTTTCAGCCAGATACGCATGGAGTAGTCCTGACCGAGCACATTGGCATCGCCCACACCGTTTACACGCTTTATTTCCGGAATAAGGTTGATGTTGGCATAGTTCTCTAGAAATTCGATGTTGTACTGGTCGTTCTCATCATAGATGGAGAATACCATCAACATGGAGGTTTGGCGTTTCTGGGTAGTTACGCCGACTCTGGTAACTTCTGCCGGCAACAAGCCTTGTGCCATAGATACACGGTTCTGTACGTTGACCGCAGCCATGTCGGGGTCGGTGCCTTGTTTAAAGTAAATGGATATATCTGCAGAGCCGTTGTTTGCGGCATTGGAGGTCATGTACATCATGTTCTCCACACCATTGATTTGGTCCTCTAACGGTGCAATGACAGAGTTCAATACCGTTTGTGCATTGGCACCCTGATAGGTGGCACGTACCGAAACGGTAGGAGGGGCAATGTCCGGGTATTGTGTGATAGGTAGTGTGGCCAGACCAATGAGTCCCAGGATTACTATCAGGATGGAGATTACCGTTGACAGTACCGGACGGTTTATAAATCTATCTAATTTCATTTCATGAAAAATTAAAGAATTAAAAATTAAAGAATTAAAATGGGATAAGAATCAATGCTGTGCCTGTTGTGAGCAGCTTTTCATTCTCTCAATTTTCATTCTTTTATTGGAATGCCGTTTGAATATTGCCTTCTTTCTGGTCTTTCAGGGCCTTCTGATATTCTGCTTCTTTCTCGGCGGGAGTGATGGGTGTGATACTCTGTCCGTCTTTTAGATTCTGCACGCCTTCGATAACGATTTTCTCGCCTGCTTTCAAGCCGTCTGTTACGTAATAATACTTGCCGTCATTCAGTTTGAATACTTTGATTTCGGTATTCTTTAGGGTGTTGTCCGGCTGTAGGACGAATACGAACTTTTTGTCCTGAATTTCCGTTGTGGCAGATTGTGGTATCATGATGACATTCTCCATTAGATTCGGAAACACGACGTTGCCGGTACTTCCACTACGCAGTACATTGTGCTTGTTGGGGAAAAGAGCACGCATGGTTACAGAACCGGTAGCCTGGTCTATGACTCCGCTGATTGTTTCTACGCGGCCGCTGTCGGCATACATGGTTCCGTCGATGAGCTGCAATTGTACATCCGGCATCTTTTCTAAGATTTCTTTGATGCTGCCGCCTTCACGAATCTGTGACAGGAGTTGGCGTTCGGTCATAGAGAAGTAGGCGTACATTTCGGAGATGTCGGCAACGGTAGTCAGCGGACTGGCTACGGAAGGACTGACCAGGCTACCTACGCGGTAGGGGATGCTACCTACTACGCCGTCACTGGGGCTGGTTACACTGGTGTATGACAAGTTGTTCTTGGCATTGACCAACTGGGCATTGGCTTGTGCCAGTTGCGCCTTTGTTTGTGCCAGCTGGTTTTCGGCCATTTGCAAGTCGTAGTCGCTGATGATGTTCTTCTTGTTCAGTTCACGTTTGTTGTTTACAGTCAGTTCTTGTGTGTTTACGGCAGCTTTGGCTGTTTCAACAGCAGCTTTGGCCGAATTTACGGCTGCCTGATACTGTACGGGGTCGATGCTGAACAACACTTGTCCTTTACGCACTGTCGCGCCTTCGTCCACGTGCAATTTTGTGATGAAACCGCTTACCATCGGGCGGATTTCCACATCTTGTTTGCCTTTGATAGTGGCAGGGTAGCTGTTTGTCAGGTTGGCAGTGGTGGTCTTTGCCTCAATCACTGCAAATTCGGGAGTTTTGCCCGTTCCTTTGTCGCCTTGTCCACAACTGCTAAGCAGTGTCAGGCAACATGCCAATAATACTAATCTACTCTTCATACTCTTTTGTTCTCTGTATAATTTTATATTCTTCTTTTTTCGACTTTTGAAAGGCTGTTTTGTGTGCAATTCATGATTTAGAAAGCAAGGCGGGGAAAAGAAAACTGAATGTAAGCATTCAGTTTTCGTCTACAAAATTATTCTTTTCTTAGTATATAAGGTGTGAAACTCTTCCTTTTTTAACTATGTTTTATACATGGATGAGGGCAACAAGGACATTTTTTGATTAAAATACTGTAAAGCATACCGCTAATTGGTAGATAACCTTTATTTTTGCAGTATGTTAGAACGTAAACGCCATACTAAAATGAAGCCGCTTTTCCGCAGGTTGTTGGGGGGTGTCGGCATAGCTGCCGTGCTGTATTCTTGTGCCAGTGTGGGCCGCATTGAAGGAGGACCTTATGATGAGACTCCTCCGCGTTTTATTTCCGGCACTCCTGCGCCCGGCGCACTCCATTGCAATAAAAATAAACTTTCCATTGAGTTCGACGAATTTATCAAACTTGACAAGCCGAATGAGAAGATTGTAATATCTCCTCCGCAGGTGCAACAGCCCGAAATTAAGTCTAATGGGAAGAAGGTGGTCATCACCCTGCAGGATACATTGAAAGCCAATACCACTTATACATTCGATTTTGGTGATGCCATCCAGGACAATAATGAGGGGAATCCCTTGGAGAATTTCTTCTATTCTTTCTCTACGGGCGACCGTCTCGACTCTATGGCTGTGGCCGGTACAGTACTGAATGTGGCCAATCTTGAACCGGTGAAAGGAATGCTGGTCGGTCTGCATGCCAATCTGGCCGACTCCGCTTTTACCAAACTTCCTTTTGAACGGGTGGGGCGTACGGACAGTCGCGGACGTTTCTCTATCCGTGGAGTGGCTCCCGGCAAGTATCGCATTTATGCCTTGCAGGATGCCGACCAGAATTTTGCCTATTCCCAGCCGACGGAAGTGATAGCTTTCAATGACTCCATCATCATTCCTTCCATGGAAGAGCGCATGCGCCAGGATACGGCTTGGATAGACTCGCTGACAGTAGATACGATTGTAGAACGTCAATATACCCACTACCTTCCGGATGATGTCCTGCTGCGTGCTTTCAAGGAGCTTTCCTTCTCGCAACGTTTCTTGAAGGCCGAACGGTTGACTCCGGAGAAGTTTTCGCTCTATTTCACTGCTCCGGCAGACACGTTGCCTTTATTGAAAGGATTGAACTTTAATGAGGAAGATGCGTTTGTTATAGAACAGCCCACCGGCCGGAACGATACGATTCATTATTGGATAAAGGATTCCTTGCTTTATAAGCAGGATTCCCTGAAAATGAGTATCACCTATTTGTATACGGATAGCTTGAAACAACTGGTGCCCCGTACCGATACTTTGAATGTGTTGGCTAAGCTGACATACGACAAGCTGCAGAAACAGAAACAGGAGGTGAAGGAAAAGGCACAGAAGGAGCGTGAGAAGAAAAAGAAGAAGTTGAAGGAAGGTGAGGTGGAAGAGCCCGAGCCGACGGAATTCCTGGCTGTAGATGTGTATGCCCCTTCTGCAATCGATGTATACGATTATCTTACTCTGTCGTTTACGGAGCCGGTGGCAAGCATAGATACCACCGCTTTCCATCTGAAACTGAAAGTGGACTCGTTGTGGCAGGATATCCCGTTCGACTTTATGCGCGACTCTTTGGACTTGAAGCGTTATAATCTGTTTGCCGAATGGGCACCCGGCGAAAGCTATACATTTGAAGTGGATTCTGCTGCCATACGCGGGTTGTACGGGTTGTTCTCCGACAAGATAAAGAAGGACTTCAAGGCCAAGAAGCTGGAAGAGTACGGGCAGATATTCTTTAATGTGCATGGAGCGGACTCTCTGGCTTTTGTGGAACTACTGGACGGTCAGGACAAAGTGCTGCGCACGGTGCCGGTGGTGGATGGGAAAGCCGATTTCTATTTCCTCAATCCGGGCAAATATGGAGCGCGGCTGATAAATGATACGAATGGGAATGGCGTCTGGGATACGGGAAACTATGCCGAGAAGCGCCAGCCTGAAATGGTTTACTATTATCCGATGGTTCTGGAGCTTAAAGCGAACTTTGATTTGACTCAGGAATGGGATATCAAGGCTAAGCCTCTGGATAGGCAGAAACCGAACGAACTAAAAAAACAAAAACCGGATGAAGACAAGAAAAAGCAAAGCAGGAACAAAAATAACCGTAATGGCAATCGCAACAGCGGTAGGGGCCGTAGCTATTAAGTGGAAGCGGCTGTTTGTTCTGTGGATGGTGGGGATGTGCTGTTTGGGAATCTCCCAGTCTGTTCAAGCCCAGTGTGCCGCCCGAAACGAGGCATTCCAGTCGGGCGAGCACGTGATGTACGACTTATATTTCAACTGGAAATTCATCTGGAAGAAGGTGGGCTTGGCCAGTCTCACCACCAACGCCACGACCTATCATTCCGAGCCGGCCTTTCGCTTCAACTTGCTCAGCGTGGGCAGCAAGAAAACTGACTTCTTCTTCAAGATGCGCGACACGCTGACCTGCTACGTCAGCGACCGGCTGGAGCCGCTTTACTTCCGTAAGGCGGCGGAGGAGGGGAGCCGTCACACGGTAGACGAGGCTTGGTTCTCCTATAAAGACGGTGTAGCCAGTGTGAAACAGCGACGCACCTGGTATAATCCTGTCCGCGAGCCGCAGGAGATGGAGTACAGCGATAGCCGTTGTATTTTCGACATGCTGAGCATCCTGGCCCAGGCTCGTTCCTACGACCCCAAGGATTACAAGGTAGGGCAGAAGATACTCTTCCCCATGGCTACGGGGCGCAGGGTGGAAGAGCAGACGTTGATTTATCGCGGTAAGGAGGACGTCAAGGCGAATAACGACACCGTTTACCGCTGCTTGGTATTTTCTTTCGTAGAGTATAAAAAAGGTAAGGAGAAGGAGGTCATCACCTTCTTTGTGTCCGACGACAGGAACCACCTTCCCATCCGTCTGGACATGTATCTGAACTTCGGTTCGGCCAAGGCGTTCTTCAAGAGTGTCCGGGGCAACCGCTATCCGATGACGTCTGTGATAGGGAAAAAGTAATCTTGTCTCCTTTCCTAAACACACTGGATTCGAAAGTGGCAATCAGTTTTCCTTCCTGGTTGGTGACGTCAATCTGGTAATATCCGGTGGTGCGGCCGATGTAGCGTTCGCGTGCTTCGGCATACAGCACATCGCCCGGTCTGCTACTGCGCAGGAAAGTGATAGTGGATGAAAGAGAGAAAGCCAATACTCCGTGAGAGTTGGCTGCTGCTGCCAGTGCCAGGTCGGCAAGGGTGAAGAGGACGCCACCTTGTGTACGGCCTCCCGCATTGAGATGTTCTGCTGTGATAACCAGGCGTGCCTTGCTGTACCCTTCCTTTATTTCTATCAGTTCTACACCTGCATTCGTGGCGAAACGGTCGTTTTTGAAAAATTCTTGTGCGGTCATGGGGGAGTAATGGTTAATAATTAATGATTAATGGGTGGAAAACATGTAATTCCGGACACAAAAGTAACGATTTTGGCCATTAATTGAATTATTTAGGCAGGTTAAATCTGTACACTTGCTCTACTTTTGCAGCAGGAAAAATCATAAACTCTTAATAAATAAATCCCTTATTATGAAAACAGTCCTCACTACGTTGGGAATCTCCCTTCTTGTATTGGCAGGTTGCGCAGGCCAAAAGCAGGCTGAAAGCAACTTTATCCAAGAAAACATTGATAATGCTGTGGCTCAGGAGACAATTCAGACAGACATTATCGAAAAATCCGGTAAAATCCTTAATCCCCGCACCATTGATAAGGATGGGAACATTGTCTATGTACCTATCGACGATTGGTGTTCCGGTTTCTTTTCTGGTAATATCTGGCATATGTACGAGCTGACCGGCGACCGGAAGTGGCTGCCGTTAGCAGAGAAGTATACCGAGGATTTGGATTCGGTACAATACCTCACTTGGCATCATGATGTAGGCTTTATGATTGGCTGCAGCTACCTGAACGGATACCGTTTTGCGGGTAAGGAAGAGTACAAACCGGTCATTATACAGACGGCCAAATCCTTGTCTACCCGTTTCCGCCCTGCTGCAGGCGTACTTCAGTCGTGGGATGCAGACAAGGGATGGCAGGCTGAACGTGGCTGGAAATGTCCCGTTATCATTGATAATATGATGAATCTCGAACTGCTGTTCGAAGCTTCCAGACTGTCGGGCGACTCCACTTTTTACAACATAGCCCGGAAGCATGCCGATACGACTATGGCTAACCATTTCCGTGAGGACAACAGCTGCTATCATGTGGTGGATTATGACCCCGAAACCGGTGAAGTCCGTAAGAGACAGACTGCACAAGGTTATGCCGACGAGTCTGCTTGGGCACGTGGACAAGCGTGGGCCTTGTACGGCTACACTATGTGCTATCGCTATACACACGACGCCAGATACTTGGGACAGGCTGAAAAGATTTACAACTTTATCTTCAACAACAAGAATCTTCCGGAAGACTTGGTTCCCTACTGGGATTACGACGCTCCCAATATCCCGAATGAACCTCGTGATGCTTCGTCAGCTGCCTGCACGGCATCCGCCCTTTACGAGCTGAGCACTTATCTGCCGGATAAGGGATACAAAGAAACTGCCGACCGGATTATGGAAAGCCTCGCTTCTCCTTCCTACCGTGCCAAAGTGGGTACCAATGGTAACTTTATCCTGATGCACTCTGTGGGTAGTATTCCCCACGGTGCGGAGATTGATGTACCGCTGAACTATGCCGATTATTACTTCCTGGAAGGATTGATGCGTAAAAGAGATTTGGAAAAATGAAAACTCAATTAAATATTTTGTTAGGTGGTTTAGGCTTGTTCGCCTTGCAGGGTTGTAAAGTCCCGCAAGCGGAACAAGCCGTCCGGCCGAATGTCATTTACGTTTTTCCCGACCAATACCGTAACCAGGCGATGGAGTTCTGGGGTCAGGAAGGTTTTCGCGAGAAAGTGAACTTTCGGAATGACCCGGTGCACACCCCGCGTTTGAATGATTTTGCCCGGGAGTCGGTAGTATTGACATCTGCCATGAGTAACTGCCCGTTGAGCAGCCCCCACCGTGGTTCTCTATTGACGGGAATGTATCCTAATAAGAGTGGTATTCCATTGAATTGCAATTCGAACCGTCCCATCAGCTCCTTGCGTGAGGATGCTGTGTGTGTGAGCGATGTATTCTGCAATGCCGGATATGACTGTGCCTACTTTGGTAAACTGCATGCCGATTTTCCTACCCCTAACGACCCCGAACGTCCCGGACAGTATGTGGAAGACCGTGTACCTGCATGGGATGCCTATACGCCGAAAGAACGTCGTCACGGGTTCAATTACTGGTATTCTTACGGTACCTTCGACGAACACAAGAATCCGCATTACTGGGATACGGAAGGCCGTCGCCACGATCCACGTGAGTGGTCACCGTTACACGAAGCGGACAAGGTGGTGTCTTATCTGAAGAACGAGGGAAATGTACGCGACCCGAAGAAACCTTTCTTCATCATGGTAGGCATGAATCCTCCCCATAGTCCGTACCGTTCTTTGGACGACTGTATGGAGGAAGATTTCAATCTCTATAAGGACCAGCCTCTGGACAGCTTGCTCGTCCGTCCGAATGCCAATCCCAAGATGCCCAAGGCGAAGAGTGCACGCTACTACTTTGCTTCTGTGACGGGTGTTGACCGTGCTTTCGGTCAGATACTCGATGCCTTGAAGGAACTCGGACTGGACAAGAATACCATTGTCGTGTTTGCTTCCGACCATGGAGAGACCATGTGCAGCCAGCATACGGAAGACCCGAAGAATTCCCCATACTCCGAGTCCATGAACGTTCCTTTCCTGGTGCGTTTCCCCGATAAGATTACCCCCCGTGTGGACGACCTGATGCTTTCCTCGCCGGACATCATGCCTACCTTGTTGGGCCTTGCCGGTCTTGCCGACTCCATTCCGGCCGAGGTGCAGGGACGCAATTATGCACCGCTTTTCTTCGATGAAAAGGCAGATATTGTACGTCCTACCGGTGCTCTCTATATTCAGAACTTGGATGGTGAGAAGGATGCGGAAGGTATGGTCTGTTCCTATTTCCCTTCATCGCGCGGCTTTAAATCGGCGCGCTATACGCTGGCGCTCTACATTGACCGCGAAAATCATAAACTGGTCAAAAGTTTGTTGTTTGACGATGAAAAGGACCCGTATCAGATGACTAACCTTGCTTTGGAAGAAAACCAAGAAGTCGTAAAAGACCTTTGCGCAGAGATGGGCAAAGTATTGAAAGAGATTGATGACCCTTGGTATAAGGAAGGTGTCTTGAAGGATATGATACCTTATTGATCGGATACAGGTTATAGATAATTCTCCATGAATTGCTTGAACATTTTTCTGCGACCCGCTTCGACTGATAATGAACTATTTGTCGGAGCGGGTTGTTGGATTCAGAATGGAATAAATTTGCCAATACGTATTTAAGTAAAGGATGGAGATGAAGTACAGACTATGGGCTTGTATTTGTTTTTGCCAATCTAACGAGCATATATCAAAATATGCAATCACTGCAGAATCACCAGATTCTATTGTTCAGACAAAAGAACAGAAGAACAAAAGTGAGAAAAATATGTTCTTTTGTTCTTCTGTCTAAAACTTACCTCAATCTGTATAAATCTGTGGTGAGTTGTGATACATTTGTTATTTATTCAGCTTCCATTCGCTTCCGTCCTTACCGTCCTTAATCTCGAAACCGAGTGCGGTGAGTTCATTACGGATTTTATCGGATGTAGCCCAATCTTTGTTGGCTTTTGCTTTTGAACGCTCTTCCAATAGCATGTCCACTACTTTGCCGAAGGCGGCTTCACGCTCCTCGTTGGAGGCGTTGCCTTCTTGTAATCCTAAGATGTCGAAGCAGAAAAGATAGAAGGTTTCCTTCAATTCTTTCAGGTCTTCGGCTGTGATGGAATCGTTTCCTGCCAGGATATTGTTTACCATCTTGGCGCCGTCGAAGAGGTGGGCGATGACAATCGGTGAGTTCAAGTCATCATTCATGGCTTCGTAACACTTGGCACGCAGAGATTTCACGTCTATGGTAGAGATTGAAGCAGGGGTAATCTTGTCCAGTCCATGTACAGCATCCATCAGTCTTGCCAGCCCTTTTTCAGCGGCTTGCAGAGCTTCATTGCTGAAGTCTACCGTACTGCGGTAGTGGGCTTGCAGGGTGAAGAAGCGAATGGTCATTGGGCTGTAGGCTTGCTCCAGCATGGGGTGTGTGCCTTTGAAGAGCTCTTCCAATGTGATGAAGTTACCATAAGACTTACCCATTTTCTGTCCGTTCACGGTCAGCATATTATTGTGCATCCAATAATGTACCATATCTTCCCCTTGGGAAGCTACGGATTGTGCAATCTCGCATTCGTGATGCGGGAAGATAAGGTCCATGCCGCCGCCATGAATGTCGAAGTGCTCGCCCAAGTATTTCTTTCCCATGGCTGTACATTCGGCGTGCCAGCCGGGGAAGCCGTCGCTCCACGGGCTGGGCCAGCGCATGATGTGTTCCGGTTGCGCACATTTCCAGAGGGCAAAGTCTGCGGGGTTGTGCTTCTCGCTCTGTCCGTCCAGTTCGCGGGTTGTGTTGAGAACATCATCCAGGTTGCGTCCGGAGAGCTTGCCGTAGTGATGGTCTTTATTGTATTTTTCTACATCGAAATAAACGGAGCCTTCACTTTCGTAGGCATATCCGTTCTTCAAAATCTCCTTTACAAGTTCTATCTGCTCGATGATGTGGCCGCTGGCATGCGGTTCAATGCTGGGCGACAGCACATTCAATGCATCCATTGCCTTGTGGTAGCGATTGATGTAGTATTGCGCCACTTCCATTGGCTCCAGTTGCTCCAGACGTGCTTTCTTGGCAATCTTGTCCTCTCCTTCGTCGGCATCGTGCTCCAGATGGCCCACGTCGGTAATGTTGCGGACATAGCGCACCTTGTAGCCGATGTGCGTCAGGTAGCGGAACAGCAGGTCGAAAGTGATGGCAGGGCGTGCATGTCCCAAATGCGGGTCACCGTACACGGTCGGTCCGCAGACATACATGCCTACATGCGGTGCATGCAGCGGTACAAACAGCTCTTTTTTTCTATTTAAAGTGTTGTAAATGGTCAGTTGATGTTCCATAACAGTTGATTATTAGTTCTTTTAGGAGTACAAAGGTATAATAAATCTGTGAAAATCTATAATGATATTCTGTTTTATAAGAGTAAATGCAGCGGATTTCACCTTCGTTTATTACTTTTGTATCCATGAAGTCAGATAAACGTGTATTGCTTGGCATGAGCGGCGGTACGGATAGTTCCGTGGCCGCCATGAGGTTGCAGGAAGCCGGTTATGAGGTGACTGGCGTGACTTTCCGTTTCTATGAGGCAGGGGATGAAATCGGGTATCTGGAAGATGCACGGGCTCTGGCCCTGAAGCTGGGGATGAAACACATCGCCTATGATGCACGCGAGCTTTTCCGTTCGCGTATTATCCGCTATTTTGTGGAAGAGTATCTGAGGGGGCGTACTCCCGTTCCTTGCACAGTATGCAATAATGAACTGAAGTGGGCACTGTTGGCTAAAATAGCCGATGAAAAGGGGATTTATTGGATTTCTACCGGACATTATGTGCGCAAAGTCTTGTCTGGAGGAAAGTATTACATAGCTCCTGCCGCAGATAAGGATAAAGACCAGACCTTCTTTCTGTGGGGGTTGAAGCAGGATATTCTGCGGCGTATGTTGCTTCCGATGGGAGATATTACGAAAAATGAGGCGCGCTCGTATGCGGCGGAGCGTGGTTTCGGGCAGGTGGCTGCGAAGAAAGACAGTATAGGTGTGTGCTTTTGCCCTTTGGATTACCGTTCCTTTCTGAAGCGTGAAGTCCCCGAAACACTATTACCCGGTAAAGGTAGATTCGTCGATGAAAAGGGAGATTTCTTGGGATGGCATGAGGGGTATCCGTTTTATACCGTAGGGCAACGTAGGGGCTTGGGCATCCATTTGAACAAAGCTGTTTTTGTGAAAGAGACAAGAGTGGAGACCAATGAAGTCGTTCTAGCCCCGCTTTCTTCTCTCTACAAGCAGGAAATGTGGCTGGGAGAGTGGAACCTGGTGGATAACAGTCGCGTGCTGGGTGCAGACGAGGTTATTGTGAAGATACGCTATCGTAAGCAGGCAAACCACTGTAAGGTAAGTCTCACAGTGGAGGGATTGCTGCATGTCCGCCTGTTAGAGCCGCTGGAATCTATTGCACCGGGGCAGGCAGCGGCTTTCTATGATGAAAGTGGGCTGCTGCTGGGCGGTGGAATTATTTTGGGATAAAATCTGCCTTCATATTTTGTTATTCGTTCAGCTTCAGCATCTCCTCTATATACTCCCTCGTATTGCTGAGCCGTGGCACCTTATGCTGCCCGCCGAGTTTACCCTTGCTGTCCAGCCAGTCGTGGAAGAGGTTGGGACGGGCGACGATGACTTCCAGCGGTTGCAGCGCCAGATTATTCTGCCTTTTAGCTTCGTAGTCGGAGTTCACCTCTTTCAGGGTGTCGTCCAATACTTTGGCGAACTTCTCCAGGCTGTCCGGCATTTGTGCAAACTCTATCAGCCACTGGTGGCGGCATTTGGCATGCTTGTCCATAAACACGGGAGCAGCAGAGTAATCCACTACCTGTGCACCGGTCTCGGCACATGCCCTGGCAAGTCCTCTTTCCGCATTATCCACAATCAGCTCCTCGCCGAACGCGTTGATAAAGTGCTTGGTGCGTCCGGTGATGACGAACTTATAGGGATGTTTCGACGTGAACTTCACCGTATCCCCAATCATATATCGCCACAAACCGGCAGAAGTGGAGATTACCATGGCGTAGTTCTTGTTCAGTTCCACCTCTTCGAGGCAGAAAGTGTTCGGATTCTCCTTGCCTACATCTTCCAGTGGGATGAATTCGTAGAAGATGCCGTAGTCAATCATCAGTAACATGGCAGGGTCTGCAGGGTCGTTCTGCGTGCCGAAGTAACCTTCGGATGCGTTGTAAGTCTCTACATAATGCATCTTGCTGCTGCGGATGACATCTTTGTATTGCTCGCGGTAGGGAGTGAAGGCAACGCCGCCGTGGAAGAATACCTCCAAGTTGGGCCATATTTCCTCGAGGCTCTGTTTTCCCGTCTTTTCCAGTATATGCTTGATGAGTACAAGCATCCAGGACGGTACTCCGGAAAGGTTGCTGACATTTGCATGGATGGTTTCGCGGGCTATAGCCTCCATTTTGGGCTCGAAGTGCTCCATCAAGGCCGTTTGTTTGCGGGGTACGCGGACAAAGTTTACCAGCGGGTTGATATTTTCTATGAGGATGGCGGAGAGGTCGCCTACAAGACTGTGGTTGGTGTTCAGGTTGGGAGCGTGGCTGCCTCCAAGGATAAGCCCTTTACCGGAAAAGAAACGACTTTCAGGATTCTGTCCCAGATAGATGGCAACGGCATCCCGGCCTCCCTTGTAATGCGTATCGTGCAAGGACTCCCGGCTGACGGGCAGGAACTTACTCTTGTCGTTGGTGGTACCCGATGATTTGGCAAACCAACGTATTTCCGAAGGCCAAAGCAGATTCTGCTCACCGGCACGCAGGCGGGTTACATAAGGTTTTACTTCTTCGTAAGTTTGTATGGGAAGGCGCTTCTTGAAATCTTCATAAGTACGGATAGAGGCATAGTCGTGCTTCTTTCCCCACTCCGTGTTTGCCGCTGTCCGGACGAGACGTTGCAGTACAAGCTGTTGCAATTCACCTGCATGGCTGGTGTATTGTTCGATTTCTTTCAGACGGGGAGCAAAATATACCTTATTCAGAAACTGTGTAATATTCATCGTTCTTTGTGAAATCTTATTTTAAACCGCAAAAATAATCTTATTTATCGGCATCTCTATCTTTTTTCTCTTTTTTTTCTATCTTTACGGACCTATAGAACAATAATTCAAACAAAAATATCATGAGAATAGGTATTTTGACTTCAGGAGGCGACTGTCCCGGCATCAACGCTACCATTCGCGGTGTATGTAAAACAGCTATCAACCATTATGGAATGGAAGTAATTGGCATTCACAGCGGTTTTCAGGGGCTGCTGACCAAGGATGTGGAGTCGTTTACCGAAAAATCCTTATCTGGTTTGCTGAACTTGGGAGGTACGATGCTCGGTACTTCGCGCGAGAAGCCCTTTAAGAAGAACGGCGTGATGTCCGGCGTGGACAAACCGGCACTGATAGCGCGGAATATCGAAGAGATGGGGCTTGATTGTGTAGTCTGTATCGGCGGGAACGGTACGCAGAAGACAGCCGCCAAACTCTCTGCTATGGGGCTGAACATTGTGTCTGTACCTAAAACCATAGACAACGATATCTGGGGAACCGATTTCTCCTTTGGATTTGATTCTGCCGTCAGTATTGCTACGGATGCCATCGACCGGCTGCACAGTACGGCCAGTTCGCACAAACGGGTGATGGTGATTGAGGTGATGGGGCACAAGGCAGGTTGGATAGCCTTATACTCCGGTATGGCAGGTGGTGGTGACGTGATTCTGATTCCGGAGATTCCCTATAATATTCACCGCATAGGAGAAACGATTCTGAATCGGCTGAAGAAAGGAAAGCCTTACTCCATCGTGGTGGTGGCCGAAGGCATACAGACGGACGGGCGGAAGCGTGCGGCCGAATACATCGCTCAGGAGATAGAGTATGAAACGGGTATTGAGACCCGTGAGACTGTGCTGGGTTATATTCAGCGTGGCGGCTCACCCACACCTTTTGACCGTAACCTTTCCACCCGCATGGGAGGACACGCCACGGAGCTCATTGCCAACGGGCAGTTCGGACGGATGATTACCCTGAAAGGCAATGAAATCTCTTCCGCGCCGTTGGAGGAAATAGCCGGCAAGCTGAAGCTGGTGACAGCAGACAATGACTTGGTGGTGCAAGGACGCAGAATGGGAATCTGCTTTGGATAAAGTATGGCTTCCCTTTATTAAAAGTACGGTCTCCCTTTTATTAAAGAAAGCTTCTTGAAAGATTGTGCCGCTCCTGCTCTATAGGAGTCGGCTTTCTTTTACCTTTATATCATCCGGCTTATGTTTTACCGAATGCATGATGTAGAATACTGTGCTTAAAGCCAAAGCAATGTTGATGGCCACAATGGATATGTTTCTGATAGCAATGTCGGTAATGAGAATACGACATAATATAGAGCATAGGATGGCCGGAAAAAGCCATCCTCCAAGTCTTTTCAAGGTCGGTTTAGCTACGTAAATTCGTTTGGAAACAAACAATCCGATAAGGTTTCCGCTCATCGTGAACATAGTAGCAATAGAACAAGAAAACAGCCAATTATACTCTTGGCACAAAAGGAGTGTAGTGAATCCTGCAATGACCAATAGAAAAGATAGCAGGGGGATGATTAATTTTTTATTCATGGCTCTGTACTATTTGTGGAATCTTCAGAAACAGGAACTGTTTCGTCTGTATCGGGCGTCTCGTCAGGAACAGTGGTAGATGATGTGGCAACATCACATGCCCATGTTTGAAAAACTAACCAACCAATAGCAACAACGACTCCTACTCCCATACTGGCTGTTGATGCGGCGGTTGACCATATTATACCTGATAATCCTAAAGCCAAATTGCATCCCCAGTTTTTCGTTTTTGTATTTATTAGTTCAATGCCTTCATAGATTTCGACAACCTCACAAGTTTCATTGGTGTTGTTGATTATTGCTTTGAAAATGGGAATATTATCCTGATCTTTACATATGAATGATGTTTCATTGGTAGTGCTTACTGTTTGATTATATTCTATAATCAAACAACTTTCAATAGTATCGTTCTTTTTGTAGAATGCCATTATGTTATTGGCATCTGTAACATTACGAACCACTATCATGGTTTCATCAGAATTTGGATTGGGACATACAATTTCTTGAGTTGTAATGTCATAGATGTCCGTTGGCTCAAATGGTGTTGTTGGTGATGAGTTTCTAGTCAGAGTTTTTTGCCCCAAATAATCCAATATTTGTTGCTGTAACGTTGAACTGTTTACTTTTTCATAGGTTTTGTACTCTTGAATCTCGTCATTTATGTTCAGGTTGTTTGAACATGAGAACAGGAAACTGCATAAAATGAACAAAAAGGAGGCTTTACTTTTCATAATGTTTTGTTTTTTAAGCTTATTAATAGAAAAAGAATTGTCAATTAAAAAAGCCTATTTTGAATTTTAATAGAAAATTTCCCGTTGCAGACTTATAATTTTTAAATCAATGAAACTTTCAATTTGATAGTTATAGTTTTTATTCGGATTTAAAGTTAATATTTGATGTCTTAATGATTTGCTTACAATATACGGAGAATACATGTAATATACAAACAATGACGTTTTTTTTAAAAAAAATAACACTATTTAGACTGATCTGTCTTTTGTTTTCGCAAATCGTTTTTTATTCGTGCGTAGGTAATTCGGAAGTATCTTCTGATTCTGTAGTAGGCGATGTTGTGTTCTCCACCGTATGGTTCCGTTCCTTTGCAGTCAGAATCTCCTCCTTGAAAGCCTCGTCTTCTTTGAGTTTCTTCAATGCTATCTGTGCGGCATTCTGTTGTGACTCTTTTTTGGAATAGCCTGTACCTGTACCTGCCGAGAGCCCTTCGATGCGGACTTCGGTGTGGAACATAGGATTGTGCTCTTCGTCAATAAATTGCTCGATAAGCTCGAATGACACCTCCATTTTGTTTTTCTGGCTCCATTCGATGAGTTTTGACTTGAAGTTGACCTCTTTGCGAGACATCTTGTCGAGGTCGATGTAGTTTTGGAAAATCTTCTTTTCCATGAACTGCTTGCAACGGTCGTAGCCCTGGTCCAGATAAATGGCGCCGATGAAGGCTTCGAATGCATTGCCGTACATGTAACTGTTGTGGGACGAGGAGCGGGTAGAGTATTTCACCAGTTTGTCCAGTCCGATTTCCACGGCCAGTTTGTTGAGCGTTTCGCGCTGTACAATTTTAGAGCGGGTGTTGGTAAGGAAACCCTCGCGGCGTCCTTCAAAGTGGCAGTATACAATGTCTCCTACAATAGCGTCCAGGATGGCATCTCCCAAAAATTCAAGCCGTTCGTTATTAACGGGGCGTCCTTTTTCGGAACGCAGGGAGATGGATTTATGCAGCAAAGCCTGCTGGTAAACCTTGATGTCACGTGGGAAGAAGCCGAGAATTCTGTAGAAACAAAAATAAGACTCTCTATCCTTGCGGAACAAGAGCCTTATTTTGTCTATTTGGTTACGTAACACGACCTTATTATTCTGCGTATTTCTTAAATATGACACACGCATTATGACCACCGAATCCAAAAGTATTGGACAAGGCTACGTTCACTTCGCGTTTTTGTGCTTTGTTGAACGTAAAGTTCAGGTCATAGTCGATGTTTTCGTCATTATCACCCTCTTCGTGGTTGATAGTCGGAGGAACAATGCCATTCTTGATGGCGAGGATGCTTGCAATGGATTCTATTGCGCCGGCAGCGCCCAGCAAGTGACCGGTCATGGATTTTGTCGAACTGATGTTCAACTCATACGCATGTTGTCCGAATACCTCTTTGATTGCTTTTGCTTCCGAAATATCACCTACAGGAGTAGATGTACCATGAACATTGATATAATCTACCTCTTCGGGTTTCATTTCTGCATCTTCCAATGCATTGCGCATCACTAATTTGGCTCCCAAACCTTCGGGATGAGAGGCTGTCAGGTGATGAGCGTCGGCAGACATTCCTACGCCGGCAACTTCCGCATAGATTTTGGCACCGCGTGCCTTGGCGTGTTCCAGTTCCTCGAGAACAAGGCAACCACCACCTTCACCCATGATGAATCCGTCGCGACTTGCGCTGAACGGACGGGATGCGGTTTCGGGAGAATCGTTGCGGGTTGACAATGCATGCATGGCGTTGAAACCGCCTACACCGCAAGCAGCGATGGCTGCTTCCGAACCACCGGTGACGATGGCATTGGCCTTACCCAGACGGATGAGGTTGAATGCATCGGCAATGGCATTTGTAGAAGTGGCGCATGCAGAACAAGTCGCGTAGTTGAGACCGTGGAAACCGTACATGATGGAAATCTGTCCGGCAGCAATGTCCGAAATCATCTTGGGGATGAAGAACGGATTGAACTTGGGACCCATTTCCTTGCCGTTCAAGGCATAGTTGCCTGCTTCTTCTTCGAATGTACGGATACCACCGATACCGGCACCGAAGATGACACCGATTCTGTTTAAATCCTCATTTTCGACGTCAAGCCCAGAGTCACCTACCGCTTCTTTGGCTACTGCAATGGCATATTGTGTATACAAGTCCATCTTGCGGGCCTCTTTGCGGTCCATATATTTGGTAGCATCGAAGCCTTTCACCTCGCATGCAAACTGAGTCTTGAAAAGTGATGCATCGAAATGAGTAATAGGTCCTGCTCCACTAACCCCATTCACAAGGTTTTCCCAGAATTCGGGAACGCTGTTGCCAATGGGAGTAATGGCGCCAAGACCTGTTACTACAACTCTTTTTAATTCCATGTTATAAACGAATGGATAAGATTACTTAGCGTGTTCTTCGATATAAGATACAGCATCACCTACAGTACCAATCTTTTCAGCCTGGTCGTCGGGGATAGAGATACCGAATTCTTTTTCGAATTCCATGATAAGTTCTACAGTGTCAAGAGAATCAGCTCCCAGGTCGTTGGTGAAGCTAGCTTCGTTAGTAACTTCTGATTCTTCTACGCCCAATTTATCGACAATAATCGCTTTCACTCTTGATGCAATTTCAGACATAACTTTAAGTTTTTAATTAATAATTAGTTTTATTTCTTTAAATTTGCGGTGCAAAGGAATGAATATTTATCATTCCGCGCAAATATTTGATGAATTAAATACATCTTTTTGCACATTTTTCACGGTTTTGTGCAGCATTTGGAGGGGTTATGAGAAGAAATATCGCGGTTTTAGCGTCGGGAAGTGGTACGAATGCCGAGAATATTATCCGTTATTTCCGGGAAAAAGATTCGGCACGTGTGGCTCTGGTTCTGACTAACCGGCAGAATGCGTTCGTTTTAGAGCGTGCAAAGCGTTTGGGAGTGCCTTGTGTCTGGTTTGCCAAGAGCGATTGGGAAAGTGGAGAGCTTGTTTTGTCGACGCTTCGCGAGTATGAAATTGATTTTGTGGTATTGGCAGGGTTTCTGGCACGTGTGCCGGACAATATTCTGCATGCTTATCCCAATAAAATGATAAATATACATCCTTCGCTGTTGCCCAAGTTCGGCGGAAAGGGAATGTACGGCGACCGTGTGCACGAGGCAGTGATTGCTTCAGGCGAAAGGGAAAGCGGCATTACCATCCATTATACAAATGAGCATTATGACGAAGGTGGCATTATCTGCCAGCAGAAGTGTCCCGTCCTGCCGGGCGATACGCCGGAGGAGCTGGCGCAGCGCATCCACCGGCTGGAGTATGAATACTATCCGAAGGTGATAGAGGGGTTGGTGTAAGACCTGTCTACCAGCGCTTTATTCATTAAAGTTGGTGCAAAATCATAGTGCGTGGTACGGTAATGGTAAGAGCGGGTTGCATCTCTAAATGTATGTGCTACTTTGGGATATAAGTGTAAGCTTCTTTTTCTCTTCGTAGCGGGTAGTCTCCCCGCAATTTTTCAAATTGTTCGGGATGTGTTTTCAGTGCTTCGCTGTCCCTTCTCGGGTCATACATTTGCAGATATGCTTCTGCCGGGCTGCCGGCGGTAATAATCGGGTTCCGGGGTTGGGGGGGAGCGATGCGGTAGTCGGCTTTGATGTGAAAGAAACGGCAAAGGGCATCCAGGGACATACGGGTGGCATTGGCTTTTCCGTCGGCTGAATAACCGGCTATATGGGGAGTTCCAAGGAACACTCTATTTAATAAGGTAAGATTGATATCAGGCTCATTCTCCCATACATCAATGATGGCATCGGAAATCAGTCCGTCTTCTAAGGCATTCAGGAACGCATTGGTTTCAATCACCTCTCCACGTGAGGTATTGATAATGACGGGACAGCGTTTTAATGACCGGAAGAAAGCATGGTCTGCCAAATGTAATGTCTTGTATGGCCCTTCCTTATATAAAGGTACGTGGAAGGTGAGGATATCACATTCTGCTGCGAGTGCTTGCAAGGAACTGAAATCGCCCTCTCCTTCCTTGTCTTGCCGGGGCAGGTCATTCTTCAGGACACGCATGCCCAGTTCTTGCCCTACTTGGGCTATTTTGCTACCCACATTGCCTACGCCGATGATGCCTAATGTCAATTCGGACAGTTGTACTCCTTTGAGCTGTTGCAGTAACAGCAGAGCTGATTGCACGTATTGGGCTACGGATGCAGAATTACATCCGGGGGCGTTGGTCCAAGCGATGCCTGCTTCACGGCAATATTCCGTATCTATATGGTCGAAGCCTATGGTAGCGGTGGCAATGAAGCGGACTTTACTGCCTTCCAGCAATTCCTTGTTGCAGCGGGTGCGGGTACGTATAATCAGTGCATCGGCATCTTTTACCAACTCCGGAGTGAAGTCACTGCCGGAAGTATAAATCACGCTGTCGGCTATTTTTTCGATGGCTTCTTTAATGAAAGGTATTTTGTTGTCAACAATGACTCTCATAATGCTGCTGTTCTTTTCGACGATTTTCCATCGTGCGAAGATACGACTAATCCGTCAAAGTGGCTAAGTAATGCCCGGAAAATAATTTGGCTCTTTCCGTTTTTAAGTTTGCATTTCTGCCCTCACCGCTCTCACTCTTTTCTTCAACTTCCCTATTCATCGGCATTGCAGGGGTGGGTGAGAGCAATTGAAAAGGGTGAGGGTAAATTTTGCTCTCACCCGTGTTTTCTTCCGTTCCGCATCCTTCTTTCTTCTGTTGCATCCTTTTCATTCTTTCGTTTTACTTTTGGATTCTTCAGCAGCCCACGTTAGTGAGCCGTGATGTTCACTTGAGTGAACTAAACAGCTCACTAACGTGGTTGAATTGGTTCATAACAGTGGGCCGATGATGAATAAAGTAGTTTTCGGGAAGGAGATAAGGTGTTTGAAGGATAAAGCAATGGGCCAGTACGGATTGGGCAATGGGGATGTGCCCGACTCCGTACTTGGTTTTTGTAACAGACGGCAAGTGATTGCTCATCTTTATCTTATGTTTTATAGGTGAATTTGTGTTTTTGTCAAAAAAGGAAAGCGAAATAGACTGCTATATGAGGATTATCTTGTACATTTGCAGCTGAAACTTTTTTAGAGATGAGAATAGGATACGACGGAAAACGGGCTGTGCAGAATTTTACGGGATTAGGCAATTACAGCCGGTATGTGGTGCAGTCATTGTCAGCCTTTGCTCCGGAAAACGAGTATTGGCTGTATGCTCCGGTACACCGTGAAAACCAGCAACTCTCGTCGATGGTGGCCGAAAGCCGGGGAACGGTATCGGTACATTATCCGTCTTATTGGCTCTGGAGAGGAATGACTTCGTTGTGGCGTGTGGGAGGCATACGCAGGACTTTGAAACGGGACAACATACAGCTGTTCCACGGACTGAGTAATGAACTTCCCTTGACCATCCACAAAGTGCAGGAGGTGAAGAGCGTGGTTACCGTCCACGACCTTATTTTCCTGAGACTCTCACACTGCTTTTCGTTGATTGACCGCTTTATTTACAACTATAAATGCCGTTATGCATGCAAGCATGCCGACCACATTATCGCCGTGAGCGAGTGTACCAAGCGTGATATCGTGCATTATTACGGGATTCCGGCCGATAAGATTTCCGTTATCTATCAGGGATGCAACCCGCTGTATGCCTGCCGTGCCGATGAAGAGAAACGCAGGGAAGTGAAGCGGAACTACCGGTTGCCCGAACGCTATGTCTTGTCGGTGGGCACCATCGAAGAACGTAAGAATACACTGGCCATCGTGCAAGCCTTGGAACATCTGCCCGATGAACTGCATTTGGTTCTGGTAGGGAGACCCACGGCCTATATCCATCAGCTGAAAGAGTTTATGGCAAAAGCCGGATTGCAGGACCGGGTACACTTTCTGCACGGCATCCCTTCAGACGATTTACCTGCCATTTATCAGTCGGCCGAGACTTTTGTATACCCATCCGTTTACGAAGGTTTTGGCATCCCTATTCTTGAGGCTTTGCATTCCGGCATTCCGGTGGTTGCGGCAACCGGCTCTTGTCTTGAAGAAGCGGGGGGGGAGCATTCATTGTATGTGAGTCCCCATGATGTGGAGGGATTGGCGGCGGCGATTGCCCGTACACAAGAGCCTTCTTTGCGTGCCACCATGATTGAGGAGGGGCTGAAGTGGGCACAGCGTTTCACGCAAGAGCAGATGGCGCGCGAGACGATGGAGTGTTATCGGAAAGTATTAACAAAAGAAACCTAAGATATGAATTATTTGGACCGCAATGAGTTTAACTACGCACCTTCGCAAGAGGTGGTGGAGGCTCTGAAGAATTTTGATATAAACAAACTCTGTTTCTATACCCGTATCTACGACGAAGGCAAGAAGAGCATTCTGTCCGTTTATCTGTCCGAGACTTACGGAATCGATGAGCCGCAGGTGCTGTTGGGTTATGGTGGAGAAGATATATTGAAACAAGCAGTCCACTATTTCCTGACCCAAGAGGATGGGAACAAGACGATGCTCATTCCTAAATTCTCGTGGTGGTACTATAAATCCATTGCTGATGAAGTGGACGGGCATACGTTGCAGTATCCATTGTATGAGGATGGCAATACCTTTAAATATGATTTCGCTGCCATGAAAGAGATGGTACAGCGTGAGAATCCCAAGGTCCTGTTAATCGCTTCGCCCAATAATCCCACCGGTAACGGTCTGACCCCTGCAGAATTGGACGCTTTGTTGGCTGAGTTGCCCGTAACAACCATCGTTTTGGTGGACGAAGCCTATGCCTCTTTCGTATCTACTGATACGGACTATATTAAAATGCTGGTTGATAAATATCCCAACCTGATTATTTCACGCACGCTTTCCAAGTTCTACGGATTGCCCGGATTGCGCATGGGGTTTGGGTTTATGAGTAAGGAGTTGGCCAGCTTTGGCAAATACAGCAACAAATATCTGGGTTATAACCGTATCTCTGAGGATATTGCTATTGCCGCACTGAAATCGGATGCGCATTACCGGAATATAGCACGGCTGATGAATGAGAGTCGTGCCTGCTTTGAAGCGGAGATAGGGACGTTGCCTGGTTTCAAGGTATATGAGTCGGTGGCGAACTTTGTCCTTATAAAATATCCGATTGTCTTGAAAGAACGCTTGCAGAAAGCTTTTGCCGACGAGGATTATAAGGTGAAGTTCATGAATGAACCAGACATCAATACCCATTTGCGTATTACATTGGGGCGTCCTGAACAGAACCGTATTGTCATTGACACCATTAAAAAAATTGCATTACAATGAAAGCGGTTATACTGGCTGCAGGGATAGCTTCGCGTTTGCGTCCGCTGACTGATACCACCCCGAAGTGCCTTCTGAAGGTGGGAGAGCGTTGCTTGCTGCAAAGAGCCTTTGATGCCTTGCTGCAGAATGGCTTTCGGGAGTTTGTCATCGTCACCGGATACAGGCAACAGCAGATTGTGGATTTCCTCGAATCCCACTATCCGGCATTGAAGGTTACCTTTATCTATAATGAAGCCTATGCTTCTACCAACAATATCTACTCCTTATGGCTCACACGGCCCTATGCGGATAAAGAAGAAGTCCTGCTGCTGGACAGCGATATACTCTTTGATCCACAGCTCGTTGCCAAGCTGCTTGGATATGCCCAAGCGGATGCGCTGGCTCTGAACCGTCATGCGCTGGGAGAGGAAGAAATCAAGGTGATAGCGGATACCGAGGGCAAAGTGCTGGAAATCAGCAAGACTTGCTCCATATCCCAAGCCATCGGAGAGTCCATCGGCATCGAGAAGATGTCTGCCGCCTATACGGAGGCGCTTTTCCGGGAACTGGAGGTAATGATTACAAAGGAAGGTTTGGATAACATCTTCTATGAGCGTGCTTTTGAGCGTCTCATACCGCAAGGACACTCTTTCTATGCACTCGATACTACCGAATATTTTTCAGTGGAGCTTGATACGGTGAATGACTTTGAGCAAGCACAGCGGTTGATTCCTTCACAACTTTATTAATTAATGGGCTGACTTCTATGGCAGATTATGATATACGTCCTTTGCAGCTTCGTATTCTGAAGATATTGCTTGCTGTGGATAAAGTGTGTAAAGAGCATGGCTTGCGCTATTATATTATGGCGGGCACTATGCTTGGTGCAGTCCGTCATAAGGGATTCATCCCTTGGGACGACGATTTGGATATCGGTATGCCGAGGGCAGATTATGATTTGTTGATGTCCCATTCCAAGGAGTGGCTTCCCCGGCCTTACGAGGCTGTCTGTGCCGAAAACGACCCCGATTACCCGTTGCCATTTGCCAAGATACAAGATGCCGATACGACTCTTATCGAGCGTATGCACCTGAAATACCTGGGAGGTATCTACTTGGATGTGTTCCCGTTGGACGGTGTGCCGCAGGGCAATCTGCAACAGCGAATCCATTTTGCCCGCTATGAATTCTACAAGCGGGTACTCTACTTTATCTACCGCGACCCTTATAAGCATGGGAAAGGTCCCGGCTCGTGGTTGCCGTTGTTGTGCAGGAAGCTCTTTACTACTGCCGGCGTACAGAGAAGCATCCGGAATGTGATGACTGCCTATGACTTTGACAAGTCTTCGTTGGTCTGTGATTATGACGACGGTATGCGCGGCATCATGCCCAAGACAGAATTGGGAACTCCGACTCCCGTCCTGTTTGAGGACGAAACAGTATGGGGAGTACAGGATTATGATGCCTATCTGACCCGGAAATATGGAGACTACATGGTAATACCGAAACAAAGCGGGCAGAGACAGCATAATTTCCATTATCTTGATTTGGATAAGCCCTACAGAGAATACAAAGGAGTATGATTTGCAGATAAAACATCTTTTAATACAACATCACTTTGTGAGATTAAAATCATAAGACAGCGGCAATTTTGCGGACTTGCGCCAGCTTCTCCATGAATGATTTGTCTTTCCGGGTGGTTAGCATATTGTATTTCAGTTGCAGGCGCATCAACGTCTCTGCATCGACATTCAATGCCGCTTCAAATAGCAGCGCTGTCTTTTCCGTCAATGGACGGTGAGCGTTGAGAATCTCGTTCAATACGGAATATTGCATACCCATTTGTGTCGCCAGTTTGCGCTGCGATATGCCTCGACATTCGATTTCATCTTTTAAAATCTCCCCCGGATGTGTCGGATAAGCAGGTGTTAACCTATTTGCGCACATTCTTTTGTTTATGTTCTTATCTGTATCCATATTTTTTATTTGTAATGGTTCGACAAATCTGTTATATCACATATTGTAGCAATGGTTTCTCCGTCCTTGATATGCTCCTCAAACTCTATTCGATATTGGTCATTTACCCGTACCGATGACAATCCGGTTTTATCTCCTTTCAGTTTCTCGTAGTTCAATGAATTGTAATTCAAAAGAGAAAGGACATTCGGCAATTCCACCATCAGGTCTATGACACGGATATATTTGCGGATTATCTGAGGTTGGTATCGGTGCTTCTTGTCAGATACGCCTTCGGTATATAACCGTTGCAAATATTCCTCGTTGAAATTGATTTCCATTATATGTTGTATTACTATGCAAAGGTATAACTTTTATTCGATATGTTCGCAAAAAAAGCGAATGCAAAATCGCTCATAATCATTAGTGCCCCGATTTTAACGGGCACTAATAATATCAATTAAAACATTAAAATAGCGCAAATAGCCTGTCCTTGATAACATTACATCAATGGCAGACTTCTTTTGTGTCTTTCAACAGGGACATTTACTGAATATCCTTACATTTTCCAAAATTTCCATAAGGGACCGAAATCTTTGGTTAATAAATAAAATACGCCTTTTAGGCGGCTGCGTATTAGACTTATGTTGAATCTATTTCCCGTTTTAAAAGTTCCTATCTTTTGGGAATTGAAATCTTCTCCTTTGTAAGTGAAAACTTTGCGGAATGTGGATGAAGTCATGCCCCATTTTAATAGAAATTGCATTTGACCACAATTCTTGCGTATGCGGGTAGTCGATTTTGTTTCAAAATGATAGATACGGCTGGCTTGTAGCCCTTTCATGAATCTGACTCCACACATATATAATTTTGCGGTGAAATCTGGGTCGCTGTACATTCCGGGTGAGTATTCTATACTATAACCGCCCACTAAATCCCAAATGTCTCGGTGTACGATATTGGGAGGAATGGTAGCCCCCATCCAGTCGTTTATTGGGTAGCTCATGTATTCTTTCAGTAATTTATCTTCTTGAAAAGTTTCGATACTGTCTCCATAATTGGCCAAGATGGTTGATGCGCTTTGTGTGTGTGGCTGTATTGATGTAGCTGAAAGAAAGAAATAATTATCAGGCAGCTTTTCTATTTCGTCATAAAGAACCTTGTCCCAAAAAGGGAGTACATACATATCATCATTCAAAAATAGAATATAATCAGTTTTGACTTTAGTGCGCATCATATTCATAGCAAAACATACTCCGACATTCTGTTCAGAATGTGTGTAATCAATTTCTTCTTTTTTTATCCACTCTAAAGTCCCATCACTTCCGTCGTTTACGTGTACAATGATTTGGTGATTGTAATAAGAGTTTCTTTGGATGCTTTGTATGCATAGTTTTAGGAAAGCAAGGTTATTCCATGTAGGTATAACGATTGAAAATAGTCTGTCTTTGGATTTTATAGCTGCCATCTTTTGTTGATTGAGAAAATGAACACAAAGATATTTATATAAATGGAGTTTTTGATTATAATTACTTGAAAACATTTATATTTTATAATATACGAAAACAATATTAGTTTGAAATATACTGTTTTAAGAGTAATATATAATACTTTTAAAATAGTCTGGATTTGAATTGAATTTTTATGCTTGCGTTTTATGTTGGCTGATGTTCTGTATTATATGATTAGCCTATATCGCTATTTGCGAAACTTGAATTAAGTTATTACTTTTGTGCCGAATCAGCATTTCTAATTAATTTGTTATGACCAAATTCTTAATTATCCGTTTCAGTTCCATAGGCGATATTATCCAGTGCATGGGGGTTATTGGCGGAATACGTGAACGGTTTGCAGATGTGGAAATCCATTGGATTACCCGGAAAGATATGGTGGGAACCTTGTCGATGGATGGCAGGATTGATAAAATCTGGGCGTTTGACAAGGAGACCGGACTTGCCGGGTTGTTGAAAATGGCGGCTGATTTGAGAAAAGAGCATTTCGACTACATTTATGACGCTCATAGTAATATCCGTTCCAACATATTGAAGCTGATATTGTCTCCATTGCCTTTTGTGAAACCTTATGTTGCTTTGCGGAGCAAAGAGAGAGGCAAACGCTTTTTGTTGTTTAAACTGGGAATCAATCATTTCGACAAGCCTTTCAGGGGGATGGTGTCTTTTCAGAAACCATTGAAGAAATGGGGAATTACGCATTTTCCGGACAACTATCACGACTGGCATTTCCCGGATGAAATACGTAGCAAGTATGAGAACTTTGTAACCAAAGATATGATTACGCTGGTGCCGTCTGCCAACTGGGAAATGAAACGCTGGCCCGTTTCCTATTGGAAAGAATTGGTTGCCCTTCTTCCTGAGTATAAATTTGTTATTCTGGCTGGTCCGAAGGATACTTTCTGTGAGGAAATCAGAAGTGCTGCACCGGAACGGGTAGTTAACCTTGCGGGGCAAACCTCATTGATGGAGTCTTCTTACATAGTGTTGCGTTCCAATCTGGTAATCAGCGCTGATACGGGTTTTATGCATGCCGCTGATTTGTTCCGTGTTCCTGCTTTTGCCTTGATGGGACCTACGGCCTTCGGTTTCCCTACGGGACCTACGGTGGAAATACTCGAAACAGCCCTGCCTTGCCGTCCGTGCACCAAAGACGGACGGGGTAAATGCAAGCTGGCTGTTTATCAGAAGTGTATGGTGGATATTACCCCCCAACAAGTCGCTGAAAAGATTATTGCTTCTCTTGGTTGATGGCGCCTATAGTCTTTGTAGTGGAATAACCGTCTACGAAAGGGATAGTTACTGTTTCTTGGGCGTACTCCCTGCCTACAATGTTTTCTATGGCATAGTCGCCACCTTTTACCAACACGTCCGGTGCAACTGTCTTGATGAGATTCAGAGGGGTGTCTTCCGTAAAAATCACTACGTAGTCCACTGCTTCCAAGGCTGCCAGGACTGTGGAGCGGGCGTTTTCATCATTGATGGGGCGCGATTCCCCTTTCAGACGTTTTACCGAGCTGTCCGAATTCAATCCTACGATAAGTACGTCCCCCAGTCTTTTGGCCTTTTCCAGATAGCACACGTGTCCTTTGTGCAGAATGTCGAAGCAGCCGTTTGTGAATACGATTTTGCGCTCCTGCGCACGCAGTTGTTTTATAGTATCTGCAAGTTGGGGAATAGGAATAAGTTTGCTGGCCGGTTTCCCGATTTGTAGCTCGTCCTGCAACTCTTTGAACAGAATGGGGCTGGTGCCTATTTTCCCGACTACAATGCCGGCCGCTTTATTGGCAAGATAAATGGCATCTGCAATAGGGATACCGGATGCCAGTCTGGTATATTCAACAGAAGAACGATGCTATATGGTTAGTGCTATCCGCTATGTAGATGAAGTGGTGGTCTATCGAAACGTGGGTGACATTGTGGATGAAGTGGATTTCGACCTGTTTGCCAAAGGCCCCGACCAGTCTCATGCGGGATTTCAGCGCGTAGTGGATTATTGTGGCGAGAATGACAAAGAAGTGGTTGTCATGGCCCGTACGGAAGGAATCTCCTCTTCAGAATTGAAGGACCTGATTAAATGTATGAAGTGATGAATATCAAAGACATAAAGATAGAAAAATGGCGAATTACGATATAAGATCTCTGCAACTTAGGCTGCTGGATATCCTGATGGCCATTGATGCGATGTGCCGTAAATACAATCTTAAGTATTATCTGGTAGACGGCTCTCTTATCGGTGCCGTACGCGAGAAAGGCTTTATTCCCTGGGATGATGATATGGACATCTGCATGCCCCGCGAAGATTACGAGAAGCTGATTGCGCATAGCCGGGAATGGCTCCCTGCTCCGTACGAGTTTGTCTGTTTTGAGAATGCCCCTGAATATCCGCTTCATTTTGGCAAGGTGCAGGATGCAAGTACCACGTTGATAGAACGTCCCCATTTGTATTATTTGGGCGGGGTGTATGTGGACGTGTTTCCCATTGACGGGGCACCGGAAGGAAAACTCGCGCAGCGGTTTTACGACATTAAGTACAAATACCTGAAGAAGGCGCTCTATTTCCTTTTTCGCGACCCTTATCGTCACGGACACGGGCCTTCGTGCTGGCTGCCCTTGCTGGTGCGCAAATGCTATACGTTGCCGGGGTTGCAGATGAAGATAAAGCGGCACATGATGCTTTATGATTTGCGCACGAGCCGCGTGGCAGCCGTCAACCACAATGACGGACTGGGCAGTATGGTTGATAAAGAGAAGGTATTGGGGGAACCTACACTTATAGAATTTGAAGGAAAGACTGTTATGGGCATGAGGGATAACGATGCTTATCTGACGCAGTTATTCGGTGATTATATGACTCCTCCTCCTGAGGGTAAACGTCATCAGCACAACTTTTATTTTATGGATTTGAATCTGCCTTATCGGGAGTACAGGAAATGACTTACCTCCGTGTCTGGCCAACGGTCAGAACAGTTTCTTATAAAAGCGTTTGTTTCTTTTCCTTTTTTCAAATTTACCAAGTGCATCCATTACCTGCTTCGTGCTTTGTGCAATATCCCAGCCACGCAAGGAGGCATATTCTTCTGTGATATATTGCAGCAAGTCTCTCCTGTGGGTGATTCTCTTCAGGTTCTCCAGACATTCTTTGGGTGAAGCGGAAGCCTTGAAGGTGGAGCGGTTGGTATCGATGACGGTGAAGTGATACTTCCCCGCCTCATCAATGTGATAAAGGATGTTGCTCAGATTGGGGTCTCCGTGGAAGAATCCTTTTTGATGCATGGATACGAAGAAAGCCGCCAGAGCAGAAGCCGCCCGCTTGTCGAATGCTTCTTCTTTTACCAGTAGCGGATAGAGCGGTGGGTAATGGCATACGCCGGAGATGAAGTAGCCGGTATGGAACAGCCGATACTTTTTGCATTCAATGCATGCGATGCCTTCGGGAGTGTCTATTCCGATTGATTCTAACTTATGGGCATATAAGAATGCTCTTTTTGCTTTGCTCTTCCGCCAGAAAGTATAGGCCAGCCGTTGGATGAGGTTCGGTGTCTTGTATCGTTTTACAATCCATTCTTTATCATCGTTCTTGAATCTTTTGACCACATTGCGGCTGGCGTATATGGTTTCTCCTTCTGTTCCGAATTTCTCCGGCAGATTGGAGACAAATTCGAATGCCGATTGGTATTTGGGCTGGATGAGAATCTGCATACGGTTATTATTGGTTGGTGGTTTGCAGAAAAGCTATGGCCTTTTCCGCTGCTTGTTTGAAATAGAATCCTTTGGATATCCTGTCACTCATTCTCAATACATTGTTTCTCATCTCGCGGTATTCTTCGACAGTAATTGAAAGGAGTAATCGGTTCAGGTCTTCCAGTTTGCCGATACATAATCCCAAGCGGTTGCTTTGCACGAAAGGTGCCAAGGCAGCTCGCTCCCAGATAATGACGGGCAGTCCGCAACGAATGTATAGTGAGGTCTTGTGCGGAGTGTTGAACTGGAGGTACTCTCCGAAGTCTCCACAGCAGGTTTCTACGGAATCTCCGTCCCATACAAGGCCGAAATCCCCTTCTACGGATTCGATTAGCGTGTCGGACTGTACGAACCCTTTTATGCGAAAATGCTCCCTGCCTTTTGCCTCTTCCAGGAAGAATCCGCTGCCATACAAGTTTACGGAGTATCCTTCTATCTTTTCTCCCCATGAGTAAAGGAAGGCATTTTTTCGTCGGCTGAGTGCTCCGGCATATACAATCTGGTAGGGGGGGGATGGCAACTCCTTGTGTGCGTCCGGCCGCGCTACCGATAAATAATCCCATACTCCCAGATGGCCGACAGGCATCTGGCAATGTCGGTCTTTTATCCATTGCTGCATGGCGGGATTGGTCGCGATGATATAGTCGGCATGTTCCAGTCTCTTTATTTCTTGGGAAACTGAGAGCTTTTTGCGACGGAAAGAACCCAAGTCGTGTATGAGTATCACTATCTTGCAGCCTTTGAAATGGGCGACGTTGCAGATGAAGCTGAAATACTTCTTTAGGGGATATTGCAGGAAGAGTATGTCTCCTTTTCTTAAACAAACTAATGCTTTCAATACTCCAAAAAGTGTCAGTACAAATGATACGATGACGTGGGGATAGAAAGTACGTTTGAGTCCGATGTTTCTGAATCCCCATCCCGCCATTAAATCTTCCATATCCGTTTTGGCTTTGTAGCCGGAACTGGAGACTCCTTTGTAGTTACGAGACAAATAACATTTCATGGTTTTTTGCTGATTACTGATTCTACTTTTTGTATGATACTTTGGACTTTTATCTGCGTTAAGCAGGCATAGTCGTCTCTGAGGCAAGGCTTGTTGCCGAAAATGGAACAAGGGCGGCAGGGTAGGTCTTCTGTTTGTATCGCATTTCCGGCGGTTTGTCCCCATCCCATAAATCCGGCAAAAGGATGCGTCGCTCCCCAGATGGAAATCACGGGAGTGGCAGTCAGCGAAGCCAAGTGCATGTTGGCCGAGTCCATAGATACCATTACTTTCAAATGGCTCATCAAGGCTAGCTCTTCGTCCAGTTTCAGTTTTCCTGCCAATGACAGCACATTGTTGTATGCTTTACTCCATAGCTCTAATTTTTCCGTTTCGGTTTTTCCTCCTCCGAACAGGAATATTCTCCAGTCTTTGTGAGATGAAGCTTCCTCTATCAGTCGGGCAATGGTGGTGTCGGGCAAAGTCTTTCCCCGATGTGCTGCGAAAGGGGCAATCCCTATCCAATGTTTGTCGTCGGGCATTCCGGTGACGGATTGGAACAGGGAAATGGCACCTTTTCCTTCGCTGTAGATGGAACAGAAAGTCGGTTCTATGGGATAGCCCAATTTGTCGAGTACTTCTTCATAACGGATAAAGGAGGAAGGAAGTTGTCTCAGCTCCTTGTGCTTTGGTTTCACCAGTTTTCTTTTTTCCTTACGGCCTTTGTCGATGTGTGCTATTTTTGCTCCCGAAAAAATGAAAAGCATCCGTAATATTTGGGTGCGCAGCACGTCATGAAGGTCGGCCACGGCATCATAATGCCTCTCTTTTTTCAGTTCGCGGAACAGTCGAAACAACCCTCCCAGTCCTTTATATCGGTTTACGTCAACTCCCCGAAAGTGCACGTTAGACGGTGCTTCGGCAAACAAAGGTTGCATGAACGGTCTGCTTAGGACTGTGATATCCAGTTCCGGATATTGTCGGGCCAAGGAGTCAATGACCGGTACTGTCATCGCCACATCGCCTAATGCCGAAAATCTGATAACCAAGAGTTTCATTTCCTGCCGTAAAGAACCGGATTCAAACTTGGGTCATTGTACATCTTCATCTGTTTGTAGACCTTCATGTATTTGCTTCCGGCTTCAATGTCTGCAATCAGTTGGTCGATGGCGGTAGATAAATCATGCCGTTGCTCCAGCAGAATGTTCAGTTTGGCTTCGCACTGCGCATGATGTTCGGCGGTAGTCTCCGTACGCTCCACTTCCTGGCGCATGTGATGTATTTTCAATGCCAGAATGGAAAGTCGGTCGATGGCCCATGCCGGGCTTTCGGTATTGATGGTAGCGTCCGGCTTTACTTGGATACTCTTGTATTTGTCCAGAAAATAGCTGTCTATCAGTTCCACCAGATCCGTGCGGTCTTGGTTGGACTTGTCTATTCTTCTTTTAATCTTCAAAGCTTCTGAAGGCTCGATATTCGGGTCGCGGATGATGTCTTCCAGATGCCACTGTACGGTATCTATCCAGTTCTTCAGATACAGATAGTACTCAATGCTTCTCAGCTCGTAAGGATTTTGAATAGGAGTGTCCACATGGTCTTCCTTGTGATAGTCAAGAATAGACTCTGTAAATATACGATTGCTAAGTGTTGTAAAGCTCATAACTTCAAAGATTAAATGATAAACTATGATTTATTGAATGACAAAGCTAAGCAAACTTTCCTATATATCCAATTATTGTTGGGCTTTTTGTGTTGTCCCCGCACGGCTCTTTCATTTGTAGTAGTTATCGGAAACTTTAGCTATTCCCGTTTCAATCATTAATGAAAAACATCCGAAGTATTTGAGAAAAACATCCGAAGTGTAAAGGATAAAGTTGGAAGATATAAAGAGGAAGAGGTTTTTCCAGCTTTGGTCTTTCTATCCCAAACCTTGGGATAGAAAGACCAAGGCTTGGGATACATGTCCGTAAGCTGAGGATAAACCTTGCGCAACATAACTCCTTTAAATGAAAGAGCCGTGCTGCCCCGTCTTCTTGACAGCGCGTTGCCGGAGTTTTTCTACTTTGGCTGGGAGAGGTAATCGAAGCGAATCATCCGGTCGGAAATATCGTATGCTTTTTTAGCGAACTCGGCTTCTGCCGGGGTGGGCTCTTCACCTACCACCTCCATTTGGGGGCTGATGGCGAATCCTTTCTTGCATGGGTCGAGGATGCTTTGGCCCAATCCGCTCCAGTAATAATCGTCCAGTTGGAGCAGGTTCAACAGGGTAGGGTACATGTCGATTTGCCCCATCACTTTGTCATAACGCATGCCTATCGGAGAGTTTACTATGATGAAAGGGGTGAATGTCTTGTCGGATACGATGCCCTTGCCACCGGGTGCGTTGCACAGTTCTTCGCGGTAGGCAGCCAGTCCTTCGTGGTCGCCGGTGATGACGATAAGGGTCTCGTCGTATTGTGGGAGTGTTTTCAAGTACTCCACGAATTTTCCTATCGCCTTGTCCGTATAGCGTGCGGTGGTCATGTAGTCGTTCATTTTCTGTGGAATGGCCGGAGAGAAATGAATCTCTTTCAATTCTTCGGGCAATTTGAAGGGAGCATGGCCGGAGTAGGTCACCAGCTGCATGTAAACATTCTCCCCCTTCTTCCAGATTTCCCCCTTCTCTATTTTTTGGCTGCATTGCGCCAGGAAGGAGCCGTCTCCGGTACGTTTGTGCGTGCCGAAGGCTTCTGTCAGTTCAAAGTCATGATAAGCTATGATGGTGTCGGTGCCGAAGCTGTAGGCTATGACGCCTTGGTTCCAGGTCGATACTTTATCAATGGTCAGGAGGTAGTTGCGCGAGTTCTTCTGCTGATGCATGGCTTTTTGCAGGGTTCCGTAGGTGTGGTCTGGATATTGGCTGCTGTATGTGCCGCTGTTGATAGGCAGCATACCGGCGCAAAGCAACAGCTGTGCATCAATGGAACGCCCTCCTTTCACTTGCGTCAGCACGCGGGGAGCGTATAAGGTGGTGGAGTCCTGCAGCAGTTTGTTGAGATACGGGGTAATCTCTTGCCCTTCCACTTCCCTTTCGAGTATCCAGCTTTCCAGAGATTCTGCCAGGATGACGATGCAGTTGTTGCGGATTCCGATACGTCCGGCCAAAGGGTGATGTCCGGGTTTCTGGCTCAGCCACTCCTTTATCTCTTGCTGTATCTGTGGGGTGGCCTCCTGCTTCTGGTTGATGAGGTCATAGCATAGGCTTCCGAAGACGGTATACATGGAAGTGGTGCTTGCACACAGATAGGCTTTCTGGCGGACGGTGTTGTATGCTTCCTTGAATCCTCCTTTTGCCAGGGTGGTGATGGCAAACAGCAGAATACCGATTCCCAAAGCTCCTCCGTAATACTTGTATGATGTTCTTCCGGCGGTATTTCTTTTGTAATGCCAATAAAGGGGGATACCGGCAATGGTAGATAGAGGGAAGAAGATGTCGTACCAGCGGAAGGAGTCGTAAACGCTTCCGGTGAAATCGGCGAGGTTTCCAGAAAGTCCATAGCTGTTAAGTGGGATGGCAGTATAGTAGGTGCGGAAATACATCAGGTTGACAATCAGTAGTATATCCAGCAAAAGCATGATGACTATCTCTGTTTTCCAGAGCCGGAAGAACTTATAGGGGACGAGAAGTACGAGGGTGGCTATTATTTTGGTCGCATAAAATTCGATGGTAGAGAATGAAGCGAATGTGGTGGGTATGCCCCAGATGAAATCGAATAGCAGGAATTTGAAAAAAATGGTGATTCCGAACAAAAGAGTCACTTTATCTGTTGCCCCTTGTTGACTGTCGGAGCAATGAAAAAGATTTCTTTTCATAAAATAGTATTTTTAAAATATTGGGGTGCAAAGATAGATATTTTAGAGAAGAAAAAGCTTCATAAACAGCAACTTTTGGAGAAAAGTTGATAAAAGTCATTTTTTTCCCCGGATTGATGCAGTATATGCAGAATTCTTGTATTTACTTTGCAGACGTTTAAAGCAAAGAAAACAGAATTGTAACAAACTAAGGGCTGGACTTTATTGTTCTATTGGTAATTTGAGGTGACGATTGTGTTGTTGCCGTGATATTTTGAGTGTATGAAGAAGCATTATTTATTTTTCGTTTCGGTAGCCTATTCCTATCCTATACTTCGCCCGCTTCAAGACGAAATCAGGCGTAGAGGGGATGATGTTGCATGGTTTATTGAGCCAGACTGCCCGGTGCTGTTGGCCAAGGATGAGAGGTGGCTTCAAACTGTTCAGGAAGTGATGGATTATCAGCCTATTGCAGTTTTTGCACCGGGTAATTATATTTATGATTTCTTCCCGGGAGTGAAAGTTTCTCTTTTTCATGGCTACCCTATCAATAAGCGTGGCGATGAAAAGGACGACCATTTTTCTGTTCGCGGATGGTTTGATGTCTATTGCACGCAAGGAGAAACGAGCACTCTTCCTTTCAAGGAACTTGAGAGGAAATACGGCTTCTTCAAGGTATACGAGACGGGCTGGTGCAAGGCGGATACTTTCGTGAAGGAACGTGCGCATATTCCTCATAATGCACGTCCGGTAGTCTTCTACTCCTCCACGTTTACAAAAAATATTACTTCCGCCCCTCATCTGTTTGATACCATCAAGAGACTGGTACGCGAGAAGAACTGGGATTGGATTATTTCGTTCCATCCGAAATTCTCGGATATGGAAGTCCTCAAAAAATACAAGGAACTGGCTGCTTCCTGCCCCAATATTACTTTCCACGAGAGTGGACTTGTCGATGCCAAGCTGCTGAACAGTGCAGATGTACTGTTATCCGATGCTTCGTCCGTCATTGTCGAGGCGATGATGTTGGACAAGCCGGTGGTGACCTATTGCAACACCATGCCGGGACCTCATTTGCTGAATGTCACTGACACGGATGCTGTAGAGGGAGCGATAGAAAAGGCCATTTCCCGTCCGGCAGAACTGATGGAGCGGATGCGTGCTTATGTGCACAAGCATGAAGCCCATCTGGACGGTGAGTCCTCTTCACGGGTACTGGATGTCGTAAACAACTACATCTGGTATTTTCAAGGTAAAACCAGAACCAAGCCCTGGAATCTGGTGCGTAAGTTTAAATTGCGATGGCGGGTGGGCTATCCGTTGATGGCCACTTTGCGGTTGTGGTAATTGTCATAGCTTATGGAGAACACTGAGACACTAGCTCTGATAAGTATTATTGTACCGGTCTATAATGTAAAGAATTACTTGGAGAAATGCCTGCAATCTATTTGCGGGCAGACTTATAAGAATCTGGAAATAATATTGATTGACGACGGCTCTTCCGATGGTTCGGGAGAGCTTTGTGATTTATTTGCCCAAAGGGATGGGCGGATAAAGGTTATCCACCAGACGAATGCAGGTCAGAGTGCAGCCAGGAATAGAGGTTTGGCTGTAGCTCAAGGTGAATTCCTTGGTTTCGTGGATAGCGACGACTGGATTGAACCGGATATGTACGAATTCTTGTATCACTTACTGAAAGCGAATGGGGCGGATATATCCATTTGCTCGCATTATCGGGACAAAGGTGGGAAGAGTGTGGCAAAGTATGCTTCGGGAGAGCAGTTTGTGTTTACTCGTGATGAGGCTGTCCGTGCTCTGGCAGTAGACAAACATGTCAGAAACTATATGGTGGATAAATTGTTCAAACGCAGCCTGTTTGCAGGTATTGTCTTTCCGGTTAATCGTGTTTTTGAGGATTTGGCCATTTGCTATCGGGTGTTTTACGGGGCAGGGAAGGTTGTGATGCAGGATACTCCTAAATACCATTATATGATACGGGAGGGGAGCACGATGCAGAGCAGGTATAATCCCCGGAAAGAATATAACCTTTTTCAGAGCGTCTACGAGCAAGTGAAGTTCATACTTGAAAAAGATATATGGGATAAAGCTGGAGTTTATGTCATGCGTCGTGGAATACGCTTACTGGACCATACAATGATGGTAGAAGCCTCTGTTTCCACTGATGAAGTCATTCGTGATGTGATTACCAAAATGCATGAATTTGACTATGTCGGTTATGGGCAATTGGGCTTTTCTCTTTCTTTGAAACGTTATCTTATTTATAATCATAAGGACTTCTATCGGAAAGCTTATCGGTTGATAAGGTCAATCTTCAAATCGAAACGTCATAAGTATTGAAACTGATTGAGTATGGCTGAAATAAAGATGTCTATTATAGTTCCGGCATATAATGCAGAGAAATATCTGGAACGTTGCCTTGATTCATTGGTAAATCAAGATTTGTCGACCAAGGAATATGAGATTATCGTAATTAATGATGGTTCAACAGATAGAACCGGAGCTATTTTACATGAATATTCCAATCGTTATTCTTATTTTCATTGTATGACAGTAGAAAATAGCGGTGTCAGTGAAGCACGAAATTATGGTTGTCGGAAAGCTAAAGGAAAATATTTTTTATTTGTTGATGCGGATGACTGGATTCAAAGTAATGTCTTACAATATGTTTATGACTCTCTTGAAAAAGATGAATTAGACATTTTGGTAATGGATTTTCAGTATTGGGATGAAAAAGGAAAACTTCCCAAAGAGTTTAATCGAGTGTCTGATGAAAAGGTCTTGTCGGCTCAAGTTTGGTCTGGAACGGATTTTATGCAACAGTTTTTGCCACAAGTGGTCTGGTGCAATGCTTATAGAGCCTCTTTCTGGCAAGAACATAAATTGAAGTTCTTGCCTATTCGTCATGAAGATGAAGAAATTATTCCCAGAATCTTCTTTTATGCAAGGCGTGTAAAATATTCATCTATAATTTTCTATCATTATTATAAGAATTCAGATTCGTTTATGATGAATTATGATGAACACGCTTCTCTTTATATGCTTCAGGCTATGGAGAGCTTGGAAGCATTTAGACAAAAGAATGTGAAAACGGAAAAGATGAATAGTTTTTTTAAAAATTTGATTGCAAGAAGGCTATTGACTACTTTTCGTATAGGAATAAGAAAAGGGATACCGGCAAGATTCCAGCATGAGATGATTGTGCAAATGAAAGCAAAGGGACTATCACCGTTACCTAAAGGAAAGGGAATTATGCATATCTTTTTATATAAGTATGCCCCTTCTTTATTTATTGCATATTATCGTAGCAAAGAGAAACGAAAAAGAAAATAACTTTTGGACTAAATGATAGCTTTTTATGATGTAGGGAAAGTGAATTTGTATTAGAGTCTGAGTTGAAACTAATTATGAAGCGAATTTTATTTTTTCATGAAGTGTTTCCTTGTGGAGGAGCAGAAAGGGTTACAATTGATATAGCTAATTATCTATCTGGCTATGGTTATGAAAGCTTTGTGGCTTTATGCCATAAAACGTATGATGTAGCTGGTATAGAAATCATAGAACTTCCTAATCAGGATATTAATTCGTTGGAGAATGCGAATGCTTTTATTGAAATTATAAATTCACTCTTTATTGATGTTTTTGTATTGCCTATACATCTTTTGAAACATCTGGATTACATCATGGACGGTGTTCATTGCAAGCTGGTATTTGCGCCGCATAGTATTCCTTTATGGGAGGCTGTGGCAAAAGTGGCAGATAAAGGTAAACGTGCCGAAGGTTCATGGTTGAAAATGTTGAAGTGGCGTTTTATAACTTGTCCAAGGGAAAAATGGTTCCCAAAATATGATAAGCCGTTTATTGAACAACATAAAAATTTGTATGGGCGGGCTGATGCATATGTTGTATTGTGCGAAGACTACAAGCATACGCTGATAAAGAAACTTGGTGTACCTTTTGAGAACAATAAATTTCACGTGATACCCAACTCTGAAAGGCAAATTCTTTCGGTCAACCATCATAAGAAGAAACAAATATTATTTGTAGGGCGCTTTACTTATGTTGATAAACGTGTGGATAGGTTGATTGATGTTTGGAAGCGGATTTATAAACAAGTGCCGGATTGGGAGCTGCTTCTGATTGGTGATGGTGTTGAAAGGCAGAACCTTCAGCAGAAAGCTACTGCCTGCAATTTGCAAAGGATTCGTTTCTTGGGCTATCAGGAAGATGTGTCCGGTTTTTATAGGGATGCATCGGTGCTGTGTCTGACATCTACTTTTGAGGGGTGGGGGCTTTGCTTGACGGAAGCGCAGGCGAATGGAGTAGTGCCCGTGGCTTATGATTGTGGCGCCGGAGTGCGGGAGATAATTTCACCGTCAGGAGTGAATGGATTTCTTGTATCGCCTTTTAATCAATCTAAATATGCGCGGACACTGTTGAAGCTATTGAAGGATCCCGATATGTTGAAACAAATGCGGCAGAATGTTGTCGTGAAAGCGCAAGAGTACTCTCCGCAGATTGTGGGAAAGAAATGGAAAGAGTTGTTTGAATCCTTGTGATAGACTAAAAGCTTTGATGTATGAATAGTGATGCTTTGCCGTTGGTTTCTGTTATCATACCTGTTTTTAATACAGAGAAATATATTGAGGATTGCATTTTTAGTGTGATAAATCAGAACTATAGCCGATTGGAAGTTATAATAGTGAATGATGGGAGTACTGATGGAAGCCGTTCAATAATCCAGAAATATATGGAAGTTGACAGGCGTATTGTTTGTATAGACAAGAAAAATGAAGGGTTGCCTCTTGCCAGGAAAACCGGGATATTGAAGGCAAACGGAAAATATATCCAGCATCTTGACAGTGATGACACGTTGATTGATGGGGTTATTGAAAAGTTAGTATGTAGGGCAGAAGAAACTGATGCTGATATTGTTGCATCTTCTTTCCTTTTTTGTTATCCGGACAAGGGGCCTGTTCTTTCAGAGCCTTATACATTCGGTGAGATTTCAGGAATCAGTTATTTCAGGCAGAAATTGAATTTGCAGGCTTATTGGAGTGTGTGGTCTCATTTTCAAAAACGTTCATTGTTTCTTAACAACAAGATTGAAACTGTCGCCGATATATCGATAGGTGAGGATGCCATCATGATGACACAATTGATTCTGGCGGCTGATAGGATTGTTTCTTTGAATATTCCTACTGTTAATTATTATAGAAATTCGTCCTCGATGTCTTGTCTGCCGAATGAGGAAAAGTATAAGGATTTCAGGGCTTATCAACGATGGATTGAGAAATATGTGTCTGCCAAAGGTTTGTCGGAACAATTGGGAAAGGAGATTGCCTATATGCATCTTCAGACTGCATATACGAGTCTTTACTGGAAACAATACGGGGATGTTGCAGATGACATGAGACGGTTGGTTGCTGATGTGAAGCGATACCCGGATTTGGTTGAAAATCTGTCCAGGCGGGAACGTAAGCTGTTGGAGGCTTACAAGCTTTCAACCTTTTGGGGGAATTTGAGGGTAAAATATTATATCTTAAAAAACAAACTATAGAATGAATATATTGCACAAGATAAAATGTAAAATATATCGTTTTCTTCTGAAAAATGGAATGTTGGTTCCTAAGGTGGTACTTTTGATGGATGGTGGGGTCTGCTCACAGATGCATCAGTATTTGCTGGGACATCTTTTTGGACAAAAAGGATATAGGGTGGAATATGACTTGACCTTCTTTAAAGAGTGGGGGAGCGATATGGATTATCATTTTGTCAGAAACTTTGATTTGCAGAAAGCATTTCCCTATTTATCTGTAAAGAAGGCTTCGAAAGTAGCTGTTGACGTGTATAAAAGGAAATATTACAATTTGGGGAACAATACGTTGAGTCGGGAAAATGACTTTTCATTTCTACAAAAGAAGCCTCCGGTCTATTTAGGTGGTTATTATCATGTTCCGGCTGATATTTGGCTTCCTGCATTTCGGTCGCTTTTTAGGGTAATGCCCGAGGTGCTGGATGCACAGAATAAATTGCTGTATTCAGAGATTGGTTCACGTCCTTGTTCCGTGGCTGTCCACGTAAGGCGTGGGGACTTGAAAGTGGAAATTCCGGCTTACGGCAAACCTGCTTCATTGGAGTATTTCAAGTCGGCAGTGACTTATATGCAGGATAGGGATATGTCTTCTTTCTTCTATTTCTTTTCGGATGAGCCGGACTGGGTGAGGGATGAACTTATTCCGCAACTTTATCTTACGGAAGGTAATTGTAAGGTTGTCGATATAAACGGTTCGGATAAAGGATATATGGACTTGTTTTTGATAGCCTGTTGTCGGCATCAGATTACCAGTAAAGGGACTTTGGGCAAATGCGGTGCTCTCTTAGAGGATAGTCCGGAAAAGACAGTAGTCCTTTGCGATGATGAAGTGGAATATCCGTGGAAGGAACTGTTTCTGAATCCGGTGTTTTTATAGAGCCACTTCGTTATTGTTCTCAATGAATGAATAATATGGCGTATATTTACAAATTATAGAAATCTACATTTATCGATATGAGACCTAAACTAAGCATTATAACTGTAAACTTTAATAACAACAGTGGTCTAAGCAAAACGTTGGAAAGCGTCAGACACCAGTCTTTTTCCTCTTACGAGCATATCATTATTGATGCCGGTTCCAAGGATGGTAGTCTGGAAACAATCAAGCAGTATGCGGAAGGAAACCCGCATGTGACATTCTGGGTGTCAGAACCGGACAAAGGGATATACGACGGAATGAATAAGGGAATGGAACATGCTGGTGGAGAATACTTGCAATTCCTTAATTCCGGTGATTTTCTGGTGGGAGATGTTTTAGGTCAGGTGGATTTTGATGGGACGGAATACATTTATGGCGATGTAAGGGTTGCTGTTTCGGCAGATAAGAAGATAAATATACAATCTCCTTTTCCTCTCGACCTTGTCTTCATTTTACTGAAAGATACCATTTGTCATCAAGTGTGTTTCATTCATCACTCCCTTTTCAATAATCAACGATACAGAACGGACTATATCCTGGCTTCCGATTGGATTCATATTGTAGAGAATATTATCCTGAGAGGATGCAGCTATAAACGTGTGCCGGTATGCATTGCCGAATACGACGGAAATGGAATCAGTGCGTCCAGCGGGTCTTTAGGGGTAGACGAGCGGATGCGTTGGATAAAGGATAACATACCGGCAGCATTTTATGATAGCTTGTTGGAACTCGATAGAACCCGGATGGAACTTAATGAGTACAAGAATTCCGAGTTAGGTAAGATAATCCCCATAGTGAGCCATACAAGGAGGTTCTCCAAACGTGCCCGGAAACTCGTTCTGTTCTTGTATAGAATAAATTCCATCTTCTCGTCCTCATCAAGGCGGCATAAGAATCAGAAAAAAAAGAAGTAGTGGTATGGATGTCGTGATATGTGTTTCTTCCAAGGACTGCCTGATTGTCAAGAAGACTGTTTTTTATATTCACCGGAATATAGGAAGTGATAATATTTATATTATAACAGACAAGCATAGTTTCGGCTTCTTTTCAAAAAGGTTCCGGAGCAGATATAATGTCAGTCTGGTTGATGAGGAAGAGATTGTTGCGGACCGTCGGCAGCTGGAGGCAATAGCCGGGCGGCACTTTACATGTGAGTATAGATTCGGATGGTATTACCAGCAGTTCCTCAAGATGGAATTTGCGCGTAGCCGATACGCCAAAGATTATTATCTGATATGGGATAGTGATACCATCCCTCTTAACCGGTTGTCCTTTTTTACCTCAAATAAAATGATATTTACTCCGAAAACAGAATATCATGAGCCCTACTTCAGGACGATGCAGGCGCTCATCGGCTATGGCAAGGCTACGGACTATTCATTTATTGCCGAACACATGCTCGTTTCTGTTCCTATTATGAAGGAGCTGATTCGGAAGATGGAAACTTCCGGCATTCCGGGCGATTCATGGTTTGAGAAGGTTATCAATGCAGCTCCTGCGGATGAGAAGAATGGATTTTCTGAATTCGAAACTTATGGAACTTATTGCCATTACAATTATCCGGATTATTTCATCCTGAAGGAACTCCGCACATTCAGAGAAGCAGGAAACGTTTATAGTCGTAGTATCTCTAAAAGAAAGCTCCGAAAATTATCCAGGAAATACGATACTATTTCGCTGGAAAGCTGGAGCACTCCCCGTAAGTCTATTAGGAAATTGTGCAATGATATGGAGGAATACATATTCTATCCATTGATGAAGCTGGTTTCAAAATTGCGGTAAAATTGAATAGGAAAGGAAATAAAGGGGGATGATAGCGTGGAAGAGGGATTTTAGTACCCTTTTCCACACTGTCAAATCTTTAGAAGCAATAACCCAATGAGAGCATCAGGTTGCGGTTTTTGTTGCTACCGTTCTCAATATTGTCAGTCAGTCCCCAGTCATATCCGATGGAGAGTTGATATTTCTGACAGAATTCAATACCGGCTTTTAATCCCAGACCGAAGTCGAAACGTTTCAAGGCATTGTCTCCGAAAGCGCTGGCAGAATCATAGATATTCGTAAATCCTCCTACTTCGTCAATTGAGTAGTCCGTTTCTTTCATCTTGCCGAAGAGACCGACGGCAAAGTAAGGGCCGAAGTTGGCAAATAGGCTGATGCTCTCCGTTACGGCATGTTTGTAGCCCATGTGTATGGGGATTTCCAAATAGTAAGGATTGATTTTTAAGGATGCGCCACTGGCGCTGACTTGTGCTCCTTTCAGGGACAGCAGTGCAGCCATGTCGAGATAAACACCTTGGGCTATCTGGGGCAAGTCTTTCTCGGCCTTGATGCCGGCATGGAAACCTACCTTGCTGTCAAAACCATCGGTGGAGAACTTGCTGGAATTCATACCTGCCATCGCTCCCCATTTGAGTCCTTCTTGCGCGTGGATGCCCATAACGCCAGTCATCAGTAATGCGAATAAAACTAAAATCTTTTTCATGTTGTTTATTAATTAATTAATTAATGTTGGTGCAAAGGTAATGCTTATTAGAGAAATGTGTTTAATCCTTTTGAACATTTTTCAATCTTTATAAGGAAGCATGTAGCCTATTATATAACCGATTTGTTCGGGGTCGAGCGCATAACCCATATTCTGCATATACTTCACTTCTGCGGAAGATGTTGTGTAGAAGGTATTTCTGACTGCGCCTTTGTAAAGTCTATAAAGAGGGACGGTTCCAGGCATTTCGTTTTTGTAAATATAGCCTTGAATGTATGATGTTTTAAAATTATCGTAGTTATATCCTTTCTTTTGCATGTTTTGGACCTCATCCCACGAGGTGGTATAATATGAATTCTTTGTAGAAGATTTATATAGTCTGTAAATAGGTACAGTCCCGGGTTCTGCATTTTTGAATACATATCCCTGAACATAATTAGTTAATATAGGGTCAGGAAGATAGCCAATATTCATTTTGTCTATTATTTCTTCATATGAAGATGAGTAAAAGGTGTTTCTGTCTTTGCCTTTGTATACCCTATAAAATGGATTCACTTCTTTCACTACGATTTTTTTGCTATCAATATAGGCAAGTACAGCTTCTTTTACTTTTTGCTTTTTAATCGGGTCGGATATTAAGTCATAGATAGGGTATGTCGCATTCCAGTCCGCGTCAATCAGTTTTGAATGCTTGTCGTCTACGGATTCCGACCAAGCTCCTAAGTTGATGGTGTATGAAGTGCTTTGGCCGGGAGTAACGGTTATTGATGTCCCGGATGTGGAACCGCCGATTGATTTGATATGGCATTCCCAATTGGTGTTTTTTTTGTTTGTTTCTGTTATTTCAGTTTTATTCCATGCTCCGTTGGCATTTAAACCTATAGAACTGAGATTGTACTTGGCTCCGGCACTTACAGTTTTGGTCTTTTCTGTACGATTTGTTTCTTCTGTTATCGCTGATTTATAATCTGCAACATATTTTCCTCCGACAATAATTTTAGTCAGTACATGAGTTCCATACATTTCTACGATTTTTGCAGCAGAATATTTATTGAGGTCTTCGATGAAAGTCGTGGATAGGTATTGGGACAGTGTGCTGATGTCTGTATTCAATAAATATCTTCTTTGCTTTTTCAGGACTTCAGCTCTTGCAAAGGAGTATTTGGTAGAGTAAGATGACATGGTGTTTGACTTGAAACCGGTTTTGATTGTACCAGAGAAGAATCCTTCGGCATCATCTTTAATGCCTATTTTGCCTACAGACCCTTCGAAGTTGGTATCAGTGATGACTTGGTGCAGAAAGGAGTGTGCATCTTCTCCGGCAAACACTCTTTGGTCGATTATGCCTATAAAGGGGTTGTCGAATCTGTCTTTATGGTCTTTTACGAATGCATCCACATCTATTATTCTTAATTTGGTTGAATTCTCGCCCATATATTCTTCGGTTATGTCATAGCCATAACCTAATACATCATATATGCCATCACCTGCGGTTCGGGTATTTACACTTTGAGGAAGTGACGTTGAATCGGGTTCGATGACACTTTCATCGGAACAACCGGATAATGCAAGTATTATCCAGCTCATAAATAGAAATAGCTTTTTCATGAATTTCGTATACTTTTGATTGATAAATTGTATGCTGAGTGCTTCTATAGTGTGAAGTTGCCATACAAGAATACTCCATCGGATTCTATTTGGATAAAATAGTTGCTGCAAGATTCTTTATCTAGGTTGATGCTGATATTTGTTGGAGCATCGCATGTTTCCGAATAGACGGTTTCACCGGTCGATTCGTTGATGAGGGTGATGGTGACAGTGGGCAATGTCTCGTTGAAGTCGATGCATACTGTATTATTATATAAGTAGGCATTGGCAGTTCCGGGAAGTATGCTACGGGGTATAGGGTGGTTTTTCTTATCAATTGTTTTTTTTCTTTGGTTCAAGGTAATTTCTGCAAAAGGACTGTTCTCTCTTTGTGCGTATGTCAGAACGCTGCTTAATGAGAATATTACAGTCAGCATAAAAAAGAATCTTTTCATTGTGATACACTTTATTGGTTATTGATAGTGCAAAAGTAGCTTTGATGCACTACGGAAAGTGTATAATGTTGTATAATCATGTCGTATAAAAGTGTATAAAGACATATAAATCAGTCTTAATGGAGCTCTTTTAAAACATTCTTAAGTGAAGCTTCTTTGTGTGCGAATCCCATTCGTTGCTCCAGTATACGGTCTGCTCTTTTGTATACAGTATCTCGTGTACAATTCAATATGTGGCAGAGATGGCTTGCCGGAAGGTCGGCCAAGTACAGACAGCATAAGCGGATTTCATCTTCGGTCAGTCCGTATCTTGATTGTAATGTGGAAGTTATATTACTCCAGCATTTGTCAGTTTCTGTTATCAATTGTCGCCAGTCGTTTTTGTGCATCATTTCTGCTGAACCGCCATTCGTCTTGTAGGACTGAATGATGCGTTTCATCTTTTTGTAGACATCGGATTGCTCGAACATTTCTTCATGAATCTCTTCAGGTATATATGCTGCAATCGGATGGGTGGTGTTTTGTTTCTTTCTTAGAAATAGTACATGGATGAAGATTGCTAAAATTCCGATGAATGTTAGTGGAATGCCAATAGACAAAATTAGGGAAATGGATTGTGTGTTGAGTTTCTCTGGTAAGGAATTGAATCGCAGATTTTTTTCGGCAGTGATAATCTCATCGGTTTGACTGTTGTTCTGCATACTATTCAAGTAGGCTGAATACTTGCGTTCCATCTCTAAGGAAGTAGCCAAGTCGCCTTGCTCTTTGGCTATATCGGCCAGATACATATATATACTGGCTTTGGTGGCAAAGTGCTTTGTAGGCAGGGCTTTCTGTAGATAGTAATGGGCTGAATCGTATTGTGATATTTGGTAATATGCGCTTCCAAGTAGTTCGAAAGCTTTGTAGCATGTGTCTGGGTTCGCTTGTACGCCAAGATTCCGTTTGGCGAATTCTATAGCTTTCTCTCCGTTTTCCATCCAATTGTATAGTAGGCATAGTGAGGTGAATACGCTTTCTTTCAATCGTATGTTGGGTGAATTTTCCGCAATGCTGAGTGCTTTTAATATCATTTTTTCGGCTTCGGGATAAGATGCCTCTCCTTTTTCCATTTGGATGAGTCCTCTTTGTGTTAGGACTGATGCTTGAAGGACGGGGTCTTTTTCTCCTATTTGTGCTGCCAGCCGGTAGGTGGAATCGGCTTGTGTGTTCAGATTTTGTGAATAATACAGATGGCCTATGTTGAAGTAGATAAGGCTTAACAAACGCTTTTCTCCTGCTTCTTCAGCCAACGGCTCTGCCATGAGAAATTGGGTCATGGCTTCCTTTTTCTTTCGTGAATCCCGGTAGACGCAGCCGGAATAGTAATGGGCCCTTGCCCGCTTTTCTATGTCGTTTGTGCCGTTGTAGTAGGTCAGGGCCGATTGTATCAGGGAATCATTGGTTTGGATAATGTAGTTCTTATCTCTTGCTTCTGTCATTAATAGGCCATAATAAGCACTGTCAGCTTGGGTCTGCAGGCTGTTTGTCGGGAATGCTTCGAGCATAGATAGGGCAGTGTCCGGTTGCTGAACGATGAGCGAGTCAATTGCAATCAGGTACTTATTATAGTTCACTCGGGTATTGCAAGCAATGAACAGAAGTACGATTAGGACAGATAGGGTTGTAATAATAGCTTTTCTCATGTGGTGAACAAAGTTCTCTGTTAAGTCGGGTGCAAAGGTACATCTTTTTCATTATTTACTCATATAATTGCTTGGGCATATTGAAGTTTGAAGAGAATTGTGTGGAAGTTAGGAGTAAAGATGGAAAATAAATGAGCCGGCTATTATTAAAGAAAGTAGAGAATGTGGGCATTTAGGCAGAAATAACCTGAAACCCTTTCCCATTCCCCCGTTTTCTTGTATCTTTGTCGCCTCATAATTCACTTAACTGCAAGCAATGAAGGAATTCCTGCAACTGATGCGGCGCTTTGTGTCGCCTTACAAGAGATATATCGGTTGGGCAATCGTGCTCAATGTGCTGTCCGCTATATTCAATGTCTTTTCATTTACACTGCTCATTCCTATTCTCAATATTCTTTTCAAGACCGGGGCGAATACCGAGGTATATCACTTCATGGAGTGGGGAAGCGGTAGCCTGAAGGAAGTGGCGGTGAACAACTTCTACTACTACGTCACTCAGATGATTGAGATACACGGGCCGCAGATGACACTGCTGTTCATGGGGCTTTTCCTTGCTTTCATGACCATGCTGAAGACTTCCTGCTATTTCGGCTCTTCCGCCATTATGATTCCCCTTCGCACGGGAGTGGTACGCGATATTCGTGTCATGGTCTATTCCAAGGTGATGCACTTGCCGCTCGGCTTCTTCTCCGAAGAAAGAAAGGGAGACATCATTGCGCGTATGAGTGGTGACGTGGGTGAAATTGAAAACTCCATAACCAGCTCACTGGATATGCTGCTCAAGAATCCTATTCTGATTCTGCTCTACTTCTCTACCTTGATTGTGACCAGTTGGCAACTGACTTTGTTCACCGTTCTGGTGCTGCCCGGTATGGGCTGGTTGATGGGGAAGGTCGGTAAAAAATTGAAGCGCAAGTCGTTGGAAGCCCAAGGGAAATGGAGTGACACCATGTCGCAACTGGAAGAGACGCTTGGTGGACTGCGTATAATCAAGGCTTTCATAGCCGAAGACAAGATGGTGGACCGTTTTAAGCAATGCAGCGACGAGCTGCGCGATGCCACCAACAAGGTAGCCATCCGTCAGTCGTTGGCACATCCGATGAGCGAATTCCTCGGCACGCTGCTCATTGTATTGGTACTGTGGTTCGGCGGTCTGCTCATTCTGGGTGAGGGTACATCTATAGATGCCTCCACGTTTATCTTTTATATGGTGATTCTGTATAGCATCATTAATCCGTTGAAAGACTTTGCAAAGGCAGGATACAACATCCCGAAGGGGCTGGCATCCATGGAACGTGTGGACAAAATTCTGAAAGCCGAGAACCCCATTAAGGAACCGGTAAACCCGTTGCCGCTGCACGGGATGAATGACCGGATTGAATTTAAGGACCTCTCCTTCAGTTACGACGGCAAGCGCGAAGTGTTGAAGCACGTCAATCTGATGGTGCCCAAAGGACAGACCATTGCACTTGTCGGCCAGTCCGGTTCCGGCAAATCTACATTGGTGGATTTGCTGCCGCGCTATCACGATGTGCAGTTAGGTGAGATTACAATTGACGGTGTGAATATTAAGAATTTTCGCATTCACGACTTGCGTGCGTTGATAGGAAACGTGAACCAGGAGGCCATCCTGTTCAATGACACCTTCTTCAACAACATTGCCTTCGGTGTGGAAAATGCAACTATGGAGCAGGTGATCGAAGCGGCAAAGATTGCCAATGCCCACGACTTCATCATGGAGACCGAGCTCGGTTATCAGACCAACATTGGCGACCGTGGCGGCAAGCTTTCCGGCGGACAGCGCCAGCGTATCAGTATTGCCCGTGCTATCCTGAAGAATCCGCCTGTCCTGATACTCGATGAGGCCACTTCAGCACTCGATACCGAAAGCGAACGACTGGTGCAGGAGGCTCTGGAACGGCTAATGAAGACCCGTACCACGATTGCCATCGCCCACCGCCTTTCCACCATCAAGAATGCCGATGAGATTTGTGTACTCTATGAAGGTGAAATCGTGGAACGTGGTAAGCACGAGGAACTCTTGGCGAAGAACGGCTACTATAAGCGGCTGAACGATATGCAATCCCTTGCGTAGAGAGATGTGGACAGTTGAAGAGAATAATGAAGAAGAATTGATACGGAGATTGAAGCGTGGAGACTACAATGCTTTCTGCCGTATCTACGACCTCTATGCCAAGTGTCTTTACGCTTACAGCCTTCAATATATCAAGCAAGCCGAAGATGCCGAAGAAATCGTGCAGGATGTGTTTGTCAACCTCTGGAACCGGCGAGATACTATCCGGCAGGAACAGACTTTGCGTGCCCTGCTCTTTATCATGGCCAAACACTTGCTGATAAATGCCTACCGTGCACAGGTGAACCAACCTGTCTATGAAGATTACCTGAATTATCAGGACTGGTTGAGTGTGGAAGATACCCGATACCGGATGGAATACAGTGACTTCCTGAAGAAGTTCGATAGCGCCCTTGCCACCCTGGTGCCTACGCAACAGAAGGTGGTCAGGCTGTCGCGACTGCAACAATGGTCGAACAAAGAAATAGCCCAGCACCTGCAGCTGAGTGAGCAGACGGTCAAGAACCAGCTTTCGCTCGGTATGAAAAAGTTGCGGGAAGTGTTCGACAAGCTTCTTTGCCTACCCGTCTTCATGTTAATACATTAACTAATCCTTATAAATCGAATTATTTATTAATAAACTGCTACCTTTTCGGTACGGATTGACTTTAAAGATTGTCATTATTAGAAAAAGACGGTAATGAAGGAACTGATAGATAAATATAGAGACAACACATTGACGGCCGAGGAACTGCTTCGGCTGAGACAGCAAGTGAACAGCGCCACAGACAACGAACTGGAGCAGCAACTGCTGGATGATTGGAACCGCAAGGATATGAACGGCATAGCTGTGGATGACGAGTGCGTCGACCGGATGAAGCGGCAGATAGATCGACGGATAGGCCGTGGTCCGAAAACTTCCGAACGATGGCGCTTCACCGGATATACCTATATGCGTGTGGCCGTAGGCCTCCTGTTGCCCTTGCTGATGGCATACACCTTCTACCTGCGGCATGATAACAAACAGCTGAAAGCGAGTGAGGTGGTAGTGTCCGCCCATGCAGGAGAGCGTGCCAGCGTACTGTTGCCCGACGGAAGTCGGGTGACGCTTAACTCCATGTCGGCTTTATCCTACAGTCTTGGTACCTATAATCAAAAAGCACGGCACATTCATTTCAGTGGCGAAGGATACTTTGAGGTACGCCGTGATCCTCAATCACCGTTTATCATAGGTAGTTCCCATCTGCGGGTCGAAGTACTGGGTACTACTTTCAACCTTGCTGTTCGCTCCACCAGCAAGACAGCCGAATTGGCATTGGAAGAAGGCCGCGTGTTGCTTATCTCCACGCAAAAGAATGACAGCGTCTTTCTGAATCCTTCCGAGAAAGCCATTGTGGATCAACAAACGGGGAGCATTACCGTGGTGAAACCGTGTGACATCACCACGGCATCAGCCTGGATGCGTGGTGAACTGATATTCCGTAACTCGCCGCTGGCCGATATTCTGCACGCACTGGGCGAGACTTACCACCTGCGTTTCAAGGTAGAATGTCCGGAGTACGTGCATAATACTTTCACCGGTACTCTGCCCACCAAGGATTTGAACGAGGCACTGGAAATCGTTGAGCTTTCCTACAACCTGAAAGCAAGCATCCGGAACAAAGAAGTGATTTTGGAGAAGAAATAGATATTTATATGTTGTACAACATATAAACGGATCGGTACTTTTTTTGTGTTTTCTTGTCTTTAGTTATGAAATCGGCCGATTTCATTTTTAAACTTAATCTGAAAAAAGTATTATGAACCAACATGCAAAGAAAAGATTCGTAGCATTCGTCTCATTCTGCCTGTTCTGCCTTGCCGGTCTTCCGCTGATGGCACAAGAGAACACAGTAACAATTGATGTACGTAACGCTTCCCTGCGGCAAGTGTTTGATGTAATTGAAAAGCAAACCACTTATCGCTTTGCCTATCAGGACGTAGTGATAGATAACCGGAAAGATATCTCCCTTAGCAAGAAAAATGCTTCTGTGCCTGCTGTGCTCGACATCGCACTGAAGGGACGGGATATGACCTATACTATCGTTTCATCCAAGTCCATTGTAATCACTCCCAAACAAGTTGCTTCCGCACAGGCAAGCGTCCAACGCCAAGTGACCGGAACAGTGACCGATGCCAACGGCGAACCAATCATAGGCGCCAATGTCCTGGTAAAGGGCGAAAGCGGAAAGGGAGTCATCACCGACTATGATGGCAACTTTGCCATCACCGTTTCTTCTGACGCTGTGCTGGAGTTCAGCTATATAGGATATTCTACTATCGCTTTGCCCGTGAATGGCAAGTCTGCATTGACGGTAAAACTGAAAGAAGACCAACAGTTGTTGGATGAAGTGGTGGTAGTGGGTTACGGCTTGCAAGCAAAGGTCAATCTTACCGGAGCAGTGGCTTCCGTTTCGAACAAGGAGCTGACTGCACGTCCCATCACTTCCGTTAAAGCGGGCATACAGGGATTGGTTCCGGGACTCACCATTACCAACAGCCAGGGACGGCCGGGCGAAGACTCGAGCACCATGCGTATCCGAGGTACTGGAACGCTGAACAATGCTTCGCCCTACATCCTGATTGACGGTGTGGAAGGCGGATCCATGAATCAGCTGGACCCCAACGACATTGAGTCCATATCCGTGCTGAAAGACGCTGCCTCTGCTGCCATCTACGGTTCGAAGGCTGCCAATGGTGTTATCCTTATTACCACCAAGCGAGGTAAGACAGGACGTCCCGTGCTGTCCTACAACGGTTCGGTGGGATGGCAGCGTGCTACGGGGCATGTGGAACGCATGAACGCCGCTGACGCCGCCTCGTATTACAACCGTGCCCTCGAAGCCAGTGGCAAGAGCCCACGCTTTACGGACGAGGATATTGCACTCTTCCGCAATGGAAGTGACCCTTACGGGCATCCTGACACCGACTGGAACGAACTCGGGTATCAGGGAAGCGGATTCATGCACCAGCATAATGTGAACATCTCGGGGGGTAACGAAAGCGCGCAATACATGGCCTCGGTCGGATATCTGGGACAGGAGGGAATCATGCAACACAGCAACCGCCGACAGTTCAATCTGCGCACCAATCTCGACCTGAAACTGTCGGACAAGTTTACTGTACGCACCAATTTGGCCTACATCAACAACCGATATGACGACCCCACAAACTCCTATGTGGGCGGTGGTTCCGACCAAATCATACGCCAACTGAACCTCATTGCTCCTTGGATTCCCTATAAGAATGAAGATGGTTCTTACGGCACCATAGGTGATGGAAACCCTGTGGCATGGCTCGATCTGGACCAGGTGCTGACGCGCAAGACACAAAATTTTTCGGGCATCCTCTCGCTGGATTACCAGATATTGAAGGAACTGAAATTTACGGCTACGGGTGCATTTGTGTCGAATGTGCAGGTGACCAACGACTTTGTGAAAGATATACAGTACAATGAAAGCAAGTATCACGGACTCAATTCGCTTAAAGTGCGTCATTACCTGTGGAACCGTCCTTCGCTGGATCTTCTGTTGAATTACGCCAAGAACTTCGGCAAGCACAACCTCAAGGCGCTGGCAGGCTACAAGATTGAAAAGTACAATTATGATGAACTGAAAGCCGGGCGTCGGGATTTTCCGAATAATGACTTGACCGACATCAATGCCGGAACCTCGTCTACACAGACTAACGAAGGATTTACACGTGAACTGGCCATGATGTCCTACTTCGGGCGTATCAACTACGACTATGCCGGCAAGTACCTGTTCGAGGCCAATTTCCGTGCCGATGCCTCTTCACGCTTCAGCCCCGATAACCGCTGGGGATATTATCCCTCGCTCTCAGCCGGATGGCGCATTTCTGAAGAAAATTTCATGGAAGGCACACGCAACTGGCTGCAATCGCTCAAAATACGCGGTTCATGGGGACAATTAGGAAACCAGGACGCACTTGACGATTATTATCCATGGCTGGTGACCTACTCGTTGGGCAAAAATTATCCTTTCGGTGGCTCGCTGGAGTCGGGCATTGCACAGACAAATCAAAAACTGGAAACCATCTCGTGGGAGAAATCGACTACCTGGGGTATAGGTTTCGACTTGAGCCTGCTGGGTTGCATCGATTTGAGCTTCGACTATTATGACCGTAAGACTACGGGTATCATCATGGACGTGCCGGTACCGGGTAGCTTCGGCCTCAGTGCCTACAAGGACAACGTGGGTGCTATGCGCAACCGGGGCGTAGAAATGACCTTGGGTTATCACAAAGAGTGGAACGACTGGACTTTCCGTGCCAATGGTAACATCGCTGTCAACCACAATGAGGTATTGAATCTGGGTGGGGTCAACGAGCAGATAGAATCAGACGGCTATCACATCAACCGGGTGGGCATGCCTTATCATGCTTTCTATGGCTATGTGGCCGACGGCCTGTTTAAGAGCCAGGAGGAAGCCGATGCCTATACCGAAAAATATGGCAACCCGTTCGGCTCGTCGAAAAAGTTCAAGGCAGGCGATGTGCGTTATCGTGATGTCGACGGTGACGGACGCCTTACCTCCAAGGATCGCGATGTCATCAGCTCCGAGCAGCCTAAGTTTACATTTGGCCTCAACCTGAGCGCTTCATGGAAAAGCCTTGATGCTTCTGTCTTGCTGCAAGGTGCCTGTGGTGTGTCGCGCTATTTCAATGAAGAGGTGTTCGGAGCCTTCAGAGGCGATACCAGTCATCCGGCCACGGCTTGGTTCAATGCTTGGTCGCCCGAAACTCCGAACGGCACATTCCCCCGTATCGTAGAACCTGACTATACAGCCAGCTACCCCAATACTGTATCCTCGTTCTGGATATTCAAGACTAACTACCTGCGTTTCAAAAATATCCAGTTGGGCTACACCCTGCCTTCGCAATCTTTGGGGCGTTTCGGCATTTCGCGTGCACGTATCTACTATTCGGCCGAGAACCTGTTCAAAATAGATAATCTGCCGGTCAATATCGACCCGGAATCGCCCTCAGGCCGCGGTTCACACTATCCGCAAGTGGCCACTCATTCATTCGGTATCAATTTAACCTTTTAACAACAGACGCTTATGAAACCAAATAACTTTCTCCTGCCCATTCTGCTGGCAGGTGTTCTGATGACCTCGTGTGACGATTTCTTTGACACTGCTCCCAAAGATGCCTTGTCGCCGGCCACATTCTGGAAAACTGAAAGCGACGCTCAAAAGGCTGCGGTGGCTTGCTATGAAGATTGGGTCAGCCCGGCTACCGGCTCCTCGGAGGTGTTCTTTGCCGATTGCATGTCCGACATTTGCTACAGCTTCACAGGTTCGAGCAGTTACAAGTATGTGGGTAACGGTTCGGCTACACGTTCTAGCACAGTGAAATATTATGACTACTCCATTATACGACGTTGCAACACGTTCATGGCCAATATTGATAAGGTGCCTTTTACTGATTCCAAGGCGAAGGACAACTTGGTGGGGCAAGTGCGTACTATCCGTGCTTGGCGCTATTTTCAGATGAATTTCTGGTACGGAGGCGTTCCCTTGATTACGGGATTGCCCCAGCTGGCTGATGAAGCCAAACTGCCGCGCGATTCGGAAGAAACCGTCAAGAAGTTTGTTTATGACGAACTGGACCAAGCCATCCGTGAACTTGACGAGCGGCCTGCAGCCCGCGGACGCATTGCCCGCGGAACGGCTCTTGCCATCAAGATGCGTTCGGCACTTTACTGGGGCGATCTGGATCGCGCGCTCTCGGCTGCACGTGACATCCAAGGCTTGCATCTTTATGAAATTGAAAAGACCCTCAGCTACCAAGAATTGTTCAGCCTTCGCGGAAGAGATTCGAAAGAGATTATCTGTTCCATGCAGCACATCCCTACTACCGAACCTTTCGGTAATACCATCCGCCTCTTCAGCAACCAGGATGGCGGCTGGGCCTCCATGGTGCCTACGCAGAATCTGGTAGACATGTTCGAAATGGACAACGGTCTGATGCCCGGTGAACCGGGTTCGGGTTACGATCCCATACACCCCTTTGCGCACCGCGACCCGCGTCTGGCACAAATTATCATCTATCCCGGACGTGACTGGCTGGGAGCCAACGGACAGATGCGCGTGTACAATACATTGGATAAGACCATTGACGGAAAAGCAAACTCCGATTATATGGATGCAGGCAACAACGCCACACACACAGGCATGATTTGGGCCAAATATACCGTGCCCATCTCGCAATACTCTGCTTCGCTTTCCGATGACGAACTTTGTCCCATCCTCTTTCGCTATGCCGAAGTACTGCTTACCATTGCCGAAATCAATGTAGAGAAAGGTGAGAACACCGATGAAGTATTTGATATCATTGACGAACTGCGTACGCGTGGTGGACACATTGCTGTAGACCGGAGCCGCTACGCCACCCAGGCCAAACTGCGTGAACTCGTGCGTCGCGAGCGCTGCATAGAGTTGGCAGGCGAGGGTCTGCGACGTGCCGACTTGGTGAGATGGAAAGATGAAAACGGCAAGATGTTGGCCGAAACACTGCTCAACAGTCCGCTCTACCGTATGGTAGGCACCGTAGATGCTTCCCATCCCGATCCGGCAATGCGTGCAGTCATCGAGTTGCCCACCGAGGAAAACCAGCGGTTACGCAAACTGGAAGACCGTTCTTTCTATCCTTATCAGCGCTATTTGCCCATCCATCAGGAACAATTGAACACCAACCCCAACTTGACACAAACCGAAGGCTATGATTGATAACGACATGAAACGATTCTTCTCTGACCTTACAAAGACTGTTTTCAGTCTCGTCTGCTTTGTCTGCCTGACGATGGCCGGACATGCGGCCGACCGCATCCGCATTTATCACGGACCTTATTTGCAGAATGTGAAAGAAACCGAAGCTACCTTTGTGTGGATGGCTAGCAAGCCCTCTGTAGGATGGGTGGAATTGGCCCCCGACGACGGCAGCAATTATTACAATAAAGAACGCCGCAAGTATTTTGATACGACCAACGGTGTGAAGAACACCTCGTTGCTTCATGTGGTAAAGGTGACCGGGCTTGAGCCCGGCACCGCCTACCGCTATCGTGTCTATGCCACCGAAGTGCTGGAACACAAGGGAGTGGAGGTGATATACGGTAAGACTGCCGCCCTTGATGTATATACCGCAAGGCCGCCCGTCTTCCGCACCCATGATGCCACGAAGCCCGAAACCTCTTTCGCCATCATCAACGACATTCATGGACGCACGGCTGATATTCCGGCTTTGCTGAATGCCGTCCACTGCCAGCAGAAAGACATGGTAATATTCAACGGTGATATGCTTACTCAATTGCGAAGTGAGGAAGAACTCTTCTCTGGGTTTATGGATGTTTCCATCGACCTGTTTGCAAAGCAGGTGCCCATGTATTATGCACGTGGCAATCACGAGACAAGGGGTCTGTTTGCCACCTCCTTTCAGCACTACTTCTCGCCCAAGGAGTCTCATTTGTATTACATGTTCCGCCAGGGTCCCGTATGCTTCCTCGTGCTTGATACCGGTGAGGATAAGCCTGACACGGATATCGAGTACAGCGGTATTACTGACTATGACAACTACCGTAACGAACAGGCCGAATGGCTGAAAGAAGCCGTACGCGCTCCCGAATTTCGCGATGCCAAGTTCCGGATTGTCATTGCACACATGCCCCCGCAACCTGTCAAGGGTCTGTGGCACGGGCCGCAAGAAGTACTTGATAAATTCGTGCCCATCCTCAACGAAGCGGGCATTGATGCCATGCTTTGCGGTCACCTGCACCGCTACCTGCACTGCAACCCCGACTCACAGGTGCGTTTCCCGGTGGTGGTCAATGCACACAATACGGTGATAGACGGGCAGACGAGCGGCGACCGGTTGCAGCTTGAAATACGCGACACTCAAGGAACTTTGGTTGACAAAATCCTGCTGGAACGGCACTAGGAAGAGTCGTTTCGGCACCCGAGCGGATGCCGGATATCGCAAGTGAATCTTGTTCGTTTCTTTCAGCTATAAACAGAGTCCTGGCATTCGTTTGCCGGGATTCTGTTCATGTAGCCGGGATTCATCTGCAATCTGAAAAATCGGTATCCCCAAAAACGAATGCCCCAATGAGCGAAACCGACCAGCAACATCTCCTATATACCTCTTTAAAATCTACTTTTTAGCTCCTTTATGTGTAATATAATCGTTTGTATATCAATATGATTATTTTTTTTGAATCTACTTTTACCTACTTATGACGTTTACTCTCTCTGTTTTTTCTTATTATAATAACATAATTTTGCCCAAGCAACACAAAAATAAGATATGGGCTGCGGCCGTTCAATCGGCACAGGCTTTTTAAAGAATGATTATGTTTTAAGAGGAAAATTAGATTTAGAAAAGTTTTTCAAACAGGTGTTGAAGAAGTTTTCCAGACAGGTAAAAAGAAAATAGGGATGATACGGAACCGGGTACGCTTGGTTCCTTTTCTTGCAGACTTCTTATAAAAATGAGACAATATCATGTATATGGATGGAATGAAATACATACAGCCGGAAAACCCTCGGAAAGGGGGGGCTTCTTGCTGCTTCGCCGCTTCGTGCAGAGGAGAAAGGACGAGATGTTTTGCACTTTTTTAACAAACAAATTCGTCTTTTCTATAAAGAATTGTCTTACTTTTGCAAAAACACAATCATCAGGCACGAGATAAATCTTATTATAAAAATATCATAATCCATGAAAATAAAAGTTGGTTTGATAGGGTTTGGCAGAATGGGGCAGATGTATTGGGAAGAGATGCAGAAGAGCGGTCGGTGGGACATTGCTTACATCTGCGATATTGACCCTGCCTCTCGAGAATTGGCCAGAAACCTTTCTCCTTCATCCAGAATCATATCCGATGAACAAGAAATCTTTGACGATCAGAGTGTAGAAGCTGTTGGTCTTTTTGCATTGGCAAATTCCAGGAAAGAACAAATAGAGAAAGCCGTTCATAGTGGCAAACACATTCTTACGGAAAAACCCATTGCTGATACCATCGACAAAGAGTGGGAAATTGTGGACCTAATCGAGAAGTATGACAAAATTGCCGCTGTCAACCTCTACCTGCGCAATTCCTGGTATCACCAAGCTATGAAGCAATTCATTGCCGAAGGCGAGATTGGTGAACTGGCTATTCTGCGTATCTGCCATATGACTCCAGGATTAGCACCGGGTGAAGGACACGAGTACGAAGGCCCGGCTTATCACGATTGCGGCATGCATTACATAGATATTGCCCGTTGGTATGCCGGCAGTGAATATAAAAGTTGGCACGCACAAGGCATGCGCATGTGGGATTACAAAGACCCTTGGTGGGTGCAGTGCCACGGCACATTCGAGAACGGTATTGTGTTCGATGTCACACAGGGATTTGTCTATGGACAACTTTCTCAGAATCAGACACACAATGCCTATACGGATATAATCGGTACCAAAGGCATCGTGCGCATGACACACGACTTCCGTACTGCTATCGTAGAACTTCATGGCGTCAGTCGTACTCTTCGTCTGGAAAAACCCTTCGGTGGAAAGAATCTGGATAAACTGTGCAACCTCATGGCCGACTCCATCGAGAGCGGCAAGCGTGATCCCGGGTTGCCTCTGATGCGCGATTCGGCAGTAGCCTCTCAGTACGGATGGACATTTTTGGACGATGCTCGCTGCCACGACCTGCCCGGTATAGGCAATTTGCAGACACTGGAAGAAATCAGAGAGCGTCGCCGTCACATGAAGGATGGTTACGGGTTGCTTCGTCCGAAGAAGACCATTGTGTGAATCCGAAGTAAAAAATGTTTTTCAAAACACATAATATTAACCGATTTTAAAATCTAAAGAACCATGTCGAAATTTACAAGAAGAGAATTTCTTAAGACCGGAGGTTTAGCTTTGGCGGGACTTACCATTGCTCCGAGCAGCATTTTGGGTAAGAGCCACGGACACGTACCTCCCAGTGACCGTTTGAACATTGCTGCCGTAGGTATCGGCGGTATGGGACATACAAACATCAATCATGTGAAAGCTACGGAAAACATCGTGGCTCTTTGTGATGTAGACTGGCGTTACGCGAAAGGTGTGTTCGATGAGCTTCCCAATGCGAAGAAGTATTGGGACTATCGCAAGATGTACGATGAAATGGGCAAGGACATCGATGCCGTTATCATCGCTACTGCCGACCATACGCATGCCATCATCACAGCTGATGCCATGACGATGGGCAAACATGTATATTGCCAGAAACCGTTGACGCATTCCGTATATGAGTCCCGTCTGCTTACCCGATTGGCCGCTTCTACGGGGGTAGTTACCCAGATGGGTAACCAAGGTTCTTCGGACGAAGGCACCGACTTGGTATGCGAGTGGATATGGAACGGTGAAATCGGTGACGTGACGAAAGTGGAATGTGCTACTGACCGTCCCATCTGGCCGCAAGGATTGAATGTTCCTGAAAAGGAAGATCGCATTCCCAAAACCCTGAACTGGGATTTATTTACCGGTCCGGCCAAGATGAATCCATATAACGAGATTTATCATCCTTGGAACTGGCGCGGATGGTGGGATTATGGTACGGGTGCTTTGGGTGATATGGCTTGTCATATCCTGCACCAGCCGTTCAGAGCTTTGAAGTTGCTGTATCCTACTAAAGTGGAAGGTTCGTCTACATTATTGCTCAATGCCTGCGCTCCGCAAGCACAGCACGTGAAGCTGACTTTCCCTGCTCGTGAGAATATGCCGAAGGTAGCTATGCCTGAGGTGGAAGTACACTGGTACGACGGTGGCATGATGCCCGAACGTCCGAAAGGCTTCCCCGAAGGAAAGCAACTGATGCAGAGCGGTGGCGGTCTGACCATTTTCCACGGAACGAAGGACACGCTGATTTGCGGTTGCTACGGACAGAACCCGTGGCTGCTCTCCGGCCGTGTGCCCAATGCACCGAAGGTTTGCCGCCGTGTGCCGAAGGCTATGAGTGGCGGTCATGAGATGGACTGGGTACGTGCTTGCAAGGAAAGTCCTTCCAGCCGCGTAATGCCTAAGTCAGACTTCTCTGAAGCAGGACCGATGAACGAAATGGTGGCAATGGGTGTATTGGCTGTTCGTCTGCAAGGTTTGAACAAGACATTGGAATGGGACGGTGCCAATATGCGCTTCACTAATATCGGTGATGATGAAACACTTCGTACGGTCATCAAGGACGGCTTTAAGATACACAACGGCCATCCGAGCTTCGACAAGACTTGGACAGATCCGGTAAATGCCAAAGCTTTTGCAGAAGAGCTCATCAAGCACAACTACCGCGAAGGCTGGAAGTTGCCCGATATGCCCAGATAAACATTAAAAAGAGCATCGGAACTAGGTTTCTGATGCTCATAAACGAATACTAATCATTTAATTTTTCAGATTATGAAGAAAATATATTATCCTTTGGCTTGTTGCCTTATTGGAGGCATGCTTGCCTCTTGCGGTGGCAGTGCAAAGAAATCGAACGCTACGGAAGAAGTCGTAGCTACTACTACTACTACTACTACAGTGTCCTACTCCAAGTCTCTGAAAGCCGACGAAACCGAAACCCTGGATTTGCCGGTAGACGCAGATGGTTACATCACTATCTTTGACGGAACAAGCTTCAACGGATGGCGCGGTTACGGTAAGGATAAGGTGCCTTCCCGTTGGATTATTGAGGACGGCTGCATCAAGTTCTGCGGAAGTGGTACAGGTGAAGGCCAGACAGGTGAGGGGGGCGACTTGATTTTTGCTCACAAGTTCAAAAATTTTGAGTTGGAACTGGAATGGAAGGTTTCCAAAGGTGGTAACTCCGGTATCTTCTATTTGGCTCAGGAGATTACTTCCAAGGATAATGACGGCAACGAAGTATTGGAACCCATCTATATCTCTGCTCCCGAATATCAGGTACTGGACAATGCCAACCATCCTGATGCCAAATTGGGCAAGGACAACAACCGCCAATCGGCTTCTCTTTATGATATGATTCCTGCTGTTCCGCAGAATGCAAATCCTTTCGGTGAATGGAACAAAGCCAAAATCATGGTATATAAAGGTACTGTGGTTCATGGTCAGAACGATGAGAATGTAGTGGAATATCACTTGTGGACTAAACAATGGACTGATATGTTGCAGGCTAGCAAATTCAGCGAAAAGAAGTGGCCCTTGGCCTTCGAATTGCTGAACAATTGCGGTGGTGAGAATCACGAAGGTTTCATCGGATTGCAAGATCATGGTGATGACGTATGGTTCCGCAACATCCGTGTAAAGGTTCTCGACTAATCCTTTTTTAAAGATAGTATTATGAGAATCAAACAGATGATGATTTTGCCAGCACTGTGCTTGTCCATGATGACTACAAGCTGTAGCACCCACAGCACGGAAACAATGCCGGAAACGACGAAAAAGGAAGTAGCCATACAGCTCTACTCTGTAAGAGACTTGGTGAAGGACGGTAGTAACCTCGACCGGATTCTGAAGGACCTGGCTGATATGGGCTATACCAGTGTGGAGGCCGCCAACTACAATGACGGTAAGTTCTACGGCAAGACTCCCCAAGAGTTCAAGCAGATGGTGGAAAAGAGCGGTATGACCGTGCTTTCTTCACACACTACCCGCGGGTTGTCGGACGAGGAACTGGTTTCAGGCGACTTTACGGAAGCCTTGAAATGGTGGGACCAGTGCATTGCTGCCCATAAGGAGGCCGGTATGGAGTATATCGTGACTCCGTGGATGAACGTTCCCAAGACATTGAAAGACTTGCAGACCTACTGCGACTATTACAATGAAGTGGGCAAGCGCTGCCTGGCTGCCGGTCTGAAATATGGCTATCACAATCATGCCCATGAATTCCAGAAAGTGGAGGACAAGGAACTGATGCTGGACTACATGCTGCAACACACCAACCCCGAATATGTATTCTTCCAGATGGACGTTTACTGGGTAGTGCGCGGCCAGAACAGCCCGGTGGATTACTTCAACAAGTATCCCGGACGTTTCACCATGCTCCATATCAAGGATCACCGCGAGATAGGACAGAGTGGTATGGTAGGTTATGATGCTATCTTCAAGAATACGGATACTGCCGGTGTGCGCCACATCGTAGCTGAGATAGAGAAATACAGTTGCTCCGTAGAAGAGAGTGTGAAGCAGAGTCTTGACTACTTACTTGAGGCTCCTTTCGTGAAGGCATCGTATAGTAAATAAGACGCTATGGCTGAGGCTTGTTGATAAGCTGAAAGCTGATAGCTGTCTCTAGCAGGAGGGTGTGTCAAAACCCTCCTTTTAACAAAATCACCCTTGCTACAGATATCTGTGACAGGGGTGATTTTCATATTTTTGGTGTTTTGACACATCTCCTTTTTGTGGAGAGGTTTACTCTACATCACACCCGATTTTAGGGTGCAGGATGTTTCATTGCCTACCTCGTTTCTACTTGCTACAATAAAGTGGTGATATTGTGCATAAAGTGATGATTTTTATATCAGAAGATATATAGAGAGTGCATTCGGAGATGCGAAAAAGAATCGATGATATTTTAGACTCATTTATAGTAAAATGAACCTTAGTGGATAAATTATTTCCGTCCGAAATCAGCGGGTATCTCCCCCCATTGATTCGTCTCCCATTTCAGGATGCGGGTGGTATAGGTATTTTCGCGCAACCACTTCTCCGCACGTTCTATCAGGCGGAAGAGCTCTTCGGTCTTGGCGTCGCGTGGCAGTTTGGTCTTGCATTTTTTCTGTTTTATCCAGTTGATGGCGTTCACGCTGTCGCTGTAGATGGGCATGTCGAAGCCTTTTTGCTTCAGCAAGGCCAATCCGTGAACAATGGCCAGAAATTCTCCGATATTATTGGTACCGTACATCGGCCCGAAGTGAAAGATTTCCTGACGGCTGGCGACGTGTACTCCCCGGTACTCCATGGCACCGGGATTTCCGCTGCAGGCAGCATCTACAGCAAGGCTGTTTTCTGCGACGGCGGCGGGAAGGGGAGCGTCGGCGCCGGGAGTAGTCTTGGCAGGAGAGGGAGCCGAGCGCTTGATGTACGCGTACGGCGAAGAGGCAAAGGCTTTTTCTGCTTCTTCACGTGTTTCGAACGATTTGTATTTCGCTCCTTGGTAGCCTTTGGTCTGCAGTTGGCAGTCCGTCCAAGAGGTGTAGATGCCCGGGTTGACTCCCGCCCATACGACGTAGTATTTTCTTTTCTTCATAACTGCGGACAAAGGTAAAAAAGAAAATCCGAACCACTTCCCTCTTTCATTTGTTTCTTTGTATGGCGGATAGAAAATGAATAAATGAAAATTTAAAAGAAAGTACAAAAATGAAGAGAACATTTGCAGAAGCCATGGCGCATCGCCGTAGTTATTACTCTATCGGCAGTGATTCGCCGGTGCTGGATGAAGAAGTAGTACACGTTATTCGTGAAGCCGTAAAGAATGTGCCTTCAGCTTTCAATTCACAGTCTACGAGAATTGTATTGCTGCTGGGCGACGAACATAAGAAATTGTGGAGCATCGTGAAGGAAACCTTGAAAGCGCGTATCTCCGCCGAGGCCTTTGCCAAGACGGAAGTTAAGATTGATGGCTGTTTTGCCGGCGGACACGGTACTGTCCTCTACTTTGAGGATACTTCTGTCGTCAAGAAGTTGCAGGAAGCGTTTCCTTCCTATAAAGATAATTTCCCTACTTGGTCACAGCATACCTCAGCCATGCATCAGTTTGCCATCTGGACTATGCTGGAAGACATGGGGTTGGGGGCCTCCCTGCAACACTACAATCCTTTGATTGACGACGAGGTACGCCGCATCTGGAACCTGCCCGGCGACTGGATGCTGATTGCACAGATGCCCTTCGGCACACCCACCGGTGAACCGGAAGAAAAGGAATTCGAAGATTTAAGCAATCGTATCAAAATTTTCCTCTGATACAGAGGCGTTTTCAGCTTGGAATTGCTACCTTTGCGGGAAACCTGTAATTCGTAGCGGATATGATACGTATTTTCTTGACTGGCTATATGGGAGCTGGTAAAACTACTTTAGGAAAGGCTTTTGCCTGCGAAATAAGTGTGCCGTTCATCGACTTGGACTGGTATATTGAAGAACGTTTTCACAAATCAATCCGTGAATTGTTCACCGAGCGGGGAGAAGCTTCTTTTCGTGAATTGGAGCGAAACATGCTGCATGAGGTAGGGGAATTTGAGGATGTCGTGGTCTCTACTGGCGGTGGTACTCCTTGCTTTTTTGACAATATGGAGTACATGAACGGTTGCGGACAGACTGTGTTCCTGGATGTGCATCCCGATATTCTATTCCGCCGGCTTCGGGTGGCGAAGCTGCAACGCCCCATCCTGCAAAGCAAGACGGACGAGGATTTGCGCACCTTTATTGTGGAGGCGTTGGATAAGCGTGCGCCTTTCTACTCGCAGGCCCGTTATCGCTTTGATGCCGGTTATCTGGAGAGCCGCGGCCAGATTGACGAATCTGTGCAACGGTTACGCCAACTTTTAGGACTTTAATTCCTTGTAAGTGTGTATTCTTCAGTCCGAAGAGCTGGATATATTAGATTTATGTGTATTTTTGTCCCCCCCTTATAAGACACACTACTGTGGGAAAATAGTAAATTGTAAATAGTCTAATAGTAAATGTACTGATGAGAAAATGGCGTATTGAAGATTCAGAAGAGCTGTACAACGTAACTGGTTGGGGCACTTCGTACTTTGGTATCAATGACAGAGGTCATGTTGTGGTGACACCGCGTAAGGATGGAGTTGCCGTCGATTTAAAAGAGTTGGTGGACGAGTTGCAGTTGCGTGATGTGGCGGCTCCGGTCTTGGTGCGTTTTCCCGATATTCTGGACAACCGCATCGAGAAGGTATCCTGCTGCTTCAGGCAGGCGGCTGACGAGTACGGATATAAAGGAGAGAACTTTATCATCTACCCCATTAAAGTGAATCAGATGCGTCCCGTGGTGGAAGAGATGATTAACCATGGGAAGAAGTTCAATCTGGGTCTGGAAGCGGGTTCAAAACCGGAGTTGCATGCTGTGATAGGGGTCAATACAGACCCGGGTTCCCTCGTGGTTTGTAACGGATATAAGGACGAGAGCTTCATTGAACTGGCACTGTTGGCACAGAAAATGGGCAAACGCATCTTTCTTGTCGTAGAGAAACTTAATGAGCTGAATCTTATTGCCAAGATGGCGAAGCAATTGAAGGTGAGACCCAATATAGGTATTCGCATTAAATTGGCTTCCAGCGGAAGTGGCAAATGGGAAGAAAGCGGAGGAGATGCCAGCAAGTTCGGACTGACATCCAGTGAACTGCTCGAAGCGCTGGACTTCTTGGAGAAGAAAGATATGAAGGACTGTCTGAAGCTGATACATTTCCATATCGGCAGTCAGATAACCAAGATACGTCGTATCAAGAATGCTTTGCGTGAAGCTTCGCAGTTCTTTGTGCAACTGAACAAGATGGGCTTCAACATTGAATTCGTGGATACCGGTGGTGGCATGGGGGTTGATTATGACGGTACACGTTCTTCAAGCAGCGAAAGCTCCGTTAACTATTCTATTCAGGAATATGTCAACGATGTGGTGTCGACCTTCGTCGACGCTGCCGACAAACACGGTTTTCCTCATCCCAATATCATTACTGAGACGGGACGTAGCTTGACTGCCCATCACTCTGTGCTTATCTTTGAAGTGCTGGAAACGGCTTCCCTGCCCGAAATGGACGACGATTGGGAACCGGGAGAGGATGCTCACGAACTGGTGAAGGAACTGTATGATATATGGGACAACCTGAGCCAGCGTAGCATGCTGGAACCTTGGCACGATGCGCAGCAGATACGCGAAGAGGCACTCGACCTTTTCAGCCATGGTATCGTCGACTTGAATACGCGTGCACAGATAGAGAAACTCTATTGGAGTATCTGCCGCGAAATCAACTCCATTGCCAGCGGCATGAAGCACTGCCCCGAGGAATTCCGCAAGTTGAGCAAGCTACTTGCTGACAAGTATTTCTGTAATTTTTCATTGTTCCAGTCGTTGCCCGACTCCTGGGCCATCGATCAGATGTTCCCCATCATGCCCATACAACGGCTGGACGAAAGACCCGACCGCGAGGCTACCTTGCAGGACATGACTTGCGACTCGGACGGTAAGATTGCCAATTTTGTCAGTTCGCGTGCCGATACGACCACCTTACCATTGCATTCGTTGCGTGACAAGGAGCACTACTATCTGGCGGTTTTCCTGGTAGGGGCTTATCAGGAGATTTTGGGAGATATGCACAATCTATTCGGTGATACGAATGCCGTACACGTGTCCGTCAATTCCAAAGGCTATACCATCGATCAGCTGATTGACGGCGAGACGGTGGCCGAGGTGCTGGACTACGTGCAATATAATCCTAAAAAACTGGTGCGTACGCTGGAAACATGGGTGACGCAATCCGTCAAGGAAGGGCGCATCTCTGTGGAAGAAGGAAAGGAATTTTTGTCTAATTACCGTTCCGGACTGTACGGATATACTTATTTGGAATAAAATGGAGAAACTGACTGTAATCAAAGTGGGTGGCAAAATTGTAGAAGAGGAAGCCACCCTCTATAAGTTGTTGGATGACTTTGCAGCCATTGAGGGCTACAAGGTGCTGGTACACGGAGGCGGACGCTCGGCTACGAAGATTGCCGCCCGACTGGACATTGAAAGCAAAATGATAAATGGCCGCCGCATCACTGATGCCGAAACGCTGAAAGTGGTGACAATGGTGTATGGCGGATTGGTGAATAAGAATATCGTTGCCGGTCTGCAGGCGCGCGGTGTCAATGCACTGGGTCTGACGGGGGCTGATATGGATGTGATTCGTTCCGTAAAACGTCCCGTAAAGGAGGTGGATTATGGGTTTGTAGGCGATGTGAGGCAGGTGAATGCCGCTTTCCTGGCAGACCTCATTCATAAAGGTGTGGTTCCCGTAATGGCTCCGTTGACGCACGATGGAGAGGGGCACATGCTGAATACGAATGCCGACACCATTGCCGGAGAGACTGCCAAGGCTTTGGCGGGCTTGTTCGACGTTACTTTGGTATTTTGTTTTGAGAAGAAGGGGGTACTGCGTGACGAGAACGACGATGATAGCGTGATTTCACAGATAACGCCGGAGGAATTCAAGCAATATGTGGCGGATGGGGTGATTCAAGGTGGTATGATTCCGAAATTGGAGAACTCTTTCGAGGCATTGAATGCCGGTGTGGCTGAAGTCGTAATCACTTTGGCATCAGCCATCAACGGGAATAGTGGAACCCGTATCCGGAAATAATTTAAAAAAAGTGGCAGTAGGCTGTAACTTTCTGAATACTTAACCGTCAATTTCTTAGAGATGCAAGAACTCAGCTTTCGCAATGACATTCTTCCGCTGAAGGACAAGCTCTTTCGGTTAGCCTTGAGAATTACGTTCGATAGGGCAGAGGCGGAGGACGTTGTGCAGGAAACGCTGATAAGAGCCTGGAACAAGCGTGACGAGTGGTCGCAGTTCGGTTCTATCGAAGCCTATTGCTTGACAGTGGCAAGAAATCTGGCGATAGACCGTAGCGAGCGAAAAGACTCCCGTACCTTGGAGTTGACACCCGAAATGGAGCAGGCTTCCGATGCATCGAGTCCTTACGAAAAGCTGGTGAACAAGGAACGGATGACGCTGATACATCGGCTGATGAACAAACTTCCCGAAAAACAGCGGCTGATTATGCAGCTTAGGGATATTGAAGGTAAGAGCTATAAAGAAATTGCAGCGGTTCTGAGCTTGACCGAGGAGCAGGTAAAAGTGAACCTCTTCAGGGCGCGGCAAAAAGTGAAACAAACGTTTATTGATATAGAAGGTTATGGACTCTAAATATATAGAACAACTCTTGGAACGCTACTGGCAGTGCGAAACTTCTTTGGAAGAGGAAGCATGCCTGCGTGCTTTCTTTAGCGGTAACGATGTTCCCGGACACTTGCTTCGCTACAAGGACTTGTTCGTATATCAGCAGCTTCAGCAGGAAGTGCATTTGGGTGAGGATTTTGATGTCCGGGTGCTTGCCGAAGTGGAAGTTCCGGTGGTCAAGGCAAAGCGCCTGACATTGACCGCACGTTTCATGCCGTTGTTCAAAGCCGCTGCAGTAGTGGCAGTGGTCCTTTCTATGGGGAATGTGATGCAACATTCATTTTTCTCGGATGTAGAGGAGGTGGCCGCAGCCGATACTATCGGTAAACAGATTTCCGCACCGTCGGTAGCTCTCTCGGGAGATGTGTCCGTGTCTCATGAGAAGCAAGTGATGGACAGCTTGCATCGGGTGGAAGAGGAACAGGAAATCGAGGAATAGATATTTTCATTTGCTTTTAAAATAACATTTTCATTTGCTTTAAACATAATAGTTAGTGTACTTTATTAAAACAACTTGAGGCTGTGAAGTTTCAATTCTCTCAAAATCTTATAAAAACTAACTAACATAGAAGGGACGCCGCGTGATGCAGCGTCCCTTTATTGTTTTTATATGTTCGATGTGGTTGAAGGTTGGGTGGAAGGACGTCTTGCTCCAATAAAAGAACGAAGGACTTCCTCGCAAGAGTCCTTCGTCATCTTTGTAGGTAATTATTTGAGAGAGAATTTAGTTTAGGCTTACAATCATTCTATCTTTTCCAATGTTAGAGCTTATACAGTCCTTTTTTCGGATAGTCCAGTTCCGGATTACCCTTGTAGCCCACACTGCCGCTTCCGCTGGTGCGTACTTTCAGGAAATCTGTGGCATGGCATTTGATGTCGCCTGAACCGGCAACACTGGCAGATGCCTTTTTGGCAACAAAATCGGAAGCAAACAAATCACCCGAACCTGCCACACTGTATTCTGCTTCTTGGGTGCTACCGCTTAGGATAGCGGTACCCGAACCTGCAATAGATGCTTTGGTGGAGTGGGCCGTTACGTTGTTCAACTTCATGTCACCGGAGCCTGCAACGGATACTTGGAGGTCATTGCAAGTGATGTTGCTGCTGTTGATGTCTCCCGAGCCTGCGATGGAAATACTGAGGTCTGTACAAGAGATATTGTTTCCGCTGATGTCTCCCGAACCTGCCACGGAGATTTTAAGGTCGTCCGTTTTTAGCCCGTTTTTCAATTCCACGTCTCCTGAACCTGCCACGGCAATACCGTTCAGCTTTTCTGCGGAGACACGGACTTTCAGTTTGTCGTATGATACGTTGACATTCTTTTTGAAGCCGACGTAGAGGGTATTGTCCTTGACACGGATATCCAGCAAATCTACAATGTTGTCCGAGGTGTATACTTCCACTGTCGGTTTTCCGGACTTTTGCGTGTAGGTCACGTCGGGACTGCCGGCTACACTCAGTTTGGTGAAGTTGTCCACTTTTATGTCTTTGGTTACATAATTCTTGCTTGCCTTGACCGTTTTGCTGCCGAAGCTTCCGGAACGGTATGTGTGTTGTTGTGAACAAGCGGTTGTACAGAATGCCAATAAGGCGATTGCGATAAATGTTGTTAGAGTTTTCATATTCTTTTTTGCGATTCAATATTTATTAGTTAGACGTGAACTGCCTTGAAAAAGTTGCATGTAGAAATGCTTTTTTTAAAGGACGTTCGGTTGTTATACCTTAATCAATTATTGTGCCATAAATCTAAATCTTTGATAACTAAAGAATAACTGCTTTTACACAGTGTTCATTATCGGACATCCCGTCCGCTTTTGTCAAGTGTTTGCTTGCTTTTTCGGACGATTCTTTGTTCATTTGCAAAGTCTCTTCCCTGTCCCCCTCTATGGGAGAGGCTTTGATTTATGACAGTAAACCGTATTATAGAAGATAAAGAGCTTGGGTCTTTGTTTGTCCGGGTCAATGTCCGGGCACGGCGTCTCACTTTCCGTACAAAGGAGGACGGAATTTACGTGACTGTGCCTCCTCGGACTTCTCTTGCCGAGGTAGAGAGTGCCATCGAGCAGCTTCGTCCGCGTCTGAAGGATGCCAGACAGAAGCTGGTCAGAAAGCTGATTGATTTGGATTACCGCATTGATACGGAGTTTTTTAAACTGACGTTGGTCAGCGGACAACGGGAACGGTTCCTGTCCCGTTCGGAATTGGGAGAAATGCAGATAATCTGTCCTCCTGATGCCGATTTCTCGGATGAGAATCTGCAGGCTTGGCTGCACAAGGTAATTGAAGAGGCTCTGCGCCGGAATGCAAAGATTATCCTTCCTCCCCGTCTGTATATGCTCTCCATGCAGCACAATCTGCCTTATAAAAGTGTGAAAATCAATTCCAGTAGCGGGCGTTGGGGAAGCTGTTCGGCACAAGGTAATATCAATCTTTCCTATTATCTGGTGCTTCTTCCCAAGCATCTTATAGACTACGTGCTACTGCACGAGCTGGCACATACCCGCGAGATGAATCATGGGGAGCGCTTCTGGGATTTGCTCGACCGGATGACCGGTGGAAAGGCACAAGCATTGAGAACAGAACTCCGGAAATACAAAACGGAGATATAGCGGTCTGCCTCTTCTATCACGTTTGAAAGGTATCTCAGAAAGTTAATACCGGTATGGATAATGCGAGATTATTAACAGAAGCAAAATGTCATGTTTGATTATAAAGAAATAGAACGAACAATCAAAGATAACCATCTTCCATTTCAGGAAATAGGAGATGTCGATAAAGAGATTTTAATACAACGGTTATATGACACATTTGTAATTGGAAATCCTCGTGCATTATGGCTGAAATTTAAATATGTGCCATATAGTATAGATTGTAACATGGAAGATCCTTATTTTCATCTATTGGATATAATTGACAAAAATATCGTTTTCTATTTTTTTATTGATTATTGGAACAGGGATTTTATCGTTTATAAAGCAAGAATGTCTGATATACATATATTTATCGGCGACTGTGAGGGGCTTGACGAATATTACTTGGTAACAGAGGATTTTATGGAACTGTATAGTATAATAATACTTCGTTAAAATTACAGTTAATCCGTTGAAAACAAATGAGTTAGTAAATAATATTTAGTATAATAAAATAGGCCAAGTGGCTGATTTTCATTATC
>NZ_SRYZ01000019.1 GCF_004793475.1 Bacteroides muris (ex Afrizal et al. 2022) | reverse complement strand
AAATTTAAACAGGCTCTAATACAAATCGGGATAATCAAAAATCGGGATAGAACAAGGATAACTCCCAATGGGCCTCTCCTTAGTTCTTGGCAGGCCAAGGAACAGAAGGCTCCAATATCGGGGAGACAGACTCCCAAACCTGGACATTGATAGACCGCATTCCTTGTACAGAAGGATGCCCCCATTGTTTATCAATGTCGTGCAAACGAATATTCTCGATGGCATAGTACCGGCAAATTTCATCCATGGAATCAGTTATCTCTTCGGATAATTCAGAATTGGTAATATTATAAATCCTGGCCGCAGGATAGAGCTGCTTGAGAGATGCAAGCAGATAGCAAAAGGCAGGGCGGAAGCTATACAAATCGGCTTTCATCCAACCATTATATTGGTATGTGCCAATGGGGACACCTGCCCAACTGTCATTGGTACCACCAAAAACAAAGATTATGTCGGGGACACCGAGGTTATGAATACGGGTGATAAAAGAACGGTCGGAGTAATCGGCTTTCCCGTAACCGGTATGACAGACGGTAGAACCGGAATAGGAATTGTTGCGTTCCAACTGAAAGCCGTGCTCATGGATGAAACGGTGCCACCAGGTCTCCTCCACCTTCGTCACATCATTTTCCTTCTTTTCGCCGGGAACTCCATACCAGCAGAGATTGGCGGCAGGAGAGACATGACCGTAAAAGGTGGAATAGGAATCACCAAGGATAGAAACTTTCTTCTGAGCAAACACCCCTGATACAAGGGCCAGGGAAAAAACAACCAGAAAAAACAAGGATTTGCAGTTCATAATAAATAGATTTTTATGTCGTATGCTGCAAAGTTATAAAGTTTGTCCCGGTTTGACGGCAGGGAGCCGTGCTTTTTTGCCATTGCCCGCTTATATGCCCCCACCTCTGCCACCGAATTCCCACAAGAAAGGAAATGCCGGATTGAGAGAGGGCGAGAGCACCTGGATGAGAGCAATCCCGACACGCGGACTGACCGTACCCGTAGGAAGTATCAATTACACCACCGACAGTTTCTATCTTACCTCCTTGCGGATAGAGAGAACAGCCATTAACTGCCACCGGACTCAGCTACCGGGAACCTTTCCGACAGCAGGCAGACTCCACAGCGACCGAGCAGTAATAATCAGAACTGGAAATAGATAAACGGCTGTATTTCCGAACTTTTCATCTGAATGACCAGATAGATTACAGCAAGCATCAGTAGCGCCTTTCCCAATAAGGGGAGGCGGACTACTGTTTTTGTGCAGGCACGTTCCCAACTGTCGGGCACAAAATGCAGAAAATATCCCAATGCCATCAATGCGAACACTTCCCAATAGCCTGCCACCAACTGCGGGAAGAGCTGCGGACGAAAAGTTGTGAATATCTGCTTCAGCATATCCATTGATGTGGAGAACTCCGCATTACGGAAGAATATCCAGCAGAAACAAACAAAATGGAAAGTGACAAGCACTCCGAAGAAGCGGCGGATGCCACGGCTCTCCGTCCCCTTCTTACGCCCGGTAAGCGTCATCCAGAACTTATGGGCTGCAAGCGCAACGCCGTGCATCATCCCCCAAAGGACAAAATTCCACGAAGCGCCATGCCACAAGCCACCCAGGAACATGGTAATGATGAGATTGACATATTGGCGGATTTTCCCCTTCCGGTTGCCACCCAAAGAGATATAAAGGTAATCGCGCAGCCAGCTGGAAAGCGAAATATGCCACCGCCTCCAGAATTCCGTAATGGAAGCGGACTTATAAGGAGAATCAAAGTTGATATTGAAATGGAAGCCCAGCAACAAGGCAATGCCGATAGCCATATCACTGTAACCGGAGAAGTCGCAATAAATCTGCAAGGCATAGCCATAGACCCCCATCAGATTCTCCACCCCCGAATAGAGAGTAGGATTATCAAAGATACGTTCTACAAAATTGACGCTGATATAGTCTGATATGACCGCTTTCTTGAAGAGTCCACTGACAATGAGGAAGATTCCACGCCCGAACATCTCCTTGGAGACAAACAGCGGACGGCGGATTTGCGGAATGAAATCGCGTGCACGCACGATAGGTCCTGCCACCAGCTGGGGAAAGAAAGAGACATAAAAAGCATAATCCAGCAAACTGGTCAGAGGCGTTATCTGGCGACGGTACACATCTATCGTGTAACTCAACGACTGGAAAGTGAAGAAAGAAATGCCCACAGGCAGGAATATGTCCAGCGGTTCAAAGAGTCCCCCTGTCAGCGAGGCAAGGAAAGTGCCCAGGAAGTTGGTGTACTTAAAATAACACAGCAAGCCCAGATTGATGCTCAGGCTGACCCCCACCCACGCCTTGCGCAGCAAAGGAACCGGTTCGCGGACCATCAGCCGGGCAATAAAGAAATCGCAAACGGTGACAAGCCCCAACAGGAAAAAGTAAGTGCCGCTACTCTTGTAATAGAAGTAGTAGGAAAACAGAGTGACAAACAGCAGACGTGCCGTAGCGCGATGCTGCAACACCAGATAGACCAGCATGAAGGCGGCAAACAACCAAAGAAAGATACCGCTACTGAAAATCATCGGTGCCTGAGGGTCGTATATGAACACACTGCGCAACCGCTCCGGGTCTATGTTAAGCGTAGAAAACAATCCGTCAATATTCCACATAATCATTATAGGCTTTTAATAAGGCTTGAAAAAGCAACTCGCCCTGCAGGCGATATCCTTCGGGCATATAGTGTACATGGTCGGGGCGCATCAGTCCTGCTTCCTGCCAATTGAGGCAGGCACGGCGCATGCCGCCCAATATTCCGTACATGTCCCACACGGCCAACCCGTTCTCATCGGCATACCTGAGAATTTCCTGCACAGCGACGGCAGTACGCGGGTTCAACTTATACGTCCGCTTCCGTCTGCGCTGGCGGAAACTTTCGTACGAGCCGGGAGGCGTGGTCATCAGCATCGGCACACCGGGCATGCGGTCGCGAAGCATACGCACGAGATCGTCCATCTGGCGGCGGTGCAGCAAGGCGTTGTAGCGCCGATTGTGACTCTCGTTTGTCCCGAACGAAAGAATCAGCAGGTCAGGATGCAAGGCAGCAATCTCTTCCACGCGGTCGGGGCGGGTGAAGGTAACACAGAACGCACCGTTGATACCCACGTCCGTAGAGGTCAGCGCACCGAAAACCCGTTGCATCAGTTCGCCCGCAGTGCGGGGAAAGATATGCCCGCGGATATGGCTGTCGCCCACATGGACGATGCGCACCGTATCGGCAGAGGCGCCGAGGCGCAGCAGGCGAAGTTTCTCCCAAAAGGCATTGAGCACACCGATGCTGTCCGTCAGGCAATTTTCGCGCACTTCCCGGAAGGCAGGCGGAAGGGTGACAAGCGGCACCGGCACCGTGTCCGTGCGTTGCCTGCAGGTGAGAAGCGTATCGCAATCCGCCGCCGCAAGCTGCGGACAAAGCGTTTCCGGAACCTTGTCCTGCGCTCCCAAGGGGGCTCCCGTCAACCCCAAGAACAGAAACAAGAGGCAAAAGCGCCATATCCTACTCTTCTTCATAAGCCCTCCTCCTGTCATACTGTTCTTTACCGTAAACCAGTGCTTCATACAGCAGTCCGGCCAAGTGCTTTCCTCCGCGGAAGTTGATGTGCGTATAATCGTAATTGGCCATCGAAGGCTTGGCATGTACCATCTCTGCCATACTTCCTTCTCCTCCCATTGCTTCGAACATATTCCAGAAAGCCACAGCCTCATCCGCAGCCAGATTCTGCTGATAGCGCACCAGATTCTTGATGCCCGGCATGGTGCGCAGGCTACCGTCCTCGGTCTTATAGTCGCGGTCTCCCACACTGACCACCAGTATGCCTGCTTGCGGGAAAGCCTCTTTCAAATGCTGCAGCGTGGTCTGCATGCCTGCGATGTAGCGGTCGTAATTACTCCCCCGTTTGGTAGCCACGTTCAGGCCATATTGCAGAATTATCAGGTCGTAGGGACGCTGCCGGTTGAACTCGCACATCATCCACACGGGCACGGAACGCAAAGTCAGTCCGGAGCTGCCGCGCAACGAGAAATTGTCCAGCGATATGCCTGCCGTATCGTCCAGGGCAAGCCCGTAGAACAGTGTGGAATCGGCCTTTTCCACTTGCCATCGGACGGAACCGATGTTACCGTCGACCTCCATTTCCTGCAAATCGCCCACCGGATGGAAGGAACGCGTGACAACCTCGCCCCGGTTCACCTGCACGGAGAGGGTTGTTTCGCCCCGGTTATAGAAGAAGATGCTGGCACGTCGGCAGGTGTCGAGCCTTGAGGCATAAGCAGTCTGCCCGCGCAGTTCCACGTAGGCACCGGCACGGGGTACGAAGTAATGACCCGAAACGCCCTGCTTGCTACGGTCGAAAAAGACAGAATCCATGATGGAATGGCTGCTCCACCCGCTGAAGGAGTGGCGCACTGTGGGACGGTATCCGCTGGTCATGGAGGTGATGGTGACGAAGCCCACACCGCAACCACCGTATTTCTGTTGCAGCTTTTCCCGCAGGTCGGCCGTCAGGATGTCGGCTTCGATGAATGAGTCGCCGAAGTAGGCTATACGCACATGGCGGGGACGCTTGGCAAGGTCGTCCAAGGCGCGGTAGAATGCAGTCATGCCCCGCAGGGTAGAGTCGCTGTAGTCCTCGATACAAGTCATGCCCGTACGGCAGGTATCCACGAACGCGGGTTTCACCTCAGGCGGAGGAGGAAGCAGACTGTCTGCATCGTGCAGCGCTTCGACAGGAGGACGCACATCCCCCAGTATGTCTACGCGCCGCAGCACACGACCACGCCACGTCAATCCCGGCAACCCGTTCATCAACAGCAATAAGCCCGTCACAATGAACACAAACAATCCCGTATGTCGCAATACACTTTTCTCCATGCTCCATGCACTTATCTTTTACGTGCCCGCAAAGATAGAGAATTCATACGGGGGATTGCTATATTCCAATTATAAAAATAATCATAAGCCACGGCTTTTTCATTTACGGGAGTCGGAGGGGTTTATCGGGAGTTAAAAGCCGATAGCACAGCTATACATCAGCAGAGCGATCGGCTCTTAACGAACTACTTAGCCCGAAGGGCGATAACTCTTTGAAATGAAAAGCCGTGCCATGAGGTTCTTGGGTCTCTTGTCCTCTCCCGGTCACACTCCTATGAGAGAGTGGTACAGATATGATAACGAAGTATACACAGTCCGGTCAACAGTTTGCTTCATCCTAAAGAAAAAGTTTATCTTCACAGTCAAGATGTATATCTTAAGGCTGAATATATATATCTTAACTGTGAAGATGTACATCTTCACAGTTAAGATAAACTTTCTCCTTAGGCCGAAACAGACTTGGTATGTGAGAGAGACAATCCGACAAGTATAGAGAGAGCTTCTCACAACAAGTGTCTGAGGCCTGAGAATGCAACTACCCCTGCCACACACATCGTTGCGGCAGGGGTAGTTCAGTATTCGGATATGATGTACTCTCTTGTCAGATAGTCTTCTCCACGTTCCATACAAAGGCTCGAAGCCCCAGCTGTTCCGTTTCCCGGTCCATCTTATGAAGTGCTTCGAGCAGAGGGTCTACCTTGGCATCGTCCACCATTGTGATGATGGCAGAGCACATGCTGGGCCAGGCATGGCTGCCGTAGTGCGGCTCGCCGGTCTTGCTGCCACGTCCCTGCACCTGCTGCCAATAGCTGAAGCCGCGGCAGTTCTGGCGGTCGAGCAGTGCCATGATGCGCTCGTAGAAAGCTTGGTCGAATGTGATAAATACGGATTTCATTGTTTGTTTCTTCTATAAGTTATAAAAAGCATCTCCGCGCCCGCCCTCCCGCACCGGGGAAGGAAGGACGCGAAGACAGGATTATTGTTTGCGGGGTTTCGTCATCTTCTCCTTATGCGTGAGGTAATACTCGTTCAACTCACGGTCTTTCTTTATCTTGCGGCGTGCACGCTTGATTCCGGTACCGGCAAACGAGCAGTAGAGCACGGGCACAAGAATCAATGTCAGGACGGTAGATACCGTCAGACCACCGATAACCGCCACACCTAGCGGACGCCACATCTCGGCACCTTCACCCTGGCCCACGGCCATCGGCACCATACCGAGAACGGTAGTGAGCGTCGTCATCAATACCGGACGCAGACGGCTGCGGCCTGCCGTAACCACCGAGTGGAGCACAGCCATGCCGCGCTCGCGACAGAGCGTGATATAGTCTATCAGCACGATACCGTTCTTCACCACGATACCAATCAGCATGATGCCTCCCAACAGGCTCATCACATTCAGGTTGGTGCCCGTAAAGAAGAGCGCCATGAGCACACCGCTGAAAGCGAACGGAATGGAGAACATGATGATGAACGGATAGGTCAGCGACTCGAACTGCGCCGCCATCACGATGAACACCAGAATGACGATGAGCACCGCCAGCGTACCCAAGTCCATGAACGACTCCTGCTGGTCTTCGTACGAACCGGAAATCTGGATGGAAACGCCACTCGGAAGGTCCATCTTGTCGATAATGGCATTCCCTTCCGCCACCACGTCGCCCAACGGAGCACCGGAGATGATGGCCGATACGGTAACAATGCGCTCGCGGTCCTTACGCTCGATGGTAGGAGGTGCGGAACGTTCCACCACTTTGCCCAGGTCTTTTACACGGACAGCCTTTCCGGCAGGGGTATAGATAAGGATGTTCTCCAGGTCCTCGATCTTAGTACGGAATTCGGGAGCGTAGCGCACACGGATGTCGTACTCGTCACCGTCCTCGCGGTAGTAGGAAGCCAAGGCACCGTTCACGCGGTTGCGCAGGTAACCCGATGCCGTAGAGAGATTCAGCCCGTGCAGGGCAAGCTTCTCGCGGTCGAAGTCCACCTGGTATTCGGGCTGGTAGTCCTGACGGCTGATGTTCACCTCGCTCACACCCTTCACGTTGAGAAGTTTCTCCTTCAGTTCGGCCGACACGCGGTCTGTAGCCGTGAAGTCATATCCATAAACCTCGAAATCGGCACTTGCCTGGGCACTCATGCCGCCCGTGCTTCCGCCCATGATGACTTGTGCCTTGTCCAGTTCGGGATAGCCTTTGAGGTCTTGGCGCATTTCATCGCACACGGCCTCCAGCGTGACATCACGGTTGCCCACGCTCACCAAGCTGATATTGAAACTGATAATGTGGCTGCCGTTGTCCTGCATCGAAGCAAAGGTATTGTCCGAGTCGGCCTGGCCTACGGTGTAGTTGCACACTTTCAGCACGCCTTCATAGCGCTTCATCCACAAATCGGTCAGTTCCGAAGCCAATGCCTGCGCACGCTCCACGCGGGCCCCGATAGGCAGCTGCAGCTTCACGGCAATACGCGCGTTGTCTGCCGCCGGGAAGAACTCGGAACCAATGTACTTGGCGCACATCAGACTGAGGGCAAACAAGCCGGCACAGGCCACCACAATGGTCTTACGATGGCGCACAGCCCAGTTCAAACGATTCTGATACCATACATCGAGGGCATCCAACGCAAACTGGATGGGTTTATAGAAAGCGATGAACCACTTGCTTTGCTTCTTCTGCAAACGCAGGAGCTGCGAACACATCATCGGAGTGAATGACAAAGCCGATATGGTGGAAACGGTCATAATGACGCACATCATCCAGCCCAACTGGCGGAACAACACGCCCGACATACCGCTTACCATCGTCAGCGGGAAGAATACGGCAATCATCGTCAGCGTAGAGGCAATAACCGAAATGGCCACCTCGTTCGTGGCATGCACCGCCGCCTGCTTCGGCTCGGAGCCGCGCTCGATGTGGGTGGTGACGTTTTCGAGCACTACAATGGCGTCGTCCACCACATTACCAATGGCAATGGAAAGACACGAAAGCGAAATGATATTGAGCGAACCGCCGTCGATGATGCCCAAGTAGATGAACGAGGCCACCAAAGACATCGGAATGGTGATGCAGATGATGACCGTGGCACGCCAACGGCCCAGAAAGACGAACACCACCAGGATAACGAACAGCATGGCGTAAATGATGGTTTCCTCCAAACTGGAAATCGTATTCAGGATGTTGTCCGACGTATTGACGATGATGCCCAGCTTCACGTCGCTCGGTAAAGACTTCTGCAACTGCGGCAGCATGTCGATTACCTTCTGCGAGATGGCTACAGAGTTGGCACCCGACTGCTTCTGCACCACAATCATGGCACCCTGCACACCGTTGCTGTAGGTCTTCTGCGCACGTTCTTCCACAGAGTCCACCACCCTTGCCACATCGCGCAGATAAACGGAAGCCCCGTTGTGGGTACCCACTACGATGTTCTCCATCTCTTTCGGGTCTTTGAACTCACCTTCCACACGTAGCGAATAGGTGTTGCTACCCACATCGAACGTACCGCCCGGTGTGTTGCGGTTCTCACCACTGATGACGGAGCTGATGGTTTCTACCGAGAGGTCGTAGGCATCCAGTTTATTGGGGTCGCAATAAACATTGATTTCGCGCTTGGGCGCACCCGAGATGGATACCGTACCCACACCCGGCACACGCGCCAAAGGATTGGCAACGTTGTCATCCAGTATCTTGTAAAGTGCCGGCTGGCTCTCTTCCGCCTGCACGGAGAGCAGGAGGATGGGAATCATGTCCGTACTGAACTTGAAGATGATGGGCGTTTCCACCTCATCGGGCAGCATGGAGCTGACCATGTCCAGCTTGTCGCGCACATCGTTCGTCAGTACATCAATGTCGTAGCCATACTCAAACTCCAGCGTAATCACAGAGATATTCTCCGACGAACGCGAAGTGATATGTTTCAGATTGCTGACAGAATTCAGCGTATTCTCCAACGGACGGGTCACGTTGTTCTCAATGTCCGACGCACTGGCGCCCGCATACGAGGTCATTACCATAATGGTATTGGTCTCGATATCCGGATAGAGGTCTACCGGTAACTTCGACAAAGAGAACAGACCAAATATCGCCACTGCCAGGAAGCAGAGCGAGGTCATAATCGGTTTCTTAACCGCTCCTTCGTATAAACTCATTTTTTCTATTTGATAATTGATAGTTGATAACTGATAGTCAAGAATTGGCAGGCCACTGATAATGGCAATAAGGACAATGCCGCATCATCCGTTCTTGATTATTTTTCTACTTCTACTTCCACTCCGTCGGCAAGTTTGGACTGTCCGGCAATGACTACCTGAGAGTTGTTGTCCACACCGGAAATCAACTCGTATTCAGTATCCATGCGACGACCCAGTTCCACTTTATTATAAGATACCTTACCATCCTTGTAGACATATACATAGCGGTCGCCAGAACCGGCACGCTTCACAATGGCAAGGTCGGGCACCACAACATGGTCTTGCGTACCGAAGTTGAGCGTAGCACGGGCAAACATACCCGGACGCACGCGCCGGTCACGATTGGCAAGCTGCACCTCTACGGGGAACGTACGTGTGGCGGAATCAATCGTCGGATACACCAGACTTACCTTGCCTTCAAACTCTTCATCACCATAGACATCTATTTTTACCGTGACAGAAGCTCCTTTCGCAACCTTCGTAAAGTAACCTTCGGAAACGTTGATAAGCAACTTCACGGGAGTAATCTGCTCTACCACAAGGACAGGTTCGCCACCACCGTACATGTCACCGTTGTCATAATTGCGCGCTGTCACCACACCGTTAATGGGGCTTAGCAAGGCGGTGTTCTCCAACAAGTTCTTGTAAGAGGTTTCGCGTATATCGAGGTTCATCTTGGCGGCATCCCATTCCGACTTGGAGGCTCCGCCCACCTTGTAAAGCTCGTCCACACGGCTGAACTCAATCCGCTGGTTGTCCAACTGGAATTTAACCTGCTTCAGACTGGCGGCATCCATGCTGACAAGCTTTTGTCCCTTTGCCACACGGTCGCCTACTTCGACAAAAATGCGGTCTATGCGCACCGGTGAAGAGGGAGCGATGTTATTCTTCACTTCAGCCTCTACGGTAGCCGTATATTCCTGAATCTGGTCTACCGGACGGGAGGTCACACCCGCCAGTTTCACTTTCGGTTTCTCGTCCACTTTCTCTGCTGCAACTTTTTCGCCGCCTCCGCTACATGCGCCCAGCATGACTACAGACAGCAGGGCAACTAATTGAAAACTTTTTTTCATATCGTCGTTCTTATTTTATTTCTGATTTTTAATGATATAGTCTCTACCCAACACCTGGTCAAGATCGGCCTTCGCTACCAGATAATCGTATATGGACTGGTTGTAAGTGAGTTCCGCCTCGGTGAGCTGTACCTGCGAGGAATTCAGCTCGAGCACGGTTCCCTTGCCCACCTCGTAACGCTTGCTGGCAATCTGAACCGCCTTTTCGGCCTGCATCACATTCTCCTTGTTGCTGGACACCTGCTCCGAACTGGCTGCCATATTGTCTTGATAGCTCGTTATCTGCATATTCAGCTTGCGTTCCGTATCAATGCGGTTCTGCTCCAACTGACGCATCTGGATGCGATTCGTTTTCAGCTTCGTGAAGTTGCTTGCCTTATATAAAGGAATGCTCAGATTGAATACCAGTGAGGAACTGCTTCCATAATTATAGTTGAAGAGATTCCAGGTGTCATTATTCATAGACTGGTATTGATAAGAATATCCCAAGCCTAAGGTCGGCATGAAGTTGGCACGCAGCGATTTGATGTTCTTCTGAAGCATCAGGCGGTTCAGTTCCAGCTGCTTCATGGTAGAGTTGTTTGCCAAACCCTCATGAACCGTGTTGTCCAGCTGATTGGCAAACACCACGCCTTCATAAGCAGCCAGACTATCGTCAATATCAATATCCACATCAGCGGTAATACCCATCAGCACCTTCAGTTGCAATTTGGAAAGCGTCACGGCATTGCCTGCAGAAACAAGACTCGGTTTCACGCTGCGCATCTGCACCTCAGCAGTAATTTTGTCAAACTCACTGACAGCACCTTGCTGATATTTGGCGTTGACGATATTAAAATTGTCTTCCGCCAGTTTATAACTATTTTGCAACACCTCATACGAGTCTTGCGCCAGCATCAGCTGATAGTAGGCTTTGGTCACCTGATTTACCAGATCTTGCTTGGAAGCCCGCGACTTCTCCACCGCCAGCTCAATGTCCGTCTTGGTCATCGACATGGCGCGATATACCGTCGGGGCAAACAGAGGCAGACTGATGTTCAACGCTCCGGTGACTGTATTCGCCTTGTCTTTACCCATTTTCACAGTCTGGTCTCCGATACTGAACTGCGGTGCCGTGATGGTATGGCTCATACTGCCTGAAACACTCGCTTCGGGCAACAAGTTCTGCCACGTTTCCTTATGGGCCACTTTCTTCAGCGCAATCTCTTCTTGAGCCACTTTAATGATGGGATTGTCGCTCAGGGCTATTTCCAAAGCCCGGTCAAGGTTCAGGGTCAGTGTCTCTTTGGCTTCCTGTGCCCGCAGGGCATGGCCCACAGACAACATTATCGCCGCCAGCAACAACATTTTGCCAACCCGAATTTTCTGCATCTTCATAAATAATTGGTTTATTTTTGTTTATTGTTTCTTCTCTTCTTCAACAGAGAGTTGCCTTTTACGATAGTCATGGATAAATATCTCGAGCTCAGCCGCTCCTTTTTCCGTAGAAATGCCTCGTAAGAAGGTGAACATGATTGATTCATACACTTCGAGGAAAGAGTACCTGTCGCAAAGGTCGGTTTCCATCAGCACGTCCAACTGCTTGCGCACCAGCAAGCCTATGATGGCAAAGTTCACATCGTCGCGGAAAATGCCCTGCGACACACCTTGTTTGAAGAAGTTGATGGCATCTTCGTGATTCCGGTTATTGTCGCATTTCAGCAGTTCGCATGCCTTGGGATACTTCTTGATGTCTTCAAAGAAGCTTTTGTTTGTAGCATGGAATTTCTCAATGCCGCGCAGATAGAGTTTCAGCAACACTTCCAGCACATTTTCTGATTTCTTGATGATTTCGACGACAAATGCATCCGTCTCCCGCTGCTCTCTCAGAATACATGCTTCCAACAGAGTTTCCTTGTCGGAAAACACTTCGTACAACGTACGTTTGGAGATTCCCAAAGAAGCGGCTATTTCATCCATCGTAACGCACTTGATTCCCGATGCGGAAAATAATTCTGCGGCAACGCTAATGATTCGCTCTCTCAATTCAGACCGCGAAGTGGCATGTTTGATGTGTTCGCCCATTTCTTCCTTTCTTTAAAATTCCTTGAATTAATGCTTTTCCGGAAGCTGTCCCTACTTATTCTTAATACCGGCCTTCTTCAGCTTCTTATTCATTATCGGAATAAAAACGGGGCAAATATAGAAAGAAAACTCAAAACAGCATTTGAGTTTTCTTCTTTTGTTCTATAGATTAATAAATATTATATTTCCGGCAGATTTATTGGGAAAGTGTTAATAATCAAACTCCACCTATAAAGATTAAGGATTTACAAAGTGACAGTCCACAAAGATTCTATCTGTCGCAATATAAAGACAATCCCAATATTCGTAATGTGACAATGAATTAATTTCATCAACCGATTATTTTCGCAACAATTCATTTATATAATTTCCATAAAACTAAAAAATAGCTTAAAAAGATTCGATAACCCGCTTGCTTTATAAACCACAAAGCACCGCTTAGGTATAAATATATAAGTTTTCTTTTCAATAAAGCATGTTTTTCCTTTTTTTATTTGCTTCTCACAATAAAATTAATATATTTGCACACAGACAACAAATCATTGCATAAAAACACATAATTTTATTTAATCTTAAAAACTGTTACTTATGAAAAAAGAGTTAATTTTCTTGTTGGTTTGTTTGTGTTTTCGGGCAACCTTAGCAATTGCCCAAGATAGACAAGTGACAGGCACTGTAACCGCAGAAGAAGACGGACTCCCGGTTATCGGAGCGTCTGTGCAGGTAAAAGGAACAAAAACAGGTATTATCACTGATGCCGACGGCAATTTCAAGTTGACGAATGTGCCGGTTTCAGCCAAAACACTTGTAATCTCGTTTGTCGGAATGAAAACGCAAGAGGTAGCCATTACCGGCAAGGCTTTAAAGATTGTACTGAAAAGTGACAGCGAGCTACTTGATGAAGTAGTAGTAACAGGTATGCAGAAAATGGACAAGCGACTATTCACAGGTGCTGCCACCAAGCTGAACAGCGAGAATGTGAAATTGGACGGTATGGCCGACATCAGTCGCTCACTTGAAGGACGTGCAGCCGGTGTTTCAGTACAAAATGTGTCCGGAACTTTCGGTACCGCACCGAAAATCCGCGTACGTGGTGCTACCTCCATTTATGGTAGTTCCAAACCCTTATGGGTGGTAGACGGTGTCATTATGGACGACGTAGTCGATGTCAGTGCCGACGAACTCTCTTCCGGTGACCCGAATACGCTGATTTCTTCGGCCATTGCCGGCTTAAACTCGGATGACATCGAAAGTTTCCAGATTTTGAAAGACGGCTCTGCCACTTCTATATATGGAGCACGTGCCATGGCAGGCGTAATTGTAGTTACGACCAAGAAAGGTAAAAGCGGACAAAGCCACATTAGCTACACCGGTGAATATACGATGAGACTAAAGCCCAGTTACCGGCAGTTCAACATTATGAATTCACAAGACCAAATGTCCGTTTATCAAGAATTGCAGCAGAAAGGATACCTGAATTATGCTACGGTATCCAACTCTGCCGACAGCGGTATCTATGGGAAGATGTATGAACTTATCAGCACTTACGACCCCATAACAGGACAGTTCGGATTAGCCAATACCGATGAAGCCAGAGCGGCTTATCTACGTGCAGCCGAATATCGCAATACCGATTGGTTCGACTTGCTCTTTTCCAATTCCGTGCAACACAACCATTCCATCAGCATCTCTTCCGGTACAGACAAGGCACAATATTATGCCTCGCTCAGTGCCATGGTGGATCCCGGATGGACCAAGGCAAGCAAAGTGGAACGTTATACAGCCAACCTGAATTCCAATTATAATATTTCAAAGAAAATCACAGCATCTCTTATCAGTAGCGCCAGTTATCGTAAGCAAAAGGCCCCTGGAACCCTGAGCAGCGACATAGATGCCGTAAGCGGCGAGGTGAAACGCGACTTTGACATCAACCCCTATTCGTATGCAATGAACACCTCCCGAGCATTGGATGCCAATACATTTTACACCCGCAATTACGCTCCGTTCAACATCTTCCACGAGTTGGATAATAATTACATGGATTATGACATTTTCGACTTGCGCGTACAAGGCGAATTGAAGTACAAGCCCATCAGCCAGTTGGAAGTCGGCATCCTGGGAGCGGTGAAATACTCTGCCACGTCACAGGAGCACTACATCTTAGACTCTTCCAACCAAGCACTTGCTTACCGTGAAATGGGTACTTCTACCATCCGCGACAGGAATCCGTTACTTTACACCGACCCTGACAACATCTATGCATTGCCCATCAGCATTCTGCCCGACGGAGGTATCTACGAACGCACCAACAACAGCATGATCGGCAAAGACTTCAGGGCCACACTAAGCTACAATGACGTATTCAATGAAGACCATATCTTCAACTTCTACTCCGGCATGGAAACCAATCTGATTGACCGTCATTCCAATTGGTTCCGTGGTTGGGGCATGCAATACAGCATGGGAGAAATTCCCAATTATGCCTACCAAGCATTCAAGAAAGGAGCAGAAGATAATGCCAACTATTATACGCTAACCAACAAGCATGAACGCAGCGTAGCCTTCTTCGGCAACGTCACCTACTCTTATCTGGGAAAATATACACTGAACGGAACCGTGAGATATGAGGGCACCAACAAGTTAGGAAAAAGCCGATCGGCACGCTGGTTGCCCACATGGAATATATCCGGAGCCTGGAATATCCACGAAGAAGAGTGGTTCAAGCCGGTAATGCCAACACTCAGCCATGCCGCGCTGAAGCTCTCTTACTCATTGACCGCCGACCGTGGTCCTTCCAACGTGACAAATTCCAACGTAGTGATTTCCAGTGCCAATCCTTGGCGTCCGTTCACCAGTGTCAAGGAGAGCGAACTTTATATTTCACAATTGGCCAACAACGACCTTACTTACGAGAAAAAACATGAGTTCAACTTAGGACTCAGCTTGGGATTTCTTGACAACCGCATCAACTTGGAAGGAGACTGGTATAAGCGTAACAACTTTGACCTGATAGGACTTGCCACCACACAAGGAATCGGTGGAGAGGTACAGAAATTCGGAAATATCGCTTCCATGAAGTCAAGCGGTATTGAGTTGACTTTATCTACTACCAACATCAAGACAAAGGATTTCACTTGGAGCACCAATATCATTTATTCTCATGTACATAACGAAGTAACCGAATTGGAAACCAACAAGCGTGTAATTGACTTGGTATCGGGAACGGGGTTTGCCATGGAAGGATATCCGGTACGTAGTATCTTCTCCATCCCGTTCCGCGGACTGAACGAGCAAGGCTTGCCCACATTCCTCGACCAAGACGGAAACGTCACCACCACAGGAATTTACTTTCAGACAAGTACTCCGGACAAGCTTTCTTTCCTTGAATACTCCGGTTGTGCCGACCCGACGGATGTGGGCAGTTTCGGTAACTTCTTCAAGTGGAAAGGAGTCTCGCTAAATGTATTCATTACCTATTCGTTTGGAAATGTAGTTCGTCTGGACCCGGTATTCAAGAACACCTATACCGACCTTACTTCCACACCGAAAGAGTTCAAAAACCGTTGGACGATTCCTGGTGACGAAAAGTACACCACAGTACCTGTCATTGCCAGCAAACGACAAAACAAAAACGATTCGAACTTGAGTTATGCTTATAATGCCTATAACTACTCAACCGAACGAATCGCGAAAGGCGACTTCATCCGCATGAAAGAAATCTCCGTAGCATACGATTTCCCGAAAAGCGTAGCCAATGCATTGAGGATTAGCAATTTGTCATTGAAACTTCAAGCCGCCAATCTTTTCTTGATTTATGCCGATAAAAAACTCAACGGCCAAGATCCGGAATTCTTCAATACCGGCGGTGTGGCAACTCCCTTACCACGTCAGTTTACGCTTACACTTAAATTAGGAATCTGATAAAAAGTAGGAATTATGAAAAAATACAATAGATACATCACAATTTTGGCTTGTAGCATCACCTTGGTTACTTTGGGTGCCTGCGATGATTTCCTCAGCACAATGCCGGACAATCGGGCCCAGATTGATACGGAAGACAAGATTACGAGCCTGCTCGTATCTGCCTATCCGAAAAACGGATACTACTTGCTTTCGGAATTTATGTCCGACAACGTAGATGACATGGGAGAAGCCAATCCCAACACTACACGTTTCATCGAGCAGGTATATTCTTGGCAAGACGTGACCGAAAGCGACAACGAATCGCCCGAACGTTTCTGGCAATCCTCTTACGAAGCAATATCCGCAGCCAACCATGCGTTACAAGCTATTGAAGAAATGGGCGGTGCCACTACTGAGAAACTTAAACAAGCCAAAGCGGAAGCGTTGATATGCCGTGCTTACAACCATTTCATGCTGGTAAATACGTTCTCGCTCCACTACAACAGCGCTACCGCCGACAAAGACCTCGGAATCACCTATATGACCAAACCGGAGACGACGGTACTTGTGAATTATGAACGCAACTCGGTGGCGGAAGTATACAAGATGGTGGAACAAGATTTGGAAGAGGCATTGCCCTATGTGGGAGACTCTTACATGTCTGTTCCCAAATACCATTTCAATCCTACAGCCGCCTACGCTTTTGCGTGCCGATTCTACCTCTACTATGAAAAATGGGAAAAGGCGATAGAATATGCCGACAAAGTGTTGGGAAGCTCACCGAAAAGCATGTTGCGCGACTATGCTTACATGGGAACCATGACTCAGCAAATACAAGCCGTGGCGCAACATTACATTGACGCTACATTGAATTGCAATCTACTGCTGACCACCGGCTACTCCAGAATGGGAATCGTCATGGGCAACTATTCCACTTGGAAACGTTTCGCCCACAGTCCTTATCTGGCATCGACCGAAGATGCCGGAGCGCCCAACATCTGGGGAAGTTCGGCAAAATATTATTCGGGACTGAAATCCTACAATGCCACCAACTCCTCGTATGTGATTTTCTGGAGACTTCCCTACCTTTTCGAATACACGGATGCCGTGGCAGGAGTGGGCTACACCCGCTGTGTATTCCCCACCCTGACAACGGATGAATGCTTATTGAACAGAGCAGAAGCCAAGGTGATGCTGAAACGGTATAACGAAGCTGCGGAAGACTTAGATTTGTGGATGCACAACATTATGGATACGAATGTAAAGGTGACTCCCGAATTAGTGACATCATTTTACAATAGCATTGAGTATGCCGAACCGCTGGAGTCCACACAGAAAAAGCACTTGCATCCGGCTTTCAGCATCGATGCCGAAGGAAGCACACAAGAGTGTATGTTGCAATGCGTGCTGGGATTCAAACGCATCGAGACGCTACAACTTGGTTTGCGCTGGTTTGACGTAAAGCGATATGGCATAGAGATTTGCCGTCGTATGATGAATGCCGCCGGAAAACCGGAGAAGCAGACAGACATACTGACTGTGGATGACCCGCGTCGTGCCATGCAGATTCCACAAAAGGTACGCGATGCAGGTTATGAGCCTAATCCGAGAAACTAGAACCTGAGTAAATGAATATTCAAAACAGACAGAAACCATGAAAAAACATTATACATTATACGCATTGTTGATATGCATGCTTGCAGGGGCTTTCACTTCTTGCTCGGAAGACGACTTAAATCCTGCAAGTGTCATTACTACAGGCGAGAAGGTGGAAAACGACTTCGACCGCTGGCTCGTGGCAAACTATGTGAATCCTTACAATATAGCTTTCAAATACCGCTATGAAGAGATGGAGTCCGACCTCAACTACTACACCGTACCGGCAGAGTATGAGCAAGCCGTGCAACTGGCGCATATCGTAAAGTACATCTGTGTAGAAGCATACGACGAAGTGGCCGGAATCAACTTTACGCGCGCATACTTCCCGAAGGAGTTTTTCTTAATCGGTGAGTGGGAGTACAAAAACAACGGAACCTTTATCCTTGGTACGGCCGAAGGAGGAAAAAAAGTCCTGTTGGCCGGAGTCAACTATTTGAACCAATATAAAAACAGCATTGCCTCGCTGAACCATTATTATCTGAAAACCATTCACCATGAGTTTACGCATATCATGAACCAGACCAAGGAGATGCCTACAGCCTACCAGTTCATTACCGGCAATAGCTACGTGGCAGACAAATGGAGCGAATCTCCTTATAATGCGGGATATCTGAAACGTGGATTCATCAGCTCTTACGCCCAGATGGAGCATGGCGAAGACTTTGCGGAGATGCTTTCCTTATACGTTTGTTATCCGGCATCGCAGTGGCAAGCGTGGATGGACGAGGCAGGAGAGGAAGGCGCTTCTCTGATAAACTCCAAACTGACTCTGGTGAAGCAATACATGGCCGACAGCTGGAATATAGATTTGGACAGATTGCGCAGCAGCATACAACGGCGCTCAGCAGATTTGGAAGCCGGGAGAATTGATTTGAACGATTTAACCCTTAAATAATGGAGGCAAGAAGCATGAAAACAAATAAATTATATGTGGCACTATGGGGAATGCTGCTTTGCGCACTGACATTCCAGTCTTGCTTGAAAGATGACGAAGAAGTGTTCGACAAGAATCCGTCCGAACGCTTGCAGCAATATATTTCAGAAGCAAAAAAGGTGCTGACGAGTGCCGAAAACGGTTGGCTGCTAGAGATGTATCCGCATCCGAGCCAAAGCTATGGCGGATATGCATTCGTTGTACGCTTTGACGAGGAGAAAGTGTATGCCAGCACAGAATTGGTCGATGACAGCAGTCTGGAAGTAGAAAGCCTCTACAAAATGACGGACGATGACGGGCCGGTGCTAAGTTTCGACACTTACAATCTGTTACTGCATTATCTTTCCACTCCCAATTCCAATGCCTATCAGGCTTTTCAAGGGGAATTTGAGTTTGTAATCTTGAAAATCACCCCCGACTTGGTGACTTTGCGAGGAAAGAAGACCAACAATGTCATGTATATGCGCAAAATGACGGAAAAATCGCAATCCTACCTCGACAAAATGAGACAACTTATCGAAAGCATGATTCTGAGCGGATTCAGTGGAACTGTGGGAGGGACACAAGTTGCCGGTACCATCGATGTCGATTCCCGGCAGATTTCTTTCGCACCGGCAGGCAGCGAGCCGGTAAAGGCGGCTTACGTAATAACCGATCAAGGGTTGCGTTTGTATCATCCTACAGAAGTGGCGGGAGTGACTTTCGAGGAGTTTATCATAGATCCGGAAACGAACTCGCTGACCGACAATAGCGGAACCGGCGTAGTATTCAACGCTGTCTTCCCAAAAGGATGGCGTGGCTATGCAGATTATGCCGGGAATTATACGCTCTCATTCAACGGCAAAGAACAAGTCAACGTTACTTTGACTCCTGCCGAAGACGGCGCTTCTTACATAATGAGTGGACTGAATGACAAATTTACAGTGACCTTAAACTACCAGCGTTCATCTGGAACTTTGACATGGCAATCGCAAAAGATTGGCAATAACGGCAAAAATGAAATATGGCTATGCGCCTGGGATGCAGGTCCCGGCCAGTTGACATGGAATACGGCAATAGGCATGCGCACCGAATGGAACGAGAATGAACAATCTCCCGTGTACACTTGGAAAGATTATGGAACATGGGCCGGATACACAGTGAATTCGTACATCATGTGGCAATTGTCCGGAGGCAGCAGCGCAGGAGCATTCACCAACTCTTCATGGTACATTGCAGGTACTAAATCCTGCCGCATGCCACACGTAACAACAATGACTAAAATCAACTGATTATGAAAAGACACATATATTATTTATTGGCAGCCCTCGTGGTAGCAGGCTTCACGGCCTGCTCCGAAGATAAAGATTGGGGAATGGAAGGCCAAAGCTTGATACAGGTTATAAAGTCGGACGTATTGTTCCAGGCTGCCGCCGGAACCGGTACAGTGGTATTCAATGCCTCCGAAGCAGTCACCGTCGAGACCGATTGCAATTGGTGCACAGCCACCATAAACGGAAACACCGTGAATGTATCCGTAACCGAAAACGGCAACCTGGAAGGACGTACCGCGCAACTGATATTGCGTTGCGGCCCAGATTCCGTACATGTGATGGTACAACAAAACGGACTGGTCTTTCAGTTGAGTGCGGGCAGCGAAATCGCAACCAACTCTGACGAGGCACATTCGCTGACCTATGAGATGTCGGCCAACGTACCCCTGACTTTTGAACCGAACGAAGACTGGTTCAACGTAACTTCCAACGGAGAACATCTGAAAATAAACTTTAAAGAAAATACAACCGGACATGCCCGCATAGGAATTCTCAAATATTCATCAGAGACTTTCTCCGGCTCACTGAAAGTGACACAGTATGACTTTGACAAGGATATTGCAGGCCCATGCTACCTGACATTCCGCACACAGGACGGGAAATTCCAGGCTATGAATGCCGTCCTTTCCGAAACCGAACTGGCACTTCCGGATTATGGCTGGACAATACCGGTTACGTTTGAACCGGAAAAGATAAGATTCGTGATGTACAACGCAAGCAAGATGGGTGAATTCGAAGGAAACGATGTATACAACATTGTAGAAGGAAGCGGCTATTACACATGGTCGACAACGGTATACATGCTGTTCCCCCTTGATTATGACGCAGAATCAGGTATTACGTTCTTCGACATGCAGGATACAGGAACGTGGAGCCGTCCGATTGATTTCATGTCTTTCCGCGTTTTCAGCGGAGCTCCGTCAAGCGCCACATCGGTCGGTTCTTTGCTCAAGCTCTATAATCCAAGCATCTGGCGTGAAACTCCACAATGACAGAAATAATGACAGGCAGTATCCGGCCATTGATTGAAATGTCCGGAACTGTCCATGTGTGTACCATAATAAGAACAATTCTCTCTTGACTTTTAACCGGAGGTACACAAACAGTGTTTAACTTTGTTACATCAGGAGGCTGTTTCTGCAAAGATTCAGCCTCTCCTGTTTATTTTATGAATATCCCCGACTGATGGGCGAGAACAGACGACAGCCCCCCCGACCAGCCCTCGTCACTGGTGCCGGAAACGGATTGATATGAGCGTATCGGCATCCGCATCTTTCTTCTGCAATCTGCAGAGGGGAGAGAGAAGGGCTCATTGCATTCATCCGTAACCACATGATAGACAGTGATTTCTCACTGCAAAGCAAGTGCATGCTTTTTGCAGTGCTACTGCAAGCCTTTTGCAGCGTCGCTGCACACCTATTTGCAGTGATACTGCAACTGCTTTGCAGCGCGACTGCAACGGGTTTGCAGTGACGCTGCAAAAGGTGTGCAGTGACTTTGCAGCCGGTCACCAAGCCACCGCATACTCGTATCGGTCGAACTTAGGCTTGGTGCTTATGCCTACTGCCTTGAATACCCGGGCTATCCGTTGCTGTTCTTCGGGAGAGATAGGGCGTTCGCCCTTGCGGCAATGATAGTAATAGCGTTCGCAAGAGAAGCATCCCATCACGCGATGGCGCACGGTGGAAAGCAGCTTGGCGGGCACTTCGTCGAAAATACGCGTCATGCCGCGGGCGTAGTGCAGCTGCTCGTTGGAGCGGTAACGGGCACAAGTGGAGGAACCGGACAAACTGCCCACGTAGAAAGGATTCACCGCACGAACGGACTGTGGTTGGGGATCTTCACTCTCGGATAACAGCTGTGCCGCTATCGCCCGCAGGCAGGAAGAGGCTTTGGGGCACTTTCCGTTACCCGCAAAGCAGTATTCGTACCCATCGGGCACATCTTGCAATAATATCATCTTATTAATGATTAGTGATTAATGGTAGTGATTAACGGGCGAAGTGCACGCAGGTATTTGCCGATGACCTCTGCCGACTCGCTTGTTTCTTTCTCGAATTCGGCGCGCAGTGCCGGGTATCCGTCAAGCAGTCGCATCATCTGTCTCCGCCCCACGAACTCGGACTTTCCGGTTTCCGGATTCAGTTCGTAATAGACGCGGGCATGCACCAGTCCCGAAGCATTGATGGCATCGCCCACTTCACCCCCCAATCGGGTGGCATCATCGGGAGCCATGGTGCTGGCGGCCGCTTGTCCCACGGGCTGTGCACAGAAGTAAACCTTTCCGCCGAGCCACATGGCAGGTGCATACCACTGCCCGAAGCGATAGTGCTTATAGCGCATCTTACGGCAGTTGACATAAAGCGAGGTATCTACCCGTACGGCATAACAACGGGACTTCAGGTAGTGGCACAGACCGGGATTGCCGTCTGCCGTAATACGATAATCGGCACCGCCCATGAGGTAAATCCGGTTCTTTGTACGCTTCTCAATCTTCAGTGTGGTAACCGTATCGCCACGGTTCTCCGCCAACTCCTTCAGATTGGAATACATTACTTGTTGCGCCGCCGCCGGCAAAACCGCCAGCAACATCAGAACGCCTGACAACCAACTCTTCTTCATATCCCAACCTCCTCTTTTCTGAAACTTTGTTTTAGCGAGCGAAAGGTACATTTTTTATCGGAAGTAGACAAAAAATCGTGAAGAAAAACAATTAGAATGTATATCTTTGCCTTGAACTTAACATGTATGGAGTAAATGAATACGATAGACAAAATCAGCGCCGCCTACCGCAACACGGCCGAAGAGGCCAGACAAGAACTGAATAAAGTGCAACAGAAGATTTACCGCATCGGCACCCTGCGCCTGCTGCTGTTCGTGGCAGGGGCAGCAGGAATCATCTACTTCCGGAGCGAGAGCTGGGGCATACTGGCAGGCATCGCCCTCGTCACCCTGTTGCCGTTCCTGTCTTTAATGAAATACCACAACCGGCTGTTCCATCGCAAGGACTATCTGGAAAAGAAGATGGAAATCAACGAGCAGGAACTCGCCGCGCTGGATTACGACACGTCTTCCTTCGATGACGGCGAAGCATACGTCGACCCCGCCCATCTCTACACCTATGACTTGGATGTTTTCGGCCCGCATTCCCTTTTCCAGTACATCAACCGCACCTGCACGCAGCCCGGGAAACACCGCCTCGCCCTCTGGTTGGGGAAACATCTCGAGAGAAAGGAAGAAATCATCCGACGCCAGGAAGCCGTCGGCGAACTGGCTCCGGAACTGAAATTCCGCCAGCGCTTCCGCATCCTCGGCCTGCTGTACAAAGGAAAAGCCGCCGATGAAACGGAACTGTGCCACTGGGCGGAAAGTCCGTGCATCTTCCGGAGCCGGAAACTGCTGCGCCTCCTGCCGGTACTGGTGGCGGGAACCAACCTCATTTGCCTCGCACTTGCCATGACAGGAATGCTGCCCGCAAGTATCTGCGGCATCATCTGGACTTGCTTCGTCATCGCCGGCTTCGGCTTCACCGGCAAAGTCACCAAGATGCAGGCCCTCTATGGCAAAAAACTGCAAATCCTCTCCACCTACGCCGCCCTGCTCCACCTCATGGAAAAACAGCCTGCGCAAGCCGCCCTGCTCAAAGAGATAAAACAACAGATTGGCGGAGAAAAACGGAAAGCCTCCCACTCCATCAGCAGGCTGAACAAGCTCATGGATGAACTCGACCAACGCAACAATGTCTTCATGTACGTCATTCTGAACGGCCTCTTCTTCTGGGAACTGCGTCAAATCATGCGCATTGAAGCCTGGAAAGAGCAGTATGCCGCTGAACTGCCCGGATGGCTCGATGCCATCGGACAAATGGATGCGCTCAACTCGCTGGCGACATTTGCCTATAATCATCCGGACTATATTTATCCCTCCATCCTGCAAACAGAAGCCAATGCAGGAGTAGAAGGCGATGTAGAGACCCAGGCCGGCACAAAAGTCAATGCAAAAGCCGACTCTGCCACATGCCAAAGCAACCCTCTTCCCTCCCCCTTCCGTCTACGCGCCGAAGCCCTGGGACACCCGCTGATGAACCGCGACCGCTGTGTACACAATGACATCAATATGGCGAAACGGCCGTTCTTCATCATCATCACCGGCGCCAACATGGCAGGAAAAAGCACCTATCTGCGCACCGTAGGCATCAACTACCTCCTCGGCTGCATCGGCGCTCCCGTCTGTGCCCGCCAAATGGAAATATGCCCGGCCCGGCTCGTCACCAGCCTGCGCACCTCGGATTCGCTGAACGACAACGAGTCCTACTTCTTTGCCGAACTCAAACGTCTGAAACTCATCATAGACAAGCTGCAGGCCGGCGAGGAGCTTTTCATTATCCTCGACGAAATTCTGAAAGGCACCAACTCCATGGACAAGCAGAAAGGCTCCTTTGCCCTTATCAAGCAGTTCATGACTTTGCAGGCCAATGGTATCATTGCCACCCACGACCTGCTGCTGGGAACGCTCATCGACCTCTTCCCCGATGACATCCGCAACTATCGCTTCGAAGCAGACATTACAGACAATGAACTGACCTTCTCCTACCGCTTGCGCCCGGGCGTCGCCCAAAACATGAACGCCTGCTTCTTGATGAAAAAAATGGGGATTGCCGTTGCCGACTAATCCCCGCTGCAGTTGAAGTCAAGTCCAACTCTTTGACTGATTATGCAGTTTTACACTTCTCCAGGAAAGTAGACACCGCAACCGCATCGCTACCCGTAAAGTAGCGTACGGAAGTTACCGGAGTATACGCGTAAGGCACAAATTGATACAACTGTACAGCCGCAAATTTATTGTCCTGCGAAATCATCACATTCATGCGCACATTTCCGCTGCCGCTACTTCGTATTTCAGTCTCGCCATTCAGCTGTTCATTCTCAATCATATCCGTGAGTCTGCCCAAATATTTCAAATCAAAGAAAACACTGCGTTCCTTAGTCACACTGCCCGTCGGCAAATAAACCACTTCCTTCGATTTCCAGAACAGACGGAACACGCCAAGCAAGACGAATGCCGTAGCCAGCACCATCAAAGCCATACTGAGGGTGGAAGATCTGTCACTCATCTTAAAAATAGATGCAAAGATAAAAATACCGACCAGCAGCATAGCTACTGAAAAGACAAGTCCTGAAACACTGGTACGCTTTACAATATCGGGATGTGAAGACGCAAAAAGAGTTGCGTCAATAGTTTGAGTTGCCATAATTATAATATGCTTTAATGAATTTATCAGAAATGAAAATACAGTATCCCCCTGCAAAAACACATAGTCTGACCATACACAAGGGAAAAAGAGAGATTCGATAAAATACTAAATGAGAATACGCCTCAGTGTGAAAATGTAATATTCGCACACCGGCTGGCAACGATAATAGACAGCAGTTTCATAAAGCCTCTCACGGCATCGGGACAAAGCAAGCTCTCTTCGAACCAATCCGCCCATCCTATCTTTTAAGGAAAAGATATATTCTGCAGGAAAAAAACGCTTTATACGAGAATATGCCAGCAAACGTACCTGCCCACCGATACCCGCCAGCTCTGCATCCGGTAAATAAGGCAATGGAGGCACCGAAACACAAGAATCCGTCTCTTCATGTACCAGAATCACCTTCGCATCTACAACATTCCCTCTATTTGCTGCCTCGCCAGCAAATACATCGTCCGCTATTTGCCATACAGCCAATGCAAACACCATGAATCCTATGAGTCTTAAAAATCCGGTCATATCCATATGCAAATTAAAACAGTTCTTTCTCCGATTTTGTTCAATGCAGCACGCTCTTAAATGCCGTCATCCTTCAAATCAAGTTTCACCATAAACAACTAGCATACAACCTATTACCACCTAAGGTGAAGGATATGAGGCTTGTAGGCAGAAGTATTACCGGCAAAACCGTCACACTGTAGATATCCGTTGCAATTGTGCCTGTCTGTGAGATTCTTTATAATTTTTCCGAATCTGGAGCCCTCCTCATAGAAGAAGGCTGCAAGTTTCTCCGTAACGGCACGTATCATCCAGACATATTCACGGTCTGTAGCATGCTTTTCAGGATTGATTACATTGGTGGTCGTCTCATCAGCCTGACAGTAGTCACTTTTCAGCATTTCCTTTACCAAGGCATTATACAGAGGCCGCAACAGTTCCACCGAACGATTGAACCAGCCGGTAATGGTTGCTTCCTTCAGCCCGGCCATACCCAAATGTGCCAACTCTTTGATCCGGCAGTAGAACGGCATGTGGTATTCATATTTCTGCAAGAGAATTTCAGCCGGAAGACTTGCTCCGGGAACATCCTTGTATAATAGGCAACAAAGGTATGGGAGCAATAAGCTCCTGCGCATATGTGTGCATCCGGGACACAGATGATAACGCACTGTATCATTCGGACGGACATGCTTGCTCTCTTATTTAGCAGTTCCATTAAAACATGGTCACCTCCACGACCGAAATGAACTCGGAATCCATTAGAAAAAAACAACACGACACCGGTTACATCTACATTCTCAAAAGTTGAATAACTTTCAGTAACTTCCGGTTCCTTTATAGACATAGGTGCTATGGGCAAATTCTCATCCTTGGATGTAAATTTATTGCGCCAGTAGTTATAAGTTGAATAAGGAACTCCAAACTCTGCTAAAATAAACTTTAACGGTTTCCCACCAGATAATACTTCGGATTGAATCTCTAAAAACTCTTGTTTTGTCATTACTGGGGATGTGTAAAAACACCAAAAATATGAAAATCACCCCTGTCACAGATATCTGCAGCAAGGGTGATCTTGTTAAAAAGAGGGTTTTGACACACTCCTTAAAATCATCAAATAAAGAGAGCATCTTGACATCTTGATTTGAATTGATTGCCGAGTCCTGCTTGGTCATAAGTAAATCAAATTCAAATCAAAAAATCAATATACCCTTGTATTTAATTAAGAGCCTGTTCAGATTTTGCTTAGAAAATTCTTTATTCAGCTTCTTTTGAGTTTATTTTCGTCCTGTTTTCCTGTGTCTATTCGGCACATAGCCCGTTATGTTCCTCACAAAAACTGAAAAATATCCTCGAAAACAAATCGCAAAACAGTGTCGGGCAAAATTTAAGCAGGCTCTAAATACTAATTGTTTAATAATTATGGTTAGATTTTTATCGCACCACTACTATTTTGTCATAAATAAAAAGGTTATAGTTGTTGCAATATTAGGCTGCAAAATTGCATCACACCTATAACCTTCAAAATATGTACTTCGGTTGATGCGTACGTTGATGCTTACCAAAATGCGTTATGCCCCCGGAAAACAACTTCTGACTATCACTAAAAAAAGCCGCCCCAAACAAATTGGGACGGCTTCCATATATTAAAAAGAATAGTTGAATTATTCAGCTTTAGCTTCCTCAGTAGCAGGAGCCTCGGCAACCGGTGCAGCAGTTTCGGCAGCAGGAGCAGCTTCAGCAGCGGCAGACTTCTTTGAACGGCGAGTACGGGTAGCTTTCTTGGCAACCTTTTCCTTAGCCATGTTTTCGTTATAGTCAACGAGTTCAATGAAGCACATTTCAGCATTGTCACCCAAACGGTTACCAGTCTTGATAATACGAGTGTAACCACCCGGACGATCAGCAATCTTCACAGAGATTTCTTTAAACAGTTCAGTTACAGCATACTTGTCTTGCAAATTGCTAAATACAACACGACGAGAATTAGTCGTATCATCTTTAGCCTTTGTAATCAAAGGCTCAACAAACTTCTTCAAAGCCTTAGCCTTTGCAACGGTCGTAGTGATTCTTTTGTGCTTAATCAAAGAACACGCCATATTAGCCAACATAGCGTTTCTATGAGAGGCAGTACGACCCAAATGGTTGAATTTCTTATTATGTCTCATCTTTTATTCTTTATCTAATTTATATTTAGAAATATCAGTTCCAAACGACAGATTCAGACTTTCCAGCAAATCATCAAGCTCGGTAAGCGATTTCTTTCCGAAGTTTCTGAACTTCAGCAAATCCGTCTTGTTGAATTGCACCAAGTCACCGAGAGTCTCTACATCCGCAGCCTTCAAACAGTTGAGGGCACGTACAGAGAGATCCATATCAACAAGCTTGGTCTTCAGCAACTGACGCATGTGCAATACTTCTTCATCAAATTCTTCGTTACCGTCAACATCATTTGTTTCCAGCGTAATCTTCTCATCAGAGAAGAGCATGAAGTGATAAATCAGAATTTTCGCAGCTTCTTTCAGAGCTTCCTTCGGATGGATGGAACCGTCGGTAGTAATTTCAAGTACCAGTTTCTCGTAGTCGGTCTTCTGCTCTACACGGAAGTTCTCTACCTGATACTTCACATTACGTATCGGAGTATAAATAGAATCGATAGGAATTACGTTCACATCAGTGCAATATTCGCGGTTTTCATCAGCAGGAACATAACCACGACCTTTGTTAATCGTAATATCTATCTGCATAGTCGACTTTGAATCTAAATGACAAATAACTAATTCAGGATTTAACACTTCAAATCCAGTCAAATACTTACCTATGTCACCTGCTTTAAATTCACTTGAATTCTCGACTGTAATACTTACTTTCTCACTCTCGAATTCTTCAACTACTTGCTTGAATCTCACCTGTTTCAGATTCAAGATAATGTTAGTAACATCCTCTTTTGCTCCCGGAACACTGGAAAATTCATGCTCAACACCGTCTATCTTGATAGTAGTGATAGCAAAACCTTCCAATGAAGAAAGCAGGATGCGGCGCAGTGCATTACCCACGGTAATACCGAAACCGGGTTCCAACGGACGAAATTCGAATTTTCCGAATCTAGAGTCCGCTTCCAACATTAATACTTTATCAGGTTTTTGAAATGCTAATATCGCCATGAAATTAATTATTATTTAGAATACAATTCTACGATCAAATGCTCTTTAATGTTTTCAGGAATGTCTGCTCTCTCAGGTACATGCAGCAATTTGCCAACCTTAGAGTTATCATCCCATTCCAACCAAGGATATTTGCTATGGTTAAAGCCAGCCAATGAGTTAGCGATAACTTCCAATGATTTGGATCTTTCACGAACACCAATCACCTGACCCGGTTTTACTGCATAAGAAGGAATATTCACAACTTCACCATCTACAGTAATGTGCTTGTGGCTCACCAACTGACGAGCAGCTGCACGAGTAGGAGCAATACCCAAACGGAAAACAATGTTGTCCAAACGGCCCTCTAACAATTGAAGAAGCACCTCACCGGTAATACCTTTAGCAGTAGCTGCTTTTTCGAACAAATTGCGGAATTGTTTTTCCAAAACGCCATAAGTATATTTGGCTTTCTGTTTCTCACGAAGTTGAACACCGTATTCAGAAGTCTTTCTCTTTCTGGAATTACCGTGCTGTCCGGGAGGATAGTTCTTCTTTGACAATACTTTATCTGCTCCAAAGATACCTTCACCGAATTTACGGGCTATTCTTGATTTTGGTCCAGTATATCTAGCCATTTCTTTTAAATATTTAATTGTTTATTCATGAACTCAATTTGTTGCAGCCGCGATTGCAGAGAGAAAGTTTACAATCCAATAACAAAATCAAGTCTCACTTCTATTAAAGGTAAATTTTAAACTCTACGTCTTTTCGGAGGACGACAACCGTTATGCGGAAGCGGAGTCACATCAATGATTTCAGTAACTTCAATACCTGCACCATGGATAGTTCTGATAGCAGACTCACGTCCGTTACCCGGACCCTTCACATATGCTTTTACCTTTCTCAAGCCAAGATCGTATGCTATCTTAGCACAATCTTGAGCAGCCATCTGTGCTGCGTAGGGAGTGTTCTTCTTTGAACCTCTAAAACCCATCTTTCCGGCAGAAGACCAAGAAATAATCTGACCTTCGCTATTTGCCAGAGAAACAATAATGTTGTTAAAAGATGAATGAACATGCAACTGTCCATTAGCATCAACCTTCACATTTCTCTTTTTTGCTGCAACTGTTTTTTTTGCCATATCAACAATTATTATTTAGTAGCTTTTTTCTTATTAGCAACGGTTTTCTTTCTACCCTTGCGAGTACGGGCATTGTTCTTCGTGCTCTGACCTCTTACAGGAAGACCAATACGATGACGAACGCCACGATAACAACCGATATCCATTAAACGCTTAATGTTCAATTGAACTTCAGAACGAAGATCACCTTCAACCTTATACTCTGCACCAATGATCTCACGAATCTTGGCAGCCTGATCATCCGTCCAGTCTTTTACTTTCAGGTCTCTGTCAACACCTGCTTTATCCAAAATTTTTGCTGAACTACTACGACCTATACCATATACATAGGTCAACGCAACTTCACCTCTCTTGTTTTGAGGCAAATCGACACCAACTATTCTTATAGCCATATACTAAATTATTTTTTTTGCAAAAATAATAATATTATCCTTGACGTTGTTTATACTTAGGATTTTTCTTGTTAATAACATACAAACGGCCATTACGTCTAACAATCTTACACTCTGGCGTACGTTTCTTTAAGGATGCTCTTACTTTCATATCTTAATTTTATTTATATCTAAATACAATTCTTCCTTTCGATAAATCGTAAGGAGACATTTCGACTCTAACCTTATCCCCTGGCAGAATTTTGATGTAATGCATCCGCATCTTACCGGAAATATGTGCAGTAATCTCATGTCCGTTTTCTAATTCAACACGAAACATTGCATTAGACAATGCTTCAACTATAACTCCATCTTGTTCTATTGCAGATTGCTTTGCCATATTAATTTTTTAAATTGCTTTATCTCCTAATACTTCTTCAATGAACTCGAATGACGACAATATATCAGCTTCACCAGCTCCGACTGCTATCGTATGTTCAAAATGAGCAGCACATTTGCGATCTTTTGTCCTCACCGTCCAGCCGTCACGCTCCATTACTATTTGTCGGCTACCCAAAGTTATCATCGGCTCAATAGCAATGCACAAACCTTTCTTCAACATTGTTCCATAACCACGTTTTCCGTAATTAGGGACTTGTGGGTCTTCATGCATCTCCTTACCTATCCCATGACCGACAAACTCACGCACTACACCATAAGAATTAGACTCACAGTGCTGTTGTATCGCATATCCGATATCGCCCAACCGCTTGCCTTGAACGGCATTCTGTATTCCTATGTACAATGCCTCTTTAGTAACCTTCAGCAATTTGCGAATCTCATCATCAACTTCACCCACACAAAACGTATAGGCCGAATCACCGCAAAAGCCATTCATGTAAGTACCACAATCAACAGATACAACATCCCCTTCTTTCAGTACCACATCGTCTCCCGGAATTCCATGCACCACCTGATCATTTACAGATGTACAAATAGAAGCTGGAAAAGAATCGCCATATTGATTCGGAAAACCTTTAAAGGTTGGAACCGCACCATTGTCTCTGATGAACTCTTCTGCCACCCTATCCAGCTCTTTTGTTGTCACTCCGGGCTTTATAACCTTAGCTATCTCAGCCAGCGTCTTTCCAACAAGCAAATTACTCTTGCGGAGCAACTCTATTTCATCTTCTGTTTTAAGAAATATCATTCTTCAAAAAAGATTAATATGCAGCTACATTACCACTGCGGCCTTTAATACGTCCGGATTTCAGCAAACCGTCATAATGTCTCATCAACAAATGACTTTCTACTTGCTGGAGAGTATCAAGAACCACACCCACAAGGATTAACAAAGATGTACCGCCAAAGAATTGAGCAAACTCAGCTTTCACACCAAATATACCGGCAAACGCAGGCATAATGGCAACCAAGGCCAAGAAGAAAGAACCAGGCAGAGTAATGCGTGACATAATCACGTCAATATACTCGGCAGTTTGCTTTCCTGGCTTGATACCCGGAATAAAACCATTGTTTCTCTTCATATCTTCAGCCATCTGAGTCGGGTTAATAGTAATTGCAGTGTAGAAATACGTAAACAATATAATCAACACTGCAAAAATCAAATTATACCAAAAGCTTGTATGATCAGTCAATGCACGTACGAAACCGCTTGCATCATTTACATTCGAGAACCCAACAAGAGTGATAGGAATAAACATGATAGCCTGAGCAAAAATGATAGGCATCACGTTAGCAGCATTCACCTTCAAAGGAATATACTGTCTAGCACCGCCATATTGCTTGTTACCCACGATCTTCTTCGCATATTGAACAGGAATCTTTCTAGTTCCCTGCACTAAAAGAATAGCGAATGCAATGACAACCAGCAGAACAACAAGCTCAATCAGGAACATTACCAAACCACCAGTCTTGTCCGTCATACGGGAAATCAATTCCTGGAATAAAGACTGCGGCAGACGGGCGATGATACCAATCATGATAATCAGCGAAATACCATTACCGATACCCTTATCCGTAATTCTCTCACCAAGCCACAAAATAAACATACTTCCAGCCGCTAAAATAATGGTAGAAGTAAACATAAACAGAGTCCAATCTAATGAAGCATTTAAAGAAGGACCAGCCTGCATCTTAAGATTGAGCAAATAAGAAGGAGCCTGAACCAAAAGAATAAGAATCGTCAGATAACGAGTATATTGATTCATCTTTCTTCTACCGCTCTCACCTTCGCGCTGCAATTTCTGGAAATACGGAACCGCAATACCCAGCAACTGAATCACAATGGAGGCAGAGATGTACGGCATGATACCCAATGCAAAAATAGAGGCATTGGAAAATGCTCCTCCGGAAAACATGTTTAACAAGGCTAAAAGACCTTCGCTTGTCTGTTGATGCAATTGTGCCAGCATTGACGGATTGATACCCGGCAAAACGACATACGAACCGAAACGGTAAATTGCCACAAACAATATGGTAATGAGGATCCGTTGTCTCAGATCCTCAATTTTCCATATATTCTTTAATGTTTCAATAGCTTTTCTCATCGAATTAGAGTTTTACTACTTGTCCACCAGCAGCTTCGATGGCAGCAACAGCAGTTTTAGAAAACGCATGTGCTTGTACATCCAACTTAGCAGTCAAAGTTCCGTTACCTAATACTTTTACCAACTGGCTTGCAGAAATGAAACCAGCGGCAATGAAGTCACTGATACCTACAGTCTGCAAGTTCTTTGCTTCAGCCAATTTCTGAACTGTATCCAAGTTGATAGCCTTATACTCTACACGATTGATGTTTTTAAAGCCAAACTTAGGAAGACGACGTTGAAGAGGCATCTGACCACCTTCAAAACCGATTTTCTTAGAGTATCCAGATCTTGATTTAGCTCCTTTATGACCTCTAGTAGAAGTACCTCCCAAGCCAGAACCCGGACCACGTCCAATTCTCTTTCTTGTTTTAGTAGATCCCTCTGCAGGTTTTAAATTACTTAAGTTCATATTGTAATTCGTTTTATATTCAACAAATAATTACTTAACAATGGTAACCAAGTGTTTAACCTTATCCACCATTCCAAGAATTGAAGGAGTGCATTCGTGTTCAACCACACGATTCAACTTATGAAGTCCCAGTGCATCGAGAGTTCTCTTCTGATCAGCAGGAGCACCAATTCTACTTTTAACTTGTTTAATCTTTATAGTCGACATATTCTTCCTCCTTATCCTCTAAATACTTTTTCCATACTAACTCCTCTGTTCTGGGCAACCATACGGGCATCACGCATTTCGCTCAATGCCAAGATAGTAGCCTTTACCAAGTTGTGCGGGTTGGAAGAACCTTTTGACTTAGCCAAAACGTCTGTCACACCGACACTTTCCAATACAGCGCGCATTGCACCACCGGCAACGACACCGGTACCATGAGAAGCCGGTTTAATAAATACCTCAGCACCACCAAATTTAGCGGACTGTTCGTGAGGAACTGTACCCTTCAGTACAGGCACTCTTGTCAGGTTCTTCTTTGCTGATTCAACACCTTTGGCAATAGCAGCAGTTACTTCACCAGCTTTACCAAGGCCCCATCCGATGATACCTTCTTCGTTTCCTACTACCACAATAGCAGAGAAACTAAAAGTTCTACCACCTTTGGTTACTTTGGTTACACGATTAATAGCAACCAATCTGTCTTTCAGCTCTATATCGTTTGTAATCTTAACTCTATTATTAAGTCCTGCCATAATGATTAAAATTTAAGTCCACCGTTACGGGCAGCATCAGCCACCTCTTTTACTCTCCCATGATACAAGTAACCATTACGGTCGAAAACAACAGTAGTAATACCTGCTTCTTGAGCTTTTTTCGCAATCAGTTCACCCACTTTAGCAGCTTGTTCCTTCTTAGGCATTTTTTCAGTCATACCCAAAGAAGAAGCGGCAGCCAGCGTCTTACCGGACAAATCGTCGATAATCTGAACATAGATTTGCTTATTACTTCTAAATACACTCATACGCGGGCATTCAGTAGTACCTGAAATTTTGTTGCGTACTCTATATTTGATCTTTATACGTCTTTCTATTTTTGTTGTCATAATAATATCAATTTAAATGATTATTTAGCACCGGCTGATTTACCAGACTTTCTACGAATTTCTTCGCCAACAAACTTAATACCCTTACCCTTATACGGTTCAGGCTTACGGAAAGAACGTATTTTAGAGCAAACTTGACCAAGTAACTGCTTGTCGCAAGATTCCAATATAATCAAAGGATTCTTGTTTCTTTCAGACTTAGTCTCAACTTTAACTTCAGGAGGCAACTGTATAAAGATACTGTGAGTATAGCCTAAAGCCAGTTCAATGATATTTCCCTGGTTAGAGGCACGGTAACCTACACCGACAAGTTCCAATTCTTTCTTATATCCTTCTGATACACCAACAACCATATTGTGTACCAATGAACGGTATAATCCATGGAATGCATGCTTTTGCTTGGGATTATCCAGCATTGCATTTTCATTCTCAGCCAAAACAACATGACCGTCTTCGATGGTAACATTGATAGCAGGATTTACATATTGGCTCATTTCGCCTTTGGGTCCCTTAACGGTAACCACGTCATCTTTCAGAGTAACTGTTACTCCAGCGGGAATACTAATGGGTAATTTTCCTATTCTTGACATTGCTAATTCCTCCTATTAATATACATAACACAAAACTTCACCACCAATTTTCAGTTCAGCGGCTTCTTTGTTGGTCATTACACCCTTGGAAGTAGATATTATAGCAATACCCAAACCATTAATAACACGCGGCATGTCTTTATAACCGGTATATTGACGCAAACCCGGAGAAGAGATTCTCTCCAGCTTCTTGATAGCGTTAACCTTGTTTACCGGATCATACTTCAAGGCAACCTTGATTGTACCTTGAGGACCATCTTCTACAAACTTATAATTAAGAATGTAGCCCTTTTCAAAAAGAATCTTAGTGATTTCTTTTTTCAAATTTGAAGCCGGAACTTCCACAACTCTGTGCTTCGCTTGAATAGCGTTCCGCAACCTCGTCAAATAATCTGCTATTGGATCAGTCATATAAAAAATAAATTAAATTAATCAGGCCTACCCTGACAATATTTAAAAAAACAAATTACCAGCTTGCTTTCTTTACACCGGGAATAAGACCGTTGGAAGCCATCTCACGGAATTGGATTCTTGAGATACCAAACTGACGGATATATCCTTTAGGACGACCAGTCAGCTTGCAACGGTTGTGCATACGAATCGGATTAGAATTCTTAGGCAAGTCCTGCAATTTCTGTGCAGCTTCAAAAGCTTCAGCAGGATCACCAGTTCTAACGATTTGCTTCAACGCAGCTCTTTTCTCGGCATATCTGGCTACTAATTTAGCACGCTTTACTTCACGTGCCTTCATTGATTCCTTTGCCATATTATCAATCTTTTTTAGCGTTTTTAAACGGTAAACCGAATTCTTTCAACAAGGCATACCCTTCTTCATCTGTTTGCGCAGAGGTTACAAAGGTAATATTCATTCCGAGAATTCTGGTAATACTATCAATATTAATTTCAGGGAAAATGATTTGTTCCTGAATACCAAGGGTATAATTACCTTTACCATCAAACTTACTTTCAATACCCTTGAAGTCGCGAATACGAGGCAGAGCTACACGAACCAGCTTTTCAAGGAATTCGTACATTCTCTCACGACGCAGAGTTACCATAACACCAATCGGCATTTTCTTACGTAACTTAAAGTTCGCAATATCCTTACGAGAAATGGTTGCCACGGCTTTCTGACCAGTAATAGCAGTCATTTCATTAATTGCCACTTCAATAATCTTCTTGTCGGCAACAGCCATACCCAGACCTTGATTGATAACAATCTTCTTAAGTACGGGTATCTGCATTGAAGAAGAATACTGGAACTGTGATTTCAATGCAGGCGCAATACGCTCTGCATATTCTTTCTTAAGGCTAGCAGTATTACTCATTACTTAATCTCCTCTCCTGATTTTTTAGAATAACGCACTAAAGTGCCATCAGCACTTACTTTTCTTCCAACACGCGTTGCTTTGCCAGTCTTTGGATCAACGGGGTTCAAGTTTGACAAGTGGACAGAAGCCTCCTGCTTCACGATGCCACCTTGCGGATTTTTAGCATTCGGTTTTGTACTCTTAGACACCATGTTGATACCTTCAACAATTGCACGGTTTTTATCAACAAGAACCTTCAATACACGACCAGTCTTACCCTTGTCTTCACCGGAGTTTACATAAACTGTATCGCCTTTTTTAATATGTAATTTACTCATTACTCAAATCTTTTACAATATTAAAGTACTTCAGGAGCGAGTGACACAACTTTCATGTTAGTAGCACGAAGTTCACGAGCTACCGGACCGAAAATACGACTACCTCTAATTTCACCTGCATTGTTCAACAACACGCAAGCATTATCATCAAAACGTATGTAAGAGCCATCAGCACGACGGATTTCTTTCTTAGTACGTACAATCAAAGCTTTAGACACTGCACCTTTTTTAATATCACTTGAAGGGATAACGCTCTTTACAGAAACGACAATCACGTCCCCTACTGAAGCATAGCGGCGACCTGTACCACCCAAAACGCGGATACAGAGAGCCTCTTTTGCCCCACTATTATCACATACTGTAAGTCTGGATTCTACTTGTATCATAATTACTTAGCTCTTTCAATTATTTCTACCAATCTCCATCTCTTAGTCTTGCTCAAAGGACGAGTTTCCATGATGTGTACAGTATCGCCGATATTGCACTCATTCTTTTCATCATGAGCATGGTACTTCTTCGTCTTGCTAACGAACTTACCATATATGGGGTGTTTCTCCTTAAACTTAGCTGCTACCGTAATGGTCTTATCCATCTTGTTGCTCAGCACAACCCCAGTTCTTTCTTTTCTTAAATTTCTTGCTTCCATCAAGCTCATCATTTATTGTTAAGTTCTCTTTGGCGTAATTCTGTTTTCATACGCGCAATAGTCCTGCGTAATTGTTTGATTTGAGCAGGATTATCCAAAGGAGAAATAGAATGATTTAAAACCATTTGGTTGTAATTAGCTACTTCTGCTTCTACTCTTTCTACCAAGTCGTTGGTAGGCATCTCTTTAATTTCTGCTATTTTCATACTCCTTACGCATTTTGATTTTGAATATCATAATCACGTCTAACCACAAACTTGGTTGTGATAGGAAGCTTCTGTGCAGCCAAGCGCAAAGCCTCTTTAGCGATTTCATAAGATACTCCTTCGGCTTCGATAATAATTCTACCCGGTGTAACAGGGGCTACGAATCCCTCCGGTGCACCCTTACCTTTACCCATACGTACATCAGCAGGCTTTCTGGTAATAGGTTTATCGGGGAAAATACGAATCCAAATCTGTCCTTGACGTTGCATATATCTTGTCACTGCAATACGCGCAGCTTCAATCTGACGGCCTGTAATCCATTTCGTTTCCAAGGCCTTAATACCAAAAGATCCGAAAGCCAACTGGTTTCCTCTTTGGGCATTACCCTTTTGACGGCCTTTTTGTTGTCTTCTGAATTTTGTTTTTTTCGGTTGTAACATAATTCCTAAAAATCAAATTCGTTAGCGATTATTTTTCTTTCTTTTGAAGTTCTTTCCGCCATTGTTTCCGCTATTGCTTCCACGACCACTTTCCTTGCTTTGCGTAAAGTTCGGAGCCAACTCCCTCTTACCATAAACTTCACCTCTACAAATCCAAACTTTAATACCGAGAAGACCAACCTTTGTCAATGCTTCTGCATGACAGTAGTCAATATCTGCTCTGAAAGTGTGCAACGGAGTTCTTCCTTCCTTATACATTTCAGAACGGGCCATTTCTGCACCATTCAAACGTCCTGAAATCTGAATCTTGATACCTTCCGCACCCATACGCATGGTATTGGCAATGGCCATCTTGATGGCACGACGGTAGGCAATTTTACCTTCAACCTGACGGGCGATGTTGTTAGCCACGATAACAGCGTCCAACTCAGGTCTTTTAACTTCGAAGATATTAATCTGCACATCCTTATCCGTAACCTTCTTCAACTCCTCCTTCAACTTGTCAACTTCTTGGCCACCTTTGCCGATAATGATACCCGGACGTGCAGTACAAACGGTAATAGTCACGAGTTTCAGTGTACGTTCAATTACAATTCTTGACACACTAGCCTTTGCCAGACGAGCGTTCAAATATTTACGAATCTTGCTATCTTCCAGCAGAGAGTCGCCGTAATTCTTTCCACCATACCAATTGGAATCCCATCCTCTGATAATTCCTAAACGGTTGCTTATTGGATTAACTTTTTGTCCCATTTACCTTAATTTTGATCTTCGTTATTACTTTTAGAACCAACGAACAACGTTACGTGGTTTGAACGTTTACGAATTCTGTAACCTCTACCCTGCGGAGCCGGTCTCATTCTTTTGAGCGTAGCACCACCATCAACAAAAATCTTGGTTACGAACAGCTCGCCACTTTCAGCTTTACGTTCGTTTTTCTGCTCCCAGTTAGCAATTGCAGAGCGCAGCAACTTTTCCACTCTTGCGGCAGCCTCTTTTGAAGAGAACTTCAGGACGCCGAGTGCTCTGTTCACCTCCATCCCGCGAATCATGTCAGCCACGAGACGCATTTTACGGGGGGAAGTAGGAACATTTTGCAATTTCGCAAAATACATGGTCTTAAGGGCTTCTTTTCTTTTTTCAGCCGATATTTTTTTTCTTGCTCCCATTATATTATTACTTTATTATTTCAGATAAATCCTGTTTTATTTTTTCTTGTTACCAGCGTGTCCTCTGAAAGTACGAGTTGGAGCAAATTCGCCCAACTTGTGTCCTACCATATTTTCGGTAACATAAACAGGAATAAATTTATTTCCGTTGTGAACTGCAACAGTATGGCCTACGAAATCAGGCGAAATCATTGAAGCTCTGGCCCAGGTCTTAACTACCACTTTCTTGCCCGATTCATTCATGGCAAGCACTTTCTTCTCAAGCTTAACGTTAATATACGGACCTTTTTTTAATGAACGACTCATAATTTACTCAATTAATCAGATTACTTCTTTCTTCTCTCAATAATATACTTAGACGATTGTTTCTTCGGAGCTCTTGTCTTAAGACCCTTAGCGTACAATCCCTTACGAGATCTCGGGTGTCCTCCTGAAGCACGTCCTTCACCACCACCCATCGGGTGATCAACCGGGTTCATAACAACACCACGGTTACGCGGACGACGTCCTAACCAACGAGAACGTCCAGCTTTACCTGAACTTTCCAATCCATGATCTGAGTTACCTACACTACCGATAGTAGCCTTACATGTGCTGAGAATCTGACGAACCTCACCTGAAGGCAACTTGATAACGCAGTATTTACCTTCTCTAGAAGTCAACTGAGCGAAGTTACCAGCCGAGCGAACCAAGGCAGCGCCTTGTCCCGGACGTAATTCGATATTATGAATTACAGTACCGACCGGAATATTCTGAAGCGGAAGTGCGTTTCCGATTTCCGGAGTAGCAGTTTCACCTGACATCAAAGTTGTACCAACTTGCAATCCATTGGGAGCAATAATATATCTTTTTTCTCCATCTGCATAAAACAACAGAGCGATACGAGCCGAACGGTTCGGATCGTATTCAATTGTTTTAACCACTGCAGGCACACCGTCTTTATTTCTCTTGAAATCTACGATACGAATAATCTTCTTACTACCGCCACCAATGTAACGCATGGTCATCTTACCTTCGTTATTACGACCACCTGAAGATTTCTTACCAAATACAAGAGACTTTTCTGGTACCCGTGCAGTAATCTCTTCGTAAGTACCAATAATTTTATGTCTTTGCCCCGGTGTTGTGGGCTTAAATTTACGTACTGCCATTTTTATTAAATATTGCTATAAAAATCAATAGTATCTCCTTCTTTCAACGTAACGATAGCCTTCTTGAACGCATTCGTACGTCCGTTGATGATACCGGCACGAGTATAGCGGCTCTTGTTCTTGCCAGCATACTTCATTGTATTCACATCAACCACTGTAACGTTGTAAAGGGCTTCAACTTCCTTCTTAATTTCCAGTTTATTAGCTTCAGGACGCACGATAAAGCCGAAACGATTGTTCGTCTTATCAGTAATTGCAGTCATCTTCTCTGTCACTAACGGTTTAATAATAATTCCCATTATTTAAGCCTCCTTTTTACATTAAGATATTGTCGATAGCAGAAAGTGCACTTTCAGCAAACACAACAACCCCAGCGTCCAATACTCTGTAAGTATTTAACCCTGAGACAGTCTGCACATTAGCGCCCTTCACATTACGAGCCGACAAATATACGTTTTTATTTGCTTCTGGTAAAATCATAAGCAGCTTTTTGTCAGATACTTTAAGATTTTTTGTCATTGCAACGAAATCTTTAGTCTTCGGAGCTTCAAAAGAGAAGTCTTCTACTACTACAACCGCGTTGTTCTGAGCCTTGTATGACAAAGCCGACTTACGAGCCAGAGCCTTTACTTTTTTATTTAATTTGAAGTAGTAATCTCTCGGTTTCGGACCGAATACGCGTCCACCACCAACCAGTACCGGTGAATTCATGTCACCACGACGTGCACCACCACCACCTTTCTGGCGACCAATCTTACGAGTAGAACCACTGATTTCGCTTCTTTCCTTTGATTTGTGTGTACCCTGACGCTGGTTAGCCATAAACTGTTTAACATCCAAGTAGATAGCATGGTCGTTGGGCTCAATTCCGAAGATAGACTCGTTTAACGTAATCTTTCTCCCAGTGTCTTCACCTTTAATGTTATATACGTTAACTTCCATTATTTCTCAATTATTACGATTGAACCTTTGCAACCAGGAACAGAACCCTTAATCAAAAGAAGATTATGCTCCGCGATTACCTTTAATACCTGCAGGTTTTGAACAGTCACTCTGTCGCCACCAAGCTGTCCACCCATGCGCATTCCCTTGAATACCTTTGCGGGATAAGAACAAGCACCGATAGAACCCGGCTTGCGAGCACGGTTATGCTGACCGTGAGTAGTCTGACCTACACCACCGAAACCATGACGTTTTACTACACCTTGGAAACCTTTACCCTTAGAAGTACCTACAACATCAACAAAAGTTGCGCCATTGAACAATTCTACGGTAACAGTGTCACCCAGATTCAATTCTGTTTCAAATTCTTTGAACTCAGCCAAGTGTTTCTTGGGAGTTACTCCAGCTTTTTTAAAGTGCCCCATCAAAGGCTTTGTAGTGTGCTTCTCCTTCTTATCTTGGAAGCCCAACTGAACAGCTTCATAACCGTCCTTTTCTACAGTTTTCACTTGAGTAACAACACAAGGACCTGCTTCGATAACAGTGCATGGTACATTCTTACCCTCGGCACTGAAAACGGATGTCATTCCGATTTTTTTTCCTAATAATCCTGGCATTTCACTTATTTTTTTAATACTTACACTTTGATTTCTACTTCCACACCACTCGGCAACTCCAACTTCATCAGAGCATCTACTGTCTTAGCTGTTGAACTATAGATGTCAATCAGTCTCTTGTAAGAAGAGAGTTCGAATTGTTCACGCGACTTCTTGTTAACGAAAGTCGAACGATTCACGGTAAAGATACGCTTGTGCGTAGGGAGAGGAATCGGACCGCTAACGATGGCGCCCGTTGTCTTTACCGTTCTTACAATCTTCTCAGCTGACTTGTCAACCAAGTTGTGGTCGTAAGATTTCAGTTTGATTCTAATTTTTTGACTCATTACTGTCTTTAGTTATTAAATAGTTATATATAAGATGAAGTTCCGCAGGCTAAGAGTCATTCGCTAACCTACGGGACTTCAAGTTTTTTTAGATTAAGTCAGCACGACCTTTCACTTCCTCCAATACAGCCTTGGCAATAGAGTTGGAAACTTGGGCATGGTGAGAGTATACCATTGAAGAGGTTGCACGGCCAGAACTAATGGTACGCAAAGCTGTTACGTAACCGAACATTTCTGACAACGGAACCATTGCCTTTACAATACGTGCACCAGAACGGCTGGATTCCATACCTTCTACCTGACCACGACGCTTGTTCAAGTCACCGATAACGTCACCCATGTTTTCTTCCGGAGTAACAACTTCCAGCTTCATAATAGGCTCCATCAATACCGGACCTGCCTTAGCACAAGCATTCTTGTATGCTTGGATAGCACAGATTTCGAAAGACAACTGATCAGAGTCAACCGGGTGGAAAGAACCATCAATCAAAGTTACCTTCAGTGAATCTAACGGATAACCTGCCAACACACCATTCTTCATGGCAGTAGTGAAGCCCTTCTGTACAGACGGGATAAATTCCTTAGGAATGTTACCACCCTTCACTTCGTCAACGAATTGCAATCCACCTTCCTTGAAGTCTTCATCAACCGGACCGATGTTCACGATAATATCTGCGAACTTACCACGACCACCAGACTGCTTCTTGTAAACTTCACGCAAGTTAACTGTCTTAGTAATGGCTTCCTTGTAGTTAACCTGAGGCTTACCTTGGTTACATTCAACCTTGAACTCACGCTTAAGACGATCGATAATAATATCCAAGTGAAGTTCACCCATACCAGAGATAACTGTCTGCCCAGTCTGTTCGTCAGTCTTAACTGTGAACGTCGGGTCTTCTTCAGCCAGCTTAGCCAGACCATTTGACAGTTTATCCATATCCTTCTGGGTCTTAGGCTCAACTGCGATACCAATTACCGGTTCCGGGAAGTCCATAGACTCCAATACAATCGGTGCAGTTTCGTCACACAATGTATCACCAGTATGTATATCCTTGAAACCTACGCCAGCACCAATATCACCAGCACTAATAACTTCTACCGGGTTCTGCTTGTTTGAGTGCATCTGGAACAAACGAGATACACGCTCTTTCTTACCAGAACGAGAGTTATAGATATAAGAACCAGCCTCAATCTTACCGGAATAAACGCGGAAGAAAGTCAAACGGCCCACATACGGGTCAGTTGCGATTTTAAATGCCAAAGCAGAAGTCTTTTCATCTTCGCTCGGTTTACGATCTTCTTCAGCGCCAGTTTCAGGATTTGAACCCACAACGTTTTCTGTATCCAACGGAGAAGGCAAGAATGCACAAACGTAGTCGAGCAACGTCTGTACACCTTTATTCTTGAATGAAGAACCGCAAAGCATCGGGACTACAGCCATTTGCACTGTTGCGTTACGGAGAGCTCTCAAAACCTCTTCTTCCGTAATGGTAGAAGGATCATCGAAATATTTCTCCATCAAAGCATCGTCAAACTCAGCCACTTTTTCGAGCATCTTATCTCTCCATTCGTTAGCTTCGTCTGCCAAGTTTGCAGGGATTTCCTCTACAGTATAATCAGCACCCATTGTTTCATCATGCCAATAGATAGCTTTCATTTTGATAAGGTCCACCAGACCTTTGAAAGACTCCTCAGCACCGATAGGAATAACGATAGGACACGGATTAGCACCCAAAACGTCCTTCATTTGGCGAACTACTTCAAAGAAGTCAGCACCCGAACGGTCCATTTTATTAACGTAAGCAATACGCGGTACGTTATATTTGTCAGCCTGACGCCAAACTGTTTCAGATTGCGGTTCAACGCCACCGACTGCACAATAAGCAGCAACGGCACCATCAAGAATACGCAAAGAACGTTCTACCTCAGCGGTAAAGTCAACGTGTCCCGGAGTGTCAATCAAGTTAATTTTATAAGTATCACCTGCATATTTCCAACGAGTAGTGGTAGCCGCAGAAGTGATAGTAATACCACGTTCCTGCTCTTGTTCCATCCAGTCCATTGTAGCGGCACCGTCATGCACCTCACCGATTTTGTGGGTCAAACCCGTGTAAAACAAAATACGTTCAGAGGTTGTTGTCTTTCCGGCATCAATGTGAGCCATGATACCGATATTGCGTGTCAAATGTAAATCTTGCTTTGCCATTTCTTATTCTTTACTTTAAGTTAAAACATCAATCAGTTATTTCTTGCAGTATCAGAATCTGAAATGAGCGAATGCGCGGTTGGCTTCAGCCATTCTGTGCATATCTTCTTTACGTTTGTAAGCACCGCCCTGTTCATTGAAAGCATCCATGATTTCGGCAGCCAGTTTATCAGCCATTGATTTACCACCACGCTTACGTGCAAAGATTATCAAGTTCTTCATGGAAATTGATTCCTTACGATCAGCACGAATTTCTGTAGGAACCTGGAAAGTAGCACCACCCACACGGCGAGACTTAACTTCCACTTGAGGAGTCACATTATCCAGAGCTTTTTTCCAGATTTCAAGAGCGGACTTCTCTTCATTCTGCATTTTATTCTTCACTGTTTCCAAAGCAGCATAGAAGATTTCATAAGAAGTATTCTTCTTTCCATCATACATCAGATGATTCACAAACTTGGAAACTTTTACATCATTGAACACGGGATCCGGCAGGATAACGCGTTTTTTGGGTTTTGCTTTTCTCATTTTCTGAAAGAATAATGTTTTTCGTTCTTGGTTGTTTACTTCTGTCTTCTTCAACTCTCCCTCCGGAGGATTTACTCAACCGCCAGCATTTCCAACAAACTAAAACGTAAGTTATTACTTTTAATTTTTCTGTTTTAGGACATCAGGCTACCTGATTATTTCTTCTTAGCAGGAGCTTGACCCGGCTTCGGACGTTTTGCGCCATATTTGGAACGTCTTTGCGTACGTCCTGCAACACCTGCAGTATCCAAAGTACCACGTACGATGTGATAACGCACACCCGGAAGGTCTTTCACACGACCACCACGTACCAGCACAATAGAGTGTTCCTGCAAGTTGTGACCTTCTCCCGGAATATAAGAGTTCACCTCTTTACCATTGGTCAAACGCACACGAGCTACTTTACGCATAGCTGAATTCGGTTTCTTCGGAGTGGTTGTATACACTCTCACGCAAACGCCACGTCTTTGAGGACAAGAATCCAATGCGGGAGACTTTGATTTCTCCACCAGCACTTCGCGTCCTTTTCTTACTAATTGCTGAATTGTAGGCATTTTAATTGTTTTTAGTTATATATTATTGTTTATATTAATTCAAAACTATACACTTTTGGGCTGCAAAGATACTAATAAGTTTTGAATAATCAATGCACTACAAGTTTTTTTTATTCTACGCTTCACCCTTGATGTTGGGAAGTGGCGGGAATGTTTGTTCGTCCGGCATGCGAATCAATCCGAATGAGCGTTCATATTTTCCGATATTTTCTTCGAGTGCACGCAACAACCGCTTGGCATGTTCGGGTGCCAAAACAATGCGCGATTGTACGCCAGCCTTTGGCATACCCGGCATCACGCGGATAAAGTCGAGAATAAATTCCGAACTGGAATGGGTTATAATAGCTAGATTGGCATACGTACCTTGCGCCACTTCTTCTTTCAATTCTATCTGAAGCTGTCCATTATTATTTTCTTGAGTCTCCATATTGCACAATTGTTTTAAAAATGTTCTTAAAAGATAGACCAAAAATACTCTTTTTTTTTGAATGATATACATTTAAATAGAAAAAGTACATAATAAGCCGTCCTCAAAAAGAAGACACAAGTAAATAAGCACATCTATAAAAGACATTACCAGCCATTTTACAACGATAGCAATAAAGGTTTAGAGAAGTACCGCACCATGTTTGCAGCATCATATACTCTGCTCATAAAAAGTATACATCAAGACAAAAAGGGAAGAAACCTAGAAAAACAGAGAGGGAATATTCTTCTTACAGAATATTCCCTCTCTCTATTCAAGAATTCTATTGACGTTGTATCGGCTATCCCTCTACTTTCTCGTCTACAGCATAATCAAGTACCGTCTTCTTGTTGGCAAGCATACGGTCGTATTCTTCCTTGGAGCCAACAATAATCTTCTCAAACTCGCGTTGTCCGGTACCGGCAGGAATCAAGTGACCGCAAATTACGTTCTCCTTCATACCTTCCAGACGGTCTACCTTTCCGTTGATAGCAGCCTCGTTCAGCACCTTCGTCGTTTCCTGGAAGGAAGCAGCCGACATGAAACTCGAAGTCTGCAATGCAGCACGGGTGATACCTTGAAGAATCTGTGTAGAAGTCGCAGGCACAGCATCACGCACTTCCACGGGTTTCAAGTCGCGACGTTTCAACATGGAGTTCTCGTCCCGCAGTTTGCGGGCTGTTACAATCTGACCGGCCTGCAGGCTCTGGGAATCTCCGGCATCCACTACCACCTTCTTTCCCCAGATACGGTCGTTCTCTTCCATGAATTCCATCTTGTCAACAACCTGCTGTTCCAGGAAACGGGTATCGCCCGGCTCGTCGATTTCCACCTTACGCATCATCTGACGAACGATGATTTCAAAGTGCTTGTCATTAATCTTCACACCCTGCAGACGATAAACGTCCTGAACCTCGTTCACGATATATTCCTGCACGGCCGTAGGACCTTTGATAGCCAGAATGTCCGCAGGCGTAATGGCACCGTCAGACAAGGGAGTACCGGCACGTACATAGTCGTTTTCCTGAACCAGAATCTGCTTAGACAGCGGGACGAGGTACTTCTTCACTTCACCGGTTTTGGAAGTAACGATAATTTCACGATTACCGCGTTTTACCTTACCCATAGTAACCTCACCGTCAATTTCTGAAACCACGGCAGGATTAGACGGGTTGCGTGCCTCGAACAGCTCAGTGACACGGGGAAGACCACCCGTGATATCACCCGCCTTACCTACGGCACGCGGAATCTTCACGATAACTTCACCGGCCTTCACCTTCTGTCCGTCCTCAACCACCACATGGCCACCAACCGGGAGGTTGTATGTACGAATCAGTTCACCGTCTTCGGTCATGATATGTGCAGTAGGCACCTTCGTCTTGTCCTTAGACTCAATGATAATGATTTCACGCAAACCGGTAGATTCATCAGACTCTACCTTATAAGTCACGTTTTCAATAACGCCTTCAAATTCAATCTTACCGGTAGCTTCGGTAATGATAACCGCGTTGAACGGGTCCCAACGGGCAATCATCTTTCCTTTCTCTACCATTTCGCCATCAGCTGCATAGAGCGTAGAGCCGTAGGGCACGTTGTGAGTGGAGAGTACGATACCCGTATTGACATCCACGAAACGTACTTCGGCCAGACGTCCTACCACAACCTTTGCCGGTTCGCCTGCTTCATCGATAACGTCTACCGTACGGAGTTCTTCGAATTCCAGACGAGCAGGGTTCTTGGCCACAATACTTGCGTTGGCAGCAATATTGGCTGCCGTACCACCAGCATGGAATGTACGCAGTGTCAACTGTGTACCCGGCTCACCGATAGACTGTGCAGCGATTACACCGACTGCCTCACCCTTCTGAACCATACGACTGGAAGCCAGATTACGTCCGTAGCACTTAGCACAAACCCCCTTCTTGGATTCGCAAGTCAATACTGAACGGATTTCAACACTCTCGATTGGAGAATCTTCAATACGCTGTGCAATGTCCTCGGTAATTTCCTCACCGCCGGCCACAATCAATTCACCGGTTGTAGGATGAACAATATCATGTACGGACACACGCCCCAAGATACGTTCGTACAGAGTAGCAATGATTTCATCATTGTTCTTCAATGCCGTACAAACCAATCCGCGGAGTGTGCCGCAGTCTTCTTCATTAATAATCACATCATGCGATACATCAACCAGACGACGAGTCAAGTATCCGGCGTCGGCCGTCTTCAAAGCAGTATCGGCAAGACCCTTACGAGCACCGTGAGTAGAAATAAAGTACTCCAACACCGACAAACCCTCCTTAAAGTTAGAAAGAATCGGGTTTTCGATAATCTGACCACCTTCGGCACCTGCTTTCTGAGGCTTTGCCATCAAACCACGCATACCGGAGAGCTGACGAATCTGTTCCTTAGAACCACGGGCACCGGAATCCAACATCATGTATACGGAGTTGAAGCCCTGGTCGTCGCTTGAAATGGTTTTCATCAGGATGTTTGACAATTCTGAGTTCACGTGTGTCCAGATATCGATTACCTGATTGTAACGCTCGTTGTTGGTGATGAAACCCATGTTATAGTTATTGATTACCTGCTCTACTTCATCGTAACCCTTCTGTACCAATGCTTCCTTTTCTTCCGGGATGATGATATCGCCCAAGTTGAACGACAGACCACCCTTGAAGGCCATATAGTAACCGAGGTTCTTGATTCCGTCAAGGAAGTCGGCTGCCTTGGCAACACCACACACCTTAATTACGTGACTGATGATGTCGCGGAGTGACTTCTTGGAGATAATCGTATTGATGTATCCTGCTTCTGCCGGAACAATTTCGTTAACAATGACACGACCTACAGAAGTATCGTGCATCATCTTGTCCACAATGTTGCCATTTCCGTCAACGTCTTTCACTACGACGCTTACCGGAGCGTGGATGTCACACTTGCCTTCATTGTAGGCAATCAGCGCTTCCTCGGGACCGTAGAATGTCAGCCCCTCACCCTTGGCACCTTTGCGCAACTTAGTAATGTAGTACAAACCGAGTACCATATCCTGGGCAGGCACAGTGATAGGAGCACCGTTGGCAGGGTTCAATATATTGTGCGACTGTAGCATCAGCATCTGTGCTTCCAGAATCGCTTCATTGCTCAGTGGCAAGTGCACAGCCATCTGGTCACCGTCGAAGTCGGCATTGAACGCCGTACATGCCAACGGATGCAGCTGGATTGCCTTACCTTCAATCATCTTGGGCTGGAATGCCTGGATACCGAGACGGTGAAGTGTCGGGGCACGATTCAACAACACCGGATGACCCTTCATCACGTGTTCCAGAATATCCCAGATAACAGGTTCCTTGCGGTCTACAATCTTCTTGGCGCTCTTTACAGTCTTCACTATACCGCGCTCAATAAGCTTACGGATAATGAACGGTTTGTAAAGCTCGGCTGCCATCAGTTTCGGGATACCACATTCGCCCATCTTCAACTCCGGACCTACAACGATTACAGAACGTGCGGAATAGTCGACACGCTTACCCAACAAATTCTGACGGAAACGTCCCTGCTTACCCTTCAAACTATCGGAAAGAGACTTCAACGGACGGTTAGCATCGGTCTTCACTGCGCTCGATTTACGGGAGTTGTCGAACAGAGAGTCTACAGCTTCCTGCAACATACGCTTTTCATTACGCAAAATCACCTCAGGAGCTTTGATTTCAATCAATCTCTTTAGACGGTTGTTGCGGATAATGACACGACGATAAAGGTCATTCAAGTCGGAAGTTGCGAAACGGCCACCATCCAACGGAACCAACGGACGAAGTTCGGGTGGAATAACCGGTACAATGCGTACAATCATCCACTCGGGCTTGTTACGTCCACGTGATGCACGGAACGACTCAACGACCTGAAGACGCTTTAAGGCTTCGGTCTTGCGTTGCTGTGATGCATCGCTTCCGGCACGGTTACGCAGTTCGTAAGACAAAGAGTCGAGATTAAGGCGTGACAGCAAATCGTAGATAGCTTCCGCACCCATCTTGGCAATAAACTTATTGGGGTCTGAATCTTCGAGGAACTGGTTGTCTTTCGGCAGTTTTTCCAGCAAGTCCAGATATTCTCCTTCTTCAAGCAAGTCGTACTGTGCCACTTCATCAGACAGTACACCCGGTTGAATGACAACATAACGCTCGTAATAGATAATGGCATCCAGCTTCTTGGTAGGCAGCCCCAACAAGTAGCCGATTTTGTTGGGAAGTGAACGGAAGTACCAGATGTGAGCCACGGGTACAACGAGCTGAATGTGCCCCATACGCTCACGGCGCACTTTCTTTTCAGTCACTTCCACACCGCAACGGTCGCAGACGATACCTTTGTAACGGATACGCTTGTACTTACCGCAATGGCACTCGTAATCCTTGATAGGACCAAAGATGCGCTCGCAGAATAATCCGTCACGTTCAGGCTTATACGTACGATAGTTGATGGTTTCAGGCTTTAAAACTTCACCACTCGAATTCTCTAGGATTTCCTCAGGAGAAGCCAAACCGATAGAGATTTTCGAGAAATTACTCTTTATCTTGTTATCTTTTCTAAAAGCCATAAATTTATTTAATTGATAATTGACAATGGAAAATTGAAAATGAAAAACTGAAAACCGATAATTGAGAATGGGAACTTACATTACCCATTCTCAATTATCAATTATCCATTATTCTAAGTTGATGCTCAAGCCCAAACCTCTCAACTCGTGTAGCAATACGTTCAGTGACTCGGGGATACCCGGAGCAGGCATCGGCTCACCCTTCACAATTGCTTCATAAGCCTTGGAACGCCCAACAACGTCATCAGACTTGATAGTCAAGATTTCCTGCAGAATGTGTGCGGCACCGAAAGCTTCAAGTGCCCAAACCTCCATTTCTCCAAAACGCTGACCACCGAACTGTGCCTTACCACCCAACGGCTGTTGCGTAATGAGTGAGTATGGGCCGATGGAACGTGCGTGCATCTTGTCTTCAACCATGTGACCGAGCTTCAGCATGTAGGTCACACCTACCGTAGCCTGCTGCTCGAATGCTTCACCGGTACCACCATCATACAGCGTTGTCTTGCCGTAGCGAGGCAGGCCGGCCTTGTCGGTCCATTCGTTCAAATCGTCCAAAGATGCACCGTCAAAGATAGGAGTTGCAAACTTCACGCCCAAGTTCTTTCCTGCACGACCGAGAACAGCCTCGAATATCTGACCAATGTTCATACGTGAAGGCACACCCAACGGATTCAGTACAATGTCTACCGGAGTACCGTCAGCAAGGAACGGCATGTCTTCCTGACGTACCACACGGGAAACGATACCCTTGTTACCGTGACGACCGGCCATCTTGTCACCAACACCAATCTTACGTTTCTTTGCAATGTATACCTTGGCCATCTGGATGATACCTGCCGGCAACTCGTCACCGATAGTGATGGCAAACTTCTTGCGTTTCAATTCAGCATCGAGTTCCTTGTACTTCTTGATGAAGTTCATCACCAATGCACGAATCAGTTCGTTGGTATGTTCATCCTTCGTCCAACTGCTCAACTGAACAGCAGTGAAGTCCAAATCACTGAAATCGGAGGCAGAGAATCTGGCGCCTTTGGAAATAATGTCGGCACCCATATAATCTTTCACACCTTCCGATGTATAGTTTTCTGTAAGCTTCAACAGCTTGTTTATCAACACTTTTTTAAGGTCATTAATCTTAGCGTCGAACTCATCATCAATCTTCGGCAACAAAGCCTTATCAGCCAGTTTGGAACTGCGTGTCTTGACAACACGAGAGAACAGGCGCTTACCGATAACGACACCCTTTAAAGAAGGAGAAGCCTTCAGGGAGGCATCCTTCACATCACCGGCCTTATCACCAAAAATAGCACGGAGCAACTTCTCTTCCGGAGAAGGATCCGACTCACCTTTCGGAGTAATCTTACCGATAAGAATATCGCCCGGCTCGATACGGGCACCCACACGAACAATACCGTTTTCGTCAAGATCCTTGGTAGCTTCCTCACTTACGTTGGGGATGTCAGAGGTCAGCTCTTCCATACCACGCTTCGTTTCGCGAACTTCCAAAGAATATTCTTCCACGTGCACGGAAGTCAGAAGGTCCTCACGAACCACACGTTCGTTCAGTACGATAGCATCCTCATAGTTATAACCTTTCCACGGCATGTATGCAACCAGCAGGTTCTTACCCAGTGCAAGCTCTCCGTCTTCTGTTGAATAACCTTCGGTCAAGATTTGACCTGCAGTAACACGCTGCCCCTTCTCGCAAATTGGGCGGAGGTCAATCGTCATGTTCTGGTTAGTGCGGCGCCACTTCGGGATATTATATTCTTTCAAAGCAGGCTCGAAGCTTACGAACTCTTCCTCCTCCGTACGGTCGTACAGAATACGAATAGTCGTTGCATCCACGAATTCAACCACACCGTCACCTTCAGCAGTAATCTGCGTACGAGAGTCGCATGCCAGCTGACGCTCGATACCGGTACCTACAATCGGAGCTTCGCTCTTCAACAAAGGAACAGCCTGGCGCATCATGTTTGATCCCATCAATGCACGGTTGGCATCATCATGTTCCAAGAACGGAATCAAAGAAGCCGCAATAGAAGCAATCTGCTGGGGAGATACGTCCATCAATTCCACCTCGGCAGGAGAAACCACCGGATAGTCAGCATCCTGACGGGATTTTACCTTATCACGTACAAAAGTACCATCATCATTCAAAGGAGCATTGCCCTGAGCAATAATCTTGGCTTCCTCTTCTTCAGCAGTGAGGTAAACCAGACCTTCGTCAGAAAGATCAACCTTACCCTCTGTCACTTTACGGTATGGAGTTTCAATGAAGCCGAGCTCGTTGATTTTCGCAAACACACAGAGTGAAGAAATCAAACCGATGTTCGGGCCTTCAGGGGTCTCGATAGGACAAAGACGTCCGTAGTGAGTATAGTGTACGTCACGAACCTCGAAACCAGCACGCTCACGTGACAGACCGCCAGGTCCTAAGGCAGACATACGGCGCTTATGGGTAATCTCGGCCAGCGGATTGGTCTGGTCCATGAACTGTGACAAAGCATTCGTTCCGAAGAATGAATTGATAACAGAAGAGATTGTTTTGGCGTTAATCAAGTCAATCGGAGTAAAGACTTCATTGTCACGGACGTTCATACGCTCGCGGATAGTACGCGACATACGTGCCAGACCGATAGCAAACTGATTGGACAACTGCTCGCCCACTGTACGCACACGACGGTTGCTCAAGTGGTCGATATCGTCCACGTCTGCTTTCGAGTTAATCAACTCGATGAGATATTTGATGATTTCGATAATATCTTCCTTGGTAAGGACACGCACGTCCATATCTGTCGTCAAGTTCAACTTTCTGTTGATACGATAACGACCTACATCACCCAGGTCATATCTCTTTTCTGAGAAGAACAAGTTATTGATAACCTCGCGTGCACTGGCATCATCAGCAGGGTCTGCATTACGCAACTGGCGATAGATGTAGAGTACAGCTTCTTTTTCCGAGTTACTCGGGTCCTTCTGCAGAGTATTATATATAATAGAATAGTCAGACTGGTTCGGCTCTTCCTTGTGTACGAGGATATTCTGAACTCCCGACTCTAATATAATGTCAACATGCTCCGGCTCGATTACTGTTTCACGGTCGATAACGACTTCGTTACGCTCGATGGAAACAACCTCACCGGTATCTTCGTCTACAAAATCCTCAATCCATGTTTTCAACACACGTGCGGCCAACTTACGTCCCACCATCTTCTTGAGACTCGTCTTGTTCACCTTCACGTCTTCCGCCAAATTAAAAATCTCGAGAATGTCCTTGTCATTCTCAAAACCGATGGCTCTCAGCAAAGTGGTAACCGGCAATTTCTTCTTACGGTCAATGTACGCATACATGACATTGTTAATGTCGGTGGCAAACTCAATCCACGAACCCTTGAACGGGATGATACGGGCTGAGTACAACTTGGTACCGTTGGCATGTACGCTCTGTCCGAAGAATACGCCCGGTGAACGGTGAAGCTGGGATACAACCACACGTTCCGCACCGTTGATGACGAATGTGGCTTTATCCGTCATGTAAGGAATAGGGCCGAGGAACACGTCTTGAATGACCGTGTCAAAATCCTCATGGTCAGGGTCGGTACAATATAATTTCAATTTTGCCTTCAAAGGCACGCTATATGTAAGCCCTCGCTCTATACATTCATCAATGGTATAGCGCGGCGGATCAATATAGTAGTCCAAAAACTCAAGAACAAAATTATTTCTTGTATCGGCAATGGGGAAGTTTTCAGCAAATACTTTATACAGTCCCTCGTTCTTACGCTTCTCGGGTGGAGTGTCCAGTTGTAGAAAGTCTTTGAATGACTTCAATTGTACTTCCAGAAAATCCGGATATTCAAGCGGATTCTTAGTCGAAGCAAAATTAACTCTTTGATTTACAGTATTTGAAGACATCTGTTAATGGATTTGTAGAACTTAATTTTAAATATATACACAAAAAGGTTAAGAACCCTTTTCACTAAGGGTTCCTAACCGAATTACCTGATTTACAGGCTAATGTTATTTAAGTTCAACTTCAGCTCCAGCTTCTTCCAATGTTTTCTTCAATGATTCTGCTTCGTCCTTAGCCAAACCTTCTTTTACTACGCTAGGAGCACCGTCTACCATGTCCTTAGCTTCCTTCAAGCCAAGACCGCAAGCTTCCTTAACGGCTTTAACTACCTGAAGTTTAGCTGAGCCAGCGCTCTTCAATACTACGTCGAAAGAAGTCTTTTCTTCTGCGGCAGCAGCACCACCGGCTGCAGGACCAGCAGCAACAGCTACAGCTGCAGCAGCAGGTTCAATACCATATTCTTCTTTCAGGATTGTTGCAAGTTCATTAACTTCTTTTACTGTCAAGTTAACTAATTGTTCTGCAAAAGCTTTCAAATCTGCCATTTTTGTATGATTTTTAATTGTTTAAATACTAAATAAATTGATATAATTCTTTTTCCGAAATTTACGCTTCGGGACGTTCACCAAGAGTCTTAAGAACTCCGTGGAGGGTGTTACCACCTGATTGCAGAGCAGAAATAACATTCTTGGCCGGTGACTGCAGCAATGCAACAATATCGGCAATAACTTCATTCTTGCTCTTGATACTTACGAGAGCATCCAACTGGTCAGCACCAACATAGAAGCTTTCTTCCGCATACGCAGCCTTCAGTCCGGGAATACCGTTCTTAGCCTTATCTTTAATCAACTTGGCCGGAGCGTTAGCAACGTTGCTGAACATTACGGCAGTTGTACCTTTCAGAGAACCATAAAGCGGAGAAAAGTCTTCTTCCAGGCTCTCCAATGCCTTGTGAAGCAATGTATTCTTAACTACCATCAATTTGATGTCAGCCTTGAAACATTCTCTTCTCAACATGCTGGTTGTAGCAGCATTCATGGCAGTGGTATCCACCAAATAGAAGTGACCGTATTCCTTCACTGTAGCAGCAATCTGCTCAATAATCGTACTTTTATCTTCCTTTCTCATTATTACTCCGTTTTATTAGATTTCTTCTACTGTTTTCGGGTCAATCTTGATGCCCGCACTCATCGTGCTAGAAAGATAAATACTCTTAATATATGTACCCTTGGCTGCAGTCGGTTTCAATTTATTCAAAGTAGAGATGAATTCTTTCGCATTGTCACGAATTTGCTCAGCACTAAATGAAACTTTACCGATAGAAGTATGAACAATACCACTCTTGTCAACCTTGAAGTCGATTTTGCCTTGTTTTACTTCTCTTACAGCTTTAGCAACATCCATAGTTACAGTGCCACTCTTTGGGTTAGGCATCAATCCACGAGGACCGAGCACACGACCGAGTGCACCAATTTTACCCATGATAGACGGCATAGTGATAATCACATCAATATCAGTCCATCCACCTTTGATCTTTTCAATATATTCGTCAAGACCAACATAGTCAGCTCCGGCTTCTTTTGCAGCAACTTCAGCATCTGGTGTACAAAGCACCAAAACGCGTACAACCTTACCAGTACCGTGAGGAAGTGATACAACACCTCTCACCATCTGGTTGGCCTTACGCGGGTCAACGCCCAAACGTACGTCAATATCCAGAGAAGCGTCAAACTTGGTATAAGTGATTTCTTTTACCAACTGAGCAGCTTCCTTGAGAGAGTATGCTTTCCCTGCTTCAATTTTTTCTGCAGCCAACTTTTGATTTTTTGTCAGTTTACCCATTCTAATTGAAGTTTATTAATTATTAACCGGGAACTCCCCTTTTACAGCGATACCCATACTTCTAGCTGTACCGGCAACCATTTTCATGGCAGCTTCCACAGTGAAACAGTTCAAGTCAACCATTTTGTCCTGAGCAATCGTACGAACTTGTTCCCAAGTAATCTCGGCAACCTTCTTACGGTTAGGCTCAGCAGAACCACTCTTTTGCTTCGTCACTTCCAACAACTGGATAGCCACGGGAGGAGTCTTGATTACAAAATCGAAAGACTTGTCTGCGTAGTAAGTGATAATCACAGGAAGAATCTTTCCTGCTTTGTCTTGGGTTCTGGCGTTGAATTGCTTGCAAAACTCCATGATATTGATACCCTTGGAACCCAATGCAGGTCCTACTGGGGGTGATGGATTTGCCGCGCCTCCTTTAATCTGTAATTTGATTAATCCAGCAACTTCTTTAGCCATTTTCTAATTGATTTATATGTATAAATATTAATGAAGAATACTACAGCGTAACACCTGCACTATTCTTTTTCAACTTGCATAAAGCCCAATTCGAGCGGAGTCTTCCGTCCGAATATCTTGACCATGACCTTCAGTTTCTTCTTCTCGGTGTTCACTTCTTCAATGATTCCACTGAATCCACTGAACGGACCGTAATTCACTTTTACAGTCTCGCCGACCACATACGGGATATTCAAGTCTTCACCTGATTCCTGCAATTCGTCGACCGTACCAAGTATACGATTCACTTCCGACTGTCTCAGAGGTACGGGTTTGTCCGAACCACCCAAGAACCCTATCACATTAGGAATATTTCTCAGATGGTGAGCAACCTCACCCACCAGAGCAGCCTCCACCAAAACGTAACCAGGAAGATAACTTCTCTCTTTCACAATTTTCTTACCATTGCGAACCTGATATACCTTTTCGGTAGGAATCAATACCTGAGATACGTAATCACCAAGGTCGCTGTTTTTGATATCAGCTTCAAGGTATTCCTTTACCTTAGCTTCTTTTCCGCTAATAGCACGCAGAACGTACCATTTCTTTTCAATCTCAGACATTTCTTCTTACGTTTAATGTGGATAAACAAATTCCATCAGATGCTGAAAACAGAAGTCCATCGCGAATACTACCACTGCAATTAGTAGGGAAGCATATAAAACAACTACTGCACTGTTAGTAAGTTCAGAATACGTAGGCCACGACACTTTATGAACAAGTTCGTCGTAAGTTTCTTTTAAATAAGCTACAATCTTCTTCATTTCAAAAATATTAGCACGGGAGGAGAGGCTCGAACTCCCGACACCCGGTTTTGGAGACCGGTGCTCTACCAACTGAGCTACTCCCGTTTGAACATAATCAGTTCCCGATAAACACCGGGAACTGATTAAGATTATATTGGTGATTAGTCAAGAATTTCAGTAATCTGACCAGATCCTACCGTACGACCACCTTCGCGGATAGCGAAACGCAGACCTACGTTCAATGCTACCGGGTAAATCAGTTCTACAGTAATTTCTACGTTATCACCAGGCATTACCATTTCAGTTCCTTCCGGAAGAGAGATTTCACCTGTACAGTCCATAGTACGCAGATAGAACTGAGGACGATATTTGTTATGGAACGGAGTGTGACGACCACCTTCTTCTTTCTTCAAAACGTAGATAGAAGCTTTGAACTTAGAGTGAGGCTTAATCTGACCCGGCTTACAAAGAACCATACCACGTTTGATTTCGTTCTTGTCGATACCGCGGAGCAGCAAACCTACGTTATCACCGGCTTCACCCTGATCCAGCAATTTACGGAACATTTCAACGCCTGTTACAACAGACTTCTTGTCTTCACCCAAACCGAGGATTTCAACTTCGTCACCTACATGAATAACACCAGCTTCGATACGACCAGTAGCTACAGTACCACGACCAGTGATTGAGAATACATCTTCAACCGGCATCAAGAACGGTTTATCAATGTCACGCGGAGGCAGAGGAATCCAAGTATCGCAAGCTTCCATCAGCTCCATAACTTTTTCTTCCCACTTCTCAACACCATTCAATGCACCAAGAGCAGAACCTTGGATGAACGGAGTGTTGTCACCGTCGAATTCGTAAGCTGAAAGCAGTTCGCGCATTTCCATTTCAACGAGCTCCAACATTTCAGCATCGTCTACCATGTCGCACTTGTTCATGAATACAACCAATCTCGGAACGTTTACCTGACGAGCCAGCAAGATGTGTTCACGAGTCTGAGGCATCGGACCATCAGTAGCAGCAACTACGATGATAGCACCGTCCATCTGAGCAGCACCAGTTACCATGTTCTTTACGTAGTCAGCGTGACCCGGACAGTCTACGTGAGCGTAGTGACGGTTAGCTGTTTCATACTCTACGTGAGAAGTATTGATAGTGATACCTCTTTCCTTTTCTTCAGGAGCGTTATCGATTGAATCGAAAGAGCGCAACTCAGAAAGACCTTTTTTTGCCAACACTGTAGTGATAGCAGCTGTCAACGTGGTTTTACCGTGGTCAACGTGACCAATTGTACCAATGTTTACGTGCGGTTTGGTACGTTCGAATTTCTCTTTAGCCATAGCTTTACTTGTTATTTATTTGATTAATAATCAGCTTTTACATCATTGTGAGCTGTTACCGGGACTTGAACCCGGGACCTCTTCCTTACCAAGGAAGTGCTCTACCGCTGAGCTATAACAGCAAGAAGAATAAGAGTTGTGGGCAAAGATGGATTCGAACCACCGAAGGCGTAAGCCAGCAGATTTACAGTCTGCCCCATTTGGCCACTCTGGTATTTGCCCCTAGATTATAAAAGAACTCTTTTTTCCTTAACTGAATCATCACAGAGCGACTTTATCCGGACAATCTTCCGTTTTCATATCGCCTTCACTCCATGAAGAGAAGAAATCATTCAACTCTATCTCCTAAGCGAGCCTCTTGTCGGATTCGAACCAACGACCCCGAGATTACAAATCACGTGCTCTGGCCAACTGAGCTAAAGAGGCAAGCTCAAAAAAAAATGCAACCGTAACATTCATTACGTGAGCGAAACGGCTGCAAATTTAGGCATTTATTTTTTACCCGCAAAATTTTAGCGGAAAATTATTTGTTTCGTTGTTTTTCCTTGTACTTAACCAGCTGTTTTTCCAAAGCTTCCAGACATAAATCCACGGCTTCTTCAAACGTATCACAGACCTTGTTTGCATAAAACTCGCCATTGGGAACCATTACTTTCACTCCGGCTTCTTTATTTTCGGCTGCTTCCGGTTTCACCACCTTTAATGACACCTCTACTTTCTTTATATCGTCGTAAAATTTCTCCAACTTAGCAGCTTTCTTTTGAATGAAAGATTGCAATTGCTCTGACGCATCAAAGTGAATCGATTGAATTCTTACTTCCATACTTACCTCCTTTTTACTTTAGGCCCGGGGATGAGCCTGATTATACACTTTTTTAAGTTCCTCGAAAGTAGTATGCGTATATATTTCCGTCGTCGCCAGACTCTCGTGCCCGAGGAGTTCTTTTATCGAGCCCAAATCAGCACCATTGTTCAGCATAGCCGTTGCAAAGGTGTGCCTCAGCACGTGGGGACTTCGTTTTTTTACGGTCACTACCTTCGAAAGGTTTCGTTTCACAAGGCATGCTACGATACTGCGGTAAAGCCTCTTTCCGTTCTTCCGGACAAAAAAAGCATCCGAGCGAACCGGAACAGCTTCATTCCGCACATTGACATATTCCCGCATCGAGCACCCCAGCTCCTCATCGAAAGGTATAAGACGTTGCTTATTCCGCTTTCCCGTCACTTTAACGAGAGAAGCCGAAAAATCGACATCCTTGTCATCCAGCCCTATCAATTCTGAAAGTCGCATGCCGGTGGCATAAAACATTTCAATAATCATACGGTCGCGACACCCTTCAAAACCTTCACCAAAGTCCATATCGTCCAGCAACCTATCCATCTCGCCTTCTCTCAGGAATACCGGAAGCGGCTTTTTCTTCTTGGGTCCCGTCACTTTCCGCAACGGGTCTACCGCAATCTCGCCTTTCCTCAGAAGGTATTTATAGTATGCCCGGACAGAACTCAGCTTCCGGTTTATCGTATTAGAGGCAAGTCCCTTGTCCATCAAGGAAGCAATCCATTCACGAACAAGTCCCGCATCTACATCCGACGGAGCAAAGTTCCCCAACATTTCTTCTCCAAACTTCTGCAGTTCAAGAATATCTGCCCGATAGTACTCGACCGTACCTCTGGAATAATTCCGTTCGTACAGAAGGTAGTCAAGAAAAGAATCTGTCAACAACATATCGCTACATATCTAAATCATGCAACGAATTTATGAAAAAGAATTCAATAATTCAAAGGAATTTACGAATTATTAATCTTCTACTTGCTGAAGTTGTTGAACGTAAACTGCGCGTTCTTTTTTAAGTCTTTTAGTTACAGACGGTTTATCAAACTGTTGTCTGCGTCTCAACTCCTTAACTGTGCCAGTTTTTTCAAACTTTCTTTTGAATTTCTTCAGCGCTTTTTCAATGTTTTCGCCTTCTTTTACAGGTACTACAATCATTTTGTTTTAATTAAATGTTATTGGTTAAAAAAATCTCACGATTAAATTGAGCGGCAAAATTACACATACTTTCTTTATTTACAAAACTTTCTGCCAAAAAAACCACAATTCAGGCCAGGCTTCTTTCATTTTAGGGAGCTATCGGGAGTTTGTGGCGATAGTATCGCTCAGCATTAACAGAGCTATCGGATTCAGACTCCTGAGCCCGAAGGGGGATAATTCTTTCTGGATTCTGACAACTTCCTTCAATGGAAGAGCCGTCCGATCAGGCCGAAAAGCCACAAGTCCTCCAGGCTGCGGTTTGAACATATCGCCCTCAGGCCCCACACTCCCTTCATCGGAGGCTCTCTCTCTGCTCGCAAGACGGCCTGCCACAGGGAATGAGTCTGTTTCAGCCTATGAGGAAAGGTTATCTTCAGGTTGAAGATGTATGTATTCAAGGTGAAGATGTAAATCTTCACGGTAAAGATTTATATCTTCAGGCTGAAGATAAATCTTTACCATAGGCTGAAGCAGGCTGTCTGACGGACTGTATACGGCCTGCTTCCAGACTGAAACCGCTTCTTTACAAGCGTGTGGCAAGAAGAAGAGTAAAGTATAAGAAAACCGGGCGAGGCCACCCATTTATTGGAAGAAAAGCTGTAACTTTGGGGAAGATATGACATAACAAATACCTATCGGGTACTCTAAATCAAGAATCAAGATATGGACAAGAAGATCATCAAAGAAAGAATCAACGCCTTACGGGCTACATTCGGCAAAGAGGGCATAGCCGCCTTCATCATTCCCAGCACAGATGCCCACATGAGCGAATACGTCGCCCCCCATTGGAAAGCGAGAGAGTGGATTTCGGGCTTCACTGGTTCGGCCGGAACCGTAGTCGTCACCTGCAATAAAGCCGGACTATGGACCGATTCCCGTTACTTTCTGCAAGCCGCCCGGCAGTTGGAGGGAACCGGCATAGAACTCTACAAAGAAATGCTGCCGGAAACTCCCTGCATCCCCACTTTTCTGAGCGACACACTGAAACCGGGAGATACGGTAGGCATAGACGGCCAGGTATTCTCCGTGGAAGAAGTGCTGCAACTGGAAAAGCAACTTCATAAGAACGGCATATCCGTGAAGAATATCTCCGACCCGATGAGCCCGATATGGCCGGACAGGCCGGAAAGGCCGGAAAGTCCCGCCTTTATTCATGACCTGAAATATGCCGGAAAGACTTGTCGGGAGAAACTGAATTCTATCCGGCTGAAAATGAAGGAGACGAATGCCGAAGCCTTGCTGATTTCCTCGCTGGACGAAATAGCCTGGACGCTGAACATCCGTGGCAACGACGTACATTGCAATCCGGTAGTGGTGAGCTACCTGATAGTCGGAGAGCATGACGCCTGCTTCTTCGTCGAACCTCGGAAAGTCACGAAAGAACTCGCTGACCATCTGACAGAAGCCGGAGTATCTATACATAATTATGGGGAGATAAAGCAATTCCTCCACAACATAAAGGCGCAAAGCATCTTGCTGAATCCAGCCAAAACAAATTATGCCACCTACTCGGCCATCTGCCCCGACTGCCGGATTATCGAAGGCGCCTCTCCCGTCGCCCTGTCGAAAGCAATCCGCAACGAACGGGAAATAGACGGCATCCATGCGGCCATGCAACGCGACGGGGTGGCACTGGTGAAGTTCCTGAAATGGCTGGAGGAGGCTGTTCCCGCAGGCAACGAAACGGAAATCAGCGCAGACAGGAAACTTCACGAATTCCGTGCCGCGCAGCCACTCTATATGGGAGAAAGCTTCGATACCATTGCCGGATACAAGGAGCACGGAGCCATCGTTCACTACGAGGCCACTCCGGAAACGGACGTACCGTTGAAACCCAAGGGATTCCTACTGCTGGACTCGGGTGCGCAATACCTGGATGGCACCACCGACATCACCCGCACCATCGCGCTGGGAGAACTGACCGAAGAAGAGAAGACGGACTACACCCTGATACTGAAAGGACATATCAATCTCGCCATGGCCGTCTTTCCGGAAGGTACGCGAGGAGCGCAACTGGATGTGCTGGCCCGCATGCCGATATGGCAGCACCACATGAACTTCCTGCATGGTACGGGACACGGCGTAGGCCATTTCCTCAATGTGCACGAAGGACCGCAAAGCATCCGCATGAACGAGAATCCGATAACCTTACAGCCCGGAATGGTTACTTCCAACGAGCCGGGCGTCTATAAAGCCGGAAGCCATGGAATACGCACGGAAAACCTGGTGCTGACCGTAAAGGATGGTGAAGGCATGTTCGGCAATTACCTGAAATTCGAGACCATCACCCTCTGCCCCATCTGCAAAAAAGGTATCATCAAAGAGATGCTGACGGCAGAAGAAACGGCATGGCTGGACAACTATCACCGGCATGTATACGAAAGACTTTCGCCAAGCCTGAACGAAGAAGAACGGGAATGGCTGAAGGAAGCATGCAGCAAGCTAACCACTAATCACTAAAAAAATGGCATTAATAAAATCAGTAAGAGGATTCACTCCCGAAATCGGAGAGAATTGTTTCCTGGCGGACAATGCTGTTGTCATTGGCGACGTAAAGACGGGACGGGACTGCAGCATCTGGTTCAGCACCGTGCTGCGGGGCGACGTAAACTCAATCCGCATAGGGAACGGAGTAAACATCCAGGATGGAAGCGTGCTCCACACCTTGTACGAGAAATCGACCATAGAGATAGGCGACCATGTGTCCGTGGGGCACAATGTGACCATCCACGGAGCTACCATCAAGGACTATGCTTTGATAGGGATGGGCTCCACCATCCTTGACCACGCAGTAGTGGGCGAAGGAGCCATTGTCGCTGCAGGTTCCCTAGTATTGAGCAATACGATCATCGAACCGGGAAGCATTTGGGGAGGAGTCCCCGCCAAGTTCATCAAGAAAGTGGCTCCGGAACAGGCCAAGGAGCTGAACCTGAAGATTGCACACAACTATCTGATGTATTCCGACTGGTACAAATAAAGGGAGGCAAGGCGCCTCCCAAAAGCAGGGCGATAGAGGGATGCCATTCCATCACCTCTATCGCCCTATCACTTTTATCACTCTTTACTTTTCTAAAAGTTTATCATACTCATTATCTTATCCGTTGCACCGGCATTACTGGTCACATAATTGCTCGCATTCATGCCTGATTCGCGCAAGAAGACTTCATCTGCCAACATACGGTCGAGCAACGTTTTCAGTTCCTCATAATCCTTCACCGAGAAAGCGCCTTTTGCCTCCAACAACTGGATGGCCTCCTGAAATTTCTGATACTTCGGTCCGAAAATCACCGGAATGCCATAAACCGCAGCCTCAAGGGTATTGTGGATTCCCACCCCGAAACCACCTCCGATATAGGCAATCTCACCATAGCGGTAGATGGAGGAGAGCAGCCCGAAGCAGTCGATAATCAGGCAGTCGGCCTTACGGACATTCTTCTCGTCGGCACGGGTATAGCGCACGTAGGGGCGTTTCAGTTTACGGATAATCTCTACCAGATGGTTCTCGTCGATGACGTGCGGAGCTATAATCAACTTCACCTCCGGATGCTGGTTGAAGTATTCAATAAACAAATCCTCGTCCGGCTGCCAGGAGCTTCCTGCCACGAAAGTCATCGTGTTGTTCTTGAAAAGCTCCACCAAAGGCAGATGTTTAGCTTCCTCACGAATCTGCAGCACACGGTCAAAACGAGTATCGCCCACCACCGTGACACGACCGATGCCTATTTTCGCCAGATAGCGTTTGGAGCGTTCATTCTGCACAAACAAGTGGTCGAAGTCACGCAGCACATGTCTGTAGGTACCGCCATACCACTTGAAGAATACTTGTCCGCGGCGGAAAATGGAGGAAATGCTGTACACCGGAATACGGCGCTTGTGCAGTTCGTCCAGATAGTTCTTCCAGAACTCGTACTTGATGAAGAATGCCATACAGGGATTCACGATATCCAGAAACTTCTTCACATTGCGGGGCTTGTCGAAAGGCAGATAACAGACGACGTCTGCCCCCCTGTAATTCTTGCGGACCTCATAGCCCGACGGTGAGAAGAAAGTCAGCAGAATACCGTAATCCGGATATTTGGCACGGATTTTCTCAATCAACGGCCGTCCCTGCTCGAACTCCCCCAAAGAAGCGGCATGGAACCAGATATAGCGCACGTCCTTCTCCAACTGCTGCCTGAGAAGTTCATAGACCACCCAGTGTCCCTTCATCATCTTTCGGGGCTTACGGCTAAATGGAGCTGCCAGATGCACCAGAATATCGTAGATGGCTATTGCCAAGTCATATAGCATACTATATGGATTAAGAATGAAGAAGATTTATTCACTTTAAAGCATCAACAGCACGCTGTATGCGGGCCAACGTTTCTTCCTTGCCAATCAGCTCGGTAATGTCGAACATGTGCGGGCCTTTACATTCGCCCACCACTGACAAGCGGAAGGCATTCATCACATTTCCCATGTGATAGCCACGCTCGGTAATCCAACCAATCACAATATCTTCGGAAGCCTTGGTGGAGAAATCCCCGATGCCGCGCAACACATCCATCAATTCAGTCATGATGCGCGGAGTATCTTCCGACCAACGTTTCTTCACATCCTTTGTCGCATATTCCGTGGGGGCTACGAAGAAGAAACGGGTCTGGTCCCACAGTTCCTTTACGAAGTTGACGCGTCCCTTCACCAATGAAACCACTTTCGTTAGGAACTCGTCACTATAGTTGGAGGCGTCTATGCCGTTGGATTCCAGCACCGGTCTGAAAAGACAAGCTATCTCCGCATCCGGTTTCATCATGATATACTCATGGTTGAACCAGATACCTTTCTTATAGTCGAATTTGGCACCCGACTTGCTGCAATGGCTCAAGTCGAACAATTTCACCAATTCATCCATAGACATCAGCTCCTGGTCATTACCCGGATTCCAGCCCAGCAGAGCCAGGAAATTAATGACTGCTTCGGGCAGATAACCAGATTCGCGGTAGCCTGAGGAGACATCTCCCGACTTGGGGTCATGCCACTCCAACGGGAAAACCGGGAAGCCCAGGCGATCTCCGTCACGCTTACTCAATTTGCCGTTGCCCTCGGGCTTCAGCAACAAGGGCAGATGGGCAAAGGCTGGCATGGTATCCTCCCACCCAAAGGCACGGTAGAGCAATACATGCAGCGGTGCCGAAGGCAACCATTCCTCACCGCGTATCACATGGGACACCTCCATCAAATGGTCGTCCACAATATTGGCCAGATGGTAAGTAGGAAGTTCATCTGCCGATTTATAAAGAACCTTGTCATCAAGAATGGAAGAGTTTATCACTACTTCCCCACGAATCAGGTCGTTCACATGCACATCCTCGTTCGGCTCTATCTTGAAACGCACCACGTACTGCTTGCCGGCAGCAATCAGCGCGTCCACCTCTTCTTTGGGAAGGGTCAGCGAATTGCGCATCTGCATGCGGGTAGAAGCATCGTACTGGAAGTTCGCAATCTCCGCACGCTTTGCTTCCAGCTCTTCAGGAGTATCGAAAGCGATATAGGCTTTTCCGGCCTCCAGCAGAACCTGAACATACTTCTTGTATATTTCCCGACGTTCCGACTGACGGTATGGACCATGGTCTCCACCGAAACTCACGCCCTCGTCAAACGGGATGCCCAACCACTTGAAAGACTCCAGGATATATTCTTCTGCGCCCGGCACAAACCGATTGGAATCAGTATCTTCAATACGAAATATCAAATCTCCTCCATGCTGACGCGCAAAGAGATAATTGTATAAAGCTGTACGCACACCGCCGATGTGCAACGCCCCCGTTGGACTCGGGGCAAAACGGACTCTGACCTTTCTTTCTGTCATAATCTACCTTACTTATAAATATTTTAGATGGCAAAATTAAACCTTTTTTTCCACACTAATGTTTTTTTTTGTACTTTTCGCAAAAATTTCAGTTGATATGGGCTATTCCAATACCAAAAGAGAGTTCTCGCTCAGAGATTTGTTATACAGAGCACTGATATTCATCGGCACTGTGGGAGTCATTGTTTATTTCCTGCCGCGCGACGGCAAGTTCAATTACCAGTTCGACCTGGATAAACCGTGGAAGTACGGCCAGCTCATGGCCACATTCGACTTTCCCATCTACAAGGCCGACGAAGTGGTGAAGCATGAGCAAGACAGTATCCTTGCCTCCTTCCAACCATATTTCCAGCTGGACAAAAGCATCGAAAAGAGTGTGATTGGCAAACTGAGAAGTAATTATCAAGCTCATCTGCACAGCCTGCTTCCATCTACCGATTACGTCCGCTTCCTGGAAAGGAAACTGTCCGAAGTATATCACACTGGCATCGTTTCTACCGAGAGGCTGGCGCAACTGCATAAAGACAGCACTTCAGCTATCATGATTATCAATGATAAAATGGCAAGCCAGCAAAATATGGACAAAATCTATTCCGTAAAAGATGCCTACAACTATATACTTACAGCCGATACCGCGCACTACCGTCCGGACATTCTGCGGCAATGTTCACTGAACGAGTATCTGTTTCCCAACCTGACCTACGATGAGGAGCGAACTGAAACGGCCAAGAAAGAGATGCTCGACAATTACTCATGGGCCAACGGTATCGTACTTAGCGGCCAAAAAATAATCGACCGCGGCGAAATCATCAACCAAGAAACATACAACATACTTGAGAGTCTGAGAAAAGAATCCATCAAGCGTAGCGAATCCATCGGACAGAAACGGCTGATGTTGGCAGGACAAGTCTTATATGTCAGTATCTTCATTCTGTGTTTCATGCACTATCTCGACTTGTTCCGTAAGGATTATTATAAGCGCAGAGGAAACCTTGCCCTGCTCTTCGCCTCCATCATGTTCTATTGTATAGTAACAGCCGTAATGGTTGCCAACAATATATATAATGTATATATCATTCCGTATGCCATGCTGCCGGTCATTATCCGGGTGTTCCTCGACTCGCGCACAGCTTTCATCGCACAAGTCACTACCATCCTGATATGCTCCATCTGCCTGCGCTATCCGCATGAATTCATTCTTCTACAACTCTCGGCGGGGCTGGTTGCCATCTTCAGTCTGAGAGAACTCTCGCAACGTTCACAACTCTTCCGGACAGCCATTCTTGTCATACTGACCTATGCCGCTGTTTATTTTGCCTTCGAACTGATTACAGAAAACGACTTGACAAAAATCAACGGAAGCATGTACACCTATTTCGTCATCAACGGAGTACTGCTGCTGTTCACTTATCCCTTGCTCTTCCTAGTGGAAAAAACGTTCGGCTTTACCTCCAATGTCACCCTGGTGGAATTGTCCAACATCAACAACAGCCTGTTGCGCCGCATGTCCGAGACCGTTCCCGGTACCTTCCAGCATTCCATGCAGGTTGCCAACCTTGCGGCGGAAGCAGCCAACCGTATCGGAGCCAAAAGCCAGCTGGTACGTACAGGAGCACTGTATCATGACATCGGCAAGATGGAGAACCCGGTGTTCTTCACCGAGAACCAGTCAGGCAGAGTCAACCCGCACAAGAATTTGGGCTATGAGCAAAGTGCCCTGGTCGTCATCAGCCATGTGACGGACGGACTGAAACTGGCCGAGAAGAACAATCTCCCCAAAGTAATCAAGGATTTCATCACCACTCACCATGGCCGTGGGAAAACGAAGTATTTCTATATCTCCTGGAAAAACGAACACCCCGGTGAAGACCCTAACGAGGAGGCATTCACCTACCCCGGTCCCAACCCGTTCACCAAAGAGCAGGCTATCCTGATGATGGCCGACTCGGTGGAAGCCGCTTCACGCAGTCTGCCCGAATATACGGAAGAGAGCATCAGCAACCTGGTAGACAAGATTATCGATTCGCAAGTGGCAGAAGGCTATTTCAAGGAATGTCCCATCACCTTCAAAGATATTGCCACCGTGAAAAACGTATTCAAGGAGAAGCTGAAGACCATATACCATACCCGCATCAGTTATCCCGAACTTAAAAAATAAGAACTATGGAAGTGACCAGTAAAGAACAGAAAAGAGCCGAACTACTGCTGCAAAGCCAGCACATCGGACTGCACCAAATCAAGAGTTTCAGTTTCATGAAGCGTTACCACCAGATTCCCCGCAAAAGCAACCTGGTTGCAAAAGACAAATACGGTCCGGGCATACTGACTTTACATCTAAAGGATGGGAAAGAAAAAGCAATCTATCTGCCTCCTTTCCGTCACCCTTCCTCGGTCATCCGCTATCTGGTCTCTCAAGAAATCCCCTTCGACAACTATTCACCAAGGGAACGGGCAGTCGCAGAGATTCCCACAGAAACATACCGGCGTCCGTCACTCTATATGTTCTGGTTCTTTGTCTTATTCCTTATGTTCCTTATATTGGGATATTATTCCATCAGTGGCAACGTATGGTGGGGGTTCATCCCGGCTATCATTTCATTTGCATTAAGTCTTTTTTTCATCAGCATGCTGATGACCCGCTTCTGCTACCTGACGCTGGACAATGATGACCTCATCATACACAGCGTAGGCAGGACCATCCGCTATCCGTATCAGAACCTGAGAAAAGTAAACTTCGACTTTGCCCGCGAACAGAATTTCACGCACGTCATGGAATTGTTGGATAACGATTACCGTTACCGTCTGTTCTATATCGGAAGGGTTTCGAGGAAGAAGCTGAATGAGATTGCCGGACACCTGCAACAAGCCGGAGTAGACGCCACCTGCAGCTTGAATGATAACAAGCGGTTCTTCCAGGATACTCATATCAGCCACTAAACAGACATTAGCCAACAAATAAGCTGCCGGATACGACATCATTCCCGTTTCGCAGATTTCAGAACAATGCCTTTGCACTTACTCTCAATTTATTTATATTGCAGGATAAACCTTTTATAAATAAATTGGAAATGAGCAGAAATGAAATTACCTTACAGGAGATGTTCTCCTTGGTCATCGGTGAACTCCGGGAAGGCGGCAGATGGGGGACGGCACACATCTACCAATCGGCAGTAAATGCATTCTCGGCATTCAACAAGGGACAACCCATGCCCATGCGCAGGCTGAGCCCCACCGTGCTGAAGAGATTCGAAAACTTCCTCAGGCAGAGGAACTGCAGCTGGAACACCGTGTCAACCTACATCAAGGCGATACGCTCGGTTTTCAACCGGGCGGTGGACAGAAAGATGGTGCGGTATGTACCCAGACTGTTTGAGCATGTGTACACCGGCACAAGGGCGGACAGGAAGAAAGCACTGGAAACAGCGGATATCGGCTGCCTGGTAAGGGAAACGGAAAAGAGCCTGCAAGGAGGAAAACTCCCAAACACACGGCAGAAAACAAGGATTTTCTTCGTACTCATGTTCATGCTCAGGGGAATACCCTTTGTGGACCTGGCCTATTTGCACAAGAGGGACTTGCAGGGAAACACCCTCTCTTATAGGCGAAGGAAGACGGGACGGGCGCTGACCGTGTCACTCACACCAGAAGCCATGCAGATGGTAAGGATGCTGGCGGACAGAGACCCCGACTCCCCCTATC
>NZ_SRYZ01000018.1 GCF_004793475.1 Bacteroides muris (ex Afrizal et al. 2022) | reverse complement strand
AGATACAAAGATAGCGATTTTATCTGACATTCACAAATAGAATCACTGTTATTTTAATGATAATCAGAGGATTATTCTAAAATTGTTGCTGACCAACCTGATTGTATTCGATTCGCTGAATAGTTACGTTGTGTGACTCTCCATAATTGTTCTGTTACAAACCACTGGACGTGAATTGAATAAATCCAAGGGTCGTGAGTAAAATTATTGCACCAGTTATTTAGCATCTCAAAAGTCTTAATTGGTACTGGTGTAGTTATTGACCATAAATTCTGTGTCCCTACTGCTTTACAAGTATCTTTATCTTTAGTTCTATATTGATTAATAAATTTCCAACCAATTTGCGTGAATTGTTTTAATGTGTCTCCATTCTGATTTTTAATTCTGCAATATCCTATTGCATCGCGCCACATAATTTCTAATGCTTGACGTATAAGAATGGCAGCATGAGGACGTAAATCTCTAAACGGTAAATCTTTTATGTCAGGGTGTTGTTCAAGCCAAAAAACAGAGTTAATCATTGTTCTTCTATCAAAAAGATTTATGTTTGGATTTCTCCCAATATTAGCAACCCTTATTTGTGGTTCTGTGGGTATTGAACCTCCACAAGCTTTAAATTTTCCTACAAGCTGTTTGTATTTTCCTAATGCAATTACATACTCATAAGCGGATAAAATATTTTGAGTATCTGTCATTACATCCCAAAATAATGTATTATATCTATCTGCATATTGTAAGATAATCTCAGTCTTTAATTTTTTAGCAAACTCTCCAAGTGTAAATAGGTGGATTTTTATAGGTTCAATTGCTTTATTATAATCACAAAGATCAAATCCTTTGAGATTTAAAAGAACGATTGCTATATCATCATCCGAATACACTTTTCCATTCATTTCTTGATCTCTAAATGAAATAATTAAATTGAGCATATTTACAAACTCGTTATAGGCGTTCGTATAATTCTTGCTCGTCATTTCTTTTGAGATAGTATTACATAGATTAAAGATATTGTCTATCATATTTTATTATAGTTATGATTACTTATAGTTTTATGCGATGTTATCTTTATTGAGATTCCCTGCAAATTCATTTACTCCTCTTTCGGTTTACGCTTTCCAAGCGGCCCGCTGAACTTGCCACGATTGAGTGAAACGCCGTATTTATTGAGAATGCGGAACACCGAACTGCGGCTGTTGAATCCGCTCACTTTCCAGATGTCATCAATGGAATGCCCGTTATTGTACATCGCCACGATAGTTTTTTCACGTTCCGCCCTGCTGATGTTTTTCTCTTTGGTCGGCTGGTTGATATTCTGTTTCAGATGGATGATGTGGGCTGAAGCCTTGCGCAGCATGGCACATTCCTCCGGCAAAGAACCGAACATTTCCAGTACATCGGAGGCTTTGGTTTCCGGAAACAAATCCCCACGGCTGTCAATCTTGTCGTGAATAGAGACAATCCGAACCACCTTTACCCGGCAGAACTCGATGAATGTCGCCAGCTCACGGGAGCCACGCAGGGCATTGCTGAATTTTGAGACAACCAACTCATCCCCACGCTCCAGACTTGCCATCAGCTGTTTCCATTGAGGGCGCAGTTTCTCGTGTCCGTTCTCTTCCTCTATCACTTGTACACAGCCGTATTGCTCCATCCACTCCTTGTCAGTGTCGAAGCCGTCATAACCGGCTGCCTTGAATATGTAACCTACTTTTGCCATACTGATGTTCAATGCTAAATGATACCAACTGCAAAGGTACAAAGTTTAATCTGAATAAAATCATACTTACGAAAATAATTTGCAATAATTATACTCTGTATTTTCATTTGTTTTGCTCTTGTTTGTTTTGCCCATCATACTCGTAAGTATGAAAAAGAAAGTATATTAAAGCTTGATTATTAAATATTATTATACAAACTTTTATACTTACCTTTGCAGCCATAAATCAATAATAGTCGTATGTGCAAAGGCTTATTCAAAGTGAAATCAGAGAGAAAAATCAAAGGTGTTGATGTTATATCATACTTAAAAAAGCAATCCGTTCTTGCCAAATGTATTGCCGTATGTTTTGCCATCTTTATATTGGCATCGTGCGGAAAAAACACGGATGACTGTATGTTTCAGACAAGTGAAAGTGCTGTCAATGCTTACAGAACCTATTTGTCCGATATGCGTAGTATGGAAACCCTTTCGACCGAACATTTGATAGAGGCTGTCAACGATTGGCAGGCACTTCGGGATTCAGTTTTTGTCCGTATCGCCAAAGACACGGCAGACCATATCCACGCAAAGTATGAAACCACCATACAAATGTTGCACGATTCCTTACAAACGGAGTTCATACGCCTGGCTAATTCAACCCCAAAAACATTCAAGGATGTATTGCTCATCAAGGAACGGACTTCCCCATACAGGCAGGATGCGGAACTGGCACAAGCGGTTGCGACAGCAGAACCGTTCTTCGACTCGTTGGATTCGATACCGCTTTACCGAAAAACGGCAAAGAATATCGTATCTGTTTATAAGACCTTTCTTGCCCAAACTCTAAAATCCGGAATAAACAGCAAAGATGAGCTGTTTGACTTTATAAGAGAAGAAGACAGGCTGTTCCGTTCATTCCTTGCCCATCTTCCGGAACTTGCGGATGCCGACCTTTCTGCCATTACAGGTGGCACGGAGCAATGTTGCCTTTCGGTGTTCCAGTCGGCAGAGAACGGCAAGTTCTCTTACCGGGATGCCCTGATATATTTCGCCAAACGTACCGACCGAAGAATCGTCCTCAATGCGTTGGCTTGCAGGAATGACATCCACCAAGACAAGGTCAAGACGGATGCACAGGCACGTGCGTATGTGTGGATGCTGTTGCAACCCTACATTACATTGGACGATTTCAGTATGGCTGTGCTGTCCGATAAGGAAAGGGAGTCATTGCATGGTGTGGCAGAACAGATGCCCTCTATGATGGCCAGACTAAACAAGATTATCGGTACTGGTAATGACCAATGGGAAACTTTGCCGGAATTGCTTATCAAAGTCATGATCACTTCCATTTAAAAACAGAAACAAATAAAAACAACAACGATATGCTACAACTCTTTTACGATGACTTTCTCTCCTTCGTGCCGCTCCAGCTTCCGCAACTGTTGGACGTTACCACGATGGAGCAACCGCAGTTCTATGACGATTATGTCCTGCTCTCTTTCCCTCTTGCGGAACAATACGATCTGGCAGAAGTAATGGATATTTTGGAAGATGACATGGAGATGATAATCCTTTACCATCACGTTCCGTCAGGAGCTACCGCCTTCGGCAGCAGTACCTGTGCCTATTCCAATCCGGCTTTCGGGCAGATGTTCAAGATGAATGCCAGGATAACGGATACCGGCAAGGCTGACCGCATTGATGTGACCATCTATGACTCCCTGGAGTTTATGTGTTCAGACCTCTGCCTTGATCTGAAACTCCATGAACAGTGCGGTTACTTCAAATATCGCAAGAACAAGGAAGAACTGCTTGCGGAGTTTGTATGAGACGGACGATATACCTACAAATGCTTTACCTTATAGATATGCACAAGAGTTGGATTGCCTTGGATGGCAGTCGCAGTTATGCGCCACGTATCATCTTCAAGCGTGGCAGGGTACTTCTATGTACATTCCGCACCATTCGTCTTCGGGCAATCTATAAACACAATGGCTATGAGCGTGGCACGAAATGGAGCATATCCGAATACGAACTGGACAGGGCACTGGCAGTGTATCGCAAGCGGAATCCCGAAGTCAAGGCCCGCCTGAAAAAAGGTGCGTCCTATCTGGAAGCCAAAGATGTCAATGCCATTGTGGAGCTTGCCACATACGGCTTGCTCAAACTGGAACTGTCAGAATTTCCATTATACAAACAACGCTGATTATACAATACCCATTCATTATGATTTGGATTATCATTGAAATTCTTTTCCCGGCATTGCTCATCGCACTGCCCTTGTCATTGTACAGAAGCAACCGCCCTTTTATGGCAAAGTTCTATTTAAGGATGACGGCAAGCGAGAACGCACGCAAACTCTATGTGCGCTGCATGCTCATACTTATTCTCCTGTATCACTATATCTATGCAGGCGGACATTTCGGAGAATGGGGCATCCTGGTATCTACCATCCTGTGTGCCATTCTGTTCCCGTTCAAACGTGCGGACAAATGGCTGGCCGGACTTCACGAGGAACAGAAGCGTTTCTTTCTGGTGGCACTGCTCGCATTGGTCATTTGTGCAGTACCGCATCTGCACACCACAGCCGTTACGCTTGGCTTTCTTCTTTTGGCTGCCATGTTCTATCCCTCTTGTAACGTGTTGTCAAAATGGGAAGATGAAGAAACCAAGAAACAATGGTGTAAGAATCCCGGAACATTGTCCGAATACTACTATTGACATCATCACGCAATGCTGCCATGAATAAGTGGATAGTGGCAGTGGACCCGAATCCACAGATAGTCAAATTAAAAAACGACCGAAATGACGAAAGACAAGAATAGATACGCCAATCAGATATTGGCGGATATGGAACTCTTCGACTTCCTCAAAGAGAAAGTAGGAGAAAGAAAGACGAAGACCGGTGCCTACCACGACCTGTTGGAAAAGTGTGTGGCAGGATTTGTAGTCCCTTTCCTGAAGAATCACGAATACGTGTTGCAGGCTGACCAATGCCATGTGACCATTTCCGACCTTGCATCGGAATGGCATTGGCACAGGGCTACCGTCAGGACATTCCTCGACAAGTTGGAGGATATGGGGCATATATATCGTACACGCTTTGCCAAGAGTGTGGTCATTACAATGGTGTTCAACAAAACCGGCATTGGCAATTCTACTACCACTTATAATGGTCAAGCGGAGATTCGATCTGCCGATGAGTTTGATGCCGCTCTATCCAAATGGATAACCGGCAATTTGACAGACTCACAGATGGGTGATATCTGTGAACAATACTACGTAAGTCGGTTGAAAGAGATTGCCGACAATTCTCCTGTTGGTGGCTCTGGAAGCCAAACGTCTTCAAAGGACAAATCAACAGATGAACTTACCCGGACATTGGTTCAGCGCATAGCCGTTGCCGGACTGAAGAGGGCCATACGAAATTCACGCTTCGACAACCCAACCGCTTTTATTGATTTCTTCCACTTCGAGCTGGGGGATGACTGGTCTTCTCTTTTGGCAGCATCCAAGATGACTGCCAAGATAATCCTTGACGGCGAAAGCAAGGTGACGGGCGCAAGTTCCGATGAAATAGAGATTCTTGCCACGCTCAAAGAACCGTTCAAGGCTCTATGGGCGAAGTGCCGGGAAGACGATTCGGACCTTTTATAGGCTTTACAACAGTTGTTGTAAGTCTCTACCAGATTGTATAACCACAGACAAACCGTGATACCCTACGCTTATAGGCTTGCCATTCCAAGCGTGCAGCAGTGCTTGCACGGTGACCAAACAGAGGGAAGTAAGGGTAGCCTAATACCCCAATAGCATAAAGCTATCGGGAGAGGTGCCCGGACAAGCAGCAAGCTGGGGCAAACAGGATGTCCGAAAAACAGAAAAGAGAATATGGCAAATGCAAAGCAGGTGATGGATTTCCGACCATCAAAAGGCATAACCACAGCACAAAGCAACGAACACCAACGCAGGTGGACGGAAAAAGGCTGGGAGCGTGCCATGTCGGTCGGGAACTATGATCCGACAAGAGAACATTTGAATTTTGAGATAAGGGCAGGCAAGGTCTGCCCGATAGACAAGACACGGAGCATCCCGGAAAGAATGTCCGATAATTTGTTGGCGAGAGGAATCAAAGACCCAAATGCAGGTTTGGCAGAGCCACGTTTCCGCACGGTGGTCAATTTTATTTTCGGAGGTTCACGTGAACGTATGCACGAAATAGCTTTCGGCAGTCAGATTGTAAATTTTGATAAGGGAGCGGACAATTCCCATGTCGAGAGGTGCAAGGATATTGAAGAATGGGCCAAGGACGTCTATTCATTCGTTTGTGGCAAATATGGAGAGGAGAACATTGCAGCTTTTATCGTACACATGGATGAACTGAATCCCCATGCGCATTGTACCTTGTTGCCAATCCGTGACGGCAAGTTTGCATACAAGCAGATTTTTGCAGGAAAGGACAAGTACGAGTTCAGCGCACGGATGAAGCAGTTACATAGCGACTTCTCAGAAGTGAACAAGCGTTGGGGAATGTCACGTGGTAGCAGTATATCCGAGACCGGCGCAAAACACCGCACCACCGAAGAGTACCGCCGACACCTTTCGGAAGAATGTACCAATATCGAAGAACAGGTTGTCCAACATAAAAAAGCACTGTCCGACCTAAAAGTGGAAATCAGTCTGGCAGAACGCAGGGTGAAAGGTTTGACCTCAATGGTGGACAACCTCAGAAAGGCGAAAGCGGAAAAGGAATACCAGTTGTCGGCATTGGAGCGCACACTTCAATCCCATCAGGGAGATACGGCTGCCATTATAGCAGAGAGGGATCGGTTGGAAAAGGAACTGGCTTCTATCCAAACGAAACTGGAAGACAAGCAGGATAAGCTACGGACGGCTGACCAACAACTTGAAGCCCTTAAAAGGGACATGGATGCCATTGGCGAGCGCACGGAGGAGTTGAAAGGCGAAGCCTATAAGTACAGCCGTGAAATCCATTCCAACGTGGATGTGCTGCTCAAAGATGTAATGTTGGAAACATTGGTCAGGGAGCACTCGGTACGATTGGGAGAAATGGGACTTTCCGAACAGTCCCGATTTGACGGTTCATTACTGCAAAGCCTGACGGAACAAGGATCGGAAGTGATGCACTGCGCCACGCTTCTGTTTCTCGGAATGGTCAATGATGCCACTACTTTTGCCGAAACGCATGGCGGTGGTGGAAGCTCCAGTGACCTTAAATGGGGACGGGACGATGACGAGGACAACCGGGCCTGGGCAAGACGGTGTATGATGATGGCAAGCAAGATGATGCGTCCGGCTTCCGGCAAAAAACAGAAACGATAATCGGCAGGAGGTAGTTTCCTGCATCGGATGTGAAATCTATAATAACAGAAAACGTATGAGAAATAAAATAGTATTTGTAATGGCAATGGCAGGAATGTGCTGCACACTGCAAGCGAAGGCGAATGTACAACCTGTCCCACAGGATAGTGTACACTATGAATCCTATATGGAGAAGGAACTGATGTTTCAAACCGCAGAGCCGACTTACCACAAGGGAGTGCTGGTAACTTCACCATGGAACGGCAACTGGTTTGTCAGTCTGCAAGGTGGTGCAAGTGCTTTCATCGGCAGACCGATTGGCTGTGCTGATTTGTTTGACAGGGTACAACCATCGTTATCCGCATCAGTCGGCAAATGGTTCACTCCACAGATCGGGGCAAGAATCGGGTATGGAGGTTGGCGGTTCAAGGACTGCAACCTTACTGTCAATGACTATCATCATTTCCACGCCGACCTGATGTATAATGTCCTTGGCGGACTGTATGCAAAGAAAGAAAATCCACGTTGGGGCATTGTTCCATACGTTGGTCTTGGAATGATGTATAATCCTCAGAACGGTCAGAAACCATTTGCCATTTCTTATGGCATACAAGGGCAATACCGCATCTGCAAACGGCTGGCGGCATTGCTGGAGATTGGCAATGTTTCCACTTTCCAAAACTTTGACGGATATGGGGAAGCCAACCGCTTCGGGGACAATATGCTCTCCATTTCCGTCGGACTGTCTTTCACGATTGGAAAGGTCGGGTGGAAACGATCCGCTGATGCGACTCCTTATATTCGGCAAAACGAGTGGTTAGTGGAATATGCTTCGGAGTTGTCGGAAAGCAACCGCAGGTACATTGGTCAACACGATAGGGATATGCGTACCTTGAATGAACTGAAGAAAATTTTGGAGATTGAAGGATTGCTTGAAAAGTACAGCCGGCTGTTTGAAGACCGTGAAAATTTAAGCAGTGGTTATCCTAAAAATGATTACAGCGGATTGAACTCGCTCAGGGCAAGGTTGAAGAACAGGCGTTGGGATGGCAAGTCGCCTTTGTCCAATGACAGCCTTGCGGTTTGTTCCGGAATTGCCAATGTGAATGTAGATGATAGTGGAAATTCAAATGAAGTCCAATCGGACAATCTTGCCAAAGCTCAGGAATTGACAAATATGGGCGGAGACAGCATTGCCACTTATAACCACTCGGATTATCTGTCCTTTATAAACTCCGGCAACGAGTGCATCGGTTCTCCCGTTTATTTCTTCTTTGAACTCGGCACAGCGAAGTTGACAGACAAGTCACAGTCGGTCAATCTTGATGAACTGGCACGTGTCGCAAAGAAATACGGATTGTCGGTTACTGTTGTAGGTGCGGCTGATGCAGCCACAGGGACTGCCGATGTAAACGACAGGTTAAGCATATCGAGAGCCGATTATATTACCACAGAATTGGTTAAGCGAGGACTGGCAGTTGATGTGATTACCAAGGTCGGCAAGGGAGGAATCTCAGATTACAATCCTACCGAAGCCAATCGACATACCAAAGTATTGCTTTATATGAAATAGAACACAAAAGATACTTTTTGCTTCATGATTTGAATTGGGAGAGCCTGTCCGTGATGGATCGGCTCTCCTGCATTATAAAGTGCATTATCCTAACTTTTGTATTTCACTCCAATAGAAGAACGCTTCTGCATTTGTCTTCTTAAATTTGTTCAACTTAGTTGATAATGGAGGTTGTATCGTTGTGTTGATTAATAAATTCGCTTCGGACGGATTATAATGTTTTACCTCGTGTATTCCTTTGCCGATAAGTTTAGCGAGATAGGCGGCTTTTGAAGCATTTGTGATAGCACTTTCCAAAGTATAGACTTCACTATGAATAAAGCCACGCACTTTTTTTATTCCATCTTGAATCATGTCAAACTCTTCTTGATTATCTTGTCCACGCATTACGATACATTTAGCCGTATCATAAATATCATCCAAAACTTTTTGAATTGCATCAGGACTCTCACCTCTGTATTGAAGTTCAACCATCGCAAACTTATTGAATGTCTCTGTTGTAATGGACAAGTCATTGACAATATCGAAAAGAGATGCAATGTCAAATAGTTGTTTGCATATTTCCATTGAGCAATTCTTTTCTCCTTTGAAAAAAGGAATCCCGGTCGTGTGAGGAGCAAATGCAGTTAATTTATCGCCAAGCAAATCCTCTTTACTTGGTAACTTTACAATTATGGGGTCTCCCTCTGTTTTTAACAACCGGCTTTGAATAGGAAGTTCCACTACATTTGCATAATGAATTTCCTCGAATAATACATCCAACAAAATCTTATCCTGACGTCCTCCTGCCGGATATGCCACTTGGTAAAAGAATTTGGCGTGTTGTTTCGGAATATCGGTACGAGAGATACGCTCTACCAATTTGACCTCTCCAAAGCCATATTCTTCGGAATACTTTTCAAGATAATCTTCAATTCTTGTTCCAGGAGTACATATTATATCAATATCGATAGAAAGTCGTTTGCCTGTATCAAGATGAAGCATTAAGGACGAACCTCCCTTGAACAAAAATGGGCAACCCGATCGAGCCAATGCTTCCAACAATGAGAATGCACGGATTGTTTTCTCAACGAGGGTTATATCTTTTATCTTATTGTCTTTGGCGACTTGTTCTATCCAAGACAAAGTCCTGCTATCGGGATGTATCATATATTGATTGTATTGATAATTTGTTCAACTTTTTGTTTTCGGTTGCGACGTGCCGCATATCTCAATAACCTTGTTTTTTTGATTGCATAGTCAGAGAATGCGTTTGAATATATAGTATATAATTCATTGCCTTGAAGATGTTGTAGTTCTTTGTCAGATATGGCATCAACAAGCATTTTCTCCAATGTGGGAACGGGACAACCATTTATAACATCTAATGGAGCCTCTTTAACAAGAGGGCGGACAATAATTAAGTCTCTATTTGTAATGTATCTGTCCACATCTTCTTGGGACGGATTCAAGAAAATAGGGATTTCTGATTCGACGTTTTGTAATGACATAAAAACAGATTCCATCGCTTCCCTTTCAACATCTACTAATGTGGTTCTTACCGCAGGTACATGTAGCATCATTGATGCAAATACAGACGGTTGCCATATACAATAGTCGATGAAAGGAAATTTTTCTTTTATATGCTTGTTGAGTGAAAGCATAAATTCGTTTGGTTCATACAAAAATTCATGCTTCAAATCTTCATTTAATTTATATTTCCCGTATGAAACCCTAATGATTTTGTTTTCTGCAATCATCCTATTCAAAAGCACAACAAGAGACCCTTCTGATATGTTTTTCATACCAGATCGTACCACATTCAACAAGTCTTTTCTTGTGAATATGCCATCCTGTTTCTTAGCAATATCTATTATTTGATTTACAGCAGTCATTATTGCTTTTTGAATTATACTGCAAAGTTATAACAAATTTGGCATATAACAATGTGGTTTGCCATTTTTGTTATACTGTTAGTAAGATAACGCTGTGAATGTTATAACAATTTTGGCAAATATATATCGAATTTGCCGTTTTGTTATATTTTATCCTGTTTTATAATTCCTACTACCAGACCATTATACCTGTTTCTATTATCACAATACTGTGAGCTTCTCCGGCTATTCTTGTCGGCTCCATTTTCCTTTGCAAAGGTACTGCGGCGAGGGAACGCCAAGTACCGATTCTCCGATTGGCTCCACTAATGCCTTGTGGACTTGACGACAACTTTCCGCAATTTCCGGCAGGCTGAAATTGGGTATTTCATCAACTCCTCTGGCATTTACTTGTCTTATACCTCTGTAGTCCACAGGCTCTGAATGCACGTAAAATTCAGATCCCGACAAGAAAGCCGATAAAGGCTTCAAAAATGAGGGAAAAGAAAAAATAAAAGTTCAACGATTAAAACAGACAGATTATGCACAGCAAGATTTTTCAAATCACAGAAGAGAGACCTCTAAAAGACAACATTCTGAACGACTGCACCCTTGAACAAGGAGACGGACACTATTATGACTATTGTTCGGAGATTGACGAGGAAGAGCGTAAATTCCACATCGACAATCTGATAAATAACATTCTGCCCAAAGGTATGTTTGAGCTTGTTTCAGATGATACAATCCGTTACAATGGCGGTGCGGACAAATGGAAAGAGGAATTTGTGGCAACCTTGCAAGAAAAGGCGAAAGCCGTTACCACAGAGAACTGCACTCTTTGGATTGGCGAGGTGTACCAACTTGAAAAGTACCTCAAAAATCCGCTTGACACCGGCTATCAATTTTATATGGACGAGCAGTGTATCAACGGAGCTGCCGAACAATCTTACGAGTTTCTGCGAGTGGTAAGCCAATTAGTGCCTGGAACATTGCTGTATATCAGTGGAGTGATTGACTATCATTTCTAATGCTATGAGAACACGAAGAATGACCAAAGAGCAGGGAGAACGCTGTAATATCAGCCGATTTCCCAACTTCCATAACACAGGCAGTGTCAAAGGAATGAAGCGATTGTATTATGGTAAACAGGCATTGTTGGTAAGGTGCGGAGCATACATCTACAATGTTTCAAGTGAGCCAAGTATTTATTATCAAGCAAAATAACAGACGATATGAAAGGAACAGAACAATTCAAGCAGACCATAAAGGCATATTTGGACGATAGAGCCAAGACGGATGAACTCTTTGCCGTGTCGTATGCCAAAGAGAACAAGAATTTGGACGATTGCATCACATTTGTACTCAACCAAGCAATGGCTATATGCAAAGAGGGCGGTTGTGGAATGACCGACAATGAGGTTTATTCTCTCTGTACCCACTATTATGATGAAGACAATATAGAGGTGGGTAAAGCCGTCAATTGCGGTGTGATAGTCAATCATAGGGTAGAACTTACTCCCGAAGAGCAAGCCGAAGCGAGGGAAAAGGCACTCAAAGCCTATCAAGACGAGGAACTGCGGAAGATACAACAACGTAACAGCAGACCCAAGCCAACCCAGAAAGCAACGAAACAGGAAGTTACCCAACCATCACTATTTGATTTAGGACTATGAGAGCCAAGACGAGATTACAGCACAAGGTAGTAACCGCCAATGAGCGGTTACTGCCACTGACCGAGAAGCAAGAGTTATGGGCATTTCGCCATTGCTTAAATCATTATGCGTTCCGTGCCAAAAGCGGTATGACCACCTGTATGGATTGCGGACACCAATGGAGCGAGACCAGAGAAAAGACCTGCCGTTGCCCTCGCTGCGATACAAAGTTGGAGATACGCAACACCTTACAGCGTAAGTATAAAGACAAATCCTATTACTCCATACTGACAACCCAAGACGGCTTACAGGTGCAGAGGGTGTTCCTTTTGACGGCTCATTATCGCAAGGGCAAGAAAGCCGATTTTTACTCTATGGAGGTAGTCCGTTATTGGATTGATGATAATGGCAAGACAGAAGTAACGGCATTAAGGCGTACACTCGGCTACTATATAGACAGCTTTGTCTTTGACAATCATATAGAACTGCGGAACGACAATAATGTTTACAGGCGGATTGCCGATTGCAAGGTTTATCCTTATTATTCTGCCACAACCAAGTTAAGACGCAACGGACTAAGAGGTTCTTTGTCGGAGATTGAGCCAACGAAGCTGATTGAAGCCTTGTTGCAGGACAGTAGAGCCGAAACGATGTTCAAGGCAGGGAGAAAGGTGGATTTGAACTATTTTCTGCAACACCCTATGTATTTTGATTTGTATTGGAACACTTATAAGATAGTGATGCGTAACAATTATCACATATCCGACATTTCCCTTTGGGTGGATTACATCCGCTTGCTTGAAAGGTGTGGCAAGGATATTCGCAATGCCCATTATGTCTGCCCATTGGATTTGAAAGCCGAGCACGACCGCTATCAAGAGAGGGTAAGGGTTATCCAAGAGCGAGAGAAACGTGAAGCCGAGCAGAAAAAGGCGCAGGAGAATGAGGAGAAGTTCAGAGAGTTGAAAGGCAAATTCTTTGGATTGTCATTCACTGACGGACTGATTGTAGTCAGCGTGTTGGAGAGTGTGGATGATTATTACAAAGAGGGAAATGCTTTACATCATTGTGTGGGACAATGCGAATACTACCTCAAGCCCAAGTCTTTGGTTTTCTCTGCACGGATAAATGACAAACGCATTGAGACTGTTGAACTGTCGCTTGAAAATTTCAAAGTCCTGCAATCAAGAGGGCTTTGCAACCAAAACACAGAATACCACGACCGCATCATACAACTTGTACAGAAAAACGCACGGCAAATCCGTAAGCGTATGACAGCATAATCTGTTTTGTTCTTTTCGTCAGCCACTTGTTACGATATACAATGTAGCAGGTGGCTTTTATGTATCCGGCTACGGCTGCTCGCTGATTGCCGTAGCGATGTACTGTTTTAATTCTACCGCAAAGTGGTAGATGTAACCTGTTAAAATATAGCAATGTACGCAATTCTTCCATTTATACAACCACTTGTGCCGTTTATAGCACCACTCAAAGGTCAAATCTGTTTTACCTACTAACAACCCATTATAGTTTTTTGAGTATTCTCCTTTGAGCCGACCACCACGCCGCGCGGATTGTTTTATGGTGCAAAGGTACTGCTGTGGGAGAACACCAAGTATCGCTTCGGCTAACAAATCACCGGACTTAACGACAACTTTCCTCAATTTCCGGCAGGCAGAAATTGGGTATTTCATTAACTCCTTGTTTGTTTACTTGTCTTATCTCCCTTGTAACGCAGTCTTTAACGCACATAAAACATATCCTGGTGGCGAAGTCGGAAGGCTTCCAAGCAGAGGGAAACAAAAACAAGTCTAACAATAAAAATTTACGATTATGCCGAATTGGTGCAGCACTGCGTATGCGATAGAGGGCAACGCAACAGAATTGAAAAAACTCTATGAGTTAATGAAAGATTTAGAAAAACGACAAAAGCCGTCCGTTCAAAATGGTTTTGGAACTACGTGGTTAGGGTGTCTTGTAGAAGCCCTCGGAGAAAGTTGGGAAAAGATATATTGCCGTGGAACGTGGGATAACCTCAAATTCAACGGTGAGGTGCTTACGTTCAATACAGAAACAGCGTGGTCTCCCTGCAATGAAATGTTTGATATGGTATGTGAGAAATATCCCACGCTGCGATATTTCTATCAGTCGGAAGAACCTGGTATGTGTGAGTATTGGACGAATGATGATAAGGGCAAATACTTTCCCGACAGATACTATGTTGATGTATGCACTTCGGAGGAAGAATACTATTCCGAGTATTTTCAAGACTTGGAAAGCGTATATGACTGGCTGGAGGATATTTGCGAAGTACAAGTTAAATCCCGTCAGGATGTCAATGCGATTGTCATGCAATGGAAAGAAAAAAATGAAGACGCATACTGCTCTATTCACGAATATCAAATATCGGCATAATCGGAGAGCATAAAAGACTGGAGTATGGAAAAGAAAGGTTACGGCACAGGCAAACGTGCAAAAAGAGAGATTGGGAAACCCCTGATGGTTATCAATATCAAACAGGAAATCATAGATATTCTTCAAATAGCCAACAGACGTTTTATGTACAATCCTAAAATCGGAATCCTGATTTTAGGAGACGAGATGTACGGAAAGAACATTTGCAGTTCTCATTCGCAAGAGTTCTATGTGTCGAAAGCGGACGGACATTTCGATGATTATTTGCGTGGGTGGATAGGTGTATCAAAAAGCTATCCACGTGGAGTTATTCATTTTGCCCCTGCTGTCAGCAAGGAGCAATTCGACAGAGGATTTGACTCCTTGCAGATGTTCAGCAAACTTGATGGCGTAAACGGAGATACTATCATTCGGGGCTTTTGCGGTTTGCCGGAACAGAGGATGAGTGATTTACTGCCTTCATCTTTTTAGCTCTTATCAATGAGTGTCGTGCTTACGTGGTTTCACAAAAGCACGATACCCGTTTTTATGAGTTGCCTAAACTGCGTTGGCAGCTTCCTTTTGTATCTCAACCTTTATATTTTGCCCAAGCCATCTTCCTTTTATAGGTATAACTGCCGTGGCTCATCTTCCGTCCACACCGCTCTTGGTTTTATCAGATGCAAAGGTCTGCTGTCGTGCTTGATTCTCCGGCTTGAAGTGCATTCCCTGCAAATTCTTCCTTTCCGTGAAAGAGTAATTGGCCGGGAAAGCCGTCGCATGAAGCTGTGCCGACAGCCGTTTACCGCATCCATAAAATTCCAAGGCGGTTCAGACGGGAAAGAACCGACCAGAGGGAAAAGAAAAAATGTTCAACATCAAAATTCATTAGAAATGGAGTACAACAATCAATTATCGGAGAACGACAAACGCTTTGCGGACGAGTTCTCAAACTATGTAAACGGAAAAATGGCTTCACCCCGAAAGGTGGGCAAGGCATTGGCGGATGACCACCGCTATTTGGTAAACGAAAAAGCCAAGCTGATGTTCTACTTTATGGAGCAGTTGGCGGAGAACTGGCACAAGGGAAGATATGACCAGCGTAACGAATGGGCGTGCCGTCTGGCAGCGGAAGCCATAGACCATTTGTCAGAGAATGACCTCTATTATTTGCCCGAAGAGTATTACGAAAACCATAAACAATAACGATTATGAAAGCACTTCAAATCGCCATCCCAAGATGGAACATAACAGAGTTGAACGGTTACGAGCCGATAACCACCTTTTGGCAGGACTTCTCCATTGCCGATAAATTCGGAGACAAAGCCATAGCCGACACATACAGCCGAGCCAAGTCCGAATGGAAAGACAACTACAAGTATTGGACGGAACTCTGCCTTGTACTCAATCACAAGATATGGCAGTGGCACGAGAGAGACAACCAAAGAGCCATTCTCTATGACAAGCTATGGAGAGAAGCGGACGAAATGACCTCCGAATGGTCGGACGAGAAGCAGGAGTATTATTTTCAAGTAACGGATTAAGCCACGTGTGGGGAAATGTAAAAAGTTTCCCCACTTCAAAACCCTCACAAGATGACTACCGAAGAACAGATACAGAGAATAACCGACATTGCCCAAGAAAAAGGCTGGAGCGTGAACGTTGAAGACAAAAACGAGACAAGAGTATTGTTTGAGTTTCAACGCTATACCAAGTACGGACAGGATTTTCTCTTCAATGCCGATATGCAGGGCGAGGATATTGATTCCCTCATAGCCAGTGTAAAAGAGTATTACGAGGGTTTTGACCCCGATTATGAAGCCTATTTGTGGATAGGCGATGACGGACACGGCAAGAATGGCGCACCTTATCACATCAAGGATATTGTAGCGGATATGGAAGATGCCGAAGAACAAATATATGAATTGCTACAAGCATTTGAAATGGAATTTCTTTAATACACATAATTATGACTTTATCGGACAAATCATATTACAGAAGACTTTGCAGGAATATCCTTGCAGACCGCTTTAATTGGCGGAAATACTGCACACCGAGCCTTTATTTTGGCAGGGAAATATGTGTAACACCGCTTCATTGTTCCTACGGACAAATCGGCTACACCATCAATTTTCCCTATACCAATGCACCGGAAGTGGAGTATGATTGGGAAATGAACAAACTTACGATTGATGATGAAAATTGGAAATTGGTATGTTAGACGAAATCAGGCAAAACGGCAAAACAGTGTTGTCAGGAGAGGATGGGTTTTCAATACCCATGTTTTTCAACAACTTGTGCGGTAAAAACTTTTCAGGCGAGAAGTACCGGGATTATATCAAATACATAGCCTTCGGAGAAATGGGGTTCAAGCCCGGAGAAATCATGCTTTACCGCAATGGTACATTGGTAAGGACAGGTAAAATAAACATTGAAAAATAGATACAGATATGGAAATGACAACTATTCATCCGGCGGAGAGCTATCTTCGCAACGAAACCAATCCTCCGTCTTTATACGTGCGGATTGCAGGAAAACGCAGACGCTTGTTCATCAACCGAGACAGAGGTGTTATTGGCATTATCGCTCTCGGCAAGCGGACAAAAGGCTATGTGTTTACAGATTGGGCAAGCATCGAGCAAATATACTATCCCTCGCAAGAACAGGACGAGAATACGGACAGGAAACTTATTCTGAAATATCAGAAACTTGCTCGACTTGCCACACATACAAATTCCTGGCTTCGTGAAATCGCCAATGCGGATTTGGATAAAAACCTTTACGAGAACCACATCACAACAGGCACACGCATCGACGGCAAATGTATCGGACTTGCCACCATTGAAAAATACTGTGGAACGACAGCAATGCGTCTCTTCCGTGAGGCACTGAAAAACAAAGAGAAATTTTCCACTTGCCGCTTTGATTTTTGCGGTTATGACGGAACGCTTTGGTGTGAGCCACGAGACAATGGCGATATGGCGGCAGGCTTCAGCAAGGAATATCGGAATTGTGGCAACGGCTACTACTATCTGCTTATCAATGACGATTATGTGATAGGCTATGATATTGACTGACTGTATAGCTACAACAATCCAACCGCAAGGAGAACAAACTCCCTACGGTTGGATTGAAATACGCAAACGTCCCATTATAGTCATCGGTGCATACCACCGCTATATTCCACCTCTTCCTCCTGATACTGTTCCATCTGACTTAATTCCGAATGGACGGATTGCAGGTTGGATTCGAGAGAATTGTCGTGGTCGTAGGGGAACTGATGGTTGGGAACAAGACCGGCATTGACCACCGTACCGATATCAAGCGTGTCGGTCTCCCTGTTATATCCGGCATAGAGAATGTCTCCGCTCGGCATTTCAAAGACAGGTATTCGCTGTTTCGTTATAGCATGGAACTGTTCTGCCACCATATCCTTTGCTACCTCTTTGATGTCATCGCTTGCCAGACGGGTTCCGTATCTGGTAATATGGTCACGGATTTCCTGTTCCGAATATTTCAGCATCACCTCGTATGTGCCACCCACGCTGTTGTTATAGACCACGGCAAAATCCTTGTCTTCAATCAACAGGTCATCACCCTTGTTCTGGAGAGGAGAGGCAAAGGTATATTGCTCATTGATACCGTTCCCGTCATAATACTCTTTGGCAGCTTGGAGCAATCCTTCATAATCACCCTTGTCCCGAAATTCGTCCAGCCGGGAAGTGTCATCGGTTGATTGCAGGTAGGCAACGGAAGAATAGAAAATCTTTTCGCCGGATGCAGGTTGTTCAACTTTCACTTCTTGCTTGTTGTCCTGCTCTTCCTTTTTCCCCTTTTCCAATTCTTCCGCAATCTTATCCACGTTTTGCGTAACCAACGAAGTCGCCTTTTTCACATCCAAGAGCGTGGTCTTGATAAATTGCGGAGACTCTTTCAGTTGCTCCAGCCACGATTTTAGATAGGCGCAGCTCTCTTCTTTCAGAGCCTTGCTCATACCATAACGCTGTGCCACCAATGCGCTGCCTAATTCAGCCACTAATTCCTCACGGGCATATTCGTCCGAACCGAAAGCGGTGGGCTTGATGCGGTCAAGCTGCCCCTCGATACCTGTGCTGTGGGTCATTTCATGCCAAAGCGTGCCGTAGTACGATTCCCCGTCCTTGAACTGTGCCTTTTCAGGAACCACAATCTCGTTTTTGGTAATGGAGAAGTAGGCTTTGTCCTGGTGCATCGGCTTGATGGGACAAATCCACCGGTTATCACGGATCATCACATCCATCGGTTCAAAAGACATCTTCTCGCTCTCGTCCAATTTTACGGCATCCCCATTCGCCAGCTTGTTCCAAAGTTCCGGACGGGCTTCCTGAAGATTGGTCTGGGACACGTTAAAGACCCGAAAGACCTGCATCTTCGGATATACGTTGTACATCTTCTTCTCTTCGTCGGAGAGCCTTTTGTAATCGTCATACTTGATTTTCTCCTTGGTCTCCTTATGGATGCAGGTAAATGTGGTAAGCATGACCGGGAACGATTTTTCACCACGGTTGACGGCAACCCTCGGCAGTTCCACACCCTCTTTAGCCTGTTTTTCAGTCGGCTTGTTCAACCGCTGCACACAGTCAAAGGTGCAGAAACGAGGAATCTTATATCCGTTCTTCTCGCAGTGGAGAAGCAACATCAGCGCGTTCATCCCATTGTACTCACGCCCGGACAGGTTCTTCGGCCACCCCAAACTTCCCACGGTAATCCACGGCTTCGACCAGTCCTTGCTGATGGTCTCGATGCGCTCGATCATCATTTCCGCAAAAAGGTCAAGAGCCTTGTCTTCTGCGGAAGGGCCATCGTTGTTATATTTCTTGTAACCGGCCATACCTGTCAGTTATTGGGGTTATACGGAGGCTTGACATACACCGACATCTCGGCAATCTTGCAGGAAAGGTTCAGCTTGTCGTTATAGACGGACAGCTCCATGTCGCCTTTGACCTCGATGCCTGTCTGGGGTTGCAGCCACTCTTCACGTTTGCAGTCAAATCCAAAGAACCGTACCCACAGGTATTCGAAGCCGTCATTGACTTTCTCTGCGGAAAAGCCTGAGAACTGTAAAAAGTCCTTGCCTTTCTTGTCGGTCTTCTCTTCAATGTTTTTTCCCGTCTTTCCACGGAAGTGCATTTCCCCCTTGATGGAATCTTCATTGGAAGCCGAAAGAGTGACCTCCGAAGCTGACAGATTGAAATAGAGGTTGTCCCCACGTTTCTTGAAAGTCAGCGTGCCCGACACATTTACCCGTTGTCCCAAGGCACAATTCTTCAGTTCGTTATCCTCTCCATCTTTGGCGACGGAGATTTCCACGGTCTTGTTGATGCCGCTTTTGGCAGGAACCACACAATTTACGGCAAAAGCCGTGAACACTTTATTATCGCTGTTGGTGCGGACGGTAGTCACACGGCTGATTGTACCGCACACTGTTACATTACACTTTATCATATTGCTTGTAGTTTTATTTTACCAAGACCATTTGACCGGAATATCCTGTTAAATGTGAACCACTTGCCTGTGCAACCGTCTTAGTCGGGCGCACGGATTTTAATCCAGGCTATCCCGATGGCGATGACGACCTGCACCCCAATGATCACGAGTGTCGCCACCAAGCCGAACAGCTTGTAGCATACGAGGGTGTGCAGTGCTGCCATGGACAACCCGACAAACAACAATCCTATTTCCATCATCACGCGTTTCATTATCTCTTGATTTGTTCCTCCCGGCTCTGTTGTTCCGACATTCCCTGCTCGAAGTTCTGCGAAGCCTGTTGCGACAGCACCAGGGCATTGACCATCCCGGCCACACGCATACGCTTGCTTTCTTCCGAGAGTCCCGGACTGTTCAGCGTGGCAGACAGGCGGCTCAGCTCATTGGCACTCAACTCCCGTGAGAATTGGATGGAGCCGTTGTCTGCCTGCAATACGGCTTTGTTATTCTCTCCAACCACGAGAGCGCAGGTTTTCATGTGTGGCAAAAGTGGGGTCAAATCCACTTTCCGTTCATCGGCCATTTTGGAAACGGCACTTATCTGTTCCTCTTCATCCTTACTGTCAATGACTACTGCCAGCATCATCAGAGAAGAAAAGGCTTTGACCACCATATCCATAATCGGGTCGTTGGTTCCCGATAAGCCGACACCGCTGTCCTCCGAAGAGAGCAGCTTTTTCATCCAGTCTTCAGGGCTTTGAGCCTTGCTTTCTTGTGGAGTGGCCACTGCCTCCGTCTTGTATTTTGCCAGCAGGTCATTCCCGTTATGCAGAGCTTGTAACTTGATATTGCCTTTTTCGGCAATCTCAGCCAGATAAACAGCCGGGTCCATATCCCGCTTCTGCCCATCCGCTGAAACTAATGTCACCCCGAAATGCAGGTGCTCGCCGGTAGTCCGTGTCCCGGTATTCCCAGAAACACCGACTTTCTGCCCGGCTTGGACGGTATCGCCCACCTTGACATCGACAGAAGACAGGTGCATATAGGTGTTCTGCACCTTGCTCCCGTCGCTCCTTGGGTATTCGATGGTGATGGACTTCCCTCCGGCGGTATTTGCGTTGTGGTTGACGGCCACCACCTTGCCGTTGTTCTCAGTCGCCAGTACCGCATATCCCTTGCAGCGGATGTCGATACCCTTGTGCATCTGTTGCTTGCCGGCATCCATCGGGTCGGTGCGCATACCGAATGGAGAGGTGACAAACATAAATTCCGCACGCTCCACAGGGAATGAATACGCTTCCTTGTTTGCATCGGCATTCATTTCTTGTCCGATCTCTAATCCCTGCGTTTTCATTTCCGCCATCACCATCCGGTCGTACTTCTGTAATCCGTTGACCTCGATGATTTTTTGCAGGCTTTTGGCATAATTGCTGCCGCTGGCATATCCTGCCTTGGCAAGCCCTTCCGTCCAGCCCTTATAGTCATCGGAAGCCAAGGCGAAACATTTGTCATACCGCTTGTTCTCTACCAGAAACTTCGAGTGGTGTTCGTAAGAATCACCCACACTGTCATAACTGCAAAACTTTTCGTTGGGCTTGTCATCGGTGTATAATCCGTACTTGCCACCCTCTGCAATCCATCTTGGAGTGGCTTTGATGCCGAAATGGTTGTTCTCGTTCAGGGCCAGACGGCTTTGTCCGTTGCTGCTCTCCAATATGCCTTGCGCCAAGGTCACAGAGGCAGGAATGCCATACTTGCGCATCTGTTCCATCGCAAAATCGGCGTATTGTTCCGCGTATTGTTGGTTCTTGCTCATATTCTGTTTCGTTTATCGGTGCATACCTCGTGATACCTCTTCCTGTTCCTCGACTTCCTCTTTAGGCTGTTCAGGCTTGATTTCCTCTTTCCGGCCGACTTTTGCCTCCTCCTCTTCTTCCTGTTTCTCGGAAGAGGTCTGCTCCTGTGATTGGCTCTTGTTCAGCAGATCCGCAAAGAGTGTTGCAGCCAAATGCTGCTTGAAGCTGTTCCGGTCTTCGGCAAGCCACATCCGTTGCCATTGTTGTGGCGTGACACTTCGGGGCTGTGGCTTCTGATTGTCTATGGTGGGAGCGCAGAGTATCGCACCGTTCTTGGTCTTGAACACGGCCACACGCTGGATGCGGTTCAGGTCGATGCGCTCGTCCGATGTGTGGAACAGATCCACCTTCAGTTCGGGTTTGTTCTCCGCCAAGGCATAGTATTTCTTCGCCAGTTCGCCACGTACCTTGTCGATGTTATCCAACGACTGCTTGAGGGTGGTGAAGAAACGGTTCAGGTCATCCTTGTCGGGATAGATGCTGTAACCGGACTTGCCTTCGGGTTTTAGATACAATGCCCAACGGTTTTTGTCGTCCTGCACCATCTGGATTTGCTCAAAGCCAAGGTCATAGGCTTGCTTTACCGCAGGATGGGCGTCGATGGTGGAGAGCGTTTCCAAAGTCCAGCTCTTCAATCTTGCCACCTCAATCTGCTTCTCGGCAAAATAGCGGTCGTCGGGACGATACCCCAATGCTCCGTCTGGATTGTAGAAGCGGACATGCTCAATGCCGCTTTTCTGCAGGGCAGACTGTATGCGCTGTTTGTTCATGCCCTTTATCTCGTTGTTCACCTCCAAGGATGCGCCGGCAGGCAAGATGACATCGGCACTCTTTCCCTGTCGGTCTATGACCAACACGATGGTCTTGTTATCCTTGTCGGGGTGTTTCTTGATCTCGTCAGCCACGAAGAAATGCTTGGGCATCTGCTCCTGCATCCGCTCGGTCTGCCGGTGGTTACGATAGGTGGCATATTCGATTTTCTCGCCTCGTTCCGCCTTGCGTATGACCTTCAAGGCATTGTTCACATCGCTCTCTATGGCATCAATTAGACAGGGATTCTCTTTGAGTTCCCGGCTCCAGTAGTCCACCATCTCGATATTCTCATCCGACAGGCGTGCAGGCAGTCCCATTTCCAGCATCTTGATACCCGAAGCGATTTCGGAGATAAGATGTTCCTGCTTGACGGCATCCTCGGTGGGTGGCACTCCGTTTTTCATCACCATGCCTTCACGGGCAAGGCGTTGCTGGTGTCCGGTAGCCGCTATGATCTGCCGCAAGGTCTCTTGTGCATAGTCGGTATAATGTTCAAAATCCTTTTGACGGGGAATGTAAACCGCATCCTTTTGACTGTCGTAATGTGCCACGCCGCTTCCGTCCGTGCGGACGGGCACCATGTTTTTGGAAATGGCTTGCACAAAGGCATTGAAGCGGGGGAGCAATTCACGCAGCTCCTTTTCTCCGAATCCTTGTTCCACACTGTTGCCGTGTTTCTGCACAAGGGTCTCATATACATTCTTGTCAACAAGGGGCAGCAGGGTCTGGTCTATGGTGAACAGTGTGCGAATCTCCCTGTTGTGTATGCCCTTATACCGGTTCTTCTCTTCAGGAGGCAGTTGTTGGTAGTCGTTTCTTGAAATGATGTTGTTGGGGTTGTTCCGGTTTACATACTTGTTCCAGTTGTAGAACAGGAAGGGCACACCTTTCTCGTGTTCCCGGACAGACTCTCCCCGTGCCTTGGCTTCGCTGTATAAGGTGAAGAGGTTGGTCTTGCTTCCGGTCTTGTCCGAATGCAATGCCATGAACAGGGCGTTGAACGGACTGACTGCAACTCCTTTCGGATAAAACTTCGGATATCCTTTGCCCGTGGCGTTGAGCCAATGGCCACCGGCACTGACCGCTCCGTTTAACGCTCTGGAGAGCAGTTCCACTTGTTTGTCGGAGGCATTTTTCTCAAACTGTGATTTCTCTTTCATATATGCTTGTCTTTTATTGTATTCCTCTGGTTCTTATAATGGTCTCCCGTTCTCCATTCTCAAAGTTGCGCTCCATCATCTCCCTGGTCTGGTCGCTCTTGGCGAGAATGGCGTTTGCAAGGGTGTTGAGAGGCAAGGCTCCTGCTTGGTAGGCGGCTGTTACCTTTTCGGGTAGCTGGATGGTACAGGGTACACGGTCTATTGTCGCTATCAGGTTGTTGCCTTTCAATATCGGATTGGAGATGCGCGGATTGAGCGGTTCATCCGGATAGCTACGGTATTGTACAGGGCTGTTTTCCGATACAGGCCTGCTGTTACCCTCATTCCGTTTCCAGTCAATAGCTTCATGTCCTGCCTTGTTCAACAGATTGGCACCGCCCAATCCAATCATCAGCATTTTTAGGACGGGGTTCTTGACAAACAAGCCGGCTAAGACGCTTGCCATAGGTACGATGTTGTCTCCTATATCCAAAGATTTCGTCCTGCCTGTAAACATTCCTACCAGGATGTCGGGCAGCATGGAGAACACATAGCCTAAGTTTCTGCCTATATCACCCATGCCGTTCAATCCCAAGGAGGAGAACAGTCCGTTCCAGCCGTTTTCGTTGGTGCGGGTGTCGGATTGTACCGTTTGTTGTCCTTGTTCTTCTTGCGTAATTGCCTCCGAATGCGATTGTCCCGACATTTCACTTTCCTCTATTTGTTGAGTAACAGCTTGCTCGGTAGTGTTTTGAACTTCCTGTTTTGCTATTTCGGTAGATGCAGATTCTTCACTTCCCTTATTTTGCTTCTGTTCTAAACTATTTAGATAGGCTTCCCGGTATTCCGGCATAATCACCAAAGGTATATTCTTATACCGTTCCTCGTTTTTCTTTTCGTCAGCCAAACTCCACATGGGTTTGCTTGTTATCGTATGCTCACTCATCCATTTCGTAAAATCAAAAGTTTCAATGGGAATCTTCTTGGCCAGTCGCTCGTTGGTAGCGATGATGTACGGATTCTCGTCCTTCTGTATGCTCCTGGCTTGTTTGCGGAAATCCGCAAAGACGTTGGCTTCGCTTCCAAACACGCCTTTACTGATACAATCCTCCACCGATTGCCCGTTTCCTTTATTGTCTTGGGAAGGTGTCAATGCGGAAAAAGCCAGATCCACTCCGACAAACTTTGCGAAGCTCGTCCAACTGCCCACACCGCCTAAAGAGAGGGCGTCAATCCCTGCACCGATGACACGGCTTGTCCCTTTTTCTAATTTGGAAGGCTTGTAGGCCGCTTCGCCACGTTGCTCGATCTCGGCGGCAAGCGGTGATTGGCCCAGTGTCGCTGACAAGCCTAACAGCGTATTCTGTGCGGCTTTGCGGATGATGTAGTCTGCCGATGACTTGGGCATACGTTCCTTGACCAACCTGTCTATCATCAGTTGTTCCATACGGTAATTCGTGTAGGCGTAGGCAAGGTCGCATCCTAATTGTCCGGATAATGTGTCATAACGATCCCTGCCGATTTCTCCGATTACAGCGGAACGCCATTCGCCGGCCATCATCGCCAGGTCGGTCTGCATATCCTTGTTGCCGGAAATTTTGTCCTTGACCATCGCCAAATAGTCTTCCGTAGTCTTGGAGTTCCATTCTCCTGTTATTTTCAGTGTCTGGTACGGATCGATCATCGGATTATTGGCGGCTGCCATCGAACTGAGAATACCGGCTGCACTGGTAGAGTATTCCGCCATTTCCTCCACCTGCTTGCGGTTGAGATAGCTTTGCGTGTCACGCATGACAGGGGCAAGGTGGCAATTGAAGTAGTCACCGAATATCCTTTCTATCTCTGCAAAACGCTCTGTATGTCTGATTTCGCCCATATTCTAATAATTCAATTGGTTCAAAAGCTGTTCTTTGGTCTGCTCTATGGCGTTATGGTATATCTCCATCTGTTTGGGAAAGAACTCCTCTAACCATTCATCCTTTTCTATCCTGTCCTGAATGAAACGGATGGCATTGTTCCGGTCTATCTCTACTGAAAGTTCGCCTTCCTCCCGATTGTTGAACCAGGCCTTTGTCCACCATCGGACTCCGGCACGGTCGGGATAGACGGACACGACTCTCGGAATGTCAAAACTCTGCACATCGATCTCCAATTCTTCCAAAGGGTCAATGATTCCACTGCTCGCTATGGCCTCGGATTGAAGTTTTTTTTTACTTCCTCGCCCATGGTGGAGAGATAGACATTGTGCCTGAGGGCAAGGTAATTCAGGAAATCCGCTATCAGGAGATTCTGTACCTTGCTTGCCAACGGCAGGGCACGGCTGCCGATACCAAGAGGATTTGCCATGCTCGGCATCGTCTCAAAGAAATAATTTTTGGTGGCACCCACTGCAAACACGTTCCGCAGCGATTGCTCGGTGTATTCGGGTACGGTGTACGCTCCACGGAACAGGTCTTCCATATAGACCGGCAGGAAACGGATCATCAGTTCCTCGATTTCTTCCTTGTCACGGTCGTATCTTGTCTTCATCTCACCGTCAAATTGGATAAATTCGTGGGTGGCTTCGTGCCCGGCTTTGCGAAATGCCTGGATATTGCCGTAGAGCATGGTCAGGAACTCTATCGGATTCAGTTCTTCTCCGTCAAACGCCACCTTCATGTGAAGGTCGCTTCCACTGATGGCTACCGTCTGACCGGCCTTTACCTTTTGCCCGAAACGGATGAATATATTGGCAAGATGCGCATAGGTCACTTCGTATTTACCGTAGCGTATGACAATATACACGCCACATTCCTTGTCCGTACCGATGCTCGATACGACACCGCTGGCCACTGCCGCCAAAGGGCGGTGACCGGCATTAAAGTCTATGCCGTGATTAAAGGAAGTTTCTCCGGTTATGGCATCTTTCTGTTCACCGTACTCCTTTGACAAGGTTACTTCTTTATTTTTGTCTTCCTCGAAGGGCATACAGTAGCCGCTTTGGGAATGTAAAATCATTTCTTCCGTATATTTCATTGTTGTTGCAATATTGTTTTCGTGGATGTTATCTTCTCATTTCTCCGTTATGGGTCTGTTCTTCCTGTTGTGAGGGTGTCTGTCGGGGTGCGTTGGCGACTGTGGTTTCTTGCAGCAGGTTGGCGTGATTGCCGATGGTCATCATCATCAGGAAGGCACCGGCAATCTTGCCGAGCCATCCGAAACGGCCGAATACCAAAAACGCTCCGGCAATCAGTCCGGCAATGCTCATTCCCGATACCTTGCCGTTTGCAAGGTTGCTGAAGAAGTTGCCCAGCATATTGCCGCCGTTCCCATTGGAAACATTACCCAAGAAGGTGGATGCTCCGTTGAGAGTGGATGAGATGTTGCTTGTCGCCTGGTTTACATTGGCCATGGTCTGCTCTGCCTTGTCGGTAAGCTGGCTTACTTTGTCCCCGGCTGCCTTGGCTGTACCGCTGATGGCATTGGTGGCTTCCTCGCCTATGACAGCATCGCTCACGATACGCACCACGCTCTTGTCCGTGGTCAGTTTCTCCCAACCGACATAACCGACAGCACCTCCGACAGTGGCTGTCTTCAACGCACTTCCTGCTCCACGCAGTGTTTGTGAGGGGTGCAGCACAGCGTTGCCTACACTTTTCCCGGTAGCGACAGTTGCCTTGCCACCGTATGATATGGCTTTACCGCCGGTTTTTAATAATGAACTCCAAAATCCCATATTCTTATGTTTTATTCGTTATTCTAATAAGCTCCGGCTTTGCCGCTCCGTTTCCACCGTCTTATGGCAGATCGGGCGATTTCCACCTTATTGGCTTTCGGGCGTGCCTCTTCGCTGATTTCTGCCCATATATCGCCCATGGAGGTGTACTTGACCGCAATCGACAGCCGTTGCAGTTTCTTGTTCATCAGTTGCAGCTTGGGGCGGATGCCGAACACGATTTCCATCCGTTCTTTCTCCGTCATCTTGTTGTCCGACAGGCAAACCGTCCGTATATCGTTGATTATCTCTATGGAATTGTATGTCAATTCTCTGTATATTTTATTCCGGTTTGTGGACAACGCAACCGCCAAGGCGTTTGTCGGAGAGTTTTTGAGTTGCCCGGTGAACTCGCCCATATTCTCTGTCAAATGCGTTATCTCGTGGTAGAAGCCGTATATCTGGGCGGCATAGCTGACAACCGAACGGAACGAATCCAGATAGTCGTTGAACTCCCTTTGCAAGTCGGTGACGGCTTTCACCTCTTCCTTTGTCCAGATGTGGCCGGTGGTTTGGAGTAGCATGACTTTTTCCTGGTTCTTCAAGGTTTTCTTTGCCTTTTCGGTGTATATCAGAACCATTCCGGTAAGGGTAGGGTCTAACTGTGCGTGGACTTTTATGCCCATACACATCAGGAGGATTGTTATGAAGATTGTCCGTCTCATTGCATTCTCTCTGTTTTTATCTGATTGTAGCCGCCCTGCGCCATCTTCGCATCGCTATCTGTGCGATTTCTCCGTTGTTCCGGTCCAGCATCCCTGCGGTGGCATTGTTCCATACATCGGTCATCGTGTAGGTGCGGATGCTCAGGTAGAGCAGATTGAGCTTTTTCTGAAATGAGGAGAGCTGGTCGTTCAATGCCCATAAGGTCTGGCTCCGTTCCGCTCCAGTGAGCATATTCTCCTTGCCGCCCTTGGCCACGGCATCACGGAGCAGGGAGAATACGGTTACAAGTTCGGTCGCTGTCTCTATGTAGAGATTGTTCATGCTAATGGAAGCCACAATGCCTTGCGGATTGTCATTTACGGCATTTTTCAACTTGCCCAGTGTGATGAAAATCCTCACACCGTCATTGTACAGATGGGTGCAGGCTTTGATGGAAGAGGCGAATCCGCTTGCCGTTTTAAGGTAGCTGTTGTATTTCTTTTCCCACTGGCGCATCTGCTCGAACTCTGCGGCAATGGTGTTCTGCAAAAGGGCGGTTTTCTTCTGTCCGTCCATCTGGTCTCTGACCTTGGCGAGAATCAGTTCGTTGCCTTCTGCTAATGCCACATATTCCAACGGGTTGGTCGTGACAATCTGCGCCTTCACCGTGACAGACAAGATGATGCCGAATAGGAGCATCGCTATTTTAATGATTGGTGATTTCATAAATGCCTTTTCTTTTTTTGTTAAACTCAACACGTTCCCTGATAAGTTCCACGATGGCTGTCTGTTTGGGCAAGCCAATCAGAGCCAGCTTGGGTGTGGTCCTGTCCATAGAGAGTACCGTTACCGTTTTCAGTCCGAAAATCTGTTGTAACAGGGTCTGGTGTTCGTGAAAATCTACTACACGGTACAGTTCGATATAACCTGTGCTGCGTTGGAACACGCCATGCGCTGCCGTCAGTTGTTCGCTCCCGATATGGTAGCGTATCCGTTTCAGATAGATGAGCCGGTAGGCCAAGTAGAGGGAAAGAAGCATGGCAAAGAGGGTGGCGATAGAGCCAAGGGGCGCGTCATCCATACCGCCATAGACCAAGCCTGTTATAGCCACAAACAACAAAGGCAGCTCATCAATGAAGAACTGCGTGGTTTTCGGACGAAGCGAAATGTCTCTGTATAGCTGTCTGTTCTGCATGGTTCTTATCTGTGGATGGTGGATTGTTCGTTTATTTCTTCTTCGTCGGCTGTGCTTCCTTTTGTAGCGAGTGGAGCACTCAAAGGAATAACCGCATCTTTGATGCTGTCAAGGTATTCCTCGCTCGTCTTGCCAAGCAGGGCATCGTTCCAGTCCTTGTAACAGGGCATCAAGGGGATTTCTCTGATCTGTTCCGGATTGACGTGCATGGATTTCACTATGCTCCTGAATTTATTTACAAACTCACGCCCGGCACTGTCGTTGTCGAAACACAGGTAGTGGTTCACATTCGGGGTGGCGGAGAGCATTCCCCTGATCTGCATATCGGTGGGCGTGCCGCCGGTGGAGACAAACACGCTTTTCTTGGAAAGTTCGGGATTGTCCCGGAAGGTGTCATGGTGCAGTTGATGGAATGCCATCGCATCGTAGCCGCTTTCAAACCAGGCAACACCTCCTGCCTTATGTAAAGGTTCACCGCTGAAATTGGCAATCCACAAACCTTCGCTGCTATTGCTACCCTCGGCTTTGCCTTTGTAACTTCCGCTGCCGTCCATTTTTGGACGACCGCGTTCCTCTAACCCCACAATCTTATCAGGCTCTTTAGGCAATACCAAAGGAAAAGCGAGGTTGGCATATGACAGACCGTCTGTCCTATGTTTGGTGGCTAAGAAAAAATGGTCGGCAAAAGCACGTTGCGTGAAGATGTCAATGCCACGACTCTTGAAGTAAGGATAGAAACGCTTGTGGGTCTCTCGGTCGTTTACGTCAAAACGGTGTATGTCGTAATCATGAAGACTGAACGGATGGTCGTGCTGCTTAGGCTGGATGATACGGATCGGCCTGTCCTCGATGGGGTGGTTCAACAATCGGTTACAGACAAGGTTGACCAACCTGTCGGGAGACACGCCGTTTCTGTGTTCCGCAAACTTTTCGGGGAACGACTTGATAAAGGAGATGATGTTGTAGAGCTTTTGCTGTGGGGGCTGGAAGCAACATTTGCCACCTCCGGTCACGATAAACTTGTCTCCACGGATGCGTGTGCCATTGCTGTCAGTTCGGATATAGGACGGATAACGCAGACCGTCACGCTTGTTCAGGTGATAGCCTGCATCCACCAATACATCCTGTATGTCCAACCGTTGCAGGAAGTCATCATATGTCAGTTCTCCGTTTGCCATTTGTGTATCATATTAGTTAAAATCCTCTGCGTATCTCCGCTATTTCCTGGTTCATCTGAGCCTCGAAGTTCCGCGCGGCTACATCCCTCGGTGAATCCACTCCGGGCTTGAAATAGGGCCGGGGTGCGTGACAGAAATGCTCGCCGTATAATTCCGGGCAAGGGTGGTGGTGAATGCCGTGGGCAAGGTCGGAAACCACGACTGTTCCTGCGGCAAGGGCTGCGAATATCTTTGCACCCAAGTTGCTCCGCATTTCAGGGCGTGTCTTCATATCAACCTCGTTGAACACTTTTGAGAAGAGCTTCATGCGGTGGTAATCATCCACTGCCAAAAACTTGTCGTACTGCTTTTGGCTGATTTCGTGGGTGATGGCTTCTCCATTGATAATGGCGGTTATCCTGTATTTGTCTTCCGCTTCTGCCGGCTGTACGGCAATCGCTTCCACTTCCACCTCCCGTCCGTGTTCTCCTTCCCGGTACCATCCCTTGCTTTCATGGAGATACGGCAAGTCACGTCCGTCAATCAAAGCCCCTTCCTGTGGTTCTCTGATAATGGATTCATCTTCTTGCAATATGGTCTGTTCGTTTGACAGTAGTGTAAGTCCGTTATCAGCTTCCAAGGGCAAGAGTATTTCATGTTCCTGCTGTTGGCGTGCTGCCAAATCTTGCTCTACTTCGGAATGCAAGGTGATACCGATGCGCTCGGTACGATTCATGGAATCCATCGTGATCTTATCTGCGAAGTCTTCCTGAATAACCGTGTTCAACAGTTCCAATCGTCTCTCTATCGAGTGCTCCTCAATGGAATTGGAGGTTAGTGCGGATAATTCCGCATCTGTGATGTCATAGACCATATCGGCATGGATTTGTTCCGATTGTATGGTCAGGGTCTTTTCTTCTTTGTCTACGAGTATGCCGTGTGAGGACAGGCATTCCTGCCACTTCTCATTAGAGAAATAGACAGGGGAGGTAATCAGCTCCTTGTAGGGCTTTGCAGGTTCTTCGCTTCTGGGCTTGCCTACCATCGGGGTGATGACGGCTTGCAGCTCCTGCAACACGTCTTGGCGGACGGGTTGTGCCGGTGGTTGTGGATGGCCTTTGTAATAGAATCCGTAACCGCCCGACTGGAGTTCTCCGGGTTTCATGCGTCCGTCGGGACGTTCTGCCACCATGGGCGTTCCAGCATAGAAAAGCCGGCCGCCCACTCTGCGGAGGTGGTAACCTTCCTGCTGTCGGGGTGTCCATCCCAAGAATGGAGGCGGCATCCCATATCTGCCGACCCTGCCGTATTCCCCGATGCCGATACGGTAGCCGTGCAGTCCCATAGCCACCCTGCCGTTGGCATTACGGGCATGGACGAAGTTGCGTGGCAGGTCAAAGTCATCCTTTACTATCTCCGTAAAGGTGTTGTATGCCTTTTTGTCGGCATGGTTCGTACCCCAGTCGGTAAGAGCTGAAAACTGCTGCTTGCTGATGGGGTATCGTAAGAGCGGAGAGTCGTGCCCTTGTACTACCAACTGGTAGCCCTCTCCGGCAGGCACGATGTGGGCTTGCATACCGTTGCGCATCAACAGGTCACGCATTTCAGGTTGCAAGTCCGCTATCCTTGGATTTGTATGGGTTCGTATAGCCATAATTTCTATGCTTCACCGCTCTCCATGGCGGCTTCTAATTGTTCGCTTTTGTAATGGACGAACTGCTCGGCAGAGGCATCGTTGATTTCCAATGCGCATTCCGTGCAGTATTCCGCCAGTTCATCCTGCCATTCGGCAGAAAAGTGGTTGACATAATCCAGCCAACCGTATTCTCCGCTCTCCATCTTCTCGATGAGAACGTCTTCGGGATAAAATGCGTTTTGTGCCATAATCATAAGGATTGAAGATTATTTGTGAAGTCCTGCACCCATATTGCGCTGGGCACTCTTTTTCTGTTCGTTCCAGAGTTCTTCCGTGTACTGCTCTTCGGGTACATAGTCAAGACATCCGTCATCGTCCATGACCCAACAGCCGTAACAGCCGAAGGTGTATTTGTCCCATTCTCTTTTGGTGTGTTCGCTCCATTTCTGGCTGTCGCCCTGGCAGAAGCGGATGCCGTTCTTCTCGTTCAGGTCAATGCCGACCGTAACCAGTTCGTCTTCCATCACGAAGGTCAAAGGTTCTCCTTGCTGCATCACCTTGATTTCGGCATTGCTGAGTTTCAGTTCCTCTGCCAATACCTGAAGGTTGCGGGCGATGACCTGTGTGGGAACGGACATGACCTGGTTGGTTTCGGTGTCGATCTGTACGAATACCTTGGTCTTGCGTCCGTCCGCCGTTACGGAGTCTGCAAGGATGGTCTTTCCGGATTGGAGTTGCTTTTTCTGCTCCTCGTTGTATTTCTCCAAAGGCGATTTCTTCAATACCGGGAAGAATATCACATCGGCTTCTCCGTTTTCCTTGCGCACGAAAGCGAAACGGCTTCGCTCGGTAACGGTGTTTCCGTTCTCGTCATTTACCTTGATGGGCAGTACGGGAGAGTGTCTGCCGTGACTGATTGCCTCCAAGGTCTGCATGGGTAGGTCTTCAATCATTTCTTGGGTAAGTCCGAACTGCGACAGGGTGTCGTATGGCAGTTCCTCAAATTCAAATCGTACTTGTTTCATATTTTAATATGATATTTTAATTATACTTTGGCAAAGGTATATACTATTATTCATACTTCAATTTTTATTGCTTCAAATAGCCGGATTATTTGTGTTTATTTATGTTTTAAGTATGATTATGGTATGATAATCATACTCTAAACTTATTTAATGTTATATTTTGAGCGTAAATCAGGACATCTTTTGGCGTGGACGGAAAACTGTTCCTACATTTGCATCTATGAGTAAAACACGAATCCTTATATCCCTTCTTTTGCTATTGTCCGGAAACCATGCAAAACCACAATTCAACACGGTTTCCTGTTCAAGCAATCGCTATAAAGTCGTTGTGGAAAATCTATCCCGGACGACAAACGAAACAGAGGCGACACCCGAAATCATCACCTCTGAAAACGGAAAGTCCGTACCCGACAAGGTTGCTTTGTCAAGTGCGGACACCAAAAAGAAAGAGCAGGTAGCACACTATCTCAGCGTATGCTATCCGCTCTCGTCTGTCAAAATCAATTCGCCTTACGGCTATCGCAAAGACCCTTTTACAGGGAAGAGGAAGTTTCACAACGGCATTGACCTCCATGCCCGGAGTGCCAAGGTGTTTGCCATGATGCAGGGGAGAGTGCTGAAGGTAGGACAGGACAAAGTATCCGGAAAATATGTCACGTTACAACACGGCAGCTTCATCGTCAGCTATTGCCACTTGTCTCAAATATCTGTTTCACAGGGGCAGGCCGTTTTGCCGGGTGATGTTGTCGGGATAACAGGCAATACCGGGCGCTGCACCGGGGAACATCTGCATATATCTATTCGCCACAATGGAGAACATATTAATCCACGGATATTCCTTGATTACATCAATTCAGTAAAAGAGTCTTGTGTGATGGCGTTAATCAAAAATACTATCTGAAATGTGTTCGCATAGCCAACATAATTGCTTCGCCAACCAAGGCAACATTAGCTAAAAGGTAATGACGTTTACCATTTAGCCTAACGGTATGACCTGCAATCTCGGCTGTTGTCAAAATATCATTTCTCGTTTTTAAATCATCAAAATAGGTCGCAGCTCCAGTCATAAAGGCAGTCCCGGAAGGACTTAATTCAAATAGAATAGGTCCGGCATCTATATCCAACCCCAAATAACAGGTTCTGTCATAGTATTCTTTTAATCCGGGAATAGCACCGTCTTTCCAAAACAATGATTTGAGAGTTTCATATTGTTGCTTGGCAAAAGTTTCATCTATAAAAGTCAGATAGTAGCAGTTTAAGGCTGAATATGAACCTTTAACCGGAACTTCTTCATATTGGTTTCCATTCTCCTGAAGGAATGAAACCAATAAACCGGTTTTGTCATCAATCCATTCTTTTTGTGCTCGTTTTACCCATTTTTTTACTGTACTACGGTATTTACCATTATTTATGTCGGCATATTGGTTTAGAGCGACAATGGCAACAAGCATATCCGGAATGTAGATTGCCTCTCCAGGGTAAGTAGGCAGATTCAAGGAACTTCGATTGAGAAGCCTTCTGTTCATCGTACTACACAATGATGACAATAACTTGTCGTACTTTGAATTACCTCCGATTTGTTTGTAGCCGTAAATCATCCAAGCTAAGTGACTGAGATAGGATATATGGCTTTCATCTCCATCTAAAGATTCCAATGGATCTTCATTCCATCGCATTGTATCATAATAACGAAGTTCCTGGGACATTACAATATTGATGAGACTGTCAATATGCTGAATGTTCTCGGCTTTTGTTTCAGGATATAGTTGAGATATATTTACCAATGCGGCTGATAGCATAGAACAAGAATACAATGCCCACTCTCCTTGGAACTGTGTTCCTATCGATGTTGGCATTTCGTTTAGGACTGCCTGTGGACTGACTATCAATTTATCAAGTAAGTAGTCTTTTCTCGCTAAAATATCTTCCTTTTCAAAGGAATTACGTTTTGAACATTCCCATGAAACGGATATGGACTTAAGCGTAACAAAAAATAAAAGGATAGCAGTATACGTCAACATTTTGCCAAATCTGTATTTCTTGTGGATTCTTCTGAACTGTTTTCGGCAAATTTTAATGAGAATTACACACATCGCTCCGTATATGGGCAATAAAAAAGAATACCATACAGATACATTCCAAGTTTTAAGCAAGCTACAAAGCAAAATGGCTATGCAGGAATATACGAAATATGGTAGGGATAGCCAATTCCATTTTTTATCTTTTGGTACAGCCTCCCAATATATCGCATATAAAGTTGTGTAAAATAATATTAAGCAAATGTTTTCGCCATTAAAATGATTGTTCCACAAATATGGCATCAAGTACATAAGGAGGATTTGCAAAAAGAACCACTTGCAAATCCTCCATGTTGAAACAATCATACTTACTATGAAGTCATCTAACATAAACAATAATACTTTTTTCGGGGTTTCTATTAGTGTTATTGATTTGGTTCTTTTACCTCTATTCTGATACATCTACGACCTTTAAGTCCAACGGCACCATTCTAAACCAACTCTCTTGCAAGGAGTTCTGCATCGCTTTGACTTACAGCAGTCATGACTAAGGTTTCTTTTTCCTCAAATTCTGTAGTTATATCTAACGTGTATTTATGTATCAAGTCAATCTGATTGCTTTCCAATGCTCTATCAACCATTGAAGAAGACCAATTTATAACGGATACAGGTGCTTTACGGATGTCTTTCAGCATTTTTACTTTTACTGGAGCATCCGTTCCATCAGGATTCACTTTTCTAAATCGTTTGCATCCACACGAGCAACACCATATTGGAGGACGACGAGGTATATTGTCTCCACCCATAATGGCTTCTTTTCTGTATTGAAGTGCAAACTCAATTTCAGTCATATCTCCAGTACCATAAACTATATCAACGACTCTTTCACCGCAATCTGGACATTTTGTCGGCTTGCGTGTTACGTCGATAATTCTTGGTCTTCTATCATCTGGCATACTCATATTATCTATTTCTCTCTAATCCGTTAATAATTCCTTTCTGTACACGCTTTGTCAAATCTGTCAATAACATCCCGAATATAATTAGGCAGATATTCCACCGTCACATACTTGACCAGCCATGATGGGATGCCATAGTAGGCTGCCGCAATACCGCCTGTCATGCAGGCTATTGTATCGCTGTCACCACCAAGTGACACAGCCAAGCGTATGGACGATTCGTAGTCGTGGCTATCCAGGAATGCAATTATCGCTTCCGGGCATGAGCCTTGACAAGTTACGTCAAACTGATATGTTGGGCGAATCTCATCGCAAGATCGATGCAGATTATAGCCAAAGGTCTGTTCGATATAATCCCGAATTTCATCTTTTGATTTATGTTGGCGAGCCAAGAAGATTGCAGAAGCAATAGCTTGTGCGCCTTTGATTCCTTCAGGATGATTGTGTGTAACCTCCGCTGATTGTTTGGCAAGATTAAGAGCTTCTTCAAGCGATTGGGCATAATATCCACAAGGGCTTACACGCATACCGGCACCATTTCCAAAACTATTGTATGGTTCTTTTGTTTTGTTGATATACAACCACTTATAAAACATGCCACCATATCCTCTATGAGGAAATTTTAATCCCCAATCAGGCATGGTTTTTTGTAGAAGTTCGCCACTTAATAACCAGTCTGCAACCGCAAGAGACATTACAGTATCATCGGTAAAACGACTTCCTTCCGTAAACAAAGCTATACTTGTTGATTTTGGATTACGATAGCGAGATTCATAAAATGAGCCGACAATATCTCCGATTATAGCACCGATAATTCCTCCTGAAATAAGCTGCTCGTCCTTGACATTACCTGTTTGCAACATTTCCAATGTGCGTTCATCAGATTTACCATCGTAATACTTCTGTAAGGCATCGGAGAAGATATTGTTAGGACATATGTTATCGAAAAGCGTCATTGACGAACGGAATTTCAAGGCATCTATTCCACCTAAAATTTCCTCGGCGGATTTTCCGTCAATGGTAAGCATTGCCATTGTGATTTCGTAGAGGTTTCTGCCTAACAGAGGATGAAGTAAAAACATAATGGCTTCATCGCGGTCTACAATACCATAATATTCAGCATTGTGACTATGGCCAAGTCCTCGAAGTTGTGGAAATATATACCACATCCAATGCGATTGTTTCTTGCCGGAACGAATTTCCGTCAAAGCAGAGCCGTATATTTGACGATGCACATCAACGAATCGCCTTAATTTGTATTTTGAAATATATTCTTCGTATTTTGCTGAGGTCATATCGGTAGTGTCTTTATTCTTTATACAAAAATAGTGAATTTTCAAATCCAAATACTTCATTGTTTGAATGTTATTTGGCTCTAAAGTAAAATACCACCCCAAACAGGTGGTATCTACGTTAATTACTCAGTTATCGAATGGAGTAAATCTTTTGTGTCGACTTCTAAACATCTTGCTATAACGACTAAATCATCCAAACTTGGCTGACTCTTATTAGTACACCATTTGGATATGGTGGCTTCATTTTTACCTAATTGTGCGGCAAGCCAACGGTTCGTCCGCTTTTTTTCAGCCAATACTACTTTCAATCTATTGATTTCTTGTTTCATCTATGTCAGTTTACTTTAACCTTATGCGTAATTCTCAATACGCCTTTTATATTATCAATCTCAATATTTCCCAAACGATTGAGCACTGATTGCCCCAAAAGCAGAGGTGCGGATTGATTATGCACGACCGATGCACGGATATTATCCAAATTTAACCCTCCAAAATTTACATTACGAAGATTAAGAACAGTTCCTGCACTAATCTCACCGTTTGCCATCATATAGTTTTGTTTACCTATTACATCGGTTGATTTTAAGTAGCCGTTTTTCATCATAAATGTGGCTTCGACCGATGAAATTGAAACATCCGATGCTCCGGTATCAAACACAAAATACAAAGGTAGCTCGTTGATTGAACATTTCACTTTGCAAACGCCACCTTCTTTAGTGAAAGGAACTTCAACAATACGGTCTTCGTATGTAGCTTCATCAACGATATTTTCTTCGATTTCCGATTCAAACATCTTCTTATACCGTTCTATCAGTTCCTTGAATTTCGGCAAATCCCTTATAGCATCCAAATCATCATCCATTTCAAGATGGGCAAAACGTCGATAGCCCTTCTCTAAAGCTGTTTTCAGAAAATCTATTGCTGCATCAGTTTCTCCCATTCTTGAATGCAAACATGCCGCATCATAATAATTGCCGGCATCTTCGGAATCGTTGGCTATCACTTTATTCATAAACTCAATTGCTTTCTCCTTTTGCCCTAATCCCCAATAAGCATATTGAGCGCATGAGCCATTGTTTGGTATTGTATCAAGTTCAATTACTTTTTGATAATCGGCAGTGGCTGATTCTGCGTCTTTTTTCTGAGCATACATATCAGCTCTACCTAAATAAGAGTAGGCATAAGATGGATCTAAAACTATTGTCATTGAATAATCTTCAATAGCCCCATCAATATCTTCACTATTATCTTTATACCAGCCACGTCGGTAATAACCAAAGGCGTATTCCGGATAACGGTTCACATATTTATCCAATTCCAAGATTGCATTCTTTGTATCACCAGACTCATACAATAGGTCTGCTTTAGCCATTATATAATCATAGTCTGTTGAATCCAAAGCTATGGCGTGATTTATGTGTTCCAATGCCGAAGCAAAGTTTCCCATTTCACTATAACAATTTGCAATCCTTTCAGCTGTTACAGGTGAAAGGTCTTTTTCTATACTATTGGTATAATAATCAATCGCCTTTTTATAAGACTTAGTTCGTTCATGTATTACTCCTAAGCAATAAGGCCAATAACTATTGTTTGGATTTTTCGTTGCCTGTATTTTCAATTTTGCCACTAAAGGAGTCATCGTAGAATCCGCTACTTCTTGCATTAGATGAAAAGCTTTGTTGTCATAGTCAATATCTAATGCTTTAATAATGTCGTCTATGGCTTCATTGTATTTTTTCAAACCGATATAGCTTTCTGCACGGAAAGAATAGCCCGAAGAATAGTCGGAAGCTAATTTGGTTACATAGTTGAATTGTTCTACTGCTTCCAGATACCTTTTTTCAGCATTGGCATTTCTTCCTAGACCCATATATCCCATCACACTACCCGGATCAAGAGATATGATTTTTTGATAGTCTTTATCAGCTAAATCATATTTATCCATGTAGTAGTAAAGATTGGCTCGTTTCTCATATACATCGGCATCGTCAGGAGTTTCCCTTACAGCAGATGTGAAATCGGCAAGAGCCTTGTCTTTCTCGTCGAGACCTATATAGACTTCGGCACGAACAATGTATGCAAATGCTCTATATTGCTTATCCTTTTTAGGAATGTATTTAATTGCCAAATCTACAGCTGTTAGTGCACGACCGTATTCTTCCTGATACTTGCGTACAGTAGCAATCCAGGCTAAAGCATATCCGTTGTTAGGATTATCCTCCAGCTCTTTGTTTAGGTATTCAAGAGCTTCTTCAGCATTATTATTTTGGATTGCCTCTACGCCACGATTGTAATTATATGTATCGGGGCGTTTGACATTCTGGGCAAAAGCTATTGAACAACAAAATAGCATTGCTAAGATCAAAAATCGTTTCATTTCCTTTGAATATTGTTTTTACTATAAATCCATCAATTTAGAAATAGTAACTAAAAGAAGTTCCCAAAACTTTGTAATCTTTATATGTGTATTTAGCAGCTATATCTTGTTTGTAATATAATATACGCCAATCCCAGTGTCTCCATGAAACACCTAATCCGGCCGATGCACTAAAATCACTCTCCAAGAATGATTCTTTGACTGCATTGTAATAACCAACTCCATCTATATACCATTTTGAAGAGTAACCTCCCCATAAACCTATTTTTAATCTTGCATATAGAGGTAAGTGAAAAGATGCTTTTGTTTCATCTTCTGAGTCATACCATAGGGTATATACCACTAATCCTGGCTTCGCTCCTATTTCAAATTGAACCGGGGATTTGTAATTGCCAAGCCTAATGCCAAGTCCGACATTATAATACATAACATAATCAACTTCACTGTCTGTATCATTATACATAGCAGGATTCAATGCTAAATCCAACATTTCTATACCAAAATTTATGATACCTCCATTTCTCTTACGTTTTATACGTCTTTGTTCTTTTTTATATTGAGCATACTCTTTTTGTTTCACATCGTAATATCCTTTTACTTTATGGCGAGTGTTTTCATCTTTCGCATATCCAAGAGCCTCATTAAGACTAAAAGCACCAGAATACATAGTAAACGATTTTGCTTTCGAGATAGCAATTCTGTTTGATATTTCATCGGAATACTTCCCTGATGGGTATTTTTTAAGAAATGTGAATAACTTTTCTTCGGAGGAATAAGAGGTTAGATTATTATAATCCCAATACTCTTGACATTTATCGAATTTGGACTGATTGTCTTTCTCCAAAGCATATTTTCCTCCTGCTTTATTAAATTCTTGATAAGCATTTAGCAAGTCATTTGATAAGTAAAAATTTTCACCTTTTAACTCGTGTATTCTTTTTTGTGCATTGGTGATACACGAAGATTTAGGATAAGTTTTAATAAACAGTTCTATTTCTGCGATACTTTTTAAACTTTTTACGGATTTCCATTTCTCAATAGAACGAAGTTCTGTTATTGCTTCGTTAGCATTATCCTTGAAACTTTTGAATTTAGAGGTGGAAATATAATGGTTATATGCTTCTATTGTGTTTGTTTTTACAGCTTCTGACCATAAATTGTAGTCTTCTATTCTGTTTCTCACATCAACTGCATATTTCCCTTTTGGATATAATTTAATATACTCTTGAAATGCTTCAAGAGTTCCCTTTTCGCAAGCGGATTCATATCTTTGCTTTTCAATCCTTTGCTTTTCTGCAACTTCTTTCTTTTTCTGTTGCTGATAATTAATAAGAGTTTGTGCCTCTAAAGTAGCACTTGAACTCATGCAAATCACAGCGCATATTATAAACTTATACAATATTCTCATAATGCTTCAATAGTTTTCAGACATTTATTTAATTCTTCTTTAAGTGCGGTAAAATCAACTTTATGCTGATTCCCATCAAATTCTTTCAACTGTTTATCTATGAGAGATATTTTACCACCTAAATAAGTGTCGCTCCATTCTGGATAATTCTGATAAGACTGATAAAACGGTTGATTATGGAATTGTAATAGGAATTCATTTGCATCCTTAACGAAAGGTTTTTGAAGTTCATTGCATGCAAATTCTATAAATGATAGAATACTTTCAATGTCTTTCCTATAATTACAGAGTAACTCATATTTTATATGATGCTCATGTCTTAATCTGTCATTAACAATAGCTTTGAAAGCAGGAATAGCAATCTTTTCTATGCTATATGCTTCGTATGGAATATACAGAAAGTTAGATGCAATATTAACAAGTCTTTTATCTGCCTCTCTTTGTGCCACATATAATCTAGTAGTGTCACTCTTTAGGTGATTAAGGTCGATTTCCAATTTAGATAATTTACTCTTATATTTCTCGCTTGTCACTACCAATTTTTGATATTTCTCATTAACAATTGAGAGCTGTGATTTTAAAGAATCATTTTCAGTTTTTAGCGCATTTAAATCGTCAATGCTTATAGAAACTTGTATCGGAGTTGTTTTAGAAATTGAAGGAATCGTATCATTACCAGTTTGAGAAAAAACTGGCAATGATATAATCATCAATAATGCAGCTACACAATATTTCATTATCGCCATATTAATAATTATTGTTGTTATAGTAATTGGATGCTTCATTGTAATAGCCTCTAGCTCTGTTCCATAATACATCCACATCTTTTTTAGCACCATATAAGGCATTTGCTTTGTTGTCATATTCGGTTACAGCAGCATCTACCTGTGGAACAAGGGTATTCTCGTAATATTGTTGACCATAATACCTATACTCTGACAATTTCTCAACTTGTGATGATATATAATTATAATGTGATTGAGCAATTCCGGCTCTAACATTATTTAGTGCATTTCTCAAATCAATACACTTGGAAATATAGGTATCATTCGCATACTTCTTAGCTTGATTAATTGTATTTTGGGCACTTGATACTCCTTTGTATGCAGTACTACGACTAATAATTCTAGCTTGTCGATAGTCAGAAATTATATTTTCTACTAAAGTCAAGGAATCAATAGTTGTCTTTCTCAAGACCTTACTTCCGTCTGTATGTTTGACAGAGTGCAAGCGTTTAGAAACTATCAACATATAACTGTGATCCATATCTTTCCAATCCGATTTGTCAAATGCAGCAAAGCATCTTTTTAGAAAAATTGGAGAGTAACAATCGACTAACTTATCTCTATGTTTATCGGATTCGACTTGTGTAAGTCTGTTCTCATTTTCAAAGACAGAAATTCTATCAATGGTCTTTAGATAAATCATATCTTCTTCACGAGCAGCACCAGCTTTCTTTAAGTCTGAATAGAGATGATTTAAGTCTTTTTCAAACTGATTTATTGGTTGAAATGCAACAGGAGGTTCAACACGCGTTTTTGCATACACCATAACTCCGCCAATAGCAAGTGCTATTGACAAAACTAATATGAGTATTTTTACTGTAACTTTCATAACTGTAACTTTTTATATACCACCACGTATATTATCTTTTTTCGTACCATCAGATGCAGATTGCTCTTTTTTCCCCGAATCTGATTTAGTATTTTCTTTTTTCTTAGATTGTTTGGATGTATCGCCCTTTGCTTTCTTTTGTGCAGCAGAATGCTTTTCTGTAATCCAAGAAATGTAATTATCAATGTTTATCCCCAAATCTGTTGCGGAATTATACTTACCGTCATGATCTTCTTTCCCGATGTATGGCTTTATATTATCTTCTTTGGATTGTCTTGCAGCACTAATCAATTTCTTTATCTGTTCTACTTCTTTTAACTCCGAAGACTCCAACTTAATTAGGTCTTCAATCTTGAATGAGTTCATATTATCAAACAGATCTTTTGTCAAATCGTACATAGCCAGAGAATCTTTATGCCAAATTTCGTTAGAGCTCAGATAGGTACATGCCTTCTCTTTTAGTGAGTCTTTGGCTGCAATGGCTTTTTCTGATTCTAACTCAGTATCCTTACTCGTTGTAGAATAAGTGGTTTGTTTCTTTACTTCTGTGATTGGTGGCCAGCCAAGTTGAAACTCGTGATTATCCACCCAACTATCTAAGGCTTCGTAACCTGCCCACAATAGACCAAAGACGAAGACACTAGCAACACCAATTGCAAACCATTTAATTTTAGTCATTAAATTATTCTCATACACAATATAACCATCATGATCTGAACGATAACCTTTTAATGGCATACCTGTATAACGATTACTCATTTTGACTGTGATGATAGCATCGGATTCTAAGTTCTTTCCATCTTCAATGCGTAACGTATATTCTTTACTGTATTGCTTGTCATCAAGTCTGATTTCGATGTTAGATGAAATTTGATTAATAACTTTTTCTTTCGGTTCATAACCTTGATGACTTACACGTATGCTTACTCCTTCACGTAATGCGGCTTCAGAAATCTCTGTTATCTCGGTCAAAAGAGCCTTTCCATTAACAAAAATTTCAGCATCATTTAAGTGCTTGGATCTATGATCGGAAATTCTAAGCCAAGAACGTTTAAATACAAGTTTGCGTTCATTATCTTTAATACTTAGACTTGAAGCATTACTTTCTATTAGCTCCTTTTCAATGTCAAAATATCCATCTTTCTTCCAAACTACCGTCAACGGAGTATTTGCGGGAATTTCTATTGCATCAGTGAACGGGATTTCTTGATTCTTCGTCTTGATAAATGCCGTGAATCCATTATTGTCAACAGGAGCTTCTACCATTATTGGTTCTTTCGGCTCTGACTTAATTATTTCACCACCAACAGTAGACAAATTCAATGACTTATCCACAAAACATATACACTTATACTTTTTGTAGGAGGTCTGTACTAATGAGTTCCCAAGCAATTCATGCAAAGCATAGCCTGTACCAATTCCATAATATCGCCAACCTATACTTCCTTCAGTATTGTACCCTCCGATGAATGCTAAAGCTGAATACTTTACATCCTTATTGGCATACTCCTTTGTAAACAGTTCATTTAATATGGCTGGATTGATGCCCATAGGTGCAGCTAGTTGTTCTTCAACATACATTATTACAGAATTCAGTTCATTTCCTGTTATATTCATTTTGGCAGGAACATGAATCCAGGCTGTAGTGTTGTCATTTGGACGACCGCTCCCTTCTGGACGCGCTTTAACAACACCTATCAAATAGCCAAGACAGCCAAGTATCTTTGCAATGATCACTGATTTACCGGAACCATCAAAGCCTTCTAAATCTTTTATGATTGAACGGGAATCAGCTGCAAATTTTGCCCATTCTTCTACTTTATTGATGCTGAAAACCTCTTGTTCTCCAGCATTTGTAGACTTTATAATTAATCCTAATTTCATAACTTAACCTCTGAATATTTTTTCAAACATACCTCTTTTACCACCTCTGAAACTTGCTGAACGCTGTAGAAGTAAACTAACTACATTTTCAGCAGGGCGAGAATTGAATCTACAATAATTTTGGAAGCATACTTCTCCAAGTGAGAATGCTATTTTCTCAACTTTTCCCTTATTGATTTCGTTGTCTTTACATATTTGTTCTAGCCCATTATAAAATCCGAGATATTTGTCATTGATGTAGTTTGTGAAGGTGTCTTTCGTTGCATTTTTGACTTTATCTGCCTTTGTTATCATTATGTAGATGGCATCTGTATCTTTCTTGAAAATACCAGTATTTTTTATATACGATACGGCACCTTCTAAATATACACGCTGAGGTAGGCCTTCATAAAGTCTATCCTCTGCACCGTATTCAATGACAAAAATGTGCATCTTTCTACTTGTTGACCTATTATCAATGAGAACCTTTGTTAGTGTATCTAACATGACCTCATCAGTTTCGGACATATTGTCCCCGGCATTAGCTTTATACATACATCGCATCAATTCTCCAGCCATATCAATACAGGTAATAGGATGTATCTTACCTTCTTTATCAACTAAATCAAATCCCATTTCATAAAATGAGTCTACAGAAGTTCCTTCCATCAATGTTCCGATTTCACCATTTTGGAATAAGTTGATAAGTTTAGTCATATACCCATATCCTTGCGACTCTGTATCTGCATCCATCGAATGTGCAACCTTTCCACTTGCTGCGACACTCAGAATTGCACCAAGAGCACAACTTTTTCCAGAAGACGGAATACCCCAAAAATAGATTTCTGTTGATTGTTTGTGGATCTTGTCTAATTTTTCTGGTGTAGAAAAACTTTGTGCACTTTCTCCATTGAACATTTTTTGAATAAAAAGACGGTCAATCTCAATACTTATCAAATCCTCTATAGATATCGTCCCAGAATTTATTAGACGTTTTACTACACCTGAACTTACGAGATTATGGTCTTCTTTAATCTTATTCAAAAAATCAGATTTCCTAACCTTTTTTTCGCTAAGGAATTTTTCAATTATTGCTATCGTTTTATTGTCTCGTTGTTCTTGTGTAACAGCTGTCTTATCTGTAGGAACTTGATTTATTTGAGTAACCAAAGTATCTATATCAACACCCATTATTTCATCTAACAACAAAGAATCAATAAGTTTTCGTGCTTCGCTGACATGAGTGCTATTAGGGTATTTTTTTATAAATTCTCGCAATTCATTTTTGTCGGATTTATCAACCAACGTCCAAGCATCGTCAGTAGTTGCTTGTAGATAACTTTTTTGAAGTTCGCTTTCAAGTTCATTCTTCAAAGCACGTGCTTCTGCACGGAATTGACCATTGGGATATGTGTCAAGATAATGCTGGACAGCTTCTATTGAATGCTGTACTTTCACATTATTCCATTCTTCTGCATCTCCACTTTCAAGGATATGTTTTACTTCTCTTCTTTTTTCCACTGCAAATTCACCATCGGTGTCTTGAACTAACTCATCGAAAGTTACGACACCTGTTCGTATGTATTCCACAAGTTGACTTGCAGAATATTCTGAGACATTATCTAAAATTTTTTGTTTCATATTCAAAAGTGATTATTTGGGACTATTTCCATATTCATTTGTGTCGGTTTCTCCTTCTGCGAAAAGCATCCATAAGCCATAAAACGGAATAATCTGGAACCAACCAGAATTACCTCTATCATGGCAACGTTTTGCACCTTGTGCCCATATAAACCAAAAATAAGGTACGAGCATTATTAAATATAATATTAGCAATGCTGATGCTGCGTCTGATTCTGCTGCAACACCTACAATACCTTGCATAAATAAATTTATGACGAAGCAAATAATCATTGAAAGACCGTATTCAGTTCGACGTATTCTTCCAGAAAATGAAAACGGATTTCGGAACATGCCCGGTTTATTCTCAGTGTTATCTTGGGGCGTTTGTGGATCTTCTTTTATTAGTGAAGGTAATTCTTCTGTAATAGGTGTAATTTCAAGTTCATCAGGAATAGACAAATCTTCTGTTGTAGAAGAGTCTGATATAACAGAATTTTCTATTTCAGATACATTCTCTTTATCGTTTTCGACTGTAGGCATGGGAGTTTGTTCAAGAAGCTCTTTTACTCTCTTTCTAAGCAAAGGAGTAAAGGCACCTTCTGTGTTTTTGCCCAATTCATACATGGAAACAACTCCACTTCTTACCGCATCAGCAATTTCTTCTGGTGTGTAATTTGTAATGTTTTTGAGTATTTCTTTTTTGCTAGCCATATTAATGTTTATATCTTACGAATTAAAAAGTTCCACCATAAATGTCGTTGCTATCTATATCGTTTGTTTGCTCTATAGAGTCGGTAGATGTTTCTTGTTTTGTATTTTTTCGCGGCTTCTTGACCTCAATCTTTACTGTAGAGTTTTTGGATTTGAGAGGTATCAAGTAATATAGACCAATAGCTCGTGTATTCCTCTTCTGCAATAAATATGGAAACAAAAGCATCAGAAATAGTAGAATGCCGGACCAGATAGTATTAAGTGCAATCCCTTGTGTGCTTTTATAAGTATCTTTTAAACCCTGCAAACCTTCAATAGCTTGGTCATAGGAATTTTGCTCGCTGTTGAACAGTTGAATATTGTCAGGTTCATTGTTCATCTTAAATTCAGAAACTTGAACCAATGTACTATTCCACGATTTGATTGCATCTGAAATCTTGTCGATATTTCCGATAAGAAAAGCATTCCAAACACTTGCTCCTTGGTTGGCGCTTTCAATCCATTTCAATGCAAGAGTTTGCAAACTATCCGTATTTTGAGACAGTAATTGAAGTTGAAGAGTATGGATATAGTTTTCCTTTTGAAGTGCATCGCTATTTCCAGAAAAACCAGCATTTCTGTATTCCAGGGGATTTGTACTTTTATTATCAATAATGGTCGTTAAATGCAGACTATAGTTGTTGATACGATTGTTCGCATACGAATTATAGTCAGTAAACATCGTTTTTGATTTTTCTATAGATGTACTAAACATCTCTTCTATATGGTTTCGTTCTGAATATACATTCCAATAGTGGTTGTATGGAATCATACTCCAAATGAAAACAACAGGACATAAACAAATCAATACTCTCTCAATAATTATTGAACGGTTAAATTTCCCATCTGTCCCTTTTAATATTTGTGATCCGATAAATGTTGTCAGTAAAGCTATATCTATAATGAATACTCTTATGGCAGCCACAGAGAAGTCACCTCCATTAGAATAAAAGTCACCCATGTATGTAACATAACTGATAAATATCAAGGCAACAAAAGCGATGATATGTCCCCACGAGAATTTCAATGTCTCGTTCCACGAATATTTATTTGTACTCATATTATTGAATTTTCTTTTCTAAGTCATTTATTCTTTTATTCAATGCGTCACGCTGCTCTTTTAATTGTTTAAGCAAATCTTTCAAGGCACTATAGTCATCTGTCGGATTATTGACTTCGGTAGAACTTTGTTCGTTATTTTGGGACTGTTCCGTTGAAGTAATGTCATCATTGTGTTCTATAGAGCCTGTATCCAGTATTTGCGACCATATTGGTTCTTTTGGTATATCACCACTCTTAACAGCAATGAGAGCTTGATCGATAAGTACCATTGGTGGAATAAATTTATCCAAATCCTTTCCCGTTTTTTGAATTACAGCAATGCATTGCTGTACATTAATATCTGGTTTTATTGTTTTCATCAAGGCAATAGTTCCAGTTATAATCGGAGCTGCCATACTTGTTCCGTCAAACATTTTGAAAGAATTGTTAGGATAAGCACTATATATTCCTTCTCCAGGTGCTGACACGTTTGTCCCCAATGAATAATTTGTAAAAGTGGATGATTTGTATTCAGGTGTACATGCTGCTACATTTACTGTATTATTTGTCAAACGACATTCAGGAAGAATTGCCGTTACTATATTGTCATTTCCTGCTGCAAAAACCAGAATAACATTCTTTTTATTTGCAACATTGATAATGTGTCGATATACTTTTTCTTCATTCTTAAAATACTGTTGAGCTACCTTTATTTGTTCTTCAATAGGTAATTGATTTAAACCTTGAAAACTTGGTCCAACCGAAATGTTGACTATGTTTGCTCCATTATGAATTGCATACATAATGCCACTAGCAAGCGAAGAAAATGTACACATTCCATTGTCAAACACTTGAACTGGCATAATCTTACAATTTGGGGCGACTCCAGCTGCTCCATCTGAATAGAACTCTGTGGAACCTAATGCTAAACCTGCAACATGAGTTCCGTGCCCTTGTCCTGAACTCAATGCTCTATTTTGAGTAAAAACATTATATGCATTAAAAAATCTGCCCTTAAACATACTATGATTTACATCAATTCCGTCATCTATTATTGCAACAACAAGATTTGGATCTCCCATTGTTATATTCCATCCCTCTTTTACATGTGCTGCCTTTAAATGCCACCCTTTATTTGCAGTTGATTGACTTTTGTTGCCATGTAACACCATTATAGATTCATCTACAATGAAAAATTTCTGATCAGAGATTTTCATTGGCAATTCTTCTCGGATATTATTCCGTTGTCCTTCAGGTATTTGAATCTGAATCATTTTGACATTTGGGTCATACCCAATAATTTGATAGTTATCTGAGGAATATAACCGTTTAAAATCTTGTGCCCATTTGTTCAATTCTGCATTTTCGTTTTCAAAGTAGATGTTTAGGCGATTGTCTATAACATCTGGAGTACCAGGATTAGATACTATAGGTGGCATAATATTCCCATCGCCAATTATAGGCGGAACTACACCATTCTCAGGTAAACGTCCATCACTACCAACAATGTTGGTAATAGTACCATTATTGTCATGAATTGTTCCATCAGGTTGAGTGATCTGGTCTATTTTTTCTACTCTATCAATTGGTAGCACGGCGTTTCCATTACGGTCTATCAAAACATCACTATCACAGCCTCGTAACAACCATGATAACAACCAAACTAATAGAATAATCAATAGCAACCATAATATCCACTTTAGACAACCTTTACCAGAAAAAAGTCCTGTAAGCCAAAGCCACCATCGTTTATACCAAGGTAGTATTTTTTCATATTGGGCAACGCAAACCTTATTGTTAGTTAGAGCTGCAAGAGGATTAACGTCCCAACCAGTAAAACGATATCCCTTGTTTGGCTTTACTATGGGAATTTCTGATATTATAGGAGTAACTCCAAGTGGTTTTTTGATAACCTTATTACCCTGCAATGTGCCATGTTCACCAGCGGAGAAGTTACATTGAGCAAATTCTTGCTTATATTCAGCAGTGAAAAGAGTGTCATTATTTATAGGTACATTGATACTAGGAGTCCATTGAGTAAAAAGGAATCCTTTATTTGCCATAACAATAGGCATTTCTTCTTTACTCAAAATATGTCCTTTAGAAACTTCAATAGATGTTCCTCCTTTTAAAACTCCGTTAGCGCCAGCATCAAAGATAACTTTCATCAATTCTTCCTTATCTTCTGCTTTGGGTACTGTTGTATTTGTCTTTGTATACTGAGCGGTGAAAATAATATCTTCCTGTACCTCATGTCCAACCGGATTAGGATTCCAACCGATAAAACTATATCCTTCTTCTGCGATGATAGTAGGTATATCTTTTGTTGTGATAATATGTCCCTTATTTCGGCTAATTGTCGTAAGATATGGAATACTTGCTATAGTTGTTTCGAGCTTCCCATGGCCAGCTAAGTCAAAAGATATTTTCTTTTTGTCATACTTGACAGCTGTCTTAAACCATTTTCCATCACTTGTATGTTTTTCTTCATCAAGACGCATTCCCCAGGCAATGAGTACAATTTTCTCATCATAACAATAGATAAATTCATCATTGATATATTTTAAAGCCCCATTAAGGATAGCAAATTCTTCAGGATTTAATTTTTTCAATGTTTCCTGATAATGTTTTAAAGTATCATCCTTGATGTGGGTATAATGTTTCTTTTCTGCACCTGAAAGTTCGGTGAATTTTTGAGGCGTATTATTCCATTCGTCAACATACCAGAAAATATTGCCATCTTCATAAAAAGGGCAAGCAAGGAAAGACTGATATTGTGGTGATATACGACTCTTTACCACACTTTCCACACTCTTATATCGTTTGTAAAGAGGGTCTGAGCCAATACCTTGATAATCGGTGAAATCAGTATCATCGATATGTCCAAGTAATCTTTTATTATAAAATGTAGCTCTTGCCATAATTTATTTATTTGTATATAGTGCTTTACAATTATCTATAATTTCTTTTATAATAGCATTTGCAATTGGGTCACTGTGCGAAATATCCGCAGAATATAATAGTCCAATGACCAAAAGATTCTTCCATCTTTGAAAATTATCCCAAAATGGTAACTTCATCAATGTTTGAATTGAGACGGTTGTTGGATCAGAAGCATCGTCAAATGCTTGTAATGCATCATACACACTAATTTGTGTGTGTTTGATATCACTAGCCGCAGGCGACAAGTCAATAGCTAAATTACATGCTAGTGCTTTGGCACGTATATTTTCAATATCCTCATCCGTCATATACATACGTCCTATTGAACTAACAAAATTGTTCAATGTCAGTGAGGCAAAATCAGCGATTGCATTTGGTAAATCATTATCAGGAAATACTCTCGAATACTGATCAATCTTGGTAGATATTGTTTTCTGAACGCCTAATTTCTTACAAAGGCTTTGTAGCATAAAAGCAACTTCATCTGAATGAGGAAGGTATTTTTCGAGTTTTTTAACCTGTTTATTGATAAATATAGCCCAGTAGTCCAAAATATTATTTGAAACAACATCAGCAACTGTTGCAGCAACACTGCATTCATTTGAAACAACATCAGCAACAGTAAATCCATTTTCAGCAAACTCTTTTTCTAATGTCGCTATGTCACACGCATAGTAGTCGCATAATCTTTGGATATTAAGTTGCTTATCTTCATTGGGATTGATACCTGCTTGTGTCCTAATCAAGATTACTTCATTAAAATCTTTAGGGGTTTCTGTTTTCAAGATAACGATGTCATATGCAATCTGTCGTAAATCCCCAACAGGTGTCATCAGTTGATCAATAATATAACCAAATATTTCTGGCTTCTTGCCAATTTGTGAATCTAGACGTCTGCGTATTTCTCCGGCTATTGTTCTTGTTCTTGCATTGTTTTCTTCTTTATTTTCTGGCTCATAATACGTATTTAGTTTGGCCAGCATTTCATTTCTTATTGCTTTTAATTCATTTAAATACTTTTCTCTTCTAGCAGCTTCCAATACGCTGGAGATTGCATCTAAATCACGAATAATAGCTTTAGAACCATCGCAATTTAAAGAAGACACCTCGTCCCAAGATGCCTTAGGATTGGCAAAATGCTTCTTTACAAATTCGTTGTTAAGGAAGTTCCGTTCTAGATTATTAAAGTATTCTGGATAATCATCGTGGATATGTCGTGCTACTTCTGGTGATTTTGTCTTGTCATTGTAACCATCGAAGATTTGATTTTTCATTGACCAATAATAATCACGAAGTAAATAAATACTTTGAAAAGCCTCAGAACGAAATAAACCGCCACGGGTTACCCAATTATCAAACCAAGTAGCAGGCTTGATAATTTCAGGCAGAACTGTCTTGAAACGTTTCCAGTGTTCAGAAAGCAACTCTGTATTAGTGGACGAATCATTTTTTGTCCTTTCTAATTCGATGTTGAATTTTGTTGCAATCAAAAACAATGGAGAAATCCCGTTAGTTCGTGTTAAATCTTCAGTACGTTCTTCGGGAGTTTTACCGATATTAGTTTCTATCCAATCATTAATAGTTTCTCCTAATGTTGGTTCATTCTTTTGATCGTTATGGTGACAGAATAAGACAGAACTTATTCTTAATGAACGGGAATACTTATTAAAAAGATATGCTACTTTACCACGACGTAGTATTGTTGGTAAGACTGTTCCTATTTCTTGTTCTTTGAATTTTTCACGAGAACGCGCTCCTGGAAAATCCAGCAAATCAATTTTGTTTAAAAATCGTCTATTCTCTGCAATCTGTTTAGGTAGAACAAATGTTAATTCTGCAATGAGAGCTGACAATGATGACTTATTAAAATTGCTGCCCAACAGCTTCCCGTTTGTATCATATACGTCAGTAACCAATACATCGGTATCTGTTTCATGTTTTAATCCGCAAACTGAATCCAGCCACTCGATTTTTAGCAGTGTTCCTTTATCTCTAAGGACAGCGTCAAATGGGACATAAATGTCTGTTTTAAACTGTATCTTTTTATATTCATTTACTAATAGGCTAAAAAGATGGCTTAACTCTTCATTCTTATTCCATAGTATGCTAAATATCTTGACCCAATGCTCACTTGATACATACTGAATTTTGGGTGCGACAATCTTGCGGAAGTCTGAATGCGTAATGTTTACTGCATTAGCTCCCAAAACTTCTACAATATAATCACAGATGTCCTTTACATCATCTTCTGTAAGAACTTCTTGAACAGGTTCTGTCTTGTTCGCCCAAAGATACTGAACATTTAATAATTCGACATTAATTGAGTCATGCAAAAGGACTCTGCTATTATTTATTTTAAGATCGTTATAATATGAGTCTATTAAAAGCATTAGCAAATCTGCAATGGAAAGATTTTTAATCTTTATAAAATCTTTCATAGCTTCGTTACTATTATTGATAGTAAATCTTGTTATTACACCTGTAGATTCGGTTTTAGAAGTATTACCTCCGCTGGGATTCAAATCATCAATAAAACTATATTCTTTACCATCATTTATAATGACAAAAGGCGATTCTGCTGTTGACAACAGACTACTCATAAGATAGGATTTTCCAACCTGACTTTCGCCATATGCCGCAGCTGAACAATTTTCTGCTAATGCATTAGCAAATCTTCTCAGTTTTCTACGATACTCCTTCAGTTCTTCAACAGGAAATGTGCTTTTATCAAATTTTTTAGCCCATATTATCGAACGTTCAATTTCTGCTATTTGCGAGTTTATATCTTGTATCATAATATAATTTGCATTATTGAATATCAAAAGCTCCGGTGTCAAGCCAATAACGCTCGTCCGCTCCTAAACTTTGAATGTTTATCTCAATGTTACTATCTGCCAATTCGTTACCTTTTTTGTCAGTAATAGCTGTAATTATTAATTTTTCTTTATCATCTTCATCGCGTTCAATAGATAGTTGAAAAGGCATTCGTAAACGTAAATCATCAATTATTTCCTTAACCTTAGCAAGAGCTTGCGTTTCATTTATAGAAGTACCTTCTTGAATAGCTTTATTTCTTATGCGTTCAATCATCTTGTGTTGGTTAAAATCAATGACATATAATTTTCTTGACGGATAAGAGTCCAATCCAATTTGTCGAACATTTAAAGTCGTAGGTAAAGAACTAACCATCAGTTCTCCCATATTTTTTTCTGGTGTTATGAAGTATTCTATCGGTTGTCCTTCCCGCGAAGATTCTATGTAATTAATTACAGATTTTAGTTTTTTATCTAATTGCGATTTGTCTATTAAGAATTTATCAAGATTCCCAAGAGATATAGCATAATAACCGACTAACGCTCCCATTGCAACGATGGTTTTTGCAGTGGCTTTCCCCGTGTTATTCTTATTAGGATACCAATGTCCTACAAAATAATCATTCAACAATATTAAACGATTTGGAGACACTGAATAATATTTTAAAAAAATGTTGCGTATAGGAGATAAAGACGAAGGTCGTCCCGACAACAATACAATGTCGCAATTATAGGCATACATTATAGTCGCAATTTTTTTTAATAGGGGTTCAAAAGCTCTTGATATAACATCAGAAACAGCAAATTTGTCAAACTCCCATTCAAGATCTTCCAAATCAAAAGAAAAATATTTCTTAAATCCCTCTTTTATCCGTTCATTAGGCGGACAATCTTCAAATACATCTGTATAACGTATTGTACAATCCTTAATGCCATTAGCTAACATATCAAGGAAACAATACATAAGTGGTATAGAATATTGTATATTGAAGTCTCTACGCAGCTTTCGATCAGAGATCGTTTGCCCTGTATAATCTGGGCCAAAAAAATTGCGCAGACGTTGACGATAATCAGTTTCAGAAAGCCCTTTCAATTTCTTTCTAAAAGCACTATTGGGAGAGAAGAACATAATTTTTCTTATAAGTTCATTGAGCATCTCATCACCAGCGTAATAGTAACTATCGTAAAAAAGAGGTTCTGGAGTAATGGTTGTTACATCTCCCTTAGTATAAGAATAACGGCTAATCATTAAATCTGATGTTCCAGCACCAATATCCAAGGAGCCAATTGTTAATTCTGGTTGAATGCTGTTTTGAGAAGTTTTCCCGTATAAATTAAAAAACTCTTGGCAGGAACCTTTATATTTCCAGCCAATTTCACCGTAGATATATACTAATTGAGAGCAAGTTGCCTCATCGTAATACCATTTGCTTTCTGTATCTTTAAACGTAGTAACAGCAGGTGCAATATCAACACGAAAATCTTCATTCTTAAAAAGATTAAGTAGCTTTACTGCATCGCCAGCACATTTTACAAGAGCTTCTCTTTCAAGTTTAGACATGGCTGTAGGACAAGTAACAACCATACGCCGTATGCGACGAGGTAATGTAATATCACCACGATCTATCCGATATTGATTATTGTTAATTTGTACCTGTGCTTGAACGAGCATCTCAAGAAAAGCAAAAGTCATAAGAGATCGTCTTGAATAGTGATAAGATTGCCCTCCTGTACCATTGATTGCTAACTGCCCATTGCTTTGTAAGTGTTCTGAGATACCAGGAATATTTAAGATGTGATTATCTTTTTCTCCATCAAGCACCATAAAGTTCCATTCATCTTTACTTTTATGCCCATCCCAAAGGTACCTTTTGGGACTTGACATAGTAGAAAGACTTTCTCTATTTGAAACAGATTCAGTTGCACGATGTATCAAATGATTCGCTTCTTTTCCAAGCCTTACAAAACTAGGATATACAAATTGTTTACTGCCTTGTATCCCAAAGTCGCCAAAATCTACTTTCCTAAATGCTAATCGCATATCAAAAGGTTCTTGATATGTATTGATTTTAGTACCTTTGGAGTCGGTTTTCAAAAGATTTGTATAGTCGATCAATTCCAACTGATTTACTTGATTGAAATTTGAATTGTCTTCAACAAGCAGTGCGGTTGTTCGCGAGTTGCCTATGTCAATAACCATATCAACATCTTTCACCAAAGTATCTTTGTCTTTAAATAAGGATACCTTGGGGAATAGCTCATTCTGAGCAATATAATCGATTAATAAATAATAGGATGCTATATAGTTAAGTTTTTTACCAGACTTTATTTTACCTACGCTACTTATATTAGGATGAACTAAAGAAAACAAATAGTCATTTATGTATTCCCACTCTTGTTTGGGTGAGCAATAATCCATAAGATAAAACTCCTGCTTACACACCTCAAATTTCATTTCAGTCATAAACTGATCTGGGAAAATAGGACATTCTTCATATTTACTATTTTGTTCTACGGTACGAGTATCAAATGCTAAAATCACATTATAGCGTTTGGTTTGTTCTGTAGAGTCAATAGGTATAAGCATAAATCGGCTCCAGTTTAGTGGACCAAATTTAAATTTCGTTTCACTACGTTTGAAGAAGTATGGCAGTGGCAACCATTTATTTTCAAAGAAATCTAAAGTATTACCTTTATCGGAGAAAGTCATTTTGTAAATTTCACCTGTACATTGCATCTCTTCATCAATCATCAAGGGGATTATACCCTCTTCAGCTAAAGAACTAACATCAATGTCTCCACTGCCAGTGGCCTCTGATAAGAATCCATTATCAAAGAGCTTTTTTTTCTTAAAAAAGTACCTATTAGTTTCTGTTGTTACTTCATGGGCTAAATCAAGAATCCATTCGCCATTTGTAGTATCATACCATTCGTGAAACCACAAACTAAACTTTTCCTTTATTCTGATTTCCAAAGGAAAAGTTGTAATGTGTATGCCTGAATTTGCTATTAATGAATATGCCATATTACTCTGTTATTTTGGGCTGTTGTTTGTCTAACTCTTACATAGAGTTAGTACGCATTTTCATATCATTGAATTTGTAGCATTTAAGTAATATGTTTGAGCTATTTCGTCAAACATTTACTCTCGAAAGTGAAACTTTTGCAAAGAAAAGCATACTATCTGCAAATAAATTTGTAACTTTGCAGGTGATTTATGCACTCTATGTAAGAGTGAAAACTTTTCCCAAACAATCGCATTTTACCACGAGATATTAAGGCGCAAACATTTAGCATTCAATATTTTTTATATCAAATGCAGCTAAATTTCCTATAACCAAATTGTTTTTTACTTGTTTCTCTCCAAAAGATTCAAAATCTTATTATTGGCATTATCTATGACATCGGTTTGAATAGAGGCAAGGTAAATGCGTGTCGTTTCTTCATTGTCATGCCCCATACCAAGACTGATAGCCTGCATAGGTACATTTTTCGATTGGGCGATACTCGCCCAGGAATGCCGGGCCACGTACATGGTCAGTGGGATAGGGATTTTTGCAAGTTCTGCAATCTTCTTCAAATATCTGTTGATTAACATCATTTTATTCAAATACTGCTTGCGTTCAGTTCCATCTTCCTTTGTGATAATAGGGAAAAGAAAAGGATTGTTTGAATCAAGATACTTATTGGCTATTGCTTCCATTTGTTTTTCCCATTTTACAACTAACTGTTGCCCTGTTTTACGTCTGTTATATACAACAAAGCCGTTTGCAAGATTTTTCTTTTTCAGATATGCAATGTCAACGAAAGACATCCCACGCATATAAAAGGAGAATAGAAATATATCTCTTGCAAAATCAAGGGTTGGCGTTTGACTCAAATCCAAATCTTTAATCCTTTTGACTTCTTTTAGGCTGATCGCACGTTTGGAGGTTTTGTCTACTCCGGTATATACACGTTTGAAAGGCATATTCTGTTTTGTAAGCCCATCTTCTACTGCACGATTATAAACACTGCGCAATATCCTTAAATAAAACGATGTGGTATTTCGGCATAAATTGGAAATTCTCATGTGACTTTCATACTGACATATTAGATGTTCATCTATCATATCAAAAAATAAATCTTCCTCATTCCTAAACTTCATAAAACTGAGAAGCATCTGCTTGTATGTTTCACTTGTCCGTTCTTTTCCTGCACTTTTCAATCTTTCTATTTGAATTTTAATATATTCAAAGACAGTTGTATTTTCAGTGGATAGGGCATAATACTCTTGTACTATTTTATCGGTAGTAAAAGGAAACCCATTGTTCTCTAAATTTTCAATGATTTTATGCAAGCGTTTTTTCTCCCACGTAACCTTTTCTCTGATAGATTTGATAAGCCCTTGTCTGTTTGGAGATACATACGTGGATTTGATAATATCATTACGATGCTTGTCCCACTCTGATTCTAATATCCGACAGGGTGTTCCTATCTGTTTTACCACTCTTTCGTGGATAACTTGAAAATACAAAGTGCCCTCTTTCTCAGGGAGAGAGGACACTCTAAACTTTAATTTTACTGATGCCATTCTATTACATATTTATTTTACCTTATACTTCTGTATCTCCTGAATCATCTCCTTGACATCTTCGCCGACCTGCACAAAGTTTTTATAAAGGATACGCTCCCGTTCATCCCTTGATTTGAAGGTGTAGAACTTAGGGAGAGGAACATATCCGGCTTCTTCCTTTTTTATCTCATTCATGTCAAAATCTGTCTTGCAGTAGAATTTGGATGTCTTGAATTCTTCGCTTTCCTGGATATTCATACTGCCACCGCTTCCGGTCTTCGTCTGCACGAAGTCACGTGCCGTCTGACCGCATATCCAGCCGGTAGGCATATCGGAGATTTTGGATGCCGGAACAAGGCTGTCCATATTCTCATTGAGGTTGATGGAGGTTTTGTCCCGGTCAATGGTCACGCCTTTTTTGAGCTGTACCACCTTACCGAAGATGTCGGATGACAACCATTCCAAGGTCTCTTTGGAACGGGCAGAACCGCTGACTACATTGCCGACAGTAGTGATAATCTTCTGCATACCTACTTTGCCATAGTCCGCTTCGAGCTGCGGCAACTCCTGAAATCCCAACGCCACCGATACCTTATTGCTTCGTGCCGTACCGATAAGGCGGTCTATCTTGTGGAAATACAGGGTAGGCAACTCATCCACGATGATGCTTACCGGGATATTCTTGCCCTGTCCGGTATTTACCCTTGTAACAAGACGATTGAGGATAAGGGCGTTCAGCGCACCGATGATGCTCTCCATTTCCGGGTCATTGGCAATCAATAGGTAAGAGGGATTCTTGGGGTCAGAGACTTTCAAATCGAAGTCATCACCGTCCTTGTGGAATATCCAATAGCTCTCCTTGGTCGCCAGACGCGAGGTATAGACACGCAACGTACCGATCATACCTTCCAACTGTTCCATTGCCTTGTTTTTCAGGGCGGTCTGAAACGGACCGAGCAACGGTGCCACCTCATTGTCGGTCTCCAACACCTCAAAGATGGTCTGATAGCTCTCGTTAAGGAACGAAAGGATATGTGGCATATCGGAATATTTGCCTAACCAATAAGCCGGCTCCACTTCCTCGCCAGCGGAATTGAATACACGCCCGGTGGTGATCATCCGTTTGGTCTGTTTGTCCTGTACCTTTTCCGCCGTGAGCATATTACCGTCCTTGTCGTAGGGTTCTTTCCCCCAGTTGCAGAAGAAATAGATACAGGCTGCCAGGAAGTTGACAGCGGAGGTCTGGAAGAACTGGTCGCTGCCTCCGCCTCCTTCTTTCTTGCCTTTCTGCAAGGACTCAAGCAGGGTTTCTGCGGTTTCGGATGCGGCAGCAAGGTTGTTGATGTATTTCAACTGGATAGGATTTACCCTGCGGCTGTATTCCACATCCACGAAGTTGATGATGTTGAATTTGCACCCCTTGGGCAGCTTTCCGAGCTTCTGGTTCTTCTTGTAATGATAGTACAATTTGCTAGCCAATGTCGGAAATTTGTAGTCGTAAACTACTAAGGCAAAGCCCTTTGCGGAGTGCTGCCGGATAAACGGCTCGATGATGGAAAAAGTCTTACCACTGCCCGGTGTGCCGACTACCCAAGTGCCTCGGAAAGGGTTGTTGATGTTCACCCAACCTTTACGGAACTTGCCTTTGTAATAATAGCGCATGGGGATATTGACCGAGTATTTGTTTTCCTGTAACTCCCGGCATTGCTCGAAACTTTCATTTTCAAAGTTGAAGCGGTCTTTGAGCAAACCCTCTTTGAGGAATTTGGAGATATTGTCAAGGGCGATGTGAACCAGTATCACGCCGACCACGGAGGCAATCATATAGAGCCAGATGTTCAGGCGCAAGGAATAAAGCCTTGTTTCCATCGGATAACCGTACAGCCATACGGACAGCACAATCAGCCCTATACCTGCTATGATAGGATAGAGGACTTGCTTGTGGCCATTGAACTCCAGTTTTTTCTTGTTCCTCGTGCCTATACAGGTGATGCAGATAAGCAGGAACGTGGCAAGTTTGCTGTACGCAAGATTTCCGTCATTGTATATCACCCACCGTTTGATGCGTCCGTGTATGTCGCAGAGGATACCTCCCCAATGGTCAAGCATGGCAGGGTCGATGGCATACTCGAAGAACTCCATCAGGATGGAGATATAGATGACCGAGCGGAATATCTTGTAAAAGCCTTGTAATTCTTTACTTTCTTCCATAGCTGTTATTCGCTAATTCCTTTAATAATCTGGTTTTCAATCTCTCAATGTGATGATTGCCCTTGATTTATGAGCCTGTATTTTGGGCGTATCGTGAATCGTTCCGCTTCCCATAGAATAGAGCCATGCCTTGGCGGTCTGTTGTTCATTGACCTCCGTACTTGTCCAGTACCAGCAATCATCGGCTTCAATGGACAGCGTGTCGCCACCGCACATCTTGATAACAGGATTGATTTGCTCCTTGGCATGATAAAGCAAGCGCATCTGTGCTACCGATGGGACATAGGCGGATTGGCCGTATCTCCACATATCAAAAACTTTCTCTGCCAGTGGCGAGGATGTTTCTCTCGCATCCAATAGGGCGAAAGTATTTTCAAATCCGTCCAGTGCGGCGATGTCGGCGGAGGTGTTTTGCTTCACGCCTATGCTGTCGGCAAAAGCCAATGGCTCCAAATCCCACAGATAGACGGCATAGCCGTTACCCTCGGTGTTCTCATCGTGATTGATATGGAACACCACGGCAATGGGTTGTTTTTCGGATTCCCTGAAGTCCGATACCGACAATACTTTTCCGTCCGTGCATAGGATATGACAGGGCTTCATTGCCGTGTCCGGAAAATTCCGGTGTTCGTCACAAGCCACGAATAAAACGGTAATGGCCAACATCCCGACCAGTCTGCCTATCTTGTTGTATATCTTCTTTTTCATCTTTCCCTTAATTTAATGGTAATTTTACACCTAAGACAATACCTGTGCGGAACAGGTCTTCGCCTTTTATCATCAAATCGGTCTTGACCTGGCAGAACAACTGCCAGCCACCACGCAATACATAATTGTGCTCATATCCGAGGTGGATGCCTCCCAAGAAACGACGGGTATCACTTCCTGCCGACGCACCGATACGGACATTGCCGTAATGATTGCGCCCACGTACCACACAAGGCTTGTAGGCGACACCGAACCCATAGCTTCGGTAATTCTTCCAGAATGATTCGGGACAGATATGCTTGCAGGAGGCGCATTCAGCCCACTTGATGTAACCGTTGGCAAAAAACTCCCAAGCATGGTGGTATTTGCCTTCATGTTCGTAAGAGAGGGTAAGATCCAGACCATTTTGATACAGGCAACCTACACCTAAAGAAAGCCGGTCGCTGTTACTCTGTGCCTTGCCGGTGATGGCAAATGCAACGATTGCCACCAATGCCAATACAATTCTTCTCATGCTCATTCCTCCTCTAACAATACGGCATTAAACGAATCGGCTGAAAGCACATCCTCATAGTCGATATTCAGACGTATGTTCCTGCCGCTTATCTGTTTCTCTGTCATCTCAATGGTAAGTACCTTGTCGTTGGGGAAGGTCATCTTCTTGACCACAATCACATTGCGATAGCCGTGACGGAATGATTTCGCCTGTTCAAGAACCAATGCCGGAGTCAATTCTATGATTTGGGCATTTGTCGCTTTGGTAACTTTCTTGTCAGCGAGTTTTAACCGGATCTCGTCAATGTCAAAACGGATGTTTGTCTTGTTCTCAATGGAGAAGTCAATAAAAAAGTAATCTCCGACCGCATAGATGTTGTTTAGTCTCATATTCATGCGGTGTTCCCTGTTGCTCACATTCCGGTATTTTGCAGGAGAGTTCCATATCCGTCTGGCATAACGGCTCATGTCCGATACCGACATGCTGACTGCCGGATTGTTGTAGGCATTCCGTTCCCGGAACTCTATCTCCTTGTCCGTTACGGCTTCCTGCATTCTTGTGGTATAAAGCAACGCATACTGGGTGCGGTAGCGTTCCGTGACAATGGTGACGATGGCAAGCACTTCTCCGTCTTCATGTCCGGTCTCTTTGGGCTTCAGACGAATGGTGTTGTTTATAGGCTGGTCTCCAACCACCTTGTCCGTGGAAATATCCACGAAACGGATGGGCTCGGAAGCGGTGATGACGGTCGTCACCTGCTCGTTGACGGTCAGCTGCTCCAATTCCTCGTAGGTCTGCTGGGCGAAAGTCGGCAGAATCGAGAACACTGCCGCAATTCCGGTACAGATAGTTTTGATGATTTTCATATCTCTGAATCTTTGAATGGATTATTTACTCTGTATTATTTTTTCTCCTGGCTGTTGATGATATAGACAAACGTGCCGTATTTCAGATTGACCTTGTTTTTCTTGATGTTCTTGCTGATGGCGTTGCTGGTCTTCTGGTAGGCATCCTGAATAGCCTGCATACCCCATTGGGTCAGACTGTTCCCGTTACCACCGGTGTTCATGCTCATATTGCTGTTGAACGCTCCGCTGGCCACATCCTTTGCGGTCTCCCGGAAGGAACTGGACGGCACATACAATCCCTCCAGTCCGTCGGTGTCGTAAAGGGAAAGGCTGACCTTGATGATTTCATCGTTCACAAGCACACTGCTGATAGTCCCTTTTACCCTTTGCGAGGAAAAACCGCTCATGATGGCATAGAGGTAGGAACCGCTTTTGACCACCGTCTCGTTTATCTCCACATCATCCAACAGACGAAGTCTTACACGGCTGCCTTCCACGGCTTTGACATTTTCGTCAATGATTGCCTTGATAAGGTTCGGCTCGTGTTCGTTGTGGGCAATGGTGTTGAAATAATCGGAAGGTACTTTGACCTTCTTGATCATTTCACCCGGCTTCTCGGTATCGGATGGCGCACTTACGGCACGGCTGTCTTCCTCGATGGTTCCGCTGACGGCAACAGGGGTGTCGGTTTGCTCTTCAAGGCTGTCTTCCATAATCGGAGCAACCTGCTCCTGCGCTTTCAGCCTTGCTTCGGCAAGGGCACGTTCCAACTCTTTGAGGGCTTCCTGTTCTCTCGTTCCGGCTTCGGCTGCTTCTGCGGCCAACGCTTTCTGCTGTTCCAGTTCGCCCAAGAGGGCGACTTCGTCCTGGCTGTACTGCGATTCGTATTTTTCTTTGTCATCATCGGGTTCTTCTCGTTCTATATTGTCAACCGCCGTGTAATCGGCTATCTTTCCCCACGATTTTGCCATATTCTCATATTTGCTTCCGATTCCGTCTCCGCCCTTAATCGTGGCATCGGGCAGGTCGGGATTCAGGAACTCCGTTGTCTGGAGGCTTTTGTCGGGTATCTCCGCTTTTCCCGTATTGAACAGGTCGAAAATGAAATACGAGGCGGCCAGCAACGGTATGTACAGAATGGCAGGAAGCATATACTTCGGCTGCTTGAAATTGATTTTCTCAAATATATTCTTCATCGCTGTTCTGATTGTCGGGGTTCAACTATGGGTGTTACCAAATCCTTGTGCCGTTTCCTGAGCAGGCTGTCCTGTACTTCCGTGGCACTTCTCGTTTCCTGTCCGTGGTGGTAGGCTTTTGCCAAACGGTAGATGTTGAATGTGAATGTGCCGATGACAAAGCCGAATACCATGACCAAGAACAGGATCTTGTTCCTGTTGGCAAACTCCTGTATCTTTGCCGCCATCTTGTCTATGCGTGTCGCTTTGGCGAACTTGCGCCCTGCATTCACATCGCGTTCATACCGCTCTTTGTATTGAGGATCGTTCTTGTCAGGCATTTTTTCGCCGACCAGCATCCTGCGGAATCCTTTGATGTTCATAACTGTACGTTTTAATAAGTTGTTTTCGTTTTCTGTTCGATGTCTTTATTGAGAAGGGTGCGCCAGTTCACGATCAACAGCCCATGCGGATTGTTCTCTGTTCGGGGCACTCGTTTGAGCTGTCCTGCCGTCACTAATTCACGCATCAGGATATTGCTCCTTCGCTCGATACGCTGACGGCCATAGTAGGTGAACTCCATTTTTCCCTTGTCAAAGGCAATGCTGTCGCAATAGATTGAAAAGACGGCACTCGTTCCTAAGATGTTGGAGTAAAATCCTTTCTCCTTGAGCGTGTTGTACTGTGCCAATCCGGTCTCATCCACTAAATACATCGCCTTGTTCATCGTGTAATGGATGTATTTGTCATCCGGCGGAAGCGTAAAGAAGAAGTGGTGGAACATTTCCACATGGCTCTTGGCTTCCACATCGAGGGTTTCTTCCATGGTGGTGCGGTTGACCAGTATGGGCACGTTGCCGTCCAATACATATACTTTCTGTTGTGCATCTGCCACCATCGTCCTTGCTGTCCATATACTGCCCACGCTGATGATGATGCAGCCGGCAAGGAAGAGCGAACAGATGATGCCGACCAGTTTGATTTTATTTTCCAGATTCTTGATAACCATACCTTACTGTCTTTGTGTTCTTAAACTTTGGGTATATTCACTGTGGAGTATGAGCATAACCTCTTCATTAACCATCCTGACCAGATTTTCAAACTCACAAGCGAAGACTTTGGTGTAGAATCCCAGTATATAGACTTGTACATACACCCACCAAATTCCTCGCTTACGTTTCTTTGCATTTTTACTGCACTTAACCAGTTGCAAACGATAGGTTAGGTATGTCGCCAATGGTGCTGCATAACAGTCGTAATAGTCAAAACCCTCCTCCAATTCCTCGTGCTTAGGGTCGAGATAGTGGTTTTCTGGTACGTATAAAATCTCTTCTTGCATACGCTTGTTGGCGAAGGTTACAAACTTCTCGTCCTCTAACCATTTTTCAATTTTCTTTTGTAATTCCATTTCTATTCTGTTTAATTGTTTGTTAATCTTATCTTGCCAATGTGCCGATTGCACCTGTCGCTGTCATCTTGGCCTGCTGTGCCACACCCTCGCCGAAGTTTCGGGTGGAGAAAGCGGTGTCTCCTTCAGGAATCATCCATGCCGCCAAGTCGGGTACAAGGTTCAGGCATTTCAGGGCAACAATGCTTGCCGCCATCAGATAGCCGGCAGAGAAGAAACTGTTTTGCAGATAGGCAGCCATAGTCTGTTCGCTGACTGTGATGGCTGTCAGGTTCTCTACCTGTATGCAAAGCACGATGTCGAAAAGCAACAGCACATAAAACCCGACGAAGTAGAGCATCGCACCATAAAAATGCACTGTCAGATACCTTGTCAGCCACTTTGCCCAGGCTCCTTCCCACTTGGGCAATAGCGAGAACGCCCACTGTATCGGACCGAATATCGTCAGCATTCCGAGCAGGATTTGCTGGCAGTAAATCGTAGCCCACCAACCGATTCTAAATACAATTAAGGCTATGAGCATCACGATTTTATCTATTCCTACCACGATTCCCGATGTGAGAGAGGTGAACCATAGTTTGGCTGCATCTTTCTCCATATTGGTCACTTCGTCCACACCTGTCTGTTCCATGGTGGCTTCTATCAAGTTGGGGTCGGAAGTGCCGCTGTGCGCCACATCTGCCTGTGCTTGCAGACTGGTGTACATCGTGTCTCTCGCAAAAATGAGTTGTTGCACCTCCTGGAATTTATCCTCAATATGTGTGGCTTCTGCCTGATACAGGTCGTGCGTATAAGAACCGATGCAGTTCGGGATATAGGACAGAAAGTCCAACACACACCAGTTGCTGCCGCTGTTTACCATGCCTGTGTCTGCCGGTGGGTACCACCAACAGAGAATGATGGAAATCGCCAACGGCTTGAACAGCTTCATAATATCCAACGGCTCGTTCTTGACCATCATCTTATACGCCATGCCTGCCGCCATAATAATGGCGAACAGGGCTGCGAGTGCCATACACATCTGCAATATCCACCAAAACGGCCCCTGTGAACCTGTAAACGTGGCATCCGTCAGGAACTCATTGGTCTGAAAAATCACGTCATCTATCTCTTCTTCAAGCAGATTGATGCCGAAGTCTGAAAGTATATCTCCGCTTGCCATCAGTGGTTGGTTTTATGATTGATAATGTCCTTGATAAATGCTACGCCTTTCGGAGTCCATTTCAAGTGATAGACATAGTAACAGCCCAATCTGCCTGTGGTATAGACGGCAATGCCATCCTTTTGCAGGTCTTCACGTAGATGCCACATACCGTTCTGCCGTACAATAACACCTTCTGCCAGTAATACTTTCTTGATTTTTGCATAGTAGCTGCCGACATACTTGTGTAGTTGCGTGAATGGTATCAGTTGCAGCTCTGCCGACTTTGTGTTCACATCCACGATAGGGGTACTGCCGATAATACCGATAATACCGGGCAACTTTGCCATGTTTTCTGACGGTCTCTTGTTCCGCTGTTTGGCAGCGTTCAACTTAAATCTGAGTTGGGTCAAATTTTCCATACCTTATTATATTTATCTGTTCACACTTTCATTACCGTCTCCGTCACCGCTTCCGCCATCGCCTTGCGACCCTCGTACTGCTGACCGGGATTCATTCCAGCGGCTCATGGCATTACTGATGATGCTTCTCTTGTCTATCGAGCGGTTGTTGCTTGCCGAAAGGAGATTTTTAGTGGCATTGCGGTTGCTCAACTGAACGAGATATTTGACCAGCACATCATTCTGCTTGGAGACATCGGCATAGATTTGCAGATATTGCCGCTTCCGCTCTGCATTGGGCATATAGGCATCCTTTGTCGCTTTGATGGCGCATTGATATACCTGGTAGTAGTCGCTCCAACGTTCTTTCTCTTTTGGTGAGCCGCCTGTCAGCAATATGCGGTCTATGTTCTTCTGAAACTGCCGCATCTGGGATTCTACCTTGTCCTTTTCCGCAAGCCAGGCAAGATCCACCTGTCGGTCTGCCACATTCAAGGCTTCAATCTTGGCCCGGCTGGTCAGTGCGGAGTCAATGGCTTCCGCCTCGTCCACCTGTTGATAGGATGCCACACCTGCCGTCGTGCGGAATGCGAGCTTGTTCTTTACTGCTGCCGTTTTCTTGTATTTGTTGTGCAGCAACGTGTAATAAAGTTCAGGTTTGAGCGCACCGGCTCCGGTTTCTCCCACTGTAATCTGATTCATCTTGGGCGAATCGTGGTTGTAAGTGACATATTGGGCTTTCGCTCCGATTGTCACAGCCATAATCATTACTGTTGTCAATATCCATTTCATATATTTCTCTGTTTTTTCGTTGTCAATAATCCAGTTTTCCTGATTGTCTCCACCTGCCGAAAGCATCGTCTATAAGTTCCCGTTTGCTTTTCGTGCGATAGACTTTCTCTTTCCAATAGCCGATACGGACTTGTATGTACCGCCATGTCTCGAAGTAGGCCCTGTTCAGATGCCTTTCGATAGTGTCTAAAGAATAGTTGATGCTGTTCAACACCATCAGCAAGTCCGAAGTGGAACAGGCTGCCGCTCCTGTGGCGTACAATACCAAATCGCTCACGGACTTGTAGAGGTATTCGCCTTCCTGGGCTATCATCCGTATGGCTCTGGCATTGATGGAGAGTATCAGCGTATCTGCCAGCTCGATGTGCTTTCGTTTGATGACTTTTTCGTTGAAATCTTCAAGCATTGCCTTGTAGTCCGAGATTCTGTCACTGACTCCCTGATAGGTGGAATGGACATTCAACGCCGTGCGTAGCGACTGGTACATCACGTCAATCACATCGAAGGCTCTGGTGTATTTATCCAAATCCACGTTCAACTCCTTGTAACCGACAGTCTCCTTACGGCTGTATTCGTGCAGGAGTTTGTTGCTGTGTTCCAATGTGGAGCGGGCCAGCAAAAGGCTGCGCTGTTGCTTATGGTCGTTGATGTAGGCTTCCACCGTACCTATGTCAAAGCTCCATTGTGCCTTTGCGGACAAAGGGACAAGCTGCATGAGTATCAGTCCTAATATGTATGTCTTGCCTGTGTTCATCGCTTGCCCTCCTTGTTCTTTTTGTTTCTTGCGTTCTCCATCCATCGGTCGTGGCACTCTTCCACAAGGGACAGCCTGCGCCCCTCTTCGTCATTGATTGGTGGCAGCACATCCTTCAGCACGTCGATGATGCTGCGTTTGTAGTGCATCATCTTCTCCAAGGATACTAGGTCGGCATAAATCTTCGTAAGCCGGGAGTCCACTTCACGGGCAATCTCAAGACGGTCGCTTGACCAAAGCAGATGGTACATGTCGTTGGTCTTCGTGTCTTCCTGCGGGGCTGTCCGGGCATATTCCGTGGTTATCTTGCATTTCGGATATTCTTTCGCAATCTTGGCTATACGGTCGTTGACTAACTTTGTCTTCTCCTTTTCGCTCATGCCGGGATCGAGTGTCATCACTTCCACCACGTGGGTATCGGAATATTCCGTGGTCAAGTCCCACGAGATTTGCAGGATGGCTCTGTGTATCTTGATGCCCAGAAAATATTTCGGTTTGCGTGCGATTTTCAGTGTTGCCCTGAACGTGATGATACCGTTGATGTTGGGTATCGTCCCTTTTCTGATAAAGGTATAGCCGTTCCACGATCCGTTGTCCTGCCAGGTGATGTTGTAAGCCGCCTTGCAATCCTGCATGATTGCCGGTATGCGGTAGTAGTCATCGGTCGCCACATCGTTCTCGCTCTTGGCTTCTTCCTTAGCCTGTGCGATTTCTGCCTGTTTCTGCTGCCAGGTGGCAAGCTCCGGCTTCAGCCTCTCTATTTCCGCCTTGTTCTCATTGTATTTCTGACGGAGAGGGATGGCATCTTCTACGCTGGCATTGGCTATCTGCTTGATTAGCGATTCATTTTCCTTTTCCAATGCGGATATTTGGGACTGGAGTGCGTAAACCTTGTTGTCCGCTTCCCGTTGCATGGTATCCAGTTCCGACAAGTCCAGTTCTTCGCTCTCGGCTGTGGTCTTCATCGCGCACTCTTTGGAATGGGCGTTAAGTGTCTTACCGCATTTGCGGCACTTGTACTGGGTCGTTCCCTGCCCAAGTGTCGCTCCATCCGAACAGGTCACACTGATTGTTACCGTCTCACAGCCTTTCAGCTTCTCTTCGTTGGTTGCTTGATAATAGTTCCGGCTGTCGGACGCGATATAATAGACATACCCGTCTTCGTTCTCGTTGAACTCTGACAAAAGTGCATTTAGTTGTGCCTTGAAAGTGTTCAAATCCATGGAGTAGGAGTCAAACAGATCTTCGTAAACGACTTCCTCGTTGTCCCAACTTTTCGTGACGTGGATTTCGTAGGCGTATGATTTCTTGGTCTGCTTGCCACCGCGACTGATGATATAGCAGGACTGGTAGTAATTGATGGCGTAATGAAATCCGTCATTGGCATTATTGAGCTGTTGCACCCTGTTTCTTGACCATCCTGCATAACGCTCCGAATTGGAAAGGGCCTGTTCCCGTTGCGAGGCATTGGGATAGAAATTCGGATCGCTTGTCTTGAAGCGGGTCCATTCGCCACCTTCAAGAATGCTCTTGTCGTCGGTCGGAGGCACATAGTCACAGAGCGGCACGCTGCCACGGTCACGTCTGGCGATATACCACCGCTGGGTATAATAGCTGCCCGAAGTCTCATCTAAATAATCGGTAATCCACGAAGTGAGGTTGTAATCACTGAACTTGAACAATCCTGCCACATTGTCCGGACCGCCCACGATACCGAGTATGGTCTGTCCTGCATTGTTTTCCAACTGCTCGAAGAGACCGCTGTAATGCTCATAGATGTCTATGACCTTGCTGACCTTGCCGTTCATCAGCTCATGGAAAGAGTTTTGCAGCAAAAGGGCGTTACCGATGTTGGTGATACCCGAAGTGGCAAGGCCGGCTCCCATTTGGTAGAGTTTGTCCAAATCGGCTTTCAGGTTCTCTTTCGTGAAATTGCCTGGAACTTTGGATAGGTCGTCAAAGAGGCGTTCCCAATCCACATTGCCGATTTCCGAGAGTTTCAAGATAGCGGCTATCTCTTCGTTGAACTCCAAAAAGGCGATGTCCGAAAAGGACAAGGTGCTGTTGGTGACAATGCTCTCGAACTGCATACAGAGGGCTTTGGTATCATCACACACCTTCATCAGATAGCTGCCCCAATGAAGGGCGGTCTGAGGAGAACGGAGCATCAGCTTGGCGACAATCCATGTCTTGGGGATAATCTTGTGTGCCACTAAATGATAGATTCTCCGATAGTAGTAATTTTCCGTGGCGCTGCTCCAGATGCCCAAATCAGTGAGTGCTTTGCGCTCCAGAAATTTGCTTGCGAATATACCGGCTGTTGCCACTTCCGAAGCCTTATAATGTTTCAGGATGGCTTGTACCTGCTCGTCATAATATGCCTCGGCAACAGTTCCTGTACCGTAGGCTGCAACCATGGCGGCCACGGTTTTCGCATCGAAGTTCACGCTGTAATACTGGGCGTGGGCTTGTTGGACGAAAATCGTGGCTATTGTCATTATTATGAGAGCGTATCGTTTCATTGTTGTTTTGTCTTTGGTTGATGAAGATTCAATACTTTTCCGGCAGCGTTTACTTTTTGGGCGAACGGCAGGGATTTGCCTATCCCGGAAGCCTCCCAATCGGCACAATACCGCTCGATAGCTTCCTTGTGGCTGCATTGCAGCTCTGTCTTGTAGAGTTTCAACGCTTCTTTCTCCGCTCGTTCCGTGGTGTAGGTCATATAGCATTCATGCGGTTCTTCCACGCCATAGACTCCGCTGGTCGTGCCACGGCGGATGAAGACCTCACGGAAGAATGAACGTCCCTCTTTATTCTCCAATCGGTTGATGGTGAATATTTTCTTACAGTCCACATCGGTCAGTCCGAGTATCGCCTTGATGGTGTCGAAGCGTTCACGGAATTTGCTTTGGTCAAGCAGCATTACCACATCGGAGTTGTTGATGATGGCTTCCTTTACGATTTCAGAGCCGATGATGTCCTGGATTTCCTGTGTCACCACACCCACGCTTGCCCAGAACTTTCGGGCGGTCTTGTACATAAACTTGATGTATTCTGCCATAAGTGGGGAAGCGATGGCTTTCCAGGCTTCTTCGATGACCAAGACCTTGCGGTTCTTCTTGATACGCATCTTCTGCAGGAACACGTCCATGATGATGAGCGTCACCAAGGGAAACAGGAGCGGGTCATCTTTTATGGAATCGATCTCGAAGACGATGAAGGTCTCGTCAAACAGCGAACTGTCCATATTCTCGTTCAGGGTCTTTTCGTGATTGCCGCCCAGGTAGAAGTCTTTCATCATATAGCGGTAGGTAGAGAAGTCTATCCCCAAAATGCTGTTCTCGTTGCAGATGTCGGGAATGCGCTGTACGGAGAACTCATAGAATGTGTTGAATGACAATGATTCCACTTTCAGTTCCTTTCTTCTTCGCTCTATCTCGTCGATAACCTTTTCTATCCGTGCGTTCAGTTCCGCTTCGTTTTCGGAACGGTTGCCGCCTTTGTTGCGCTCGTCAATCAGGAGACTTTTGCGCAAATCCTCCCTTTGGGGCGGTGTAAAGCCGTTGAACTTGTTGAAGTAGGTGTCATAATACTCTGTGATGACCTGTTCTATCAGTCTGTCTTCTGTCTTGGTGACAGTCCCTTGGCTTCCTTTCCAGATCAGCAGGACAAGGTTTTTCAGGAATCCGGTCTTCTCCACGTTCAGCTCCTGTCGGTTGATGCGGAACGGATTCATGGTAATGGGGCGTTCCTCCGTGTAGGAGATGTATTTGCCTCCTACGTATTCACACAATCCCTCGTATGAGTTACCGGTATCTACCATGACCACATCAGTCCCTTGCTCGTGAAGCTGGCGCACCACGCTGTTCATGTGGAAACTCTTGCCGCTTCCCGAAGGTCCCAAACAGAAAAAATTGCTGTTGTCGGTCAGTTTTTCCGCGCCCTCTTTTCCTGTGATGTCGATAGCCACAGGTACACCTTGCCTGTCCGTATAATAGATTTTCAAAGGTGTCTTCTCGCTATGCAGGATGCGCTCCTTGTACATCAGACAGGTGGCCGCATCTCCTAAAGTGAGGAAACGGTCATACTCCGGATTCATGCCGTAACAGTTGCCGGGAAAAGAATTGACGAACAGTTCCAACTGGTTATAGGCTCTCTTGGATATGTGGATACCCATCCTCGAAAAACTGTTCTCCAGATGGTTCGTGTATTTGTGGATGTCGGTCTTTGCGGATATGGCTACCACAAGGTTGTAGTGGGTATATACCAATTGCTTGCTCTCTCGTGCCACTACTTCCTGCACACGCTTGATGTCCTCGACTGCCATCTGGTTGCCGGGATTGGGCATACTCGCATGGCGGTTTTTCTTTTTGTCAAGCAAGGCCAGCTCTCTCTTTTGGTTGGGAATGAATATCATCTGGTTATACACCACGGCTTCGGCGTTGGGTATGGATGATACCGCAGATACCAAATCCATTGGCATACTGCTGTTGTTGACTTCCACATTCATGTAAGGACGGATGACGGAAGGCAGGCTTACGCTATCCACATCCACAAGGCTATATACCTTGCAACGCTTGTCGCCCATGGAGATACATTCGTCATCCACCTTGAAATTGGTCATGGAGACTACCTTGTCTCTGAAATTCATGGAGAAGTAGCGGTCTGCATAGTCGCTGACTTCCTGTTTGCCCAGGAACTTTATCTGAACACCTGCATCACGCAACTGGTCATGCACCTTGCGTATCTTCACGAGGAAATCACGCCATTTCTTGCTGTCGTATGAAAACAGGCTGCTCTTCTTGGATTCCTGAGTGATGGTCAGATAACATTCGCTGTCGGTGTAGGGTCTGCCGTTGAAGTAACGGAAATAGGATGAAGAGAGAAATTCACGTTCCTCACCGTTCATTCCCTCAAAGCTCTTTTTTACAAAAATGTCCTGCTTGTGTAGGGCGTATCCTTCTCCCAATGTCTGTGCTATGGCGGTAAAGAGTTGGGTGAACTCGTAATAGGCATCGATGTTGGCACAATACTTCTGCACCGGATTCTTCACTTTCAGCACAGCGGAGTATTCGCCTGTCTTGGTATATATCACACCGATACCGTCCGCATCTTCCACGGAGAAATAGATGTCCTGGAATATCCGTTTCCGTTTGCCTCCCGTGCCGAAAGCATAGACCGAAATGGCCATGCCTGCGCAAATGGCAATAAAAATCAGGAAGATGTATGTAATCATTCGGTTATTTACAATTAAGGGCAGGCTGACCTAATCAAAGGACAAGCCTACCCACGTTCAACATTCAATATATCCATTCATGGTCAAATGGTTTTCTGTTACATTTTCTTGGAATAGGCATAGATGAACACTCCTCGTTCCTGTCGTTTGCTGTGCAGCCCCTTGCGTTGCTTGAACAGAATCAGTCCGGCACCGCCTGTTACGGTAACTGTCAGTACAATCAGTGCGAGGACGAATCCTGCCAGACAGTAGGCAATGATAAAGCCGACTATGGCAATGCCTATCGTAGCTGCCGCCCAATAGATGTATCGTCCTTGAATACCCATAAATTCAAGGGGACGTTGAAGCCCCTTGAACAATGGATAATCGGGATAGTGTTCCTCTCTGCCGTCCATACCGCCTGTGCTTTAAGAGAGGCCGAAGAACAGAGGAAGTGCCTGGGCTGCCGCGATGAGGAAGATACAGGCTCCGACCACCATCATGATCTTCTTCTTGACATCCTGCTCCTCGTTGTTCATCGCGATGTAAACCGAGATTGCACCCACTACGGCAACCACACCGGCAATGGCGTAGCACAGTTTTACCACAATGGGAACATACTTGGCGATTTCCTCGCTCACTTGGGTCAATGCCGCTGTACCGGCCGAATAGTCTCCTGCGGTGGTCTGTGCCATCATTGCGGTTACACCACACACCATCATCAGGCAGGTCATCTGCGCTTTCTTGGAGGTCGCAATCTTCTTTGCGAATCGTTTTACTTTTTCAAACATGCTTGTTTCGTTTTAATTGGACTTTAATTATTGTTTTACACTCGTGATTTTCTAAATTCGGTAGCCGAAGAATGCCGGGAATACGATGGATGCCCCGATAATGAAGAGGCAGGCTCCTACCAGCGTGAGGATATGCTTGGTGATTCCGTCTTCGCCCGTGTTCATCTTGATGTATATCTGGAATGCGGCTATGACCGCAAAACCTCCTGCAACCGCATAAATGATATACTGGACGTACATCATCATCGTTACGACAAAGTCGTGCATCGAAGCCAATGCGTCTGCGCCCCAGGAGTAATTCACGCTGCCGCTCTTTGCGAAGACCGCACAAGGCAGCAGCATGAAGATTGGAGTTATTGCTTTTTTGATGTTCCATCCTGTCATAGTTCGTCTATTGCCGGTTTTATGGTTACACCTCCGTTGGATGGGGAGTTGCCAAGACCTTTTCCCATCATCAATTTGTATAGCTCTGCGGAATTGTAAGGGTTGGAGAAAGTGGCATGGGTCTCTTCCATTCTTTCCTCAATCCTGTGGTTGATTGCTTCAACCACATCCTGCTTGTGCTTTTCGCTCTCCGGTTCTTTATCGTCTGACACAGACTGCGTTTCATCAATGTAGTGTGTCTCATACTCGTTGTCCCCGACATTGAACCCCTTGTCGTTCTCCACCACGCTGACGCTTTCTTCCGCATCAAATTCGCTCACGTCGAACTCTTCTTCCTCGGATTTCTTCTTTTCACCGTTTCCGTGAAGGTCTTTGGTTATCATTACCGCATAATATACGATGTATGCTACGGTCAGCACAAGGACGAAAATGAAGTATGCTTTCATATTTTTTATAGTCTGAAATTAGAATATGATTAAAATATGATTGCAAAGGAAATACAATATTTTCATACTCTGAAAAATATCTGAGAAAACAGGCAGAATCTTAAACATTTTTGGGCAAAAATCTAAAATCATACTCAAATATCATACTTTGAATGAATTTTTAGACGTTTTACGAGTGTATATAAACACGAAAAGCCCTCCTTGTTAGGGAGAGCCTTCTATGGGTTGTGATATGCTATCAGAGGGAAGACAAAGACTAACGCCTTTTTCCCCTCAGATAGTCATTCAGGTCTTTGTAGTTGTAATAGTTTTTGGAGTGGTCGATTACCTTTATCCCGTAAAGTCCGGCAATGGTCTCGACTGTCTTTTGCCCGGCGAGGTCGTTATCCAGATAACAATGGATGAAAATATATTGCTCCAGTTCCAGAAGACACTTTTTCAAGTTGCTTACGGAGTTCATCACAAGAAAATCGGTCGGGATGTCAACACATACGTGGTAATCTCTCTTTTTATGCAACATTACATTAGTGTCCCATAAAAAATAGGGACTAGTTAAACATTAAATAAATTTGGCCCA
>NZ_SRYZ01000017.1 GCF_004793475.1 Bacteroides muris (ex Afrizal et al. 2022) | reverse complement strand
AACTATATTTCAATAATTTCAAAGAACTTTTTCAGATTTTAATGGGACAGTAGTGTTCATTTATGTATCCGGTAATATTCAAATTTTCCTCTGCATTATCGTATGCGTATGTGTATGGGATTCCATTTGTATATTTATTGCTCAATTATAAACTGTTTAATCGGCTTACTAAGATGCAATCGAATCTTATTATATGCACGATTATGCTTGTTTTTTTTAGTTTCCTATATCCGATTATTCATGGAACTGGTGACTTTTCGTATGTAAAAATATCAACTTTTATTTTTCGGAAATTAGTTGTATACATATTTCTTATTTCTCTGCTGGTTAAGAAGTACAAGGAAAGAGCAAATATAGAATGTTTTATGTATTATTACGCATTGACACATGCAATATATGTTATTGGTACATTGCTGCTGGTTTTCATACCAAGTTTGAAAACTTTCTGGTTTAGTGTATTTGAGGAGGTTGTTTCTTCTGAAATGTTATCGGAATCATTTGGATATACATTTAGGATAGGTTGGCAAGGCTTTTCCGGCTATCGCTTAACGTTGCATTGTACATTAAGTTGTATTTTTCTTTTGTATTTGTTTTATGTGGGTAAAAGAAATTTTCAAATAAACAAGAAAATATTGCTTATTTGCTATATACTCTGTTTTTTGGGAAATATGTTTTATGGACGATCGGGACTTGTCTTAACAATAATTACGAGTGCTGTTGCTTCTTTTGTGTGGGGTAAAATGGGTATTGCTAAGTTAGTAAAGTTCTCTTTCTTTGTGTATATATTTATTGTTTGTATATCCTGTTTGCAAGATGTACCTATTTTTTCGGAATGGTATGATTGGATGTCACAACCGATACTTAATTTTTTGACTACGGGTAATTTTGGTAATGCTTCTTTGGAACGGACGCATGAAATGGTATTTATGCCGGAATGGAATACGATTCTTTTTGGGGATGGATATTTTGTTTATGATGGTTCTTATTATAAGAATACAGATTCGGGAATTATAAGGAATATACTGTTTTGGGGAATTGTGGGGTGGATATTGAGTTATGTCACGACGTTATACTCTATTGTAAGTGTAAAGAGAAAGGACAAGTTTTTGTGCTTGCTTATACTCTTTGTATTTGCTGCTTTTGAGTACAAAGGTGATGTGTATTATGAGTTTATAGTTTTATTCTTATCGGCTTCATTCGTAGATTCAATAGTGGGTAGGCTTTACGCGGATAGAAATGCAAATTTGGAAGTGAAATAGTACTTATTGTATTAAATGGGAGGATTTAGATAATGATAAGTGTCGTGATGAGTACTTATAAGGAACCTATAGAGTATATAGAGCAATCAATAAATTCTATTCTTAACCAAACATATCGGGATATTGAATTTGTTATTATCGTAGATAATCCGGATAATGCGGAACATATTGAGTATATTCAGAATAGGATGTCTGGGGATAGCCGTATAAAACTATCTATCAATGAAAAAAACTGTGGTTTAACAGAAAGTCTGAATAGGGCTATTGCTTTGGCTAGGGGAACTTTTATAGCACGTATGGATGCTGATGATATTGCAGAGGTGGATAGATTAGAGTGTCAATTGGCATATCTCATAGAAAACAATCTCGACTTGGTGGGTTGCAATATGAGAGATATGGATGAAAATGGGAACATAATCCAAGGAGCAATAACGCGTTACCCTACATTGGATGGTATCATAAAAAACTATTTGAAAACAAATAGTGCAGTTCCGCATCCTACTTGGTTGGTGAGAAAAAGTGTATATCTAGAGTCTGGTTTTTATTGTGATTTTCCTGCATGTGAAGATTATGAGTTTTTGACAAGGATTGCCATAGATGGCAAAAGACTTGGTAATGTTTGTGCGCCCAAATTGCGATATAGAATAAATAGTGCAGGAATATCATGCAGTAAACGAGTGTCTCAGAAGACAAGCCTTTATTATGTAAGGAAGAATTATCTTCTTCAAAAAAAAAGTAATCTTGTTGATTTTCAGAAATTCTTATTAAGTGAAGAGGGAAAAAGAAAGCAAGAAGGACTTCGGCGATATTATGAGCAGTCAGATAAATTGAAATCTTTCCGTAGAAGCAAGAAGAAATTGGCTTTTATTATATTGGGAGTGTGGACGTTCATTAATTTGAAAGAGGGAAGAACTGTAATCGCAAATTTGTTAAGAGAAAGAATTTTGCAATTGCGAAACAGAAAACACTATTAAATAGAACTTGCATGTTTATAAAATCTCTTTTCGACCGGACAGCTTCGTTCTTCGGTCTGCTTTTTTTATCCCCAATCTTATTGGTTGTAGCCATACTAATCCGTATAAAAATGCCCGATGGTCCGGTGATATTTACCCAGCGCAGGGTGGGACAACATGGACGTTTGTTCACGATGTACAAGTTTCGTTCGATGACGGTGGGGCATGGCGGTTCTTCTGTGTCTGTGGCAGGTGAGAGCCGCATCACGCTGTTGGGAGCAAAACTCCGTAAGTATAAACTGGATGAGTTGCCTGAACTTTGGAATGTATTGGTTGGCGATATGAGTTTTGTGGGTCCTCGTCCTGATGTTCCGGGATATGCAGATAAATTGATGAGCGATGACCGAAGGATGCTTTTGCTGAAGCCCGGAATAACTGGTCCTGCCAGCCTGAAATATCGAAATGAGGAAGAATTGCTGGCTGGACAGGCCGATCCTCAGAAATATAATGATGAGGTACTGTTTCCTGATAAAGTACGGATAAACATTGAATATTTGGATAATTGGTCTTTCTGGTATGATATTAAAATCATTGTTTATACGGTCTTTGGAAAGAATTTATAAAATCCTTTCTTTTCTTTTTATTCCTCATTACGTGAGGAAATCGAATCATTAGAATAATCACATATGTTTATGGATAAAAGAATATATCTTTGCCTTGCCCACATGAGCGGCAAGGAGATGGGTTTCATACAGGAAGCCTTCGATACGAACTGGGTAGTTCCGCTCGGTCCGAATGTGAATGCCTTCGAGCAGGATTTGGAATGCTTCGTTGGGCAGAATAAAAAGGTGGTGGCTTTGAGTGCTGGTACTGCTGCTGTGCATCTGGCCCTGCTTGCTTGTGGAGTGGGGCAGGGTGACGAAGTGATAGTACAGAGTTTCACCTTCTGTGCTTCTTCGCATCCAGTGACCTATCTTGGTGCTACTCCGGTATTCGTAGATTCTGAGGCTGATACTTGGAACATGGACCCGGTTCTTCTGGAGCAGGCTATTAGGGATCGTATCGACAAGACCGGCCGGAAGCCCAAAGCGATTGTTCCGGTAGCTTTGTATGGGATGTCCTACAAGATAGACCAGATTATGGAAGTGGCAGATAAATATGATATTCCGATTATTGAAGATGCTGCTGAAGGTTTTGGAAGCAAATTTGACGGGCAAGTCCTCGGAACCTTTGGTAGATACGGCGTGCTTTCATTCAATGGTAACAAGATGATAACCACCAGTGGTGGTGGCGCTTTGATTTGTGCTGATGAGGAGTCTAAGCGTGAGATTATGTTTTATGCTACCCAAGCCCGTGAATCTTATCCTTATTACCAGCATGAATGTATAGGCTATAATTACAGGATGAGTAATATCTGTGCAGGTATCGGCCGCGGTCAGATGATAGTGGTGGATGAGCACATAGCACACCATAAGTATCTGTGTGGTCTGTATCGTGAGCTGTTGACTGATGTGGAGGGGATTACGCTTCATGAGAATCCTTCTGGACGCTATGACAGTAATTATTGGCTGAATACGGTACTACTTGATGAGGACCTGCATGTGAAGGGTGAGGAAGATGCCTACCGTGAGACTGTAAAAGGTGCTGTGGGTGGTGCTGCAGGTGTTACGCATGAGTCGGTTAGCGCCCATACTTCTTGTGAACCCAATCGTAATGTGGAAGCCATGCGCCTATGGTTGGATAAGGTGGGTATCGAGAGCCGTCCTTTATGGAAACCTATGCATCTTCAACCGGTTTATGCTAATAATCCTGCCTATGTTAATGGTGTTAGTGAAGGCCTATTCAAACGGGGGCTTTGCTTGCCGAGTGGTCCTTATGTGACGGATGAGGATGTGAGATACATAGTAGATGAAATGAAGAAGTGTATATTGTAGAAATATTTTTCTGTTGATTTATAGTACTTTATCACTTTTCTCAGAAAAACTGCTCCCAAGTGCCTTTTTTCTTTGGCTACATAGTTTTTAATCCTCACCTTTGCATCGTTGATCAACGAAACGTGTGAATAGTAAAACGAATTTAAATCTCTAAAGAAAAAAAGTATGAGTGTAATTTTCAGGACGGTGGAGAGACCGTCGGACCCTAGGGTTGAAAACTCTCCCAAGAAGTATTATCCGCAGTTGGTGACATTGGGGCAAAGCGTGGATTTGGCATTTATTGCACAGAAGATGCAGGACCGCTCTTCTCTGTCTATCGGTGACATTAAGAGTACGATGCAGAACTTTGTGGAAAAGCTGAAAGAGCAGTTGCTGGAAGGAAAGACAGTTAATATATCCGGGCTGGGTGTCTTTATACTGGCAGCCAAATCGAAAGGTGAGGAAAAGGCTGATGACGTGACAGCCAAGAGTGTGGAGAGCGTCCGTATCTGTTTTCAGGCGAATAGGGAACTGAAGATATCGAAGTCTGCCACCCGTGCTGGAGAAAAGCTGGATTTGGTGAGCTTGGATGATTATCTCAAAGGGAAGACTTCTACAGATGGTGGCTCCGGTTCGGATGGAGACCAAGGCGAGAATCCACTGGGATAGCGGTAGCTATGAATTATTAATTGGATAATGGATAATCTTTATGAAGAAAACGTGGAATGTGATTTTGAAATTTATTATTGCCGTAGCGAATGCTGTGGCAGGTGTGATTGGCAGACAGACAATGATATTTTAGTCCGATAGGATTTGATAAATAAAAAAATGAGAAGAGCTGCTGGCAGGAAATCTGTCGGCAGCTCTTTTTTAGTAAGCATCCGGAGAGTGTGTGGACCGGACAAACTGCAGAATCAGGTAACTAACCACAGTTGCAACATTATAGGCTCAAAAAAACAATAGCGACTGCAACTATTAGGTTCATAGTGACAGTCGCTATTATTGTATAGAAAGGGGCAACACCTAGTTCTTCGAATGCTTACGTTTATGCGGGGTTAGCTGAATGTTTATGCTTAAAGTGCAGTTCTTGTAAGGAGGTAAATTGTTCTTTTGTCATAATGAAAAAGTATGTTCAGGCACGCCATTTTTTATTCTCCTTTTCGTCCTTAAATAAAACATTTTACTACACTTATCCAGCTTTTTCTGCCTAAAAAGTCTCTTGTATCTAAGTTTTTTATAAATTTGCACCCTTAAAATAGAGAAGATGGCTTTTGACGTACCAAGAAATATGCCAGTTAAGAGTATTTTCAATCGTAAATCGTAAAATTGTCAAATAGTAAATATCAAGATGGGTAAGAAGTTTGCCGAATATTCGAAACTTGACCTTTCCGAAGTGAATGGAAAAGTGTTGAAGAAATGGGACGAAAACCAGGTTTTCGTCAAGAGTATGACAGAACGTGAAGGTTGTCCTTCTTTCGTGTTTTTCGAAGGCCCCCCCTCGGCCAATGGTATGCCGGGCATTCACCACGTAATGGCTCGCTCCATTAAGGACATTTTCTGCCGTTACAAGACGATGAAGGGATTTCAGGTAAAGCGCAAAGCCGGATGGGATACTCACGGACTGCCTGTGGAACTGGGTGTGGAAAAGGCACTCGGTATAACCAAAGAGGATATTGGCAAGACTATTTCCGTGGCAGAATACAATGCTGCCTGCCGCAAGGACGTCATGAAGTTCACCAAAGAGTGGGAAGACCTGACCCACAAGATGGGCTACTGGGTGGACATGAATAACCCCTATATAACTTACGACAACCGCTATATCGAAACCTTGTGGTGGCTGCTGAAACAGCTCTACAAGAAAGGATTGCTTTATAAAGGATATACCATACAGCCGTATTCTCCCGCTGCCGGTACAGGACTCAGTTCGCACGAGCTGAACCAGCCCGGATGCTACCGTGACGTAAAAGATACAACCGTAGTGGGGCAGTTCAAGATAAAGAACCCAAAGCCGGAAATGGCAGAGTGGGGGACTCCTTACTTCCTGGCATGGACTACCACTCCGTGGACATTGCCCAGCAATACCGCGCTCTGTGTAGGGCCTAAGATTGACTATGTGGCCGTGCAGACCTACAACAGCTATAATGGCGAGAAGATAACCGTCGTTCTGGCAAAAGCATTGCTCTATGCGCACTTCAACAAAAAAGCGGAAGGCATTGCATTAGAGGATTATAAGCCGGGAGATAAGCTGGTACCTTTCAAGGTTGTAGGTGAATACAAGGGACCGGACTTGGTAGGCATGGAGTACGAGCAACTAATCCCGTGGGTAAAGCCGATAGACGTAGCCGAAGACGGCAGTTGGACTGCCAGCAACAAAGGTTTCCGTGTAATCGCGGGTGATTATGTGACGACCGAAGACGGTACGGGTATCGTACACATAGCCCCGACCTTTGGTGCGGATGATGCCTTTGTGGCCCGCGCCGCAGGCATACCTTCCCTATTCATGATAAACAAGAAGGGTGAGACCCGTCCGATGGTGGATCTCACCGGTAAATTCTATCTGATGGATGAATTGGATGAGGATTTCGTAGAGGCATGTATCAACGTAGACTTGTATAAGGAGTATCAGGGCAAGTGGGTGAAGAATGCATACGACCCTCAATTCACCGTAGACGGTAAGTATAATGAGCAGGCTGCACAAGCTGCCGAATCATTGGATGTTGAGCTCTGCATGATGATGAAAGCTGCCCGTCAGGCATTTAAGATAGAAAAGCACGTACACAACTATCCGCACTGCTGGCGTACGGACAAACCCGTATTGTACTATCCGCTGGATAGCTGGTTCATCCGTAGCACCGCCTGTAAGGAACGTATGATGGAGTTGAACAAGACCATTAACTGGAAGCCGGAAAGCACCGGTACAGGACGTTTCGGCAAGTGGCTGGAAAACCTGAATGACTGGAACCTCAGCCGTTCACGCTATTGGGGTACTCCACTGCCCATCTGGCGTACAGAGGACAATAGCGAGGAAAAGTGTATCGAGTCTGTAGAAGAGCTCTACAACGAAATAGAGAAATCTGTGGCTGCCGGCCTGATGCAGTCTAACCCTTACAAGGAGAAGGGCTTCCAGCCGGGCATATATACCGAAGAGAATTACGACAAGATAGACTTGCACCGTCCTTACGTGGACGATGTCATCCTTGTCTCTAAAGACGGCAAGCCGATGAAGCGCGAAACGGACCTGATTGACGTATGGTTTGATTCCGGTGCCATGCCTTATGCACAGATACATTATCCATTTGAAAATAAGGAATTGCTGGACAGCCATCAGGTATATCCAGCCGATTTCATAGCCGAAGGAGTGGACCAGACACGCGGCTGGTTCTTCACGTTGCACGCCATTGCCACGATGGTGTTCGACAGCATCTCCTATAAGGCCGTCATCTCCAACGGCCTGGTGCTCGACAAGAACGGCAACAAGATGTCCAAGCGTCTGGGCAATGCCGTAGACCCCTTCTCGACCATCGAGAAATATGGTTCTGACCCGTTGCGCTGGTACATGATTACCAACTCTTCTCCGTGGGACAACCTGAAGTTCGACGTAGATGGAGTGGAAGAGGTACGCCGCAAGTTCTTCGGAACGCTATACAACACTTACTCATTCTTTGCCCTCTACGCCAATGTGGACGAATTTGAATACAAGGAAGCCGATGTACCCATGACGGAACGTTCCGAAATAGACCGATGGATTCTCTCCGTACTGAATACGCTGGTAAAGAACGTAGATGCCTGCTACAATGAATACGAGCCCACGAAGGCAGGACGTCTGATTTCCGAATTCGTGAACGACAACCTTTCCAACTGGTACGTTCGTTTGAACCGCAAACGCTTCTGGGGTGGCGGCATGACGCAGGACAAGCTTTCCGCATTCCAGACGCTTTATACTTGTCTGGAAACCGTAGCCAAACTGATGGCGCCTATCGCCCCGTTTTATGCTGATATGCTGTATACAGATTTAGTTACTGCTACCGGACGTGACAATGTTGTTTCGGTACACCTTGCCAAGTTTCCCGAATATAAAGAGGAAATGATAGACAAGGGATTGGAAGCTCGTATGCGAATGGCACAAGACATCACTTCTATGGTATTGGCACTGCGCCGCAAGGTGAACATCAAAGTCCGCCAACCGCTTCAGTGCATCATGATACCGGTAGTGGATGAGGAACAGCGTGCACATATCGAGGCAGTGAAAGCGCTTGTCATGAACGAGGTGAACGTGAAAGAAATCAAGTTTGTGGACGGTGCTGCCGGCGTGCTGGTAAAGAAAGTAAAATGTGACTTCAAGAAGCTGGGACCGAAATTCGGTAAGCAGATGAAAGCCGTGGCTGCTGCTGTGGCAGAAATGTCCCAGAATGCCATTGCCGAGTTGGAGAAGAACGGCTCTTATACATTTAATTTGGATGGTGCAGAAGCTGTGATTGAAACGGCAGATGTGGAAGTCTTCAGTGAGGATATTCCAGGATGGCTGGTTGCCAACGAGGGCAGACTGACCGTAGCTCTGGAAGTTACCGTCACCGAAGAACTGCGCCGTGAGGGTATTGCACGCGAGCTGGTAAACCGCATTCAGAATATCCGTAAGTCGAGCGGTTTTGAGATAACAGATAAAATAAAGATTACATTATCAAAAAATCCTCAAACAGATGATGCGGTAAATGAATATAATAACTATATTCGCAACCAAGTTTTAGGAACTTCACTGATACTGGCAAACAACGTAGAAAATGGTACGGAACTGAACTTCGACGATTTCTCGTTGTACGTGAGTGTAGTGAAAGAATAATTAAATACTAACCTGATTAATACGTAAAAGTTATGATAGAAAAGACAAGATACTCGGATGCTGAATTGGAAGAATTCCGCGCTATCATTATGGAAAAATTAGAGTTGGCACAACGTGACTATGATTTGTTGAAAGCCAGCCTGACAGGTGCAGATGGTAACAATACCGATGATACATCTCCTACATACAAAGTGCTGGAAGAAGGAGCAAGCACTTTGTCCAAGGAAGAAACCACACGTCTGGCTCAACGCCAGTTGAAGTTCATCCAAGGATTGCAGGCGGCTTTGGTGCGCATTGAGAACAAAACATATGGCATTTGTCGCGAAACTGGCAAGCTGATACCGGCAGAGCGTCTTCGTGCAGTGCCCCATGCCACTTTGAGCATCGAAGCTAAAAACAACGGCAAGAAATAAAAATGGATAAATTCTTTACGAAAGGCCGGATAGCCTGCCTTGTCATATTTTCGGTATTGGTTATAGACCAGATTATCAAGATTTGGATAAAGACCCACATGTACTGGCATGAGAGTATCCGGGTCACAGATTGGTTCTATATATACTTTACCGAGAATAGTGGTATGGCTTTCGGGATGGAAATATTTGCCAAACTATTCCTGACCTTATTTCGCATTGCTGCGGTCACAGTCATTGGCTGGTTTCTGCACAAGTTCGTGAAGCAAGGTATGAAGACCGGATTTATCATCTGTATGTCTTTAGTCTTGGCGGGAGCCTTGGGAAACATTGTCGACAGTGTGTTCTATGGTGTGTTGTTCAATGAAAGCACCCATTCGCAGATAGCCTCCTTCATGCCTGAAGGAGGGGGGTATGCCTCATGGTTCCATGGTAAGGTAGTGGATATGTTCTATTTTCCCATCATTGACACAAACTGGCCTATGTGGATGCCGTTTGTTGGTGGAGAACATTTCATTTTCTTCAGCCCGATATTCAATTTTGCGGATGCAGCAATCAGTTGCGGTACCATTGCTTTATTGTTGTTCTACAGCAAGGACTTCAATGATGCCTATCATGCTACCATAAAGAAATCATGAAAAGAATAAATCGAGTTCAATGGTGTAGCGTAGTCCTTCTGGCATTCAGTCTGACGGCTTGTAAGGTGAAAAGGCCTGAGACCGTTTTTCCGGATGCCAAGATGGAAAACGTGCTTTATGATTATCACATAGCCAAAGCTATGGGTGAAGAAGTGCCGTATAATGAAAGTTATAAGCGGGTGCTCTACATTGAATCGGTTTTTAAGAAATATGGTATCACTCAGGCTGATTTTGACTCTTCCATGGTCTGGTTTTCCCGTAATCCAGAAGTACTTACCAAAATTTATGAGAAAGTGAATGTACGGTTGAAAGCCGAAAGAGACGGTATCAACCACTTGATTGCCCTGCGTGACAACAAGCCGAAAGAATCACTTCCGGGAGACAGTATCGACGTGTGGATATGGCAGCATATCTATCAGTTGACGGGTATGCCCATGGACAACAAAATAACGTTTACGTTGCCTTCAGACACCAATTTCCACGACCGTGACACGTTGCGCTGGAGCGTACGCTTCCGTTTCCACAACGGTGCACCGGACAGCATACATGCTCCGTTGATGGCAATGCAGATTCTTTACGAAAAGAATGACAGTGTCATCAGTACCATTAGGAAAGTACAGAACACAGGGATTGAAACGCTCACCTTATTTGCCGATACCTTAGGAGAAATCAAGGAGATACGCGGATTCATTTACTATCCGCAGCAGGAGGCTCCACAACCTTTGTTGGCAGACCGTATCTCACTGATGCGCTATCACGCTACGGACAGCTTGGCGATTGCCCCCAATGACAGCCTTCATCAAGCGATAGACTCCCTTCGCAAAAACAGTATCGAAGAACCTGAGAAGTTGAAACCTCTGGAAATTCAGGAGCAGAGAAATGCCACGACTCCCAGAGCCATACGCCCCCGTCCGCAAGCATGAAACGCTACGCTTCTCATTTTCTATTTCTTCCTGGGCATGGTTGTCTGAAACAATATGTGGTGGAGATGGATGAAGGACAGGGTGCATCGCGTGTCTTCCCATTGACAGAAGAGGTGGAGAATACGGAATGGCTACCGGGAGTTATAGTCTTGCTTCCTTTTGAAGAAGCTCATTTGGGGCAGGAAACCGTTGGTCTGTCTTTCGACAAGTGTCACAATATATTGACGGCAGTTCCTCCGGGTATCGAGGAGGAACTGCCTTATTTGGTTCCTTGGTTATTTTCCCCTTTCGATTTTACTACAATGCAGCCTGGCGCCGGAACTCAGCGCAAACTACTGCAGTAGCAATAGCTACGTTCAACGACTCCGCCGACTCACGGCTGGCGGGATAATTCGGAATATATAATTTGCGGTTAATGAGTGATTTAACTTCTTTTCCTATGCCATTTCCCTCGTTGCCCATCACAATTAATCCGTTTTTTGAAAGAGATTGTCCATACATGTTTTCCCCGTCCAGAAAAGTACCATAAACGGGAATGTCCTTCAATGAACGAATCAACTCGGGCAGGGGAGTGTAGTGCAGCCTGACACGTGCGATGCCTCCCATTGTGGCCTGCACAGTTTTGGGATTATAAATATCCACTGTGTTGGGTGAACAGAATATATGCTCTATCCCAAACCAATCGGCAAGGCGGATAATCGTTCCCAGATTGCCGGGATCTTGCACATCATCCAGAGCTAGACAAAGGGAGCGGCTGATGACAGAAACATCCGTCTCTTCATCCGGCTGTCGAAACACAGCCAGCACTTGTTGGGGCGTTTTCAGTAGGCTGGCACGCGAAAGTTCCTCTTCAGACACTTCCGTGACATCCGTTACAGAAAGAGGTTGGTTCCGGGAAAGCCATTCCGAGGTTGCCAGCAGGAACTGGCAAGAGAAATGTCCCAACAAATCCCCTACGAGTTTAGGTCCTTCTGCCAGAAATACCTTGTCTGCTTTCCGGTTCTTTTTTTGCTCCAACGAACGGATATATTTGATGCGGTTTTTACTTAATGTCATAGGATACACATGTTATCATTTGACAAAAATACGTGATTATTTCAATATAATCAAAAACTCTGCACTCTTCCGGTGTTTTTTATTTCGAGAACAAAAAAATACAAGTATATTTGTAGTTGTTTATGCGCAATTAATGACTCGGTATGGATAAAAGTTTCCGCTACGCGATACTTGCTACTATTGCACTTTTGTTGGCTTCCTGTTCTTCTACCAAATATGTGCCGGACGGCTCGTATTTGCTGGATGAAGTGCGCATACATACCGACAATAAGGAAGTAAAACCATCCAATCTCTCCATGTACATCCGGCAGAATCCCAATGCGAAGTGGTTCAGTCTGATAAAGACTCAGTTGTATGTTTACAACTGGTCCGGGCAGGACTCTACACGCTGGATAAACCGTATATTGAGGAAATTAGGAGATGCTCCGGTCATATACAGTGAGGAGGAAACCAACCGGACTAGGGAAGAAATCACTAAGGCTGTGCAGAATATGGGCTATATGGGCGCTCTGGTGGAACCGGTACGCCAAGTCCAGAAGAAAAAGATGAAGTTGGTCTATAAGGTGACAACCAGTAAACCCTATAAAGTACGTACCTTGAGATATGATATCCGAGACAGTAAAATAAAGGAATACATACAGCAGGATTCCGCAGTGACCCTATTATCCGAAGGCATGTATTTTGATGTCAATGTACTGGATGCAGAACGCCAGCGCATCACGAACAAACTGCTTCAGAATGGATATTACAAGTTCAACAAGGAGTATATATCCTATACCGCGGATACCGTCCGTAATTCTTATCTGGTAGATTTGACGCTGCACTTGGCTCCATATAGGCAGCACAACGAGGACACACCGCAGAATCATCAGCAATATACTATCAATAAAGTGAGTTTTATTACCGACTATAATGTGTTGCAGGCATCCCCCTGGAACAGCATCGAGGTGAATGATTCGTTGCATTACAAAGGCTTCCCTATCTACTACAAAGACAAACTTTATCTGCGTCCCAAAGTGCTGATTAACAACCTGCACATCACTCCGGGAACTCTCTACAACGAGCAGAACGTACAGCGTACCTACTCCAACTACGGACGCCTGCAAGCACTGAAATATACCAATATCCGTTTTTTCGAAGCGCAGCAGAGTGACAGTGCAAAACTCAACGCCTATGTGATGCTGACCAGAGGCAAACATCAGTCCGTATCCTTTGAAGTGGAAGGCACAAACTCTGCCGGCGACTTGGGAGCTGCCGCTTCGGTGGCTTTTCAGCACCGCAATATGTTCAAAGGTTCCGAAACACTCATGTTCAAGCTACGTGGGGCATACGAGGCTGTGTCCGGTTTGCAGAGTTCCTTGAATCAAGACTATATAGAATTAGGTGCGGAAGCAACCATCAACTTCCCACGGTTCATGTTTCCCTTTGTATCCAGCGATTTCAAGCGGAGAATAAGGGCTACTACAGAATTCGGATTGCAATATAACTACCAGATGAGACCGGAATTCACGCGCATTGTAGCATCTGCCGGATGGAGCTACAAATGGGGAGTACAACAACAACGTTCGCAGCACCGCATTGATTTGTTGGACATCAATTATCTGTATATGCCCAGCATAGATCAGACATTTAAAGAGGATTATTTGGAGAAAGACGAGAACTACATCCTCAAATATAATTATGAAGACCGTTTTATTGTCCGCACTGGTTATAGCTATATCTACAACAGTGCCGGAAGGGCATTTATGAATAATTCCAGTATCGGTAATTCCTATACCATCCGTCTCAATTTTGAATCGGCGGGTAGCTTGTTGTATGCTGTGGCAAAGCTCGGAGGAATGAAAAAGAATGCATCGGGAGAATACACCTTGTTGAACATTCCTTTTGCCCAATACCTGAAAGGCGATTTTGACTTTGCCAAGAATCTGGTCATTGACAACCGCAATTCATTGGCATTTCATTTTGGTGCCGGTATTGCCATTCCATACGGCAATGCAACAATGCTTCCATTTGAGAAGCGCTACTTCTCCGGCGGCGCCAACAGTGTGCGCGGATGGTCTGTACGTGATTTGGGGCCCGGTTCTTTCCCCGGCGATAATAACTTCATGAACCAGTCGGGAGATATCAAGCTGGATGCCAGCATTGAATACCGCACACGGTTGTTCTGGAAATTCAGAGGAGCCCTCTTTGTAGATGCCGGAAATATTTGGACAATAAGGGACTATAAAGACCAGCCGGGAGGTCAATTTAAATTTGGCAAGTTCTATAAGCAGATTGCTGTGGCATATGGTTTAGGATTGCGTCTTGACTTGGATTTCTTTGTATTGCGTTTCGACGGAGGTATGAAGGCCATCAATCCGACCTATGAGAAGAAAAAAGACCGTTATCCCATTATTCATCCTAAATTCAGCCGTGATTTTGCTTTCCACTTTGCTGTGGGATATCCATTCTAAATATAAATGACAATGGATAATTAGGGACATTCAGTAAATAGTATAAAATTAGCCAACTAATTCATACACAAAATGTTGCGAATTAGTTGGCTTTTTTGTATCTTTAGGTATTCCCCCGAAAATAAGGTTTGACAGCCAAAACGGGGGAAATCCCCCAATAAAGATATGGCTAAGATAGAAAAAATTTCAGAAATTCACCCTACTTTGGGTTTTACAGAATTTGATATTCTGGAAAAATATCGCAAGAGTTTTAATGAGAGTGAGCTTGGCAGACTTCATTCAGTGTTTCCTTTTGAAGTTATGGCAAAAGCCATGGGGCTGTCGGAAAATCGTCTTGGACGCAGGAACATATTCAGTCCTTCGGCAAAGATTGCCATTATGGTCCTGAAAGCCTATACCGGATTCTCTGACAGACATCTGGTGGAACATCTTAACGGCAACCTACATTACCAGATGTTCTGCGGAATCATGACAGATCCGTCTTTTCCCATAACCAACTACAAGATAGTCAGCGCCGTCCGTAATGAGATGGCATCCCGTCTTGACATTGAATCCCTCCAGGAGATACTGGCCACACACTGGAAACCTTATCTTGAGAACCTTCACGTGTGCATGACAGATGCCACCTGCTATGAGAGCCATATGCGTTTTCCTACAGACATGAAGCTTCTTTGGGAAAGCCTCGAATGGCTCTACAGACATATATGCCTGCACTGCAGGGCTCTGGGCATAAGACGTCCTCGCAACAAATATGATGATGTTGCCAAGGCTTATCTGTCCTACTGTAAGAAAAGAAAGAGAAAGGCGTCAAGGACAAGGATGCTCAAGCGTCGTATGATCAGGCTTCTTGAAAAACTTCTCATACAGATGGATGAAATTCATAGAGATTACGGAGCTGCACTACGATATACACAGGATTACCGGAAGCGTCTTTCCATCATCAGAAAAGTTCTTGTACAGGAAAAGGAAATATTTGAAGGCCGTAAGGTCAGTGACCGTATTGTCAGCATTGACCGTCATTATGTACGTCCCATCGTAAGAGGTAAGGAAACGAAATCCGTCGAATTCGGTGCGAAGGTCAATAATATGCAGACAGACGGCATATCGTTCATCGAACACATCTCGTTCAAGGCCTTCAATGAGGGTATACGCCTGAAGAACTGTATCCGTATGCAGCAGAAGCTCATGAAAGTGAGGGTAACATGTGCGGCAGGCGACTCCATATATGCCAATAATGCCAACAGAAAGTTCTGTACGAAATATGGGATATCCACTTCCTTCGTGCGCAAGGGAAGGGCGGCAAAGGATGAGCCCTTGAGAAAGGTACTCAGAAGTGAACTCTCAAAAGAAAGGGCCACCCGGCTTGAAGGAAGCTTCGGAACTCAAAAGCAACATTACTCACTATCAAGGATAAAGGCACGGAACAGGAAGACGGAAATCCTGTGGATTTTCTTCGGAATACATACGGCAAATGCAGTACTGATGATAGAAAAAATCAGGAACAAAACGGCTAAAGCAGCATGACATGATTTTATTCACAAGGGGCAGAAGAGGGCATCGGACTTCTTCCGGAGCGTCATGTCCTGCCCGATAAAATTATGTGAGAAAGCACGAAAAAATGACAATAATAATGGCATATGAAGAGGATAGACCATAATCACTTCATATGCCATCTTATTTTTTAGAGACATTTACTGAATATCCCTAATTAATAATGGGTATAAATATACGCAGTTAACTACCCATTATTATTCATCCATCGTCATTTATCCATTACTTAAAGGCGTAATAGTTGTCAATCATTGTAGCCTGACGTGCTGCTGCTACACCTTGAGCATCCAGCGTCACAGTCATTTCCTCACCGTTCGGAAGGGTCATTTGTGCAGTGCCGTCATTGTTCATCTGCAGCAACTCTGTGCTGACACCATCGGCAACAACATTCCAAGTATTCAACTCTTTGTTGTAAATGAGTTCCATAGAAGCTGTTTCACCTTCCTTGGTGATAGAATAGCCGTTTTCAAGTGTTTCTACCAGATAGTCACCGTTTTCGCCTTTCACTTTCTTTACATCACCAATGCTGGCCATAGGATTTGAACCACTCCAGAATTCGATGGAGTTGATGACCAATGCATCAGCCAGATAGCAAACGCCATATACCGGAATAATATTGAATGCCAGATAAACCAGTTCGTTTACAAACTTGGTACCAATACCTTGATTCCAGCTGACCAGTTTACTGTGCAGTCCAAAAGAACCGATACAAGAACTGAAAAGAAACGAGCCGCAAATCATTACGGTCGCAACCATCTTTAAATTGAACTTTTTCATAATCACTCTTTTTATTTTACTGTGTTTAATTAGCTTTATAGCTCATCGAGTTATTTTAAGCATCCGCAAATATAGGATTTTTTATGAAAATACATACTATTTGAGCTTAAAATCTGTTTTCAGTAAGACGGAAGTGTCTATTTATGAGCCTTTTGGAAAGAGCTTTTCCTATTCAGCGGTCAAAGGCAAACTTGCCCGGACCTATGATATACATCACACGGCACACTACCAGATACATGAAAGCCAACTCTTTCGTGGCAAACGGGTCATTGCCATGGATTACTAAAAAGTCAATAGCCATTGTAAACACTAAACCGGATTTAGATTTAATATCAATGAAGTTTTTTGGAGATATAAAGAAATGGTTTGACAATCAGGAACTTTTGTTCTATCTGATAGATATGTTTCAAGAACAACATGTCACTTCAGCTCTGACATACACTTCAGGTCATGAAAAAAATATTTTGATGACAACCGGCATCTCTTCCCGAACGGCCACAATGAAAACCGCACACTGGACGGTATCGGTATGCGCAAGGATGACTTCAAGATGCCGAAGGAGAAAGGTCAGGGAAAAAGAGCAAGCTGTTACTATTTTGCCCTGATTCTTGACATAAAATTCTGAATCACCGGATACATTTCCTCTATCGTACTCAGCTCCATGCAAGCCGCTTCCAACGGGCACCAGCCAGTCTTGTCACGGTTAATGATATGAGGAACCTCTTGGGCAAAACTCGTTTCAATTCCTGCCTCACACAGCAATGCCAGCGCAGGAGTACTAATTATATCCGCATAGACCGTTTTAACCCCTCCCAATACCATCAAAGCTGCGGCACCTTTTCCTATAACTTTATCGGCAATGGCAGCCCCCTTCATAAATGCAGAATCTGCCTGATACAAATCATACAAATCTGCCACTCCACGTTGGGTGCAAGTACGAATTTCCTCTCGGTTTTTCATAACACAAGAGTATCCGCCCTTGTGCAGTATGTCAATGATGCTCTCCATTTTATAAAGTCTCTTGTTTCAACTGTTCTACAAATTTGTCAATACGATGCAATTCTTTGGGAATATCAATCGTTTGTGGGCAATGCGGAGAACACTGGTTGCACCCGGTACAATGGTCGGCCTGCCTCAGTTTGGGTACACTTCTGTCATATCCTATGAGAAAAGCACGGCGTGCTTTCCGATAATTCTCATCCTGACAGCTTTCCGGTACATTTCCTTCATTGACACATTTATTATAATGTATCAAGATGGCAGGAATGTCAATCCCATACGGGCAAGGCATGCAGTACTTGCAGTTGTTGCAAGGTATGGTGGGGTACTCCATCATCAAATCGGCCGTAGCATACAGATACTGAATTTCCTCTTCTGTGAGTGGTACTAATGGAGAGTAAGTACGGATGTTGTCCTGCAAGTGTTCCATATAAGTCATGCCGCTCAGCACTGTCAGTACATCTTGAGGAGAACCGGCATAGCGGAATGCCCAAGAAGCCACACTGCGTTCGGGCTCGCGCTGCTTCAGCCGTGCCACAATATGGTCAGGGACGTTGGAGAGCCGTCCACCCAGCAGAGGTTCCATAATGACAGCAGGGATATTACGCTTTGCCAGCTCATCATACAGATATTCTGCTTTGAAGTTGCTGCCCGAAGCATGTTTCCAGTCTACATAATTCAATTGTATTTGTACAAAGTCCCAATGTACTTCACCACGGTCATGCATCTGCAAGGCATAGTCATAGACTTCGATATCACCGTGGAACGACCATCCCAAGTGACGGATGCGTCCTGCTTCACGCTCCTTTACAAGAAAATCAATCATACCGTTGTCTATATAGCGCTTGTGGAATTGCTTCATGCCACCGCCACCAATCATGTGTAGCAGATAGTAGTCTATATAGTCTACTTGCATATCCTCGAACGACTTACGGTACATGGCGATAGACCCCTCACGAGTCCAAGTATCAGGATGAAAATTGGATAGTTTAGTAGCAAGATAGAACGATTCGCGCGGGTGGCGCTTCAGAGCTATTCCCGTAGACTTCTCACTCCATCCTTGTACATACATCGGAGACGTATCGAAATAATTCACACCATGTGCAATGGCATAATCCACCAGTTCGTTTACGGCATCCTGGTCTATCATTTCCCCTTTTCCATCCGGAGCAGGAATGGTAGGCCAGCGCATACAGCCATATCCTAAAATAGAAACTTTGTCACTTCCTAAACCGGGAAAACTACGATAGGTTATCTTATCCGTCGGAACCGGTCCCAAGATATTGTTACTTGTATCACTTCCTTCTTTAGAACTGCAACCATACAAGGCGGTGGCAGATGTTGTAGCCGTGATACCTACAATCTTCAAAAAATCACGGCGACTCATGTTTTTATGACGTTCTTCCATATTCACCAATATTACAGATATCTATACAATCCTGTGTCTTTCATGCCCTTCCACATAGATGGCACTGAAGGGACGGGCAGGGCAAAGATTTTCGCACGCACCACAGCCGATGCAGCGCTCTACATTGACAACCGGGATTTTCGGAGAATTCTCATCTTCCGGACTGCTCGGTACCATTTGTATGGCAGCTACCGGACAATGGCGGGCACAATTGCCACATTCCATCCCGTCGGTCAATGGTATACAGTTCTTTTTCGCCCACACAGCATGTCCTATCTGAATGGAAGATTTATCAGCTTTGGTTATTGGACGAATGGCACCTGCGGGACACACTTCGGAACACTTTGTACACTCCGGTCTGCAATAGCCGCGCTCGTAGGCCATTTCCGGCTGCATTAGTTTCATCAAGTCTGCAGATGGCCGAAGCACTTGATTGGGACAAACCGATACACAGAGTTGGCAAGCTGTACAATGTTGTGTCAAATGGCGTATGCCCAATGAACCTGGAGGGACGATAGGAGTGCTACGCTCCGGAATTTTCTTATCTTCAATGGTTGCCAATCCACCGTCCCCTTTCTTTTTTTGTGCTTTCAAAACAGAGTTGACCGCTACCAGAGCAGTGACTGTAAAGAAACGACGACGAGTCTCGTTCATTTGTTTCGGAACTTTCTTCGGAGTCGTATAGGAGATAGCTCCATGGCTGCACTTGTCTATACAGTTCATGCAAGTTACGCAACGGCTGGCATCAACCTTATGCTCCTTAATATCAATACAAGCCGCTTTGCAATTACGGGCACACAAACTGCATTCATTGCATTTATCCGGCTCTATCATAATACGGAAAAAAGAATAACGTGAAAGGAAACCTAGCACAGTTCCTACAGGACAAATCGTATTGCAGTAAGTACGTCCGTTTCGTCCTGCCAAAACGGCAAGCACTACGAAAGTGGCAACAGCAATAATAAAGGTAGACCAGCTTTTCAACCACACATCTGTTTCATAAAAGGCATAACTGCCGGCACGTTCTGCAAAATAGGCGAGCAGGTTGTTGCTCCATTGCCACAACGGCTGGAAAAAATTGTTGGCTATGCGCCCATATGAACTGTAAGGTGCCAGCAAAGCCGCCAAAGAACTGAATCCGGCAACCAAGGCAATAATGAATATTCCCAGCATTCCATAACGTAACCATGATATTGCCGGAGAATAGGAGTAGGGGAGTTTTTTACGTTTCTTAAACTTCCTGCCTATCCAAGCCATTACATCTTGAAGTACCCCCAACGGGCAGATAACGGAACAATAGACACGCCCACATATCAATGTAAGAATTACAAGAAATAATACTACTCCTACGTTCAACGCCAATACTGCCGGTAAGAACTGGATTTTGGCTAGCCATCCGAACCATCCGTGCAGCATTCCCGTGAAATCAAGGAACAACAAGGTAATGAGTGCAAAACAAAGCGTTGCAAAGGCCAGTCTGATTTTACGTAACATGATAGTTTTGTATAAGTGTTTTAATTATATGGACAGCGGATATCTTCATTACGCATTTCATGCAATTTGTATATGGCCACTTCTTTCATGTACAGCCTCTATCAACGCCTTGTTTGCCTGCGATTCTTTGATATTAGGATGCGCCAGGAGAACCACTATCTGCTTTGAATCTTTTCCCATATTGTGTTTCTTTTAGTCTTAGAAATATAAATGAGTACGCAAATATAAAGAAATATGGATACATAACAAAAAAAGGAACAACATTAGTTGTTCCTTTTTTTGTTATGTACACCCTCAGGGATTCGAACCCTGGACCCACTGATTAAGAGTCAGTTGCTCTACCAACTGAGCTAAGAGTGCATTTCTTATTTGCGGGTGCAAAAGTAATCCTTTTATTTTATTCATGCAAATAAATTGAAGTGTTTTTTGCTATGAAATGAGATTTTTTATTCAAACTCATATAAATCAGAAGGAGTTGTACGCTTCAAAGCGCATAACTGCACATCCTTTCCTACGATAATTCCTTTTTCCCTTAACTTCCATTCCACTGTCTTATAGGCCAATTCTGGATGGTTATTGTCCTTGCTCAAATGGCAAAGCCAAATATACTGTAAATGCTCCGTCATATTTTCCGAAAGGAATTCGGCAGTAGCAATATTGCTCATGTGCCCGGTACGGCTGGTAATACGTTCTTTCAGGTATTGGGGATAGGTACCCATACGCAACATCTCCTCATCGTAGTTGGCTTCCAATATCAGATAATTGGCCTTTTTGATATATTCTGCAGCTGTAGGAGTGATTTCACCAAGATCTGTAAGAAAAGCAAAGACCTTTCCGTCTATCTCAATACAATAGCCCACATTGTCCGTGCCGTCATGAGGTACTTCGAAAGATTCGATATGAAAGTCTTCCAACTGCATGGGTTGCTGCTTTTCCAGATAACGGACAGACGAATATAACTTTTCCGTCATGCAATAGCTCCGGTTGATACCCTTATGAATCTGGGCAGTTGTATAAATAGGAATATTCTGCTTCTCACCCAGTCCGCCTACCGCTTTAATATGATCTGCATGGTCGTGCGTAACAAATACCGCACGTATCATTTCCATGCTGATACCTGCTTCCTTGAGTCCTTTTTTTATCGTCCGTACTGCAATGCCGGCGTCAATGAGTATTCCATATTTTTCTGTACCTATATAATAGCAGTTGCCACTGCTTCCACTGGCAAGGCTTATAAATTTTACTTTCATCCTAATCTCCTTAATTACAAAAAAACCGTCACTTTTAAAAAAAGTGACGGCAAATATACAAAAAGTATGCAATACATGCCCCTTATGCCTTCTTCTTTTTGTCGATGAATTCGGTCGTTTTGGCAAAAACGAATAATGCAATTGCTGCAACCAATCCTATAGCAGCGAAATAATACCAAATATAATGTGCATTGACACTGGCTGCTTCCCACGCTTCGCGGGTTTCAAACAAGCTTGGGTCAGGACAATATTTTGTCAGAAGTACCCCCGCAATACCAAACCCCAAAATAGAAGAGAGGAATGAATGAAGATGACTGAAACCAAGGTACATGCCTTCTTCGCCCTTGGGGGCTTGCAAAGAGAAGTATTCCAGATAACGTGGTGAAATGAAACATTCAGCCAAAGCCTGTACTACAATGCCAAGCACCATCATTAAAGTAATATTACTCATGCCGGCAATAATGTCATTACCCAACAAATTACCGCATGCCATCAGCAATGCCGATACCGGAATAAGAAACATGCCTATATTCATGGAAGTAATTGCGGTGCGTTTTGCCATCCATCGAGTAATAAAGCTTACGCAGCAAACCACTACAAACGGGTTTACATTGGCTATCCACCCCGGTTTGGCCGTTTCACCCGCCATACGGATGACATATTTGGGCATAGTTGCATAGAGTTGTTGCTGCACCATCCAAAAACCGGTTACGATGAGAATAAGAATCAGCAAACGCCAATTAGTGATAATACGCAGAAAGCCTTGTCCAATTTCACGCATGCTTTTTCCTTCACCTGCTGTATGTGCCGATTTATACAATAAGATGACAGCCGATAATGCTAACAACGTCATGACAGCCGAGAAGTAATTGATATAAATATAAGCTTGCTCACCGATAACATTCCGTAGAGGATCGACCACCGTTTTCCCGGTAAATGCGCCTATATTCACCATCATATAGAAGATGGAATAACCGCGTGCACGGGTAGCCTCTGTTGTTTCCTTAGCCACCGATCCCGATATAATAGACTTGATGAACGAACCTCCCACCATGATAACAAACAATACAGGGACAATCATCCAGCGGTCATTACTGTCTGGCAATCCGGAAAAACGGGTTATCTCACCATACTTCACCAGACCGGCAGCTTCCAGCAGGGTAGGAAGCAGTCCCAAGCCCAAATATCCGATGGATAGTAATGAGAAAGCAATAATCATTGACTTTCGGAAACCTATCTTATCGGCATATGCGCCCGTAAAGATAGGCAACAGATAGAGTCCTCCCGAAAACAAGCCGGAAATCATGCTTGACTCAAAATCATTGAAACCTAAAATGTTGGAAAGATAAATGGTAAGAATAATAAATACGGCATAATATGCCATGCGTTCGAACAGTTCTACTGTACTACTTACCCAAAAGGCTCTGTTGAAACCTTTGGAAGTGGGTTGGGGTGATGTCATCATCCTTTGTAACGATTAAAATTTATGCATTAAATGAAAAAATAAGTGCAAAAATAGAAAATTAATATCGTGTTTGCAAAATATTAATTTCTTGCAAACACGATATTAATAAGCTGCAGACAAAGTATTAACTTCCTATTTATCGCTATTTATCTTTTCATTTATATGGAATACTCCGTATCTTTGGACAATTTTATAAAAACGACCATTCATGAAAGATAAAATTGAATTCATAGCTTTTGATGCTGATGATACACTGTGGGAAAGCGAACTTTATATTCAGGAGTTCGAACACAAATTCTGTAACCTTTTAAGGCAGTATCTGCCCGCTTCATCCATATCACAAAGTTTTTTCGAAACAGAAATGAAGAATCTGCACATGTATGGCTACGGACTGAAGAGTATAATGCTCAGTATGACTGAAACCATCTGCAAAGTGACAGACGGAAACGGAAGTATACATCTTATAGAGGAAGTAATAGGATGGGGACAAGAACTACTGCAGAAACCGGTCATACTGCTGGGAGGCGTGGAAGAGACCATATCGTCACTTCATGGGAAGTATAAATTGGTGTTGGCCACTAAGGGGGACTTGTTCGACCAGAAAAGGAAAATAGGAGCCTCCGGACTGCAAGAATATTTCCATCATATCGAAATCATGAGTGACAAGAAAATCGATGATTACCGGAGGCTGATTGAAACATTGGGCTGTCTGCCTGAAAAACTCCTGATGATAGGTAATTCTGTAAAATCAGACATACTTCCGGTATTGGAACTTGGGGGGTATGCTGCCCATGTACCATACAACGTGACTTGGGCATACGAGCAACATGAAGGGGAAATACGACATCCCAATTTTATACAATTGGATAGTATCAAAGAAATATTAGATAAGCTATAAGTTATGAGTTAAACTGCATGACTTATAGCTTACTAGTGCTGTTAGAATTGGAAGAAATTCTTGGCATTATAATAGCTGATATCTTCAATCATCTGGTTTACGCGTTCCATCTCGGAGACAGGAATTTCACCATTTTCCACATCACGGCCTACAAGATTGCACAATGTACGGCGGAAATATTCATGACGCGGATAGGAGAGGAAGGAACGGGAATCGGTCAGCATACCAACAAATCGGCTTAACAAGCCTAATACAGAAAGGGCATTCATCTGCTTTTCCATACCATCCTTTTGGTCGAGGAACCACCAACCGGAACCGAATTGAATCTTACCGGCAATCGTCCCATCTTGAAAGTTGCCCAGCATAGTGGCAATTACTTCATTAGCGCATGGATTCAAGTTATAAAGAATAGTTTTGGTCAGTTTACCATTGGAGTTTAAACGGTCGAGGAATTTTGCCATGGCTTTTGCTGTAGTAAATTCGCCAATGGAATCAAAACCGGTGTCAGGTCCTAATAGCTTGAACATCTTACTGTTATTGTTGCGAATAGCACCATAATGAAACTGTTGTGTCCAACCTTTCTCCCAATCCATTTCGCCAAACACAACCAGCATGGCCGACTTGAATTTCAGAATTTCTTCTTTCGTCAATTCGGCACCGCCATATACTTTATTAAATATAACCTTAATCTCTGCTTCTCTATAATCTTCGGCATAGAATTCTTCAATTCCGTGGTCAGACAGTTTACAACCTTGTTCTGCGAAGAAATCGTGACGCTTACGCAAGGCTACAACCATATCGTCAAAGTTGGAAATAGTTACATCGCTCGCTTCGGCCAATTTTTCTACGTATATACGGAAATCGGCAGGAACTTCCACTGCCATTGCCTTGTCTGGACGCCAAGTGGGCAGCATTTTGATTTCAAAGCCGCTTTCTCGTGTTTTAATATGATGTTCCAAAGAATCAATAGGGTCATCCGTAGTACAAACCACTTCCACGTGATAGCGGCGCATCATGCCGCGGGCAGAATATTCGGGCAGTTTCAGCTTCTCATTACATTCATCATAAATTTCACGAGCTGTTTGAGGATTCAGAATCTTATCGGTTCCAAAAGCAGTCTTTAATTCAAGATGAGTCCAGTGGTACAGCGGATTACGGAAAGTATAAGGTACAGTTTCGGCCCACTTCTCAAACTTTTCCCAATCTGTAGTATCCTTACCGGTACAGAAGCGTTCGTCCACACCATTGGTACGCATAGCACGCCACTTGTAGTGGTCACCTCCCAACCAGATTTCAGTCAGTGACTTAAATTGATAATCTTCCGCCACCATTTGAGGAATCAAGTGACAATGATAGTCGATAATCGGCATCTTAGCCGCATGCTCGTGATACAACTTCTGTGCTGTTTCCGTTTGCAACAAGAAGTTTTCGTCCATAAAGTTTTTCATCTTTTTGTGCTTTAAGTATCTAAAAATATTACTTTCTATTCATTATATCTATATAGTGTTGATTGTGAATATAATAGACTTGATAACTGTTTTCGTTTTTATTAACCGTTATCGAACACAAAAGTAGAAATTTTACTTGGAGAAACAAAATAATCCGAATCTTTGTATTCATACTGCTGTGTTAGTATTGCTTCTTAAAATCCATCCAAGAAAAAGGTATGCAGGAATACTATAAAAGGTATTCTTTTATTCCTGTGGCATAAACAAGCAGACCGTACAAAAGGAGTTTTTTGTACGGTCTGCTTGTTTATGCCACAGTTGATGGAAAATATTAAGCCACAGTTTTCTTTTTCGTCTAAAGATTTTCCTGCTCTGCTGCCCGCAATATAAAAGTAGTGGCGCCAATGGTTACGATGGCTCCATCGTCAATGCGAATGCGGTCTTTGTCACCCAAAATTTCATTATTAAGGAAAGTTCCCGTCAGGCTGGGAGCATCGCGTAAGGTATAAATCAACGCTCCCTGCTTATTGCTCTTTACATTAATGATACAGTGACGCCGATCCATACTCATATCCGAAGTCTCAATCGGTACTTCAATAACATTCCCCACGCAACGCCGGCCTATGATATTGTCACCTTCCTGCAATGGAAGCACCTGCTTAAAACCAAACACATTCTCAATGACCGTGATGCTGCCAAAGGCTTCTTTAAACTCTGCTTCATCCGGACGTTCTTCTTTTTGAGGGGCTTTCATCTTTGATTTGCCTAAACGGATACTGAACTGCTTCTTACACTGGTCGCATACAAAGACCAGCGATTGACCTTCGGTATACTTGGTTTCATCGAATGTTAGGTAATTCTCACATTTAGGACAACGGATACGCTTCATGATAGTTAAAAAATTAAAGAATTAAAAAATAAGGCAAGGGTAGATTACTTTCTACTTCTTTAATACCCAAGCGTTCTTATACGCTTTATTCTGGCGAACTCTGTTCAATTCCTGATATGCTTCTGTTTCTGTATCGCAAGACTTAATGCTGACACGCATTTTACCATTGCCAACGATTGCTTTTGCATGAGGATAACCTTTTTCAATCAGTTGCTTTGCCATTGCTTCGGCATCCTTCTCTGTACCTACACTGGCAATGATGACATGGTATTTCTTTGCGGAGACAAGTAACGGAGCTACACTCTCTGTAGTTGTCTTTTGAACTTCACTTTTTGTTGTTGCAGATGCAGAGGACACTTCTGCCGTCTGTTGCTTAGGTTGGAGAATAACCGGAACTACCTCTTTCTTTGCCTGCAGCCTCGTGTGTGTTTGAGCCGACGCTTTCGGAATGTCGGCCTTCTGGCTGACAACAATCGGATTAATGGCAAGTGATTCCTTTTCTATCATCTCGAAAAGTTCATTCGGAAGTAGTTGCGCATAATTTCCTTCAATCACTTCTGTATTTTCTATCGGTGTAGACAAAAAGAAAAACAAGGCGACCACTGCAACCATGGCAACTGCATTCAGCAAATAGGAACGGTTGAATTTAATCTCAAACTTTCGCTTTTTGTCTTCCGGCACAACTGGAACAGAATAACGGACGGTCTTTTCCGTATACGGTTTCTTCTGTTCTGCCAGTTCCTGTATTTCAAAACTATCCAGTCCATATAAGTAGGGAGTAGTTATCTTGTGGTCATAGGGAGCAAAGTCATAAGTGCCGTGAATGGAGTAACGCAATTCGCCAATGTTGGGCAAATCCACCTTGCCTTCTTCATGGAGAGCAGTGACTATATACGACACTTTTTTTTCTACAATCCGCGTAGCATCGGAAAAGTCGGTATCATAGACAGCCATGTAAGATTGTACAAGTAATCCGTCATTCATCTTCAATTGAGGATTAAAGCCGATGATACGGGTAGGAGGCAGAAAAATATTTTCTTCCGCTACTCTCATTGCCGACGTATAATGGGCTACAAATCCTCCCAAGCCGGGAACAATGACACAATCGTTCTCCAATAACAATATTTCTATATGTTGTGCTAATTCAATCATGCTACAAAAGTAGCGGAAATATCGGATATACGCCAGTTTCAGAGCTTTTTTTCTTACTAAAAAATTATAAACACTGCCTCTTGAAAATGCATTTTCAAGAGGTATTTCGATAAGGAAAGAGGTTTTTTACCAGAAAAATTTCTACTTTTGTATAGTTTTACTATGCTCGCCAAGAATAGAAGGATAATTGCCCTTGTAAGAGTATACAAACCTAAATATTTAACTAAAACTATTATGCGTATTATCTTCTGTCTGATGGTTTTCTTGTCTGTAGGAAAGAGCACGATGCTGGCACAGCAATTGTCTTCATTCTTGGAATATGGAGTAACTCTGCATACTGGTGCAAATACCCCTCTTTGGCAGGTCAGCAACCAGCAAGGACTCACTTCGCTTGACAACAACACTTACATGCGTGGGGGTATATCCCATAAACGCGAACTTGGAAAATGGAGATTTGAGGAAGCACTAGATGTGGCAGCGGTAGCGGGATTCACTACTTCCTTCATTGTACAACAGGCTTATGTAGACATCCGCTATAAATGGTTCGGATTCTTTGTCGGCAGTAAAGAACGGAATTCCCCATTACTGAATCAAGAACTGAGCAGTGGCGGCATGACCTGGTCGGGCAATGCACGTCCCATTCCACAGGTACAGATAGGTATACCCGAGTATGTACAGTTGCTGCCCCGTTTAGGCCTGAAAGGAGAAATCTCGTACGGGTGGTTTACAGACAATAAATACCAACGGGAACAAGTCGGAGAGAAATACTGGTATACCAAGAACATCAAATATCATCATAAAGAAGGGTTTCTGCGTATCGGCATACCCGAAGGAAAATGGCAGTTGGAACTCGGAATGACTCTCGACACCCAATTCGGAGGATATAAGATTGGAGGAGCCGAACCGGGGGACTTGGGCAACGGATGGAAGGATTACATACGCGTATTCTTCCCCGGCCACGGGCGTGAAGACGGACCGGTAGGTGAACATCTGGCTTTCCAAGGCAATTTTCTGGGCAGCGAATATGTCAAAATGACTTATCGTCCTAAGGAAGATTTCTCCATCAGCGCCTATCTGGACAATCACTTCGACGACTTTTCCGCTATGGTCAAACTCAACGGATGGGATGGCTTATGGGGGGTGGAATATAAATCCAACCATACCCAGGCTATCAATGGAATCGTTATCGAATATCTCCAAACGACCAACATGAGCGGTCCTCTGCACGGTTTGCAGAATTCCGTAGTAAATAAGACCGGAGGCGCCGACAACTATTACAACAACGGTTACTACCCAGGGTGGGTACATTGGGGTATGGCGATAGCCAATCCGTTGATAGCATCGCCTATCTATAATAAGGATGGCAATATGAGTTTCAAATACAATCGCGTTAAGGCCTTGCATCTGGGATGGAGCGGTGACATCGGCAGTGAGTGGAGATACATAGCAAAATTGTCCCACAGCAGAACTTGGGGAACTCCTCACCGTCCGATACCTGATATATTAGAAAATTTTTCTACTTTTGCATCGTTTTACTATACTCCCCGCAAATGGAAAGGCTGGTGCTTCAACGCATCCCTTGCATTGGATATGGGGGAGATATATGGAGACAATTTCGGATTCCAACTGAAAGTACATAAAACATTTTAAGAAAATGAACTATATACAAACAGAGATTGATGGTGTATGGCTGATTGAGCCGAAAGTATTCCACGATGCCCGCGGATATTTTATGGAAGCATTTAAGGAAGAAGAGTTCCGTGCACATGTCGGAGATGTTCACTTCATTCAAGATAATGAGTCCAAGTCCTCTTTCGGGGTATTACGTGGTCTGCATTACCAAAAGGGTGATTGCAGCCAGGCTAAACTGGTACGTGTCATAAAAGGAAAGGTACTGGATGTGGCTGTCGATTTAAGAAAATCTTCTCCCACTTTCGGAAAGCATGTCAGTGTGGAACTGAGTGAGGAGAATAAGAGACAGTTCTTCATTCCGCGTGGCTTTGCCCACGGTTTTCTGGTGCTGAGTGATGAAGCTGTCTTTACTTACAAGGTAGACAACGTATATGCACCGCAATCCGAGGCATCCATCCGTTTTGACGATGAAAGCATCGGCATTGAATGGCCCGTTGCTGCGGAACAGCTTCTATTGTCAGATAAAGACGGACATGCCGTATCGTTTAAAGATGCGGTCTATTATGAATAAAATATGAAAATAGCCATTGTCGGTACAGGATACGTCGGTTTGGTAACCGGAACCTGCTTTGCGGAAATTGGTGTCAATGTTATTTGCGTAGACACGAACAGTGAAAAGATTGAGTCACTGAAAAAGGGCATTATCCCTATCTATGAAAATGGACTGGAAGAAATGATTAGCAGGAATGTGAAAGCGGGGCGCCTGCGATTCACCACGTCTCTGGAGAGTTGCCTGAATGAGGTGGAAGTGGTGTTCAGTGCCGTAGGCACACCACCCGATGAAGATGGCAGTGCCGACTTGAGTTATGTGCTGGAAGTTGCCCGCACCATCGGACGCAATATGCAGAAATACGTGTTGGTGGTAACCAAAAGTACCGTTCCCGTAGGTACCGCCGAGAAAGTGCAAGCTATTATTCAAGAAGAGCTTGATAAGAGAGGGGTGAATGTTGAATTTGATGTCGCTTCGAATCCCGAATTTCTGAAAGAAGGTAATGCCATCAACGATTTCATGAGTCCCGACCGTGTAGTGGTGGGAGTGAAGTCCGACCGTGCGAAGAAAGTTATGAGCAAACTCTACAAACCGTTCCTGCTGAATAATTTCCGCGTCATCTTTATGGACATCCCTTCTGCAGAAATGACAAAGTATGCAGCTAACTCCATGCTTGCCACCCGTATCAGCTTCATGAACGATATTGCCAATTTGTGCGAATTGGTGGGGGCAGATGTAAACATGGTGCGCAATGGCATTGGCTCGGATACCCGCATCGGGCGCAAATTCCTCTATCCGGGAATAGGTTATGGTGGTTCATGCTTCCCTAAAGACGTCAAGGCACTGATTAAGACGGCCGAACTGAACGGTTACAAAATGCGTGTACTCCATGCTGTAGAAGAAGTGAACGACAAACAGAAAAGTGTCTTATTCGAAAAGCTGCAGAAGCATTTCAATGATGATTTGAATGGAAAGACTATCGCCATTTGGGGATTGGCCTTTAAACCCGAAACAGACGACATGCGCGAAGCCCCGGCCTTGGTCTTGATTGACAAGCTGTTGAAAGCAGGTTGCAAAGTACGTGTCTACGACCCGGCTGCCATAAACGAATGCCGATGCCGTATAGGTGAGAGCATTTATTATGCAACAGATATGTACGATGCTGCATTGGATGCAGATGCATTGATGCTGGTGACTGAGTGGAAAGAATTCCGCTTGCCTTCATGGGCAGTCATCAAAAAGACCATGAAGCGACCGCTGATATTGGACGGACGTAATATCTACGATAAGAAAGATATGGAAGAACAAGGTTTCACCTATCATTGTATCGGAAAATGAAGTTGCAGAAAAAACAAAAGAAATAAACAGAGACGCTATGACGATAAAAGGAAGTGCGATTCTCATTGTATTTGTTGTCTCATTGGCATCATGCAGCAACAAACAAAAAGGGGAGGTTTTCGTAAAGGAAGACCTCACTGCAAAACAGCTGTTGCAAGGCATTTGGGTGAACGATGAAACAGAGATGCCGTTAATTCGCATTGAGGGAGATACTGTATATTATGCCAATTCGCAAAGCATTCCCGTACCTTTCAAGGTAGTTCACGATACAATCTACATATACAGCAATGAACCGGTGGCCTATAAGATAGACCGGCAAACGGAATATAGCTTTTGGTTCCGCTCGCTGGCCGACGAAGTAATCAAACTGCATAAATCAGAAAATGAGGAAGATTCATTGGCTTTCACCAGCCACGAAGTAGAGGTTATCTCTACTACTCCGGAAGTAATAAAGAAAGACAGCATTGTGACATACAAGAATGTAAGATATAGGGGATATGTGTATATCAATCCCTCAAAAATGAAGGTTTTCAAGACTTCTTATTCCGAGAATGGTATCAACGTGGACAATGTGTATTATGATAATGTAATCCATATCTGTGTATACGAAGGGAAGAAAATACTTTACGGCCAGGATATCACCAAAAAGATGTTTACGGATATATTCCCTGCCGAGGTGCTGAATCAGACCATTCTTGCCGATATGAATTTCATGGGTGTGGATGACAGAGGGTACCATTACCAGGCAACTCTCGGCATACCCGAAAGTTCTGTATACAATCTGGTAAATATGATTATTGGTTTTGACAATACTATGAATATAGAAAAAGCAGAATAAATCCGCTTTTTCTATTTCTTCTCGCCGCTGTTCTGCGGGCGCTTATTTCTAGGCTTGCCACCTTTATTACTATTGCGACTGTTCCTGTTTCCTTCTGGCTTACGTCCGCTATCATGGCTACCTCGTTTCCTTCCACCAGATGCTCTCGGCTTGTATTCGGGTGCTTCACCCAGCTCTTCGGGAATCGGTATCTTATAGATATCCCTATCCAGAAACTTTTCAATATTCTTAAAATTACTTTGCTCCTTCTCGGAAACGAAGGTGATGGCTACGCCATCATTGTTGGCACGCGCCGTACGTCCGATACGGTGTACATAATCTTCACTGTCGTGGGGAACGTCATAGTTTATCACCAGACGGATGTCATCGATATCAATACCTCTCGCAACAATATCCGTAGCTACCAGGATATTGATACGTCCTGCCTTGAACTCGTACATTACTTCTTCGCGCTGTGCCTGCTCCAAATCGGAATGCATTTCCCCAACGTTCAGTTTCATCTGCTTCAAGGCTTTGGTCATTTCCTTCACCTTCAGTTTAGAAGAAGCAAAGATGATAACACGTTCCGGCGTCCCCTCTGCAAACAGACTGCGGATAATCCCCAGTTTCTGGTTCTCATAGCAAATGTATGCAGCCTGCACAATCTTTTCCGCCGGCTTAGAAACTGCCAGTTTCACTTCGGCAGGGTTGTTCAGAATGTTACCAGCCAACTGTTGTATCTTAGCAGGCATGGTGGCAGAGAACATGATTGTCTGCCGCTCTTTAGGGAGGAATTTGACAATCTGCATAATATCGTCATAAAATCCCATGTCCAGCATCCGGTCTGCTTCGTCCAGAATAAAATAAGAGACACGGGAAAGGTCTACATAGCCAAGGCTAAGATGGGCTATCAAACGCCCCGGGGTAGCAATAACGACATCAGCACCGAGTGTCAACCCTTTTTTCTGCTGCTCAAACAGTATTCCGTCATTACCACCATACACGGCCACGCTGGAAACCGGCATGAAATAAGAAAAACCTTCCATCTGTTGGTCTATCTGTTGTGCCAATTCACGGGTAGGAGCCATGACAATGCAGTTGATGGCATCGGCTGGATGTCCACCCTCTGAAAGCTTGTTCAATATAGGCAACAAATATGCAGCCGTTTTTCCTGTTCCGGTTTGTGCCACTGCTATTAAATCTCGACCTTCGAGTATGACGGGTATTGATTTTTCTTGTATAGGGGTGCACTCTTCAAAGCGCATGGCATCCAGTGCCTCCAGCACATTGCCATTCAAATGTAGTTCTGAAAACTTCATGTATCTCTTTTAAATTTGAGTACAAAGATAGGAAAAAGACTTATAAAATAGATTCTTACAGTAAAAAAATGAGCCCTTGGGACAATAATTGTCTAAAGGGCTTGCAAATTTATTTCAAATATCTGCCTTCAACGGGGAATATCAATGTATGAATCCTTGAATCCCAGAAAGTAAAGTACGCCATCTAAGCCGATGGTGTTGATGGATTGCTTGGCATTGGCAACTACTTTGGGCTTTGCATGGAAAGCAATTCCAAGGCCGGCAATTCCCAGCATGGGCAGGTCGTTGGCACCGTCGCCCACAGCAATAGTCTGTGCAATATCCACTTTCTCCACCTGGGCTATCAAACGCAGTAATTCCGCCTTACGCTTACCGTCTACTACATCACCGAGATAGCGACCGGTCAGTTTACCATCTTCTATTTCCAGCTCGTTGGCATACACATAGTCTATACTGTACTTCTTCTGGAGGTATTGCCCGAAGTAGGTAAAACCTCCAGAAAGAATAGCTATCTTATAGCCGTATTTTTTCAAAACATACATCAGGCGATCCACACCTTCCGTAATGGGAAGGTTCTCTGCAATCTCCTGCATCACAGATTCATCCAATCCTTTCAACAAAGCCACTCGTTCGCGAAAACTCTCAATGAAATCTATCTCACCACGCATGGCACGTTCGGTAATAGCCTTTACCTGGTCACCCACACCTGCACGTATGGCCAGTTCGTCAATCACTTCGGTTTCAATCAGCGTAGAGTCCATATCGAAGCAAATGAGGCGGCGCATTCGGCGGTACATGTTGTCCAACTGGAAAGAGAAATCCATTTCCAGCTCTGTTGCCAGTTTCATCAACTGCTCTTGCATGGCAATACGGTCTTTCGGAGTGCCGCGAACGGAAAACTCGATGCAGGCACGCGTATGTGATTCGCACTCGTCCAGCGGGATACGTCCTGTAAGGCGCTTGATGGCATCGATATTCATGCCTTGCTCTGCAAGAATACGGGTAACGGAGGATATTTGACGGGCAGACAACTTACGCCCCAATAAAGTAAGAATATAGCGGTTCTTTCCCTGCATATTCACCCAATTCTCGTACTCTTTGGCAGTAATGGGGTAGAAACGGACAGTCACTCCCAAGGAGGAAGCCTTGAAAAGCAGTTCTTTCATAATAAACCCAGAGTGTTGTTCTTCCGTCTTGCACAAAATGCCCAATGAAAGGGTATTGTGAATGTCTGCCTGGCCGATATCCAGAATGGTAGCGTCATATTTAGCCAGAATTTCTGTCACGGAAGCTGTCAGTCCTGGACGGTCTTCACCCGTAATACGTATCAGGATAAGTTCAGTGTTCAATGGTTGCATAAGTCATCTTTTTGATAGAATAATAGGCTACAAAAGTAAGGAAAATTCCCGCTATTTATGCTAAATAACATAAAAATGTACCCCTAAAAAGTGAGAAAAATGCTTGTTTATTTGGAAGTTTGTTTAAGAATTACTTACCTTTGCAACCGATTTCAGAATTAAAAGCTTTGAATATCAATGGGTTCCTTCCCATTTCAAGCTTTGAGAAGACGATGTTCCGGGAAGAAATCACTGTTGAAGGACAGTCCCGGATAGTATTAACCAAAACCGTGCCGCATGAAATATGCAAAATGGATTTTTGTTGTATTACTAATAAGTTCCTTGACTTCTTTTGTAGAAAAAGACAAACCTACCGGAGGTTTGAATGTGGGTGACATGGCCCCGGATTTTAAAATCCAATCCATGTCGGCAGAGCAATCCCAAACCGACCTTTCCGATTTGAAAGGAAAGTATGTGTTGCTCAGCTTTTGGGCAAGTTACGACGCGCAATCCCGGATGCAGAACGCAAGTTTGAGCAATGCGCTTCGCTCTACTACCCACAAGAATGTGAAGATGGTTTCAGTTTCATTCGATGAGTATCAGTCAATCTTTGAGGAAACCATCCGTAAGGACCAAATAGTTACGCCCACTTGTTTCGTGGAAACTAAAGGCGAATATTCCGGCCTCTTCAAGAAGTATCGCTTGGGCCGCGGATTTACTAACTATTTACTGGATGATAATGGTGTAATTATTGCCAAAAACATCTCTGCTGCAGAACTTTCCGCTTACTTGAATTAAGCTTGTCGATGCTCGGTGCATACGACAGCGACTTAAAGAACCTGTAAGATGAAAGTGAGGGTTGTTCCCCGAAACCCGGCATCTCTTTCCGGCAAAAAGGGGAACAGAACAAAAGAGGAAATGAATACAACAAAAAACCCCTCCCGCACTTGCACAACGCAAGAGTGGGAGGGGATTCTTATTTTATGGCTTTCCGAAGGCAAGCATCCTAAACCTCTACTTTAGTATGCTAAACCTTAATTTGAGCAGGCTAAAGCAGAGGTTTGGAATACTTATTTCGGTGCTTTCCTATATAGATAGAATGCAATGAAGGCATACATTACGTTCGGTATCCACACTGCGATGACCGGAGGCATATTGCCGTTCACGGCAAATGTGGAAGCAATGGTCTGAAACAGAATATAAGAGAAACTCAATGCCAGACCGATACCCAAATGCAATCCCATTCCGCCTTTCGTTTTCTTGGAAGACAAAGACACTCCAATCAACGTCAGGATAAAGGAAGCGAATGACATGGCAATACGCTTGTGGTACTCTATCTCAAATTCCTTGATGTTGGCAAAGCCGCGCTGCCGCTGCCTGCTGATGTACTCGCTCAGCTGAGGGTTGGTCAACATCTCCTGCTGGTTCTTCATAATCAGGAAGTCGGCAGGCTCCATGAACAGAGTGGTATCTATGCGGTCTCCTTTTATGATACTCTCTTTCATGCCATCCATCTGGCGAATCATATAATCCTTGATTTTCCACTTATGTACGGCCGTCGTGTCGTAAGTAATGGAACGGGCCGTCAGGTGGGAGACCAGTTGCTTGTCGTTGAACTTGTCCAAAGAAAAACGATAGCCGGTCTTGCTGTAGTCTTCAAAACGTTCGATATAGGCAATTACTCCCGAATCCACTTCCAGCTGGATATTCCGTGCCGTATTCGCCTTGCGGGGTTTGTAGTACTTGTCCTCAAAATTAATACGTGTCACACTGCCTTTGGGAATGACATAAGACCCGAGGCAGAATGTCACTACCGCAATGATTGCCGCAGACACCATGTAAGGACGCAGCATACGCTTGAAACTCATTCCCGTAGAGAACATGGCGATGATTTCCGAGTTCTCCGCCAATTTGGAAGTAAAGAAGATTACGGCAATAAACACAAACAGCGGACTGAACAGATTGGCAAAGTAGGGGATGAAGTTCAAGTAATAATCAAAGACAATCGCGTTCCACGGTGCTTCATGAGACATAAAACGGTCCATCTTATCGTTGAAGTCGAACACCACCGCAATAGAGATAATCAACGCAATGGCAAAAACATACGTACCCAGAAACTTCTTAATGATGTACCAGTCCAGCCGCTTCAGGAATTTACCTCTCGGCAGCTTTACATTCTTCCATATCCTCCAGTTCTTTCTTCTCATAATCTTGTCGATACGCGTTTCACCATCATTGGTTTCCAGGTAGCAAAGTCGCCTGCAATGATATGCTTGCGTGCTTCGCCCGCCAGCCATAGGTAGAAGGCCAAGTTGTGGATGGATGCTATCTGCATGGCAAGCAACTCCTGTGCATGGAACAGATGGCGCAAGTACGCCTTGCTGTACATGGTATCTACGTAGGAGGCACCGTCTGCTTCAATGGGAGAGAAATCCATTTCCCATTTTTTGTTGCGCATGTTCATGATGCCGTCCTTGGTAAATAACATGCCGTTGCGTCCGTTTCGGGTAGGCATCACACAGTCGAACATGTCGACACCGCGTTCAATGCCTTCCAGGATGTTTACCGGAGTCCCGACTCCCATCAGATAGCGAGGCTTGTCTTTGGGAAGAATCCCGTTCACCAACTCAATCATCTCGTACATCTTGTCTACAGGCTCGCCCACAGCCAGACCACCAATGGCATTGCCGTCAGCACCTTTGGAGGCAACAAACTCTGCCGACTGCTCACGGAGGTCGCGATAAACGCAACCCTGCACAATGGGAAATAAGGATTGCTGATAACCGTACTTCGGTTCTGTTTCGTTGAAACGCTTGATACAGCGGTCTAGCCAGCGATGCGTCAATCCCAGTGATTTTTTGGCATATTCGTAGTCCGAATCCCCCGGAGGACATTCGTCAAAGGCCATCATGATGTCTGCACCGATAGTACGTTCTATATCCATCACTTTCTCCGGTGTAAAGACATGCTTGCTGCCGTCAATATGCGAACGGAATTCCGCACCTTCTTCACGCAACTTGCGGATACCGGACAACGAAAATACCTGGAAGCCGCCACTGTCTGTCAACATAGGACGGTCAAAGCCGTTGAACTTATGCAGTCCACCGGCTTTCTCTATCACTTCCAGTCCCGGACGCAGATAAAGATGATAGGTATTACCCAATATTATCTGCGCCTTTATGTCCTCTTTCAGTTCAGGCAGATGCACGCCTTTCACTGTTCCCACTGTACCTACCGGCATAAAGATAGGTGTCTCAATCTGCCCGTGGTCAGTAGTAATCAGTCCGGCACGTGCATTGGTCTTGCTGTCTGTATATTGTAACTCAAATGTCATTTCTCTTGCTTTTCAGTCTTTTCTTTCTTTACGGACAAGTCGATGGCATCGGCTACTTTTTCATCAGTCAGCGCAATGGCAAACACTTCCTTAATATCTTTCACATAGTGGAAAGTCAGTCCTTTCAGATATATATCCTGTATCTCTTCTATATTCTTGCGGTTTTCGTCGCTTAAGATAATCTCCTTGATGCCTGCACGCTTGGCTGCCAGTATCTTCTCCTTGATGCCTCCTACCGGAAGTACCTTACCGCGAAGTGTTATCTCTCCCGTCATAGCAAGATTGGCCTTCACCTTTTTCTGGGTGAGGGCAGAAGCGAGGGAGGTAGCCATCGTGATACCGGCAGACGGACCGTCTTTCGGAATGGCGCCTTCGGGCACATGGACATGGATGTTCCAGTTATCAAAAACCTCTTCGTCAAGATTCAGCAAGGAAGCATGCGCCTTGATGTATTCCAGTGCCAGCATGGCCGACTCTTTCATTACATCACCCAAATTACCGGTCAGTGTCAAACGTCCGCCCTTACCACGGCTCAGGCTAGTTTCCACGAAAAGTATCTCACCACCTACGGCAGTCCACGCCAGACCGGTCACTACTCCTGCGTACTCATTGCCCTGATACTTATCACGGGTATATTCAGGCGCACCCAGGAATTCGTACAAGTCTCCCGGTTTGATTTCGGTCTTCGCAAAATAACCGTCCGTAGCATATTGGCGTGCAGATTTACGGAGTATCTTTCCGATTTTCTTTTCCAGTTCGCGCACACCGCTCTCACGAGTATAATTCTCTATAATGGCTTCCAGCGTGTTCTTCGGAATCTTGATATCATTCTTTTTCATACCGTTTGCCTCCAATTCCTTCGGAACCAGATGGCGGCGGGCAATCTCAATCTTTTCTTCCGTGATATAGCCGCTTACTTCAATCAGCTCCATACGGTCCAACAACGGTCCGGGGATGGTATTCAGATTGTTGGCAGTAGCGACGAACATCACTTTGGACAAATCATAGTCCACGTCCAAAAAGTTATCATGAAATGTAGTGTTCTGTTCCGGGTCAAGCACTTCGAGGAGGGCAGAGGAGGGGTCTCCCTGGCGGTCGGCACTCACCTTGTCTATTTCGTCCAGGATAAATACCGGATTGGAGGAGCCTGCCTTTATCAGATTCTTGATAATCCGTCCTGGCATGGCACCGATATAGGTTTTGCGATGACCGCGAATCTCGGCTTCATCATGCACGCCACCCAACGACATACGGATGTACTTACGCTTCAAAGCAGCAGCAATGGAACGACCCAAAGAGGTTTTTCCTACACCCGGAGGGCCATATAGGCAGATGATGGGAGATTTCATATCGCCCTTCAACTTCAATACGGCCAGGTGTTCCAGAATGCGTTCTTTCACTTTCTCCAAACCATAATGGTCTTTATTCAGTGTCTTTTCCGCATTGGCAAGATTCAGATTATCAGCTGTATAAATACCCCATGGCAAGCTAAGCATCGTCTGCAGATAATTCAGCTGCACGCTGTAGTCGGGAGACTGGGGATGGGTGCGTTCCAACTTATCCACCTCTTTTAAGAAAGAGGCCTTCACCTCTTCATTCCATTTGACTGTCTCCGCTTTCTTGCGCATTTCCTCTATCTCCTGCTCCTGACCGCCACCACCCAGTTCGTCTTGAATGGTTTTAATCTGCTGCTGCAGGAAATACTCACGCTGTTGTTGGTCTATATCCTCGCGTGCACGCATCTGGATAGACTCTTTGATTTCGGCAAGCTGAACTTCACGATTCAGAATCTCGAGCAGGCGATAGGTACGCGCCCGCAAAGAGTCGATACGGAGCAATTCTATCTTTTCGTCTTTCTTGAGCGGGAGGTTCGTACAGATAAAGTCTACCAAAAACATGGGATTGGTGATGTTCTTGATGGCAAATGCCGAATCTTGAGGAAACATATCGGAGGACTTGATGTAGCGTACGGTCAAGTCCTTGCATGCCTCTACCAATGCATGAAACTCCTTGTCATTCTTGTCCGGAAGTTCTTCATTCAGCGTAGCTATCCGTCCCCTCAGATAAGGAGTCGTATTCGTAATCTCCTTCAGTTCCATACGTTTGGAGCCTTGCAGGATGACAGTAGTCGTCTGGTCTGGCATTTCAAGCACGCGTACTATCTTGGCAACCGTACCGATAGTATGCAAATCATCAAGCATAGGTGTTTCTGTTTCAGCCACCTTTTGGCATACAACAGCTATATAAGATTTTTTCTTTTCTGCTTCACGCACCAATTTAAGGGAAGATGTTCTTCCTACAGATACCGGCATAAACACCCCAGGGAACAATACCATATTTCGAAGAGGCAATATTGGTAAGACCTCTTCTACCTCAATGTCCATCAATTGTTCCTCATTCCCCTCAAAATCAGCAATTACAGAGAAAGCGTTTCCGTTTCTATCTTCGACATCACTCAGGTAATTTCTTTTTTTCATTTCTTTCTTTTTAGTTTATGTCATATTGGCAGGCCAATAAAGCGCCCGCAAAGTTAAGCTATTTCTTCATAAATAGACGTTCTCATCCTTTAAAAAGACAAAAACAGTGCCAATTTTGTGACAAATATGCAGGCTTTGATTATTTTTGAGCCCAATTAAAGAAGATAAACATGACGAAATCATCTTTCAAGTTCAAACAATTTACCATATTTCATGACAAATGCGCCATGAAGGTAGGCACGGATGGCGTACTTCTCGGAACATGGGCACCGGCAGATGGTGCTGAGCGCATACTGGATGTGGGGACTGGTACCGGATTAATAGCCTTACAGTTAGCGCAAAGAAATCCGCATGCCCGGATTACCGCAATCGAGATAGATGCAACGGCAGCCGGACAAGCTGCCGAAAATGTATCACGCTCTCCGTGGACTGATAGGGTAGAAGTCGTATGTTGTGATTTCCGAGATTATCAGCCTGAAAACAGATTTGACCTCATCGTTTCCAACCCTCCCTATTTTATAGATGCCCTAAAATGTCCTGATGAACAAAGGTGCACAGCACGGCATGCGGGCAATTTGAATTACGACCTGCTGTTCCGTCGTTCGGCATCTCTGCTTAAAGAGCAAGGAGTCGTAAGCATTATTATTCCGGCGGAAGCTGAAAAAACGGTTGTGGATACAGCTTGGAACCATAAGTTGTTTCCATTGCATCGTGTGCAAGTCTTCACCAAACCCGAAAAACCGTGCAGACGGGTATTGCTGAACTTTGGTTTTGAAGCAAAAAAGTGTAGAGAAGAGAAACTCTGTATTGAGATGAATCACAATGAGTTTACTCCTGAATATGTAGCTTTAACGAAAGATTTCTATCTGAAAATGTAATTTTAATTGCATAAAACTTGCCTAAATGTTTGGTTGGTATCAGAATTGTTTTTACCTTTGCACTCGCTTTTCAGAAGTAAAGCATTCGGGGTGTAGCGCAGTCCGGTTAGCGCACCTGCTTTGGGAGCAGGGGGTCGTGGGTTCGAATCCCGCTACCCCGACAAAACAAGAGGCATCTACAATAAAATGTAGGTGCCTCTTGTTATTTTCTCCTTTCTATCCAAACAGCAACGTAAAGCAGCTCCCTTTTCCCACGGCAGACTGCACTGTGATATTTCCGCCGTGCCGGTTCATTACTTGTTTACACAAACTAAGCCCGATGCCCGAACCGGAGGGCTTGGTGGTGAAGAACGGTACAAAAATCTTATCCTGCACTTCCGGTAAGATGCCTTCACCATTGTCGCTGACAGTGATAAGGCATTGCCACGAGAGGGCGGGTAACATCTTCACTTCTATCTGGGGATGCTCTTTCCTGCTACACGCTTCTTTGGCATTTTTAATCAGATTAATCAATACTTGTTCTATCTGTGCCCGGTCTATCTGGAGTATGCGGTCGGTTTCCGGAAGTTCTATCCGGATATACTCTTCCGAAAACAACTTCTGCAAATCCTGCAACAGCTCGCGGACAGCGACCGGATGACGGACGGGGGCGGGAAGTCTTGTCAGCTTCCGGTAATTCTCCACAAACTCCAGCAAGCCCTTACTACGGCGGTGAATGGTCTGTATTCCCTGCCGCATGGCGGGATAGTTCTTTTCCGACATTTCCCGCTCGCTCAAGGTTTCGGAGAGGGAGATGATGGGAGTAATCGAATTCATTATTTCGTGCGTCAGCACACGTATCAGCTTTTGCCACGCCTCCATCTCATTGCGTTCCAGCACGCGGGTACGGAAATTCTTCATTGCTTCGGAAAGCTCGTCCACCATATCCTCCATAGAACGGTTCTTGTAGGGAGAACGGAACGACAGCATCATGTCGTCATAGCGCAGGCTCTCTGCCAGATGGCGCATCATGCGCACCTGCATCATCTGCAAACGGTACAGATGGGCGCCAATCGCCAGCAATATCAAGAAAACCATCAGCGCACTGAACCACAGTCCGGCATCCACCAGCAGATAAACGCCGACCGAAAGGAAGGCTATGCCGATGATGTGCAGTGCCACAATCAATGAATATTGTTTCATAAGCCTAATTTTTCAAGTTTCCGGTACAAGGCAAAGCGGGTAATGCCCAGGTATTCGGCGGCACGGGTCACATTTCCCTCGCTGAGCCGCATGGCACGTTCCACCGCCTGCCGTTCCAATTGTTCCAGGTTGAGGACTTCTTCTTCCTTCTTCTGGCGGGAAGCCGAAGCTTGGAACATAAAATTCTCCGGACGAAGTAAAGAGCCGTCTCCCAGTATCACGGCACGTTCCATGGTATGCTGTAATTCGCGTACATTACCCGGCCAGGCGTATTTCAGCAACTTGTTCTTCGCCTCACGGGTCAGCCCACGCATCTCTTTCTGATATTTGCGAGCATAGCGTTGCAGGAAATGCTCTGCCAGCAGGAGGATGTCGTTTCCACGTTCTCGCAGAGGAGGGATATGGAGTTCGATGGTATTGATGCGATACAGCAGGTCTTGGCGGAAGTCTCCTTCGTCCACCAACCGACGGATGTCTGCATTGGTGGCGCAGATGAGCCGCACATCAATGGGCGTAGCCTGCGTACTTCCCAAACGACTGATACAACGCTTTTCGATGGCAGTCAGCAGTTTGGCTTGCATGGGCAGAGAAAGATTACCTATCTCGTCCAGAAAAAGCGTACCGCCGGTTGCCACTTCCATACGTCCGGCTTTCGCTTTCCGCGCATCGGTGAATGCGCCTTTTTCGTAACCGAACAACTCGCTTTCGAACAACTGTTCGGGGATACTGCCGAGGTCTATCGTAACAAACGGCTTTCCATAGCGGGGAGAATTGCGGTAAAGCAGGCGGGCAATCACATCCTTTCCGGTTCCATTCTCACCCAATATAAGTATGTTGGCATCCGTATCGCGCAACTTCTCCATGGTAGAGAAGACTTGCTGCATGACAAGAGAATCACCGATAATAACCTTTTCGGAGCCTCCCGCTGTGGCATTGCTCAGAACTTCCACCTGCTCCTTCAGCAGATTTATCTCAGTCCGCGAACGACGCAGCTTCATGCCCGAAGAAAGGGTCGCCAACAATTTCTCTTTCTCCCACGGCTTGGGAATGAAATCCGTAGCCCCCGCTTTGATGGCACGCACTGCTTTGTCCGTATCCGCGTAGGCAGTCATGAAGATGACCACTGCTTGCGGGTCGATACTGAGAATCTGCTTCAAACTGTCGAAACCTTCCTGGCCGCTGATGGCATCACGGCTGAAATTCATATCCAGCAGAATAATGTCGGGACGGAAAGTGGTCATAAAATGCTCGATGCGGTCGGGGGTCACTGCCACCTTTATCTTCTCGGCGTAGGGTTCGAGAAGAAGGTTCAATGCAAAAAGCACATCCTCGTTATCATCTACAATCAATATTTTACCAAACTGCTCCATATCTGTTTTCTTTTTGTGTAGGCAATGCAGGCAAGACCTGTACAATCCCACATCTCTTGTATGGGCAAAGATAAGTATAATATTCATGTGTTGTGTGTGCATTATCGCACTATTTTTGTGCGTAACTGCACACGTTTGGAGAGCCTCTAATCATATCAAACACCTATAATACAATATCTTATGCTTATGGCATAGAATTTGAACTTTATAGAGTAAAGAAAACAACTATGCACCGGAATATATTTTTATTGCTTATTACATTCAGTCTGACGTCGAGCGCCATTAGCCAAGAGCACACGCTGGTGCTGACTTTGGAAGAAACCATCGAGCAGGCACGCCGGCAGTCACCCGACGCCCAGAATGCCCGCCATAGCTTCCGCTCCGCCTATTGGAACTACAAATACTACTGTGCCAACTACTTGCCGGCGCTCAAACTCACTTCCAATCCTTATCTGGACCGCGCCATCAATAAGGTGACCCAAAGCGATGGTAACGTCAAGTTCATAGAGCAGAACCTGCTGAGCACCGACCTGACACTGAGCCTGACACAGAACGTGCCGTGGACTGGGGGAACCTTTTTCATTGAAACAACTGCACAGCGTCTCGACCTTTTCAGCAGTGACACCTATTCCTGGCAGACTTCACCCGTCAACATCGGATACAGCCAGTCCTTGTTTGGCTACAACAGCCTGAAGTGGGACCGGCGCATCGAACCTATCCGTTATCGCGAAGCCAAGAAAACCTACGTGGAAACCCTTGAGCTTGTTGCCGCCAATGCCACAGAGAAGTTCTTCAACCTGGCCAAAGCACAAAGCAACTACGAAATAGCCAACGCCAACTACGCCAATGCCGACACCTTATATATATATGCGCAAGGACGATATAACATCGGCACCATTAGCGAAAACGAAATGTTGCAACTCGAACTCAACAAACTGACCGAAGAAACCAACTGCATGAATGCCCGCATCGAAGTAGAGAACTGCATGCAGGAGCTCCGTTCCTACCTCGGCATCCAAGAAGACCTCCTTATGAAAGTGAGGGTAGATAACCGTGTGCCCGACCTGCACGTCGACCTGGATGCTGCGCTGATGCTTGCCAACGAAAACAGCCCGGAGATACAGAACATGCTGCGCCGCAAGGTGGAAAGCGAGAGTGCCGTGTCGCGCGCCAAGGCCAATGCCGGACTGAAAGCAGACATCTACCTGCGCTTCGGTTTGACACAAACTGCCGACAAGCTGAAAGATTCCTACCGGAATCCACTGGACCAGCAGTACGTCAGCTTGGGCATTACCCTCCCCATCTTGGACTGGGGGCGCGGAAGGGGACAAGTACGCGTGGCCCGTTCCAACCGCGACCTTGTCTACACGCAGGTAGAGCAGGACAAAACGGATTTCGATTTGAACGTACGGAAACTCGTGAAGCAATTCAACCTGCAGGCGCAACGAGTAAACATAGCCGCCCGCACGGACTATACAGCCCAACGGCGTGCCGAAGTAGCCCGCAAGCTCTATCTACTCGGCAAGTCCTCGGTACTTGACCTCAATGCTTCGATTGCAGAAAAAGATACGGCACGGAGAAATTATGTCACGACTCTATACAATTACTGGAGCCTGTATTATACATTGCGGAGTCTGACGCTTTATGATTTTGAAAACAACAAGCCATTATCGGAAGACTTGGATAAGATTGTGGATAATCAATATTATTTTGATAATAAGTCGATAACGAGTGCCAAACGATGAAACCTGCATTATCTAAATCCGAGAGTGGCGATGACAACAGACAAATATTCGATAAAGAAATAACATGGTAAATATTATGGATATAAAACTTGAAAAGAAACCCTGGTACATCCGTTACCGCTACTATCTGGCAGGAGGTTCCGCCTTCCTTGTCTTTCTAATCTATGTAATCACCCTTTCACTGGGTCCCAGCAAACTACGTATCGAGCAAGACAACATACAGATAGCCGAAGTCAAGAACGGCAAATTTATGGAATATGTAGATGTGGAGGGAGTGATTCAGCCCATCCTTACCATCAAAGTCAATGCACGTGAAGTCGGAAGCGTGGAACGCATCATAGGAGAGGAGGGGAGCCTGCTCCGGCAAGGAGACACCATCCTTGTCCTGGAAAACCCCGACCTGCTGCGCAGCATCGAAGACCAGCGCGACGACTGGGAAAAGCAACTCATCACTTACCGAGAAAAAGAGATTGAAATGGAACAGAAAAGCCTGAACCTGCAACAACAAGCCCTGCAGACCGATTATGACCTCAACCGCCTGCGCAAGAGTTTCGCCCTCGACAAGGAAGAGTACCGCATGGGCATCAAGAGCAAAGCGCAGCTCGAAGTTTCCGAGGACGAATACAACTATAAAGTGAAAAATGCCCATCTTCAAAGGGAAAGCCTCCGTCATGACTCTGCCGTCACCGTCATCCGCAAAGACCTCATCAGAAACGACCGCGAACGGGAACGGAAAAAGTATGAACGCGCCTGCGAACGGCTCGGCAACCTGGTGGTGAAAGCTCCCGTCACCGGCCAGCTCAGCTTTGTCAAGGTGACTCCGGGACAGCAGGTCGCTTCCGGCGAAAGCATTGCAGAAATCAAGGTGCTGGACCAATATAAAGTGCATACTTCCCTGAGCGAATACTACATCGACCGCATTACTACGGGGCTGCCCGCCACCATCAATTATCAGGGAAGAAAATACCCGTTGCGCATCACGAAAGTGGTTCCCGAAGTCAAAGACCGCACGTTCGACGTAGACCTCGTCTTCATGGGCGACATGCCCGACAATGTGCGTGTAGGCAAGAGCTTCCGGGTGCAGATTGAGTTAGGCCAGCCGGAAGAGGCGCTCGTCATTCCGCGCGGCAACTTCTACCAGAGTACCGGCGGACAATGGATTTACAAACTGAACACCACAAAGACAAAAGCCGTGCGCGTGCCGCTTGGCATCGGTCGCCAAAATCCGCAACAATACGAGATTACGGAAGGTTTGCAACCCGGAGATTGGGTAATTACAACGGGATATGATACCTTTGGCGAGGCGGAAGAATTGATAATGAAATAAAACAACGTACTATGAGACAAATAATGTATGGCAGGCAGCACAACAGAATCCGGCAGAAGTCATTAAAAACGAATAAGAAATGAAATATTTATAAACCATAAAAACCAAGCATTATGATTAAGACAGTAAATCTACAAAAGATTTTCAAGACCGAGGAAGTACAGACTCTGGCTTTGAACGACGTAAACATGGAAGTGAAAGAAGGGGAGTTTGTCGCTATCATGGGACCTTCGGGCTGCGGAAAATCCACTCTACTGAACATTCTCGGTCTGTTGGACAATCCTACATCCGGAGAATATTATTTGAATGGGACTGAAGTATCCAAATATACAGAAGCCCAACGTACCAACTTGCGGAAAGGAGTCATCGGTTTTGTATTCCAAAGCTTCAACCTGATTGATGAGCTGAATGTATACGAGAACATCGAACTGCCGCTACTCTACATGGGCATTCCTGCCGCCGAACGCAAGCGCCGGGTAGAAACCGCCATGGAACGTATGGCAATCATGCACCGCAGTAAGCATTTTCCGCAACAGTTGTCCGGCGGACAACAACAGCGTGTCGCTATCGCACGTGCAGTTGTATCAAATCCTAAGCTGATACTTGCCGATGAGCCTACCGGTAACCTCGATTCAAAGAATGGAAAAGAAGTGATGGAACTGCTGGGTGAGCTGAATAAAGAAGGTACCACAATTGTTATGGTGACACACTCACAGCATGATGCCGGTTTTGCCGGACGCATCATCAATCTGTTTGACGGACAAGTGGTGACAGAAGCCAATTTGTGATAACCCCTGTTTCATTTATGAGTTGACAATGTACGATTGATGCCACTTTTGAATTTACTAAGTGCCTGTCAGCAAGCGGGCGTTTGGCAATACAAATTTCAGTCGTACATCGTCAATCTATAGATTTCTCGAACCTTTTATATACATGATATGAATTCTTATCTTTCCTTGAAATTAGTCATGAGAAGCTGGAAACGCAATAAACTGTTTGTTGCCATTTCCCTTGTCAGTCTGGTCGTCGGTATTGCCTGCACCACTTTGTTGATGGCATTTGTGATACACGAATATAACGTTGAGAACTATAATCCCAACAAAAATCGTATTCTGCGTTTAGTCCAGACTCTACCTTTTGCCCAACAGGTAGTAGAAGGTACATTCATATACGGTGGAACTGTTCCTCAAATAGTATCTCAGTTTCCGGAAATAGAGTCTTACTTACGTACGCAAACATTCAAGGATGTAAGGGTAAAGATTGAAGAACAAGAATTTCAAAGCTGGAGCTTGGTAGCAGCAGATTCAACATTAACGGCTTTTTTCCCTTTCCATAATATAGTAGGGGATGTTCAAGACGCATTACTGAAACCAGGAGACATAGCTGTAAGTGAACTGTTTGCCAAGAAATGTTTCGGTACAACAGATTGTATAGGAAAAAATGTAGATATACTATTGAGCGAAATAGGTATCAGACGCATCGTTGCCGTATTCGGCCAACCAGAGCAAAGCATGATGCATACAGACATACTCCTACCATTGGAAGCTACTGAAAGCTCTGATTGTATGCTATTGCTGAAAGAAGGTACGGATATAAAGAAATTCCGCCAACGTTTCGGAGAAACAGAACTGCCCACTTTGTTGGGAAACGGACATCTTCGTACCCAAACATTGCAAGAATCTTATTTCGACGCTACGGTAAAAGACAGTAATCAAGTTATCAAACATCAGCAGAGCACCTTATTGGGTGTAGGGCTGTTGTCCGCATTACTGATTCTATTCATCGGTTGTTTCAACTTTATAAATCTGAGTTTCTCCCGTTTGTTGCGTCAAGTGCACATGCTTCACATTGAATCCATAATGGGAGCCACAAGATCACAAATGCGCCAACAACTGTTCTTGGATACTTTTCTGATGGTTCTTGTCGCTTTCCTTTTATCTTTATTGTTGATGAATGACTTATTGCCTGCATTTAATCATATGGTTTCTGTCAAACTGACAATGGAATATTTGTTTTCATGGCAAGTGTTCCCTCTTATCTTGTTGTTTATCATAATATTGTCTGTCATACCGGCAAGTTATATGGGTCATAGGTTGCATTCCATATCCGAAACCAATTACCGTCATTTCTTTACCGGACGCAAAAAACGTTTCATTGTGGCCTTATTGGTAACCATACAATTCATTATCTCCATTGGCTTGATGAGTACATTCATGATTATCCGTTCACAGATGTATCTGATTAAGCAGGAAGAAAAGCACTATGAGAATATTATTAATGTATATACAGATGCCAATGCACAACTGGCGCTAAAAAACCGGGTAGATGAGGTGAAGAATATAGAAGGGGTAGAAGCGGCAATAACCTCCAATACCGGAATATATCCGATGAGTTTAGGAATCCCGGGCAAGGATGATTCCGGTGACAATCTGCTCATGTTGGAACTATACGAGGATTGTCTGGAATTCCTAACAATGCATCATATTGAACTGCAAGATTCCCTGCGAGTATTCCATCTAATGTCCCGTACTCCACAACCTGCACTAATCAATGAAACATTCGTGGATTTATTGGTGCCCGAAGGAGAAAATCCTATCGGACAGCCCATTTCCAAGTATGTGCCCGAAAGAGAAGAACTTACAAAAGGTACAATTATCGGTATAGTAAAGGATTTCAAAAAGTACTCCATGACAGACCAAGTGGCTCCCTTACGAATACTCCTTTATGATACTCCACAAGATAATTTCTCAACTCTGGTTATAAAGGTAAAGGCCGGATATAAAGATAAAGTCATTAATTGCCTAAGAGAATCATACGAAAAGAAAAATCCAGGCATTCCTTTGAAATATGATGATATGTATCAGAAATTTGTGTCCTACAATCAGGACATAGCACACTTCTCGCATATCTTATTCATGTACGCCTGTGTCAGTATATTCCTTACTCTTTTCGGATTATTTGGCATCACACATTATGCCGTTTCACAGCGTAAACGTGAAATAAGCATCCGCAAAATTCACGGTGCATCCGCCCGCCAGATTCTATGGCTTATCAATTATCCGTTCCTTAGCTATGTAGGCATCGCATTCGTCGTAGCCGTCCCTGTCATTTATCTTTTTATGACATATTGGTTACAGCAATTTGCATACCATGCCACTCCCAACGCCTTTCACTTTCTGCTACCCTTGCTTTTTACTATAGGCATCACCTGCTTTACGATATGCCTGAATGGATATCGGGCAGCCGTCACCTCATTTCATCCGCGCCGCAACAGCCAGTAATACCCCGAGCACCACACCCAATATCGCTGCAAACAGCACCCGCATTTCTCCCGGCAGGAGGAATGTGATGGTGTGTGCCGGATACCAGAAAAAAGGAATTGTTTTCTTGAAGACAAAATTCCATTGCGCATCCCAATTCAGATGCGTAATGATGCGGGTCATCGGGATAGGAGTGAGGAGGCTGCGAGGCGAACCTCCACAATTCAGGATATGCGTATCCGTAATCTTATGGAATGTCATGAATACCGGAGCGAAAATGGTATTCATGGCAACTGAAATAGCGAGGGCTATCCATAATTTGTCCAGGCAGAATTCCCCGTTTATAATGGCGGCGGCATTTGCCATTCCCATATACTCCATGAATTGCGGCACACCCTTGGAGAAGATTATCATGGCCGCATTGATACCCATTCCCAGCAGTCCCCACACTACGGTACGAGGCAACACTCCAAATCCTTTCCGGCTATAGACTCCGGCACTGATGCGAAGTCCCAGCATCTCACCCAGTGTAGCAAGGATTCCGAATTTAATGAAACTCATCACCATGCCATGTGCAGCGTTGAAAGACTTATACCAATCGTAAACAGGTTCACTCACAAAGAATGTCAGGAATAGTATCACCAGAACAAAAATAAAGAGGAAGTCTTTCTTTTTCATACAAAAGTCATGTTTCTCATAATGTGGCAAACATACTAAAATTATTCTGATTTAAAAGCAAATAAGTAAATAAAAGGTGTTTTGCTAAACAGAACAAAGTGTTTCCCTTAACCGAACAATCTGTTTCATTAGGGGGAACACTTTGTTTCATTATTCAGAACAGTTCGTTTCATCATATAAAAACACCTTGTTTTCTATGGATAAAATAAAGTGTTCAGCACTGTGAACTAACGAATTATCACTATCAGATTCCCCAGAAGTCCATATCATAAGTCTCGGCGCAAAAAAAGTGGGATTCAGAGAAACCTCTGATCCCACTTCATCATATATAGTAAGCAACGGACAGTTATTTCTTATTCTTCATATATTCATCCGCTTTCTCCTTGGCACGTGCCACGCGCTTGGCTGTATCTGGATGAGAAGAGAACATCTTCTGGAACTTGGATTCCTTCGGTGCCTCCGCTGAAAGTTCAAGCAATTTGTTCAAAGCATTGTACATGGCATACGGATCGAGATTATTCTTGATGCAGAATTCAAAGCCATAATCATCCGCTTCCGTCTCCTGCTTCTGGGAGTATTGAGCACCTGCCAATGCCTCGGCCATGGCACCCAGTTCAGAATCACTCAATTTGGATACCGTAGAACTTGCAGCGCCGGCAGCATTCTTCACAGCCGAACGAAGGTAAGCATTCTTCATCGCATCCTTGGAATCCGTATGGATGACGTGACCTATCTCGTGGCCGACAACTGCCATCACTTCATCATCCGTCATGATGTCCATCAGTCCGGCACAGATGCGTACACTGCCATCACCACACGCAAAGGCATTCACATCTATCACTTCGTAAACACCGAAGTTTACCTTCAAGCCGTCCACTTCCTTGATATTTCCGGTCAGCTTCTCCAAACGCTTGCCGTAATCCGTATCGGGTTTCGTCAGCGGATTATGCGTATCCATCCATTCCATATACTCCTTGCTCATCGCTGCAATGTCAGCGTCGGACAATGAAATAGCCTTGATGGCATCTGTACCGGCTTGGACAGCTTTGGTCACATTGATTTTCTTTCCACCGATTTTGAACTGCGCATAGGCAGTAGTGGTACAACTCATTCCGCATACTACAGCAGCAATGATGAAGAAATTCTTTTTCATGTACTTTATGATTTAATTTTAATCCTATTTCATTTTGTCTATAGCAAAAAGCCGCCTAATCAATTATTAAACGGCTTTTCCAATATCTGTTTGAATCAGTTTACTTGATAATATCCAACGCTTTGAAACACTTGGTCAGCTTTTCTACAGCGTAATCCACTTGTTCTACGGTATGGGTAGCCATCAACGCTACACGTACCAGAGTATCTTGCGGAGCACATGCGGGCGGAATAACCGGATTGATAAAGATGCCTTCGTCAAAAGCCAACTTCGTTACCGTAAATGTCTTCTCCGTATCACGCACATAGAGCGGAATAATAGGAGATTCTGTCTCACCTATTTCAAAACCCGCATCGCGGAACTTCTTCAAGGCATAGTTGGTGATGTCCCACAAACGCTGAATGCGTTCAGGTTCGGACTTGATGATATGAAGCGCTTCGCGAGCTGCAGCCGTAGAGGCAGGTGTGCTACTTGCCTGGAATATATAAGAACGAGCGTTATGGCGCAACCAATTGATTACCGCCTTGTCTCCAGCCACGAAACCACCGATAGAAGCCAATGATTTGCTGAATGTACCCATAATCAAGTCTACATCTTCGGTAACACCGAAATGGTCGCAGACACCACGGCCTTGCTTTCCAAATACACCCAGGCCGTGAGCTTCGTCCACGTAAATGCTGGCATTGTATTTCTTCTTCAGGCGGACGATTTCGGGCAGATTGGCCAAGTCGCCTTCCATGGAAAATACTCCATCCACGACAATCAGCTTTACAGCATCCGGTTCGCACTTCTGGAGTTCCTTCTCCAAAGCTTCCATATCGTTATGCTTGTACTTCAATTGAGTGGCAAATGCAAGACGACGGCCGTCTACAATGGAAGCATGGTCACGGTCATCGCAGATAATATAATCCCCACGTCCCACAACGGCGGGAATAATGCCTTCGTTTACAGTGAATCCGGTAGAAAAACAGAGTGCTTCATCTTTTCCCACGAATTCAGCCAATTCCTTCTCCAGCTCAACATGTATATCGAGTGTTCCGTTCAGAAACCGGGAACCGGCACAGCCGGTACCATATTTTTCCGTAGCAGCTATTGAGGCGTCAATGATACGTTTGTCGTATGTCAGTCCCATATATGCATTGGAGCCAAACATCAGAACCTTTTTACCATCCATCATTACCTCTGTATCCTGATGGCTGTTGATTGTGCGAAAATAAGGATATACGCCTTTTGCCATAAACTGTTGCGGCAGGTCGTATTTCGCAAATTTGTCTTGTAGTAAACCCATGAAATATCTTTTATATAATGAATATTTAATTCTATTAAATACAAGTCTTAAAAAACAGGGGGCAAAGATAGCAAAATATGTCGGTATATGTTCTATTTACATTAAAAAAACTACTTATTCTTATTTTTAAAAGCACTATATGGTTAATTTTTCAGATATTTATATTACTTTTGCCAGTTGGAAAACTGCATAGCAATAATCCTTGCATGAACGAATACAAGAAGAAAATAGCATTTATCATAAACCCCATATCCGGCACTCAAAGTAAGGAACAGATACTGAAATGGCTCGACGAAAAGCTGGATAAGGAAAGGTATGAACAAGAAGTGATTTATACCGAACGGGCAGGCCATGCTGTAGAGATAGCGGCACAAAAAGCGCAAGAAAATGCACATGCCGTCATCGCCATAGGGGGAGATGGTACCATCAATGAGATAGCCCGCTCACTGGTACATACAAAAACCGCTTTGGGCATCATTCCCTGCGGTTCCGGCAACGGACTTGCCCGCCACCTGCAAATTCCGATGGAACCCAAAAAGGCCATCGACATCATTAATGACGGACTGATAGACATCATTGACTACGGAAAAATCAACAATGTACCTTTCTTCTGTACCTGCGGTGTGGGATTCGACGCATTTGTAAGCCTGCAATTCTCCAAAGCGGGAAGGCGAGGACCGCTCACTTATCTGGAAAAAACCCTGCTTGAAAGCTTGAAGTACCGTCCGGAAACCTATGAACTGGAAATGGATGGCAGTACCCTGCGATACAAGGCGTTTCTGATAGCCTGCGGAAACGCATCACAATATGGGAACAATGCCTATATTGCCCCACAAGCCACATTGAACGACGGGTTGCTGGACGTCACCATACTTGAGCCATTCACCGTACTCGATGTACCGTCACTCTCTTTCCAGCTCTTCAACAAGACTATTGACCAGAACAGCCGGATTAAGACATTCCGCTGTCAGACACTCCGTATTCACCGTTCCAAACCGGGGGTAGTCCACTTTGACGGTGACCCGATGATGATGGGAGAGAATATAGATGTAAAGATTATGAAGAAAGGGCTACAGGTCATTGTTCCTCACGACGCGGAAAAAGACACGAACGTCTTGCAGCGGGCACAGGACTATATCAACGGACTGAAACAGATTAATGATTCTTTTGTGGAAGACATCGCCCATAAAAACAAGATGATACTGGATAAAGGCAAAAGACAATTCAAAAAACTGACGAAAATGTAATGCTATAAAAAGGTACTGTAAGGAGTTTCTGAAAATAACTTTCCCCTTTTGATGCGTCATATAATATGTTTTATGTATTTTTGCATGTTCAAAATAGTAAATAAGTAAATCGTCAAACAGTAAATAAAAAGATGTATAGATCAAACACCTGCGGAGAACTCCGTATCTCCGATGTTAACAAGCAAGTGACGCTGGCAGGTTGGGTACAGCGCAGCCGTAAGATGGGAGGTATGACTTTCATTGACCTCCGCGACCGTTACGGAATTACCCAATTAGTGTTCAACGAAGAGGTGAATGCCGAACTTTGCGAGCGTGCCAACCACTTGGGCCGTGAATTCGTAATTCAGGTAAAAGGTACCGTAAACGAACGTTTCAGTAAAAACCAGCATATCCCGACGGGAGACATTGAAATCATCGTATCGGAACTGGATGTCTTGAATTCATCCCTGACCCCTCCCTTCACCATCGAGGAGAATACGGACGGTGGCGACGATATCCGCATGAAGTACCGTTATCTGGACTTGCGCCGTGCCAACGTACGCAACAATCTGGAGCTTCGTCATAAAATGACAATTGAAGTACGCAAATATTTGGACAATCAGGGATTCATCGAAGTGGAAACTCCTATTCTGGTAGGTTCCACACCCGAAGGTGCACGCGATTTCGTTGTTCCTTCACGTATGAACCCGGGACAATTCTATGCCTTGCCTCAAAGCCCGCAGACACTGAAGCAATTGTTGATGGTTTCCGGTTTCGACCGTTACTTTCAGATAGCCAAATGTTTCCGTGACGAAGACCTGCGTGCCGACCGCCAGCCGGAATTCACACAGATTGACTGCGAAATGTCTTTTGTGGAGCAGGATGACGTCATCAACCTCTTTGAAGGCATGGCCAAATATCTGTTTAAGGAAATCCGTGGTGTAGAGATGGACGAACCGTTCATGCGTATGCCGTGGGCAGATGCCATGAAGTATTACGGTAGCGACAAGCCCGACCTTCGTTTCGGCATGAAGTTTGTGGAACTGATGGACATCATGAAAGGACACGGATTCCCGGTATTCGACAATGCAGCCTACATCGGCGGTATCTGCGCAGAAGGCGCCGCACATTATACACGTAAACAACTGGATGCGCTGACCGAATTCGTGAAAAGACCGCAAATTGGTGCCAAAGGTATGGTATATGCGCGCGTAGAGGCAGATGGCAACGTAAAATCAAGTGTCGACAAGTTCTATACGCAGGAAGTATTACAGGAAATGAAGGCTGCTTTCAACGCCAAGCCTGGTGACCTGATTCTGATTCTGAGCGGTGACGATGCCATGAAGACCCGCAAGCAACTGAACGAGTTGCGTCTTGAAATGGGTAACCAACTGGGACTGCGCGACAAGAACAAGTTCGTCTGCCTCTGGGTGGTTGACTTTCCGATGTTTGAGTGGAGTGATGAAGAAGGCCGCCTGATGGCTATGCACCATCCGTTCACCCATCCGAAAGACGAAGATATTCCTTTGCTGGACACCAACCCGGCAGCTGTCCGGGCAGATGCATACGACATGGTGTGCAACGGTATTGAAGTGGGTGGAGGTTCTATCCGTATCCACGATGCACAGTTGCAAGCCAAAATGTTTGAGATTCTCGGATTCACTCCGGAGAAGGCTCAGGAGCAGTTTGGCTTCTTGATGAATGCCTTCAAATACGGCGCACCTCCTCACGGTGGTCTGGCATACGGTCTGGACCGTTGGGTCAGCATCTTCGCAGGTCTCGACAGTATTCGCGACTGCATTGCATTCCCCAAAAATAACAGTGGACGCGATGTAATGCTGGATGCACCTTCGGCTATCGATCAGAAGCAACTGGACGAACTGAACCTGATTGTTGAAGTGAAAGAGTAAGAGCTGTTACAAAGTAGGAGGGTGAAAGAATCTGCACGCATTTTTCGTTTTGCAATAATCGGCACGCTGAATGCCTTGATTATGGCTGTTACCGTATGGGTAATGATGGACGAACTGGAAATCAACTATATGCTCTCCAATGTAACCGCATATATACTTGCACAGATACACAACTTCATCTGGTGCAAGTACTGGATATTCCCCACAAAAAAAAAGAGCAACACTTGGCGACAAGTGCTGCTCTTTTCCATAGCTTTCGGAATGGCTTACGGAGCACAATTCCTTTTCCTCATCGGATTGGTGGAGGGGCTGGACTGCAACGAATACCTTGCCCAGTTTCTGGGATTATTCATTTACGGAAGTGTCAATTTCCTGATGAACAAACGGGTGACATTCCGTTAATTTCCCCCCACACACAAAATCCCTGTTGCTATCAGTCAAGAAATCGTTTCGTCAATCCGTCATAGGCGTCAATTCTGCGGTCGCGCAAGAAAGGCCACCAACGGCGTACATTCTCCGAACGTTCCAAGTCCACTTCTACAACGATATTTTCCGGCCGTTCGTTTCCTGCTTGGGCCAAGAATTCACCTTGCGGTCCGACCACGAAACTATTTCCCCAAAACAAGATGCCATTGGTCTGCATGGAAGGATCCGGCTCATGTCCCACACGGTTCACAGAAACCACCGGCAAGCCGTTGGCCACGGCATGTCCACGCTGGGAGATAATCCAAGCATTGAGCTGACGCGCCTTTTCATCGTCCGTATCACTGCTTTCCCAGCCAATGGCCGTAGGATATATCAATATTTCAGCTCCCTTCAATGCCATCAAACGTGCTGCTTCCGGATACCACTGGTCCCAGCATACCAATACCCCCAACTTACCCAAAGACGTCTGAATAGGTTCGAAGCCTATATCACCGGGAGTAAAATAAAATTTCTCATAATAGGCAGGATCATCAGGAATATGCATCTTCCGGTATTTTCCGGCGATGCTGCCATCACGCTCAAAAACAACTGCTGTGTTATGATACAATCCGGGAGCGCGTTTCTCGAACAGAGAAGTGACCAGTACAATATCGTTGGCAGCAGCCAATTCGGAATAGAATCCCGTCGAAGGGCCGGGAATCGGTTCTGCCAAGTCGAATAACTGTGTATTCTCTGTCTGACAGAAATACAGAGAGTTATGCAGTTCCTGCAAAACAACCAACTGGGCTCCGTGCGCTGCACATGCCTCTATGCTTTTGGCCAAATTCATTAAATTAGTCCTGAAGTCCTTGGTATTGGCCTGCTGGATAATACCTACTTTGATTTTTCTTGCCATCTTAATTCTATGGTTTACGTTTTACTATGTATAATCGACATTACTTCAACACCCCTATGGGATATTGCATGGTAACACAATGCAAAGAGCCGTGTTGCTTAATCAAAGCACGGCAATCTATCCCAATAATTTCATAACCGGGAAAAGCCTCCCGCAGCACTTCCCCTGCACAGGCATCATTCTCCGGCTGGCGATAAGTGGGGTAAAGCACTGCATCATTCAGAATCAAGAAATTAGCGTAAGTGGCGGGAAGCCGTTCCCCTTCTTCTTCTATCTTATCGGCCATGGGCAGAGCCAGCAAACGGTAAGGTTCCCCCTTCAACGTACGGAAAGTCTTCAGTTGCTCCTCCATGCGATGCAGTTCTTCGTAATGCTCATCATCCACATCCTTGCATTGCACATAGGCTATCGTGTCGGCAGGGCAGAAACGGGCCAGTGTGTCTATATGGCTGTCCGTATCGTCACCTGCCAAATAACCGTGGTCCAGCCAAAGGACGCGTTGCAGGTGAAAGACGGAACGAAGATATTCCTCAATTTCCACCCGGTTCATCTGTCCGTTCCGGTTAGGGGAAAGCAGACATTCGGAGGTGGTAAGCAACGTACCCATGCCGTCACTTTCGATGGAACCGCCTTCAAGGACAAACCCCAAGCGATTTACATACTTTCCTTTCATCACTTCTGCCTCTACTGCACGACGCGTAATCAAATTATCCTTATCGGATGCAAACTTCAATCCCCATCCGTTGAACTTAAAGTCGAGCAGAGATACACCGTCAGCATCCAATAGGGTGATAGCTCCATGATCGCGTGCCCAAGTGTCATTCGTTTCACACTTCAGGAAACGGACATTTTCCATATTTACCCTGTCGAGAATCTGTTTCTTCACCTCATCCGGTTCCGGAGTTACAATCAGCAATGTCTCCCGCGCGGCTATTTCGCGGGCAATGGCAACAAAACATTCCTGCACTTCGTCCAACATATAGGCCCAGTCCGTACCCGCATGAGGCCATGTAAGCTGTATGCCGCTTTGCAAGGCCCATTCGGCAGGCAAGTGGGGAGCACGTGTCTCTACCTGAAAGCTCATATTCTTGCCAAAACGCACCTGACAGTCTTTCTCCGTTGCACCACCCAATGGAATTCCTACAAAATATCCCATATTATTTATCTTTTCTAATTCGTTACTTTTTAAGTTAGCAGAGAGAGGGAGAATAAACCTCAGGTTTAGAATTGCCAAACCTCTACTTCAGACTTCTAAACCTCTACTCTATGATTACAAACCTCTACTCGTCAATTATCACTTATCTTCCTTCGGTTTCCGGTCGAAGAACGGATTCTTGGAGGATGCACTCACCGGAATGGCAAAAACAGTCTTGCATCCTTTCAGCCAATCCAAACGCTGGGCGGCAAGTCCGGCAGAAAACATCACACGGGTATCCACCCTCAAATCGGCAGCCATGGCACAAGCCGAACCTACGGCTATCCCTACATCCACCGTATTCAAGGCACAAGGCACTCCCTCCGGACGACCGGCACAAGTGGGAAAACCGCAGTGTCCGCAATTCAAACCTTGCATCTGCTCGCGCGTACCTATTATAATTACACATTCAGCCTGCAAAATGTTGTCCGCATCACGGAGAAAGAACTTCATACCGTGCTCTTCAACCATAGCGACCATCTTTTCAGACAGCTTTTTAATGTCTTCACCCGTAACCAGCGCAGCTTCAATCACATCAATACCTTTTCCTTTCGGTGCCGTGCGCGCAGCAATCAGCATTTGTCTTGCCACGTCAAGCACATGTTCATGGCGGCAATCACGTTCATTCTGTATCATAGTCTTTCTTTCCTGAATTAATTAGTGCGTCAAAGATAGCACAAATATTTTTTTGCACTATCTTTGCAATACAGAAAGATTAAAAGGAACGCCATGCTGCAAATAGAAAATGCCAGTATCGCCTACGGCAACGATATACTTTTCTCGGGTTTCAACCTGCAATTGGAAAGGGGAGAGATAGCCAGTATCTCCGGCCCTTCGGGATGCGGTAAATCGTCACTGCTGAATGCCATACTTGGGTTTACCCCGTTAAAAGAAGGACGTATCGTATTAGACGGCATTCTGCTGGATAAAGGAAACGTCGACGTTGTCCGTAAGCAGACTGCATGGATTCCACAAGAACTGGCATTGCCGCTGGAGTGGGTAAAGGACATGGTACAGTTGCCCTTCGGTCTAAAGGCAAACCGGGGCACGCCTTTTTCTGAAACCCGCTTATTTGCATGTTTCGAGGATTTGGGTCTGGAGCGGGAGTTATATTACAAACGGGTAAACGAAATTTCCGGAGGCCAGCGCCAACGGATGATGATAGCCGTAGCCTCAATGATTGGCAAACCACTGACCATTGTCGATGAACCGACTTCCGCTCTCGACTCCGGTTCCGCGGAAAAAGTGCTCTCTTTCTTCCGCAGGCAGACAGAAAATGGAAGTGCCATACTGACCGTATCCCATGACAAAAGATTCGCCAACGGATGTGACCGACATATAATCATGAAATAACATACACACTATTGGGAACCATAGATATATCATACCTCAGCCTGGGCATCGGATTATTGCTATTATTAATACCGCTGTTTTACATCTGGAAGTTCAAGACCGGACTGTTGCGCGCTACTGTGATAGGTACGGCACGCATGATTGTCCAGCTGTTCTTCATCGGCATATACCTGAACTATCTCTTCTTGTGGGATAACCCGTGGATAAACTTTCTATGGGTAATTGTCATGATATTCGTAGCATCGCAGACGGCATTGGCACGAACGCAATTGAAGAGGAAGATTCTGCTCCTGCCCATCTCTACAGGTTTCTTATGCAGTGTAGTATGTGTAGGCTTGTACTTTATCGGAATAGTACTGAGAGTGGAAAACGTATTCAGCGCCCGGTATTTCATCCCTATTTTCGGCATATTGATGGGTAACATGCTATCCAGTAACGTCATAGCCCTCAACACCTATTATAGCGGACTGAAACGGGAACAACAGCTTTACCGGTATCTTCTCGGCAATGGCGCCACAAGAGCAGAGGCACAAGCACCCTTCATCCGCCAAGCCATCATCAAATCCTTCAGTCCGCTGATTGCCAATATATCCGTGATGGGGCTGGTTGCTTTTCCGGGAACCATGATTGGGCAGATATTGGGTGGTAGCAGCCCGAATGTGGCCATCAAATATCAGATGATGATCATGGTCATCACCTTTACCGCCTCCATGCTGTCACTGATGATTACAATCTCTTTGGCTTCCCGCAAGTCGTTTGATGCTTACGGCAAGCTACTGCCGGTGATGGTGGAGAAGAAGGGAAAAAAGGAGCATAAATAACCATATTGTACCCACAAAAATAGTTCAATTATATATAAATATACAGCCTACAAGACTTTTTTTAAACTGGAATTCTTTTTAATCCATTGCTTTTTACTATATTTGCAACCAAATTTTCTGTTCACAATGAAAATTAAGGAATTAGTAAGCGCCCTTGAACGGTTCGCGCCTCTGCCATTGCAAGACGGATTTGATAATGCCGGCCTGCAAATCGGATTGACAGATGTGGAAGCAACAGGGGCTTTGTTGTGTCTTGACGTTACTGAAGCTGTACTGGATGAAGCCATTGCATTGGGGTATAATGTGGTTATATCACATCACCCTCTCATTTTCAAAGGGTATAAATCCATCACGGGCAGGGATTATGTGGAACGTTGTATCTTGAAAGCCATCAAGAATGACATCGTTGTTTATGCTGCGCACACCAACCTGGATAATGCGCGGGGAGGAGTGAACTTCAAAATTGCCGAAAAAATAGGTTTAAGAAATGTTCGTATCCTGGAAGCCAAGGAAAATGCGCTGGTAAAGCTGACCACATTTGTACCGACTGCCCAAGCGGAAGAAGTACGGAAATCCTTGTTCGATGCCGGATGTGGCAATATCGGTAATTATGATTCGTGCAGTTATAATCTGGAAGGCGAGGGGACATTCCGTGCCAGGGAAGGTGCCACCCCATACTGTGGAGCGATAGGGGAGCTGCATACCGAACGGGAAGTGCGTATTGAAACAATCATACCCGCCTACAAAAAAGCGGGAGCTGTCAAGGCACTGCTTGCGGCACATCCATATGAAGAACCGGTCTATGATATTTATCCCTTGCAAAACTCATGGCCACAAGCCGGAGCCGGTGTTATTGGTGAACTGGAAACACCGGAGACAGAGCTTGAGTTCCTGAAACGGATAAAGAAAACCTTCGAAGTAGGGTGTCTCAGACATAACAAACTCCTCGGGCGGGAAATACAGACTGTTGCATTATGTGGCGGTGCCGGCGCTTTCCTAATGCCGCTTGCCATCCGCAACCGTGCAGATGTCTTTATCACTGGCGAGATAAAATACCATGACTATTTCGAACATGATACCGATATATTATTGGCTGAAATAGGGCATTATGAAAGTGAGCAATATACGAAAGAAATATTTTATACAATAATCCGGGATTTGTTTCCTCATTTTGAGGTCCAGATGACCAAGGTGAATACAAACCCCATAAAATACATGTAAGTAAAATGGCTAAAGAAGCAAAAAAAGATTCTCAGGAATTGACCGTAGAACAGAAGTTGAAAGCTTTGTTCCAATTGCAGACAATGCTGTCCAAAATCGATGAAATCAAGACGTTGAGAGGTGAACTTCCACTGGAAGTACAGGACTTGGAAGACGAAATAGCCGGTCTGAGTACCCGTATAGACAGAATCAAGGCAGAAGTATCCGAGTTGAAATCCTCCATCGCAGGAAAGAAAGTTGAAATTGAAACCGCAAAGGCTTCCGTAGCTAAATATAAAGACCAGCAGGACAACGTGCGCAACAACCGCGAATATGACTTCTTGAGCAAGGAAATCGAATTCCAGACATTGGAAATCGAACTCTGCGAAAAGCGTATCAAGGAATTTGCCGCACAAGAGGAAGAAAAATCTCAGGAAGTGGCAGAAAGTGCTACTGCGCTGGAAGAAAGACAAAAAGACCTTGACGTTAAGAAGAGTGAACTGGACGAGATTATTTCCGAAACCAAGCAAGAGGAAGAGAAGCTGAGAGACAAGGCCAAAGAACTGGAAACAAAAATCGAACCCCGTCTGCTTCAGTCCTTCAAACGTATTCGTAAGAATTCACGCAATGGACTGGGTATCGTATATGTACAGCGCGATGCTTGCGGTGGTTGCTTCAACAAGATTCCGCCTCAGAGACAATTGGACATCCGCTCACGTAAGAAAATCATCGTTTGCGAATATTGTGGCCGTATCATGATTGACCCGGAACTGGCAGGCATAACTCCCGAACAGAAAGTGGAAGTTGTAAAGGAAAAGCCAGTAAGAGCAAAAAGAAAAATCGTACATATCGGCTCAGATAATTAAAAATAGAACATTTTTACATGAAAAACGGCAATAGTCAAGACCTCTATTGCCGTTTTTTTGTTAAATAAGCTCATAAAACTCTATAGTTAAAGAAAAAAGGTGTAGTTTTGCTCATCAAAAAATTAATAGAATTAAATAAAAAAGCATGAGACAAAACAAATTATTCATACTTTATTCACTTTTAGGAATATTGATGGCATCGTGCATAAAAGATGAAGCACCCAATGCTGAAGCTGATATAACAGGTATTTTTTTCGAAGAAGATGTGCTGGCAAGCGCTCGTTTCAATTTAAATCCATCTTACAATGATAATCTGCAGGCCTACCCCATATTAGTAAAAGTAAAAGAGGGCACTCCTTTAAACAAACTATCCCCCCTGTTTGAGTTGACGCCAGGCGCTACCATTAGTCCGGAAAGTGGTAGTGAACACGATTTCTCTGACGGAAAAAGGGTAAAGTATACCGTAACTTCCGAGAACAAGGCTTGGCAGCGAGTATATTCCATCGATGTACGCGAACAATCGGTATCAGACATACCCAATGAATTCCATTTTGAAGACATACGACTTATCAATGGAATTGTCCCCAAATACAAATATCAGGAGTTCTATGAAGAACAAGACGGATTGGAACTGACATGGGCCAGTGGAAATGAAGGATTCAACTGGGCAGCCAGTTCATCAGCTACTGAAAATTACCCTACGTCACAATATAACAATGGTAAAAACGGAAAGTGTGCCAAATTAGAAACTCGGCTTACCGGCTCTCTGGGAGCAATGGTAGGTATGCCGATAGCTGCCGGAAATTTGTTTATCGGTGAGTTTGATATGACGAATGCTCTCACCAGCCCATTGAAAGCCACACATTTCGGCACTCCTTTCTGTTATAAGCCCTCACGTCTAAAAGGTTGGTACAAGTACAAAGCCGGTGAACGTTTTTATGAAAACGGCGGATACACCGACCGTAAAGATGTGATGAACATCTATGCTATCTTTTACGAAGGCGAAAGTTACAACGAGGCAGGGGAAGCTACAGAAATAATATTGGATGGAAATCTGCCAAACCAGAATTATGAACACCCCAATATGGTAGCTTTGGCTTTAATATCCAATCCACACGAAACTGATGATTGGGAGTCTTTCGACATTCCTTTTGATTATCGGAGATATGGAAAAGAAATAGATGAAACCAAGCTGGCAAAAGGAAAATATAAACTAAGTATCGTTTTTGCATCCAGCAAGGACGGGGCAACTTTTGAAGGTGCGCCCGGAAGCACTTTACTTATAGACGAAGTGGAACTGATTTACGAATAAGAATCATATAGAATTGGAATACAACATGATAAAGAAAATAGTAGCATTTATCGTACTGGTGGGATGTATGCAGACTGCTTTATACGCTCAAGAAAACCAGAACCGTACGCTTATAAACGCCGCTCTACACGGTTGGGAATATGAAATAAGGGCCGGTGTCAGTATCGGCGGCACTTCTCCGCTTCCATTGCCCGTAGAAATACGGAGTATCGATGCCTACAATCCTACTTTAGCTCTTATGCTGGAAGGAAATGCCATCAAGTGGTTGGGAAAAACTAAAAAATGGGGAGTAATTACCGGTGTAAGACTGGAAACCAAAAATATGATTACCAAAGCGACAGTAAAGAACTATGGCATGGAAATCATAGGAAATGACGGTAACCGCTTGAAAGGCAACTGGACGGGAGGAGTGAAAACCAAAGTGCGCAATGCTTACATTACCGTCCCCGTGCTTGGAGCATATAAGATTGACTCACGATTGCGGGCCAAGGCAGGTATATATGTCTCATATCTGATGGATGAGGAATTTTCCGGACATGTATATGAAGGCTATTTGCGTGAAGGTAATCCTACCGGAAAGAAAGTCAACTTCTCCGACGGTGCCATTGCCACTTACGACTTTTCGGATGACTTGCGCAAGTTTGCATGGGGTTTACAAGCCGGCGTAGACTGGCGTGCCTTCAAGCATCTGAATGTATTTGCCGACCTTACATGGGGATTGAATGATATTTTCAAGAAAGATTTCAATACCATTACCTTTGCCATGTATCCCATCTACTTGAATGTAGGATTCGGGTATGCCTTCTAAGATACTCGGGTATACAGAGTAAATACTCATAAACAAATAGAGGTTTAGGTTGTTATCAATCCCATAAAAAGATAACTACCTAAACCTTTATTTGTTTATGAATATAAAAGATTGGAGCACTGCGTTGCTCATATTATGCCTATGCCCTGCGGCTATGGCACAGAAAGCCAACCGCGATGCGGCGTTCCAGACAGAGCATATCTGCCTGCAGACCTATCCTGATAGCATCGCTTGCATTCGGAGTCATGCCGCTCGCAGCTTTTTACAACTCGAGCAGGAGCGGGAAAACGCATCGCACCGGGAAGGTGCCGTAGTATTCGATATGGCGCTGAATACCTTGCTCGCCACGGTCTATATCCCGAATTTCTACGAATTGATGCAGAAGTTGCAGGAAAAGTTCGGCAGCAAAAAGAGGAATTCATAACAAAAAATGTATCTTTGTATGCTGACTTTTTGTCGTACCCATAAAATATTGAAAGCATGAAAGCATATTTCATCACGATACTTGCTTTGTTCGCTTGCATGGCTACCGCCATCCGACCACTGCAAGTATCAAGACTTGAAAACCAGATTGACAGTCTACTCAAAGACAAGAAAGCCACCGTCGGTATAGCCGTATGGACAGACAAAGGAGATATGCTCCGATATAACGACCATGTACACTTCCCCTTGCTTAGTGTATTCAAATTCCATGTGGCACTGGCCGTACTGGACAAGATGGACAAGCAGGGAATCAGTCTGGACAGCATTGTTTCCATAAAGGCATCCCAAATGCTGCCCAATACCTACAGCCCCCTTCGGAAGAAATTCCCCAATCAGGATTTTACGATTACGCTTAGGAAACTGATGCAATACAGTATTTCCCAAAGCGACAACAATGCCTGTGACATCTTGATAGAATATGTAGGAGGTATTAAATATATCAATGACTATATCCGCAGGTTGGGTATCGACTCCTTCAACCTCTCGGAAACAGAAGATGACATGCACTCCAGTTTCGAGGCTGTATACCGCAACTGGAGTACTCCTTCCGCTATGGTCCGACTACTGAGAACGGCCGATGAAAAAGAGTTGTTCTCCAACAAGGAGCTGAAAGACTTCTTATGGCAGACCATGATAGATACTGAAACCGGTGCCAACAAACTGAAAGGTATGTTGCCAGCCCAAACCATGGTAGGACACAAGACCGGCTCTTCCGACCGCAATGCCGACGGCATGAAAACTGCGGATAATGATGCCGGACTCGTTATCCTTCCCGACGGCCGGAAATACTACATTGCCGCCTTCGTCATGGACTCATACGAGACGGACAAGGACAATGCGGACATCATCGCTCGCATATCACGCATGGTATACGATGCGATGAGATAAGATAGATAAGAAAAACAAGGAGGCTATCGTCAGCTCCTCCTATAAATTTTGATACTCGGGTATATCTTGCAGAAAAGTATAGCTGTTATGCTCGTAATCTATGTGGCAACAATAATGCTGAAGCCCGTTGCTGACAACCAGATAATCCACTTTCAGCACCATGTTGTAGCGAGTAATCTGGTCGAAAACCTTTTGGGTGATTTCTATTTCGGGGGCCTTGTATTCCACAATCATCCGGGCAGTGAGGTCACGCCGATAGAGCACTGTATCACAGCGTTTCTTTGTACCGTTCAGCTGTACCTGCACCTCATTTGCCATAAGCGCTTGCGGATACCCCTTGTGAACAAGAAGAAAGTGAACGAAGTGCTGCCGTACCCATTCTTCGGGTGTCAAGGCGACATAACGACGACGGATTACATCGAAAATAACATTTTTTCCGTCTCTTACGGCAATTTTAGTATCGAATGCTGGTAGGTTTAACGATAACATTTACTACATTTGTAAGTTAAATAATGGTTCCCCGTCTTTCGGGAACACAAATTTAATGAAATCTTATGAAAACAAAAGAAGAAATCGTAGCCAATTGGCTGCCCCGTTACACAAAACGTAACCTGGAGGATTTTGGAGAGTACATTCTGTTGACCAACTTCAACAAGTACGTAGAGATTTTCGCAGAAAAGTTCAATGTTCCCATTTTCGGTAAAGATGCCAACATGATATCTGCCAGTGCGGAAGGAATGACCATCATCAACTTCGGCATGGGAAGCCCTAATGCCGCCATTATCATGGACTTGTTAAGCGCCATCAAACCCAAGGCATGTCTGTTCCTAGGTAAGTGTGGCGGCATAGACAAGAAAAATAGAATAGGAGACCTTATCCTTCCCATAGCCGCCATCCGTGGCGAGGGTACTTCCAACGACTACTTCCCACCCGAAGTTCCATCACTCCCGGCATTTATGTTGCAACGCGCCGTTTCTTCTGCCATCCGCGACTATGCTCGCGACTACTGGACCGGTACCGTATACACCACCAACCGCCGCATCTGGGAACATGACGAGGTATTCAAGGAATATCTGAAGAAAACCCGTGCCATGGCCGTTGATATGGAGACAGCGACTTTGTTCAGTTGTGGTTTTGCCAATCATATTCCCACGGGAGCCCTTCTGCTGGTTTCAGACCAACCGATGATTCCGGAAGGTGTAAAAACCGACAAGAGCGACAATCTGGTTACCCAGAACTATGTAAATGAGCATGTTGAAATCGGCATTGCATCCCTGCGCATGATTATTGATGAGAAAAAAACCGTAAAACACTTGAAATTCGACTGGTAGTCCCTTATGGGCATCCCGTAGCACTTTTACTTTATATATGGCAAAACAAGAAACCACATGTGATGATATTCTAAAGGAGCTGAGAGCCAAGCAATATCGCCCCATCTACTATCTTATGGGCGAGGAATCGTATTACATAGACCTCATCTCCGACTATATCACAGATAACGTTCTCACTGACACCGAAAAGGAATTCAACCTGACCGTAGTTTACGGTGCAGACGTGGATATAGCTACCGTCATCAATGCGGCCAAGCGCTATCCGATGATGTCCGAACGCCAAGTCGTAGTTGTAAAGGAGGCACAAGCCATCCGCAACATGGAAGAGCTTTCATACTACCTGCAAAGGCCGTTGAATTCCACTATTCTTGTCCTATGCCACAAACATGGAGTACTGGACAGAAGGAAGAAACTGGCTGCCGAAATAGAAAAGGTGGGGGTCTTGTTCGAATCCAAGAAGGTGAAGGATGCCCAGTTGCCGGCATTCATCACCTCATACATGAAGCGCAAAGGTGTAGACTTGGAACCCAAAGCCACCTCCATGCTTGCCGATTTCGTAGGTACGGACCTCAGCCGCCTTACGGGAGAACTGGAAAAACTGATTATAACTCTTCCAAAAGGTCAGACACGCGTCACCCCCGAACAGATAGAACGCAACATCGGAATCAGCAAGGATTATAATAACTTTGAACTTCGCAGTGCAATCGTAGAAAAAGATATACTAAAGGCCAATAAAATAATAAAATATTTTGAAGAAAATCCGAAAACAAACCCTATTCAAATGACTTTATCTTTACTTTTCGGTTTCTTCTCCAACTTGATGTTGGCATACTATGCCCCCGAAAAAACAGAGCAGGGCATTGCTGGCTTCATAGGCTTGAAAACTCCCTGGCAGTCTCGCGAATACCTAAGTGCCATGCGTCGCTATAGCGGTGTAAAGACCATGCAGATAATTGGAGAGATTCGATATTCAGATGCCAAATCCAAAGGAGTAGGAAATTCCTCTCTAAGCGATGGAGATATCCTCCGGGAACTGGTCTTTAAGATTCTACACTAACGACTGATTTGCTACCATTCTGTTATTTTTAGGGGGATTTATCCCCCTTTTTTCTATTTCATCCTTCAATACAGACAAGAGAATAAGAGATAACTCTCATATTCACAATATACTACACTCATTTATAAGCCTTGAGAATTATTTTTTCACGACGAATCGACCACTTATGCGGAAATAAGGCGAGGATTCAAATCCTGAAGAACAGACAATAAAGAGAGAATCTTATTTTCTTATTCATGTCACATTTTTTCTTCTTAGTAAGGAGGAATGTAAAAATCACTCTGACTTTAAATCGGTATAAAAAGAATCTGTCATGCTTTTCATGAGTACGATAGTTGTAATCTGCAACTACAAGTATTTACTGTTGTAAATATATGACATTACATAATCACTACATTTAAAAATATTATATAACAATTGTGATATTACATTTGAAAATACAAATGTAATATACGATATTTAATGTCGTAAACTAATGATTTACAAAAATAATAGAGTAGGGGTTAACCTACTAGTTTATAATATATAACTATGCAAATATCAATAATATATATTATTTTATCAAATTATCAGATTATATAATACGAAGGATTGGCAAAAAACAAATGTAATATAGGATTTTATGCCAAATAAATATAGCATAATACCTCTAATAGCCATACATATATATTATTTTATTAAACCTTGAATAAATATCTATTTTGCTCATTATTCCTACTATAGCATTTGTAATAATTAATGTTGTAATAATAGTATTTCATTTGTGAAATATAAAATATTACATTTTTAATTTGCTTTTATGGCGCTGTTTTTTTACTTTTGTAATCCAATAATTATCATATACAATTGTAATAAACACATAAGCCATGAGCATAAAAGACAGATTCAAAATGGTTATGGACCGAGAGAAACTGACAGCAGGAGCTTTTGCCGAGAGCATCGGTGTGGCCCAAGCCACCATTTCCCACATCTTGGGTCCGCGTAACAAATATCCAAGTACGGAAGTTATTCTCCGATTGCATCAACGTTACAATGATATAAACTTGGAGTGGCTGCTTACCGGCCAAGGCAATATGAGTAATAATCCGGACTCACCCGAAAATGATGGATTCGACTATCCTCTATTTGCTGAGAATCCGGAAAATCTGACCAACGGGCTGGATGAAACTGAGAATCGCACGGAAATTGCATTAGAAACATCCTCAAAAACGCCTAAAGAAATTGTAAAACAAGAGATTATATACAAAGAAAGACCTCCCAGAGAAATCACTGAAATAAGAATTTTTTTTGATGATAATACCTACGAGACTTTCAAACCGGAAAATTGAAGAATGAGAATGGAAATAGACTAACGCCCCGGCATAAAAAAGAAACGGGTTCATTTTATTCTACACTCGGTTTACATTATCTTTGCATCCGAAAAGAAAAACATCCCTCTTTATAGATATGAAAAAGTATATTTTAGATCTGACAGTGACGGAGAACCTCCGCTTACACGCCAACTACGTGCTGCTGAAGCTGACTTCTCCGTCCCCGCTTCCGGAAATGTTGCCGGGACAATTTGCAGAGATTCGCGTGGACGGCTCGCCTGCCACTTTCTTACGCCGCCCCATCTCCATCAATTATGTAGATAGACAACGGAATGAAGTCTGGTTTTTAATCCAACTTGTAGGCAACGGAACCAAGCGACTAGGCGAAGCAAAAGCAGGCGATATAATCAATGTAGTGCTTCCACTGGGAAACAGCTTCACAATGCCTGAAAAACCCTCAGACAAGCTCTTGCTGGTGGGTGGAGGTGTAGGAACAGCTCCTATGTTATATTTAGGCGAACAGCTTGCCAAGAAAGGCTGCAAGCCAACATTCCTGCTGGGTGCCAGAAGTGACAAAGACTTGCTTCAATTGGAACAGTTTGCCGCCTATGGCGAGGTATATACCACTACTGAGGATGGCAGCCATGGAGAAAAGGGATATGTAACGCAACACTCCATATTAGATAAGGTGTGCTTCGAGCAGATATATACTTGCGGTCCGAAACCGATGATGATGGCAGTAGCAAAGTATGCCAAAAGTAAAGGCATCAGTTGCGAAGTATCTTTGGAGAATACGATGGCGTGTGGTATAGGTGCTTGTCTGTGCTGCGTGGAAAATACCACGGAAGGCCATTTGTGCGTATGTAAAGAAGGTCCGGTTTTTAATATAAACAAACTATTATGGCAGATTTAAGTGTAAATATTGGCGAATTGCAAATGAATAATCCGGTGATGACTGCATCCGGAACATTCGGATATGGTGAAGAATTCGCCGATTTCATCGAACTATCGCGAATAGGTGGTATAATTGTAAAGGGAACTACCCTTCACAAACGTGAAGGCAATCCGTATCCGCGTATGGCAGAGACTCCTTCAGGTATGTTAAACGCTGTAGGACTACAGAATAAGGGCGTTCATTACTTTGTCGAACACATCTATCCTCACATTAAAGATATTCAAACCAACATGATTGTGAATGTTTCGGGGTCTGCCATCGAAGACTATGCCGAAACAGCAGCCATTATTAATGAACTTGACAAAATTCCTGCCATAGAATTGAACATTTCTTGCCCCAATGTGAAGCAAGGCGGAATGGCATTCGGAGTTACTGCCAAAGGAGCAGAAGAAGTAGTAAAAGCCGTGCGCTCAGTTTACAAAAAGACACTTATCGTAAAACTCTCACCGAACGTTACCGACATCACCGAAATAGCCCGTGCAGCCGAAAATGGCGGCGCAGACAGCGTTTCCCTCATCAATACCCTGCTGGGAATGGCTATAGACGCGGAACGCAGGCGTCCCATGCTCTCCACTGTAACCGGTGGTATGTCCGGTGCAGCCGTAAAACCCATTGCCTTACGTATGGTATGGCAAGTAGCCAAAGCAGTAAAAATCCCCGTCATAGGTTTGGGAGGTATCATGAACTGGAAAGATGCTGTGGAATTCATGCTTGCAGGTGCCTCTGCCATCCAGATTGGTACGGCAAACTTCATAGATCCCACGGTTACGGTGAAAGTGGCAGAAGGAATAAATGACTATCTCGACAGACACGGTTATCAGTCCGTAAAGGACATTATCGGTGCACTTGAGGTATAGTGAATAACAAGAGAACGTCATTCGCCATATATATTCATAAAAAAGGACATTCGTCAACGAATGTCCTTTTTCTTTTTATTTACATCAGTAGACTTATTCTCCCAACAAATCCGGACGCAGTCTACGAGTCCTTTCCAATGACTGTTGCAGCTCCCATTCTTTAATTTTTGCCTCGTGTCCGGAAAGTAAAATATCAGGAACCTTCCATCCGTTGTAGTCAGCGGGACGCGTATAGACCGGCGCTGCCAGCAGATTGTCCTGAAAGGAATCTGAAAGTGCAGATTGCTCATCGGAAATCACTCCCGGAATGATGCGGACGATGGCATCTGCCATGACGGCCGCCGCCAGTTCTCCACCAGTCAGCACATAGTCGCCGATGCTGATTTCTTTCGTGATGAGATGTTCGCGAATCCGGTAATCTATCCCTTTGAAATGCCCGCAGAGAATGATGAGATTCCGGGCAAGGGAAAGAGTATTTGCCATCGGCTGATTGAACTGTTCACCGTCGGGGGTAGTAAAGATAACCTCGTCGTAATCCCGCTCAGCCTTCAGAGCGTTGATGCATCGCTCTATCGGCTCTATTTTCATCACCATTCCGGCGAAGCCGCCAAACGGATAATCGTCTACACGACGGTACTTATCTTCTGTATAATCACGAAGATTATGTATACATATCTCTGCAAGCCCTTTATTTTGAGCACGTTTCATAATGGAACAGTTGAAGAATCCCTCAATCATTTCCGGTAAAACTGTGATAATGTCAATGCGCATATAACTTTATTTTAGCTATTTCAAGCTGCAAAAGTACAAATATTCGGGGAGAAACCCGTATTTTTGCGTTCAAACAATCCGAAAACCCTATGACTGTAAAAGAAAAAATAGACAGGCTTCGTGCGGAATTACACCGGCACAACTACAATTATTATGTGCTGAATGCTCCTGAAATATCCGATAAGGAGTTTGACGACCTCATGCGCGAGCTACAAGAGTTAGAGAAAGAACATCCTGAATACCAAGATGATAATTCGCCCACGATGCGTGTAGGAAGTGATTTGAACAAGAATTTCACACAAGTGGCACACAAATATCCCATGCTTTCATTAGGAAACACTTATTCCGAAAGTGAAGTGACCGACTTCTACGAACGGGTAAAGAAAGCACTGAACGAAGATTTTGAAATCTGCTGCGAGCTGAAGTATGACGGCACTTCCATCTCGTTGACTTACGAGGACGGCAAACTGGTGCGTGCCGTCACCCGTGGCGACGGTGAAAAGGGCGATAACGTGACGGATAATGTGAAGACAATCCGGACGATTCCGCTGGTACTCCATGGGAATTATCCTAAATCATTCGAAATCAGAGGGGAAATTCTGATGCCCTGGGTGGTCTTCGAAGAACTGAACCGGGAAAAGGAAGCACGTGAGGAACCGCTTTTCGCCAATCCGCGCAATGCTGCTTCCGGTACATTGAAATTGCAGAATTCCGCTATCGTAGCATCCAGAAAGCTGGATGCTTATCTCTACTATCTATTGGGAGAGGAATTGCCCTGTGACGGCCATTACGAGAATCTGCAAGCCGCCGCCAGCTGGGGATTTAAAACATCAGAGCACACCAGAAAAGCCCACAGCCTGGAGGAAGTCTTCGAATATATCAATTATTGGGATACAGAACGTAAGAATCTTCCGGTGGCTACTGATGGTATTGTGTTAAAAGTCAACAGTTTAAAACAACAGAAGAATTTGGGATTCACAGCGAAGTCCCCCCGATGGGCCATCGCATACAAATTTCAGGCAGAACGTGCACTGACACGGCTGAACAAAGTCACCTATCAGGTAGGACGTACCGGTGCAGTGACTCCGGTTGCCAATCTGGACCCCGTGCAACTGTCCGGCACCATTGTGAAACGTGCCTCTCTGCACAATGCAGATATTATCGAAGGACTGGACTTGCATATAGGCGACATGGTGTATGTGGAAAAAGGCGGTGAAATCATCCCAAAAATAACCGGAGTCGATAAGGATGCCCGCGGTATGCTTATCGGTGAAAAAGTGAAGTTCATCACTCATTGTCCCGAATGTGGCAGTAAACTGATACGTTTTGAAGGAGAAGCAGCCCACTATTGCCCTAATGAAACCGCTTGCCCTCCGCAGATTAAAGGGAAGATAGAGCATTTCATCAGCCGCAAAGCCATGAATATAGACGGACTGGGACCTGAAACCGTAGATATGTTCTACCGATTAGGGCTGATAAACGATACTGCAGATTTATACCAGCTCAAAACCGACGACATCAAAAACCTGGAACGAATGGGCGAAAAATCGGCAGAAAACATAGTCAACGGTATCGCGGCAAGTAAAGAAGTGCCATTCGAAAGAGTACTCTTTGCACTGGGCATACGCTTCGTGGGAGAAACGGTTGCCAAGAAAATAGCCAAGTCCTTTACGGACATCGAAGAGCTGGAAAACGCGGATATCGAAAAGCTGAAAAACATCGATGAAATTGGTGAAAAAATAGCGCAGAGCATCATAACTTATTTCTCCAATCCCGCCAACAGAGAGCTGGTGGAACGGCTGAAAGCAAACGGCCTGCAACTCCACCGGACGGAAGAAGACCTCAGCGGATACACCGACAAACTGGCGGGTCAGTCCATCGTCATCAGCGGCGTATTCACTCATCACTCACGGGACGAATACAAAGAGATGATTGAAAAAAACGGTGGAAAAAACGTCGGCAGCATCTCCTCCAAAACCAGCTTTATCCTGGCCGGAGAAAATATGGGACCTGCCAAACTGGAGAAAGCACAGAAACTGGAAGTTAAGATTATGAGCGAAGATGAGTTTTTGACATTGATATCCTAACAAATTTCCACAAAAAGCTTTTTTATGGCTTATATTTGTAGGGTAAATCGAAAAAATTCGTACTTTTGCGAGTCATTTAATTAGAGATTACTTTATAATACTCATGATACAGACAAGATTGAAAGGAATGGGGGTAGCGCTGATTACTCCATTTAAAGAGGATGAAAGCGTTGACTACGATGCGTTGATGCGTTTGATAGACTATCAACTTCAAAACAATACCGACTTTTTGTGCGTACTCGGCACCACAGCAGAAACTCCGACTCTGACCGAAGAGGAGAAAAAGAAAATCAAGAAAATGGTCATCGAGCGGGTGAACGGAAGAATTCCCATCCTGCTGGGCGTAGGCGGAAACAACACCCGTGCCATAGTGGAAACACTGAAAAATGACGATTTCACCGGAGTAGATGCTGTTCTTTCCGTTGTTCCATATTACAACAAACCCTCGCAAGAGGGTATATATCAGCATTATAAGGCCATATCGGAAGCAACTGATTTGCCGATTGTGCTTTATAATGTCCCCGGTCGTACCGGTGTGAACATGAAGGCGGAAACAACCCTGCGCATTGCACGCGATTTCAAGAATGTGATAGCCGTCAAAGAAGCTTCGGGCGACATCACGCAGATGGATGACATCATCAAAAACAAACCGGCCAATTTCGACGTTATTTCAGGTGATGACGGTATTACCTTCCCTCTGATTACCCTAGGGGCCGTCGGTATCATCTCAGTCATCGGAAACGCGTTCCCACGTGAGTTCAGCCGTATGGTACGCCTGGCACTGCAAGGAGACTACGCCAATGCATTGACCATTCACCACAAATTTGCCGAATTATTCAAGCTTCTGTTTGTAGACGGTAACCCTGCCGGAGTAAAAGCCATGCTCAACGTAATGGGAATGATTGAGAACAAGCTCCGTCTGCCATTGGTGCCGACCAGAATCACCACTTTCGAAGCTATGCGCAAGATTCTGGATGAATTGAACATTAAATGTTAAGGCCTTATACCGCCCTTATAAGATATTAATTTCCAGTATACAACATATTAATATCAGATATGCAAGAAGTTAATTTCGTGAAAACACGAAATTAACTTCTTCTTTTTTCCTATGCGCCTGTATTATCAATATAATCCAAAACCAGTCTGCAGATAAGGGATCAGTCCGAAAACCCTGTGGGTATATTATGTTAATACGCGAAAGTGAATTATCTTTGCGGTTAAATTAAGCAATATCAATCCCATGAATTCTAATCGCCCCCTACATA
>NZ_SRYZ01000016.1 GCF_004793475.1 Bacteroides muris (ex Afrizal et al. 2022) | reverse complement strand
ACGCAGGATGCAGACATTTTCCCCGAAAATGCATGCAATTCCAAACAAAGCAAAGCAAAAGAAAGTAAAGCAAAAGAAAGCAAAGCACTTCCCCCTCTTACTCCCCCCGGGGAAAGCGGAGGAGCGCAGGGAAATCCTGATCCGGACATTCCCGGATATGCCTACAACAGGAATACGCACAACCTGGAATGCCTCATGCTGAACCTGAAAAAGCTATACATCACCGACCGGGAGGAAATCAGGAAGATTCTGAAGCTGTCGGACTACGGCAGGCTGGGAAACTACGTCTGGAAAATATTCAATGGGACGAACTGGAACAAGGTGAACAGCAAGGGAGGGTACATCATCTCGGTACTGGCGAGGGAGAAGCGGAGTACGGGAAGCTGATTAAGCAGGGCACAAGATATCAATAACATGTCATGCAGGAAATTAACAACGTGTGATGCAAGAAACAAATATCGTGCCGGCAAGGTATTCGTTTCGTGTTTACACGATAGTAACAAAATCCCCGCTTCACAATATCACATCGGGAAGCGGGAATCCTTTTATCTTCATAAAAGTGGTTACGTAATTATGACTAACTAATTCATTCAAATCTGACGCTGCAAAGATAAGGCATCGGCAGATAGTACGCAATCACTTAAATTAGGTATAATAAAACAAGCCGGTCATTATAAATAGGTAGAACCACCCGAAAATCAGGCATTGGCATAGCTGTGCATTCCTCCAAGGATGTAGTTCACCCCGAAATAGGTCATCAAGACTGTCAGAAAGGCAACAATCATATAGATATGGAAAAACAACGGTCTGCGAAAAATACGTAGGCTACGTGCATGGAACGCCACCCCGTAGACCATGAAAGTAATCAGCGCCCATACCTCCTTTGGATCCCAAGCCCAATAACGACCCCATGAAACATTGGCCCAAACTGCACCCAGAAAAATGCCGGCTCCCAAAAAGAAAGCGGCAGGATAAAGCAGCAGTCGGCTGAGCAGCATCAACATCCGGACCGAACGACGGAGACACAGTGCCAGTATACCGTTCAGCATCATGAAAGCGAATAAAGCATAAGACATCATTATCAATGACACATGCATACTGAGCCACGGAGAAACGAGTACGGGCATCAAGGGAGTGATTTGGGGATTCATCTGTCCCAAGTATGAAACCAGCAAGGCAAAACCGGACAACAAAAAGCCGAAGGGCACCATAAACGGGAAACGCCGCCGGAACAGACAAGCCAGGAACAGCGCACACAATGCCATGAACTGCATTGTTTCGTATCCGTTACCCAACGGAATTCGCCCGCCGATGTACCATCTCAGACTATACCCGAAGAGCTGAAAGAGAAACGCTGCATAAAGTGCAACCGGAAAGAAAACATCTGTCAGATGTGAAAAAGAAGCAAACACCGTAATCCGACCGGAAGAGCCTGATGCAGACGAACGGCGCAAGCCACGGTACAACAAACGGAAGAAAGCCAACAATCCCACCGTAAGGTTGAACATGAACAGCAGCTTGCTGAAAGGAACACGGTTATACAGCAATTCGGCTTGTATTTTAGTATCGGAAATAGGCTCCACACTTCCGTCTTCCGGCAAAGGACGAATCAATGTACCATTTTGGAGCATCAAAATCAGTCCCACCTTTTCATCCGCCTCTACAATGGCCTTTTCCAAAGAAGTCATTTTCTGACGATGGCCTTGCTCCTCCTTCCAGTACTTCTGCAAGCGATACTTCTCACCGTCGAACAAATCAGCCAGACGTGCATAGGGCGTCTTCAAATGAAGCAGGTGACGGAGTGCCTCGTTTTTGATATAAATCATCGGCTCATTCTGCCAAACCTCCGGACGCAGAAGCCATCCGCCAATCACCTGCTCCGGTGTCATGCCTCCATAAGACGGTTTTCCCGTCAGTTTCAGTACAAAATCGCGCGCAAGGGTATTGAAAGGAACCACACGATCATTATAAATCACCTGCTTACGGGCGAGACTATCCGCCTGCTTGCGTGCCAGTGCCAGAAGGCTTCTTTTCTGCGCATGTGCCCCACTTCCCAGACACAGCAACAATAGGACAAACATTCCTCCCTTCTTCAACAACGGATGCCTCAGCAGCCTGCGGAACTCTCCGCCCCGGCTGACCAGCATCCAAAGCATGGAGACACCTAACAAGAGGTATCCACTATAGGTAATCCCTATCCCCCACGGGTCATAATTCACTGTCAGCCAGCTCCCCTGCATATCCTCATCAAAGGAAGACTGATAAAAGCGGAACCCCTGCCGTGAAAGAATACGGTTCATGGAGACGGGCTTCTCGCCGTGAATATAGCTGATATAATCTGCAGGAGCATCCGTACCCGGATAGTACTCAATCCGGAAACTGTCCAGACGTAAGGTGAACGGTAACTCTACAACCTGCCTGCCGTCTTGTTCCAAAAAGCAGTTCACCTCACTGCCGACAGTAAGATGCACATATCCTTTCCGACCACAAAGAAACGTAATCATGGCTCCCGCCAAAATCACGAGGAAGGAGCCATGCAACAACAACGTCGGGAGACGCCGCCACAACCGCTGTCTTACAAGCACAACAACAGTCATCGCAGCAAGGGCTCCCCACAAGCAACAAAACCAAATCGTATGATAAACATGCTTTTCTACAAAATCCGTACTGTACGTCTGCTCTACAAACGTAGTTGCAGCAAGCAGGAGCAGCAAACAACCATAAACAGCTATGAGAAACTTTTTCAATTAAGAGCTATCAATTAAAAGTGAAAAAATCAATATGGAGCAAACTCCTTGTTTTCTAAAGACCTGACTCCCATACATTCCATCTCTATCAGCCAACCCGGACGACATACGGGAGCATATACAAACACTCTCGGAATATCCGGGAAACGCTTGTCATACATGCCTTTGACCACGGTATAGTCTGCAACATCCCGCAGATAAACAATCATCTGTCCTAAATCATCAAACGTACAGCCAGCTTCTTTCAACAAAACCTCCACATTCTCCCACATACGTTCCGTCTGCTTGCGAATGTCTCCGGGATATACCACCTCACCTTTATTATTGATGCTCGCAGTACCCGAAATAAACACCTGGCGACGGTCGCCATAATCCACATACGTACCTCGCTCGAAACTCACACCGTATTCGTATGTGGGATTCAGATGTGTCGGTGCGTAAAGGTAGTGAATTTGTTCAGATTTCAAACCATCTACAGCATAAGTATCCATCTGAACCGTCACTTTTGGGTCGGCATGACGGCCACCGATACCGGTACTGGAAATATAATGAGTCTTCTCCGTCAAGTCCTGGGTAACAAACACCTCATTACGTGCCTTCACCACTCCGGCATAATTCACATCCACGTTCTGTACAAAAAACCAGGTACGTATGCAATTATCAGCCAGCTTGCAGCCCTGTTCCATCAGCTGCATCACATAGTCATTCAACAGCAGACGGGTCTGGTATTCCGAATTGGCGGCACGATTGAAAGAGCCGCCTCCCCAAAGGTGACGGTAGGCACCATGTCTCACTTCGAACAATCCGTTATGAAGCACCTGTGTTTCCACACCTTTCTGCAGATAGACCCATAGTGCAATCTTTGTACCGTCCAACGGCGGCTGCTCTACCACAGAGAGTGCACAGTCCGAACATTCTGCCGAAAGCCCCAGTAGCATATCCGCCTGATTGGCGGCGTCACTTAGAAAGTAGCGTTTAAAGATGGCAACAGCACCTTGTAGTTCGCTTTCACGCAGTTGGCAGTAAGTGTCGACCACCGCATTCAGCTGTTCTTCATAAGTCGCTTCCGGTCTGGTGGCATGAATCATTACATGATATTCCGAAACACCCGCTTCTACCTCATATTTAAAGATTTCGGTTAAGGTATTCTCCGATTGATTAGTTTGTTGTTGTTTATCTTTCATATTAAATATCAATTAGTCGTTGTTGTTCAGAAAAGTACCGGTATTACCAGTAAGGCCCATCATTATTACGGCTGTGCACCATCGTCAATCCAGTTGCCAATCAAAGACTGCATATCGGATGAGGTTATCATCTGAGAATGGTCTATACGCCAATCCGAGCTGATGTCCGTACCCAATATGAGATGCAAGACACTTTCTGACGCATTGCCGGGCATAACCCTCATTTTACCGTCCACCGTCGTTGAAGCCCGGTTGACCAGATCAGCATGGCTATGTCCTTCCAGCAGATTCAAGCCACCACCCGGAGTGGTGCTAAGACCATGGCAAGCCGTACAAGTGGCATTGAATATTTTTTGTTGAATGGCATTGTACATACTTGCATCAACTGTTCCTGCATCCATAAGTATAGTATCAGCGATTTCAGTACATTCCATTGCCACCAAACTGACAATGCGCTTTCTCAACTTATTGATTACACATAGCTCGACTGTTGTCACCTCATCCGTTATGCCGGACATTGTCAACCGGATTTCATCATTATCCGATTCGGATACCGGAACAACCTTTGAAACAATGGCATAATCGCTTTCATCATCAAATCCTGCCACTACCACACAATAGTCGCCCGACCACTTATCCACACCACTAATCCGGCCTGTCATCTTCACTGTGCGTCCTTCACCCGTGGCCACTACGGCATTCTCATAAATTCTCCCCTCATCGCATGCATGCAGACCTATAAGAAGCACGGGCAGAAAAAAGAAAAGAATGTATTTTTTCATAGACGAATCCTTTCCTGACTTCATTTAGAATGTATATTGAAGCATCACCGTGGCAGAGTGAGTGGCCAGACCTAAATTATCATTATCACGATCGAGCTGCGTGTCGTGTCCCCAACGGGCTACATACTGATACATTGCCTGCAATTTCAAGTTGCATCCTCTGAAAAAGTAATTCATACCTACAGCAGGCATATTCAGGAAACCGTCGTCATCCGTACCGTTACGATTGAAGATATCGTAGCGTGCGGCAAGCTGTAGGCGGGGAGCGACAAAGTAACCACCTTGCACATAACCGCCTAAAAAGCTATACGATTCATTTATCTTTTGCCGTTTGGTGAAACCTACATTCATATAATAAGCTTCAGCCGCCAGATAGAGCTTGTTCTTCAACATGGCAAATTCCAACCCCACACGGGTATCATTGGTACTCTCATTTTCACTCTCCACATTGATAGAACCCGAAAGACCGAATAATATCTTATCCTCGTTCAAACGGTTAGGATTACCTTGTGTGGAAGGCATCACCCCCTTGGGCATATAAGTCAGACGTCCGGCATACAGCAATGAAGGGATATGCCAGTCATCACTCATCGTCTTTGAAGCTGTATTCACGGAAGCTCCGGTTCCATTGAACAAGCCGACTTCATAACCGAACCTATCTGCCACCAGACCGTGAATTTCAACACCCAGGTCAAATCCCGTACCGATATTAGGCGTCACGGCATTCAACGAATAAGGCAAAATTACAGAAGACGTCAGAGAAACCGGCAACTGGGGAAGCAGTGTTTCGCCAAGAGTTGTCAGATAGGCATGCGAGAATGGAGTCTTGAACTTTCCGACACGAATCGCAAATTGTTTTTTCAGCTGTACATCAAACCACGCCTGCTGTAACAGCGCTCCTCCACTTGCAGCAGCATTGATGGACAGATTGAAAGCTACTTTTCCAAAAGCCTTGCCAGTAAAGCCAAGTACGGCATAAGGAATGGAAAAACCCGAATTGGCAATATTATCTTGGTTATAAGCCTTATCCAAGCCTTCATCATCATACCAATTGAAATTAGCACTCGTTTGTACCAACAGATAAGGCTTGAAAACAAAGTCACCTTTCTTTGTTTCAATGGTAAAACCTTCTCTTCCGGCCAATGACACTACACCATTCTCCGTATCTTCCTCATGTTGCGCCATAGCGGTCAAAGGCAAAACAGCCAGCATGGCGACATATAAAAATTTCTTCATAATTACTTTTTATATAAAGCTTATTAGTTCTAAAGTGAATTTAAAAATACAATCAGGGCATCACGGTCATCCTTACTCATGTTCTTAAAGAGATTTTTCGATGCTTCTCCCTCTCCCCCATGCCACATTATGGCTTCAACAAGATTGCGGGCACGACCATCGTGCAAGAAGTAGGTATGTCCGTTTACCTTTTCCTGAAGCCCGATACCCCAAAGCGGAGTAGTGCGCCATTCATTGCCACGCGCCAACCCACTTACATAGTTATCATTCAGACCGACTCCCATAATTTCGGAGCCCATATCATGCAGCAAAAAATCCGAATAGGGGTGAATTGTCTGACTTCCCAACCATGGCAAACGGGTACCGTTCAACAGCACGGAGCCCCGAGGCCTGGTATGCAACGTGGTGACATGGCAAAGATGGCACTTGGCTTTATAGAAATTCTGTTCTCCCCTTATCACCTGCGGGTCATTCACATTACGCCGTGCAGGAACACCAAGACTCTGCATATACAAGTCAACATCTTCCATATCTTCTGTAGAAACATCCAACCGGGCATAAGAAAGCCCCATCATGCTGCCTTGATTCACCTGGGCCTGCCCCTCGCATATCTCTTCCGGATAGCGGCTATTGGTAACACCCATATCACTTGAAAAACCAAGTTCAACAGTCAAATCCGCATGTTGAGCCTTATTTCCCGACAGCCCCAAGCTTCTCACACCACGTTCGGTAATGTAATTGCAACGGCCACTTATACCATACTCCGGATAATTACTTTTTGCAGCAAGCGCTTCAATCTCCGTAGGGTCCAAAGCCATCATTTGCCCCATACCGACATGTCTCAACGGGATACGCACCGTGCAGAACATATCTTCGGGCTTTATACTGTCAGCATACCATTCGGATATGGAATAAGCCGGTTTGCAAAGTTCATACTTCTCTCCGTCGGGAAAGGTAAAAGTCTCATAAGTATACTCCACAGAAAGCTTTCCCTCCGGTTTCACTCCATAAATTGCCTGGTCATGGAGAACACGACCATAATCCTGAAAAAACGCACCATTCTTGCGGCTTATATAAACCAGCATCGAGGAAAACCCGTAACTACCCGATCCGCCTTCACTCCACAGCGTCGGTTTGGTACGGCCGGCATTACGATGACAACTGCCACAAGAATACCCCGCATAGACCGGGCCAAGCCCCCCTCCCATGCCATTGCTACTCGTACGCACATCATCGTAAAGCCCGTCACCATCATTAAAGCGACTGTTGTAAACACCCGACACCCAGTCTGCCGGTGAATCATAGGCCTTGGATGAATTCATGAAGATTGTGGACGTTCCGGCAGACAGAGCGTATCCTTCAGGAATCTCTATATCCAACACGTCAATCCCATCATCATCACAAGCAGTCAAACCTGCCGACAAACAAAGGAGAAGACATGAATATCTCATTAAACGATTCATCATCTTTATCTACTTTTTAATAATGGCATATCCAAACATGCCAAAGAAGTAAAGGCAGGATTCTCCAAATCCTCCCCTTTACTTCTTGAGTATTGTTTATAAATAATTCTTATTTAACTGTACGAGGCTTGCCATCCTTGAAAAGCAGGAACTCCAAAGTATGAAATCCGCGTACATTTTGGGCAGATTCAACTTTTGCATCATCATCACCCTCGCTCCATTCCAAATCGCCCCATTTCTGGGAATTCAGAATCTGGACAATGGCGTTCTGGTCCAAGGGCCAACTATCCATATTCGGGTCAAGTCCCAGCTCATCCACCGGGCCGAACAGGAACGCCTCACTTTCCTCCCAAGGTTCACGGGCTGTTATCCAAGCATTGCATGCCGTCTCAAAAGCACTGTTGGAGGGATTGTTGGCAAGAGCCACAACAGCGTCATACAGCATACTATTCTTCTCCTTCAAATCCTTATAGGTAGGCAAGACCACAACATTGACATAATTTTCAACAATCGGGTCAAGTGCTTCATTGCTGTTAATGGTGCTATTGTCCCTGATATAAGGTTTCAACTCCTTATCCAATACACTTTCCAGTTCTTCACAAGCCTTGATAGCCGCTACCGTTTCCTGACTGTTGATATTATTACGGAAAGGTTGGGGAATAGCCTGAATAGCCGATGCTGCCGTAGTGATAGCTGCCGACACTTTCGTATCCAACTCCGCATTGACTCCAGCCACCAATTTTGAAATTGACTTGTCGCTCACCTTACCGTCCAAAGAGCCGTAATAGGCATTGCGGATTGAGTAAATATTATTGGTATAATCATCACGGGAATGCCAGCTATACCATGACTCAACAGCATAGAGGGCCTCTGTAACATTGTTTGCCATATATTTATTATATGGATCACCAATCTTCGTCTCACCTACCTCATTGGAGATTTCAACACAACCGTCGATAACCTGCTCTATACAGTTCCAGGCACTTGAAAAGTTATAGGCACCATTATGAGCTTTGAAGGAAGTTGCAAAACTTGCCCCACCCTTATAACTCGTATTCCAAGAATCATAAAGATTGGTGGCATCTGTCTTCAACAAAGCCGCCACATTTCTCATGTAGTTGTGCCAACTTGCTGCATTCTCCGAATTATACTCAATGTCAGCAGGATTAACTGTACTGTTGTCATCATCATCGCTACAAGCAGTAGCCGTAAATGCCAGCCCTAATACCAAAGCTGTCGCATAAAAGAAATTTTTCTTCATCTGTATAAAATTAATTGATTACTATTCATCTACTTCTTGACAAACCAACCGATATAGGCAATACCGATCGAAAACTCATTTTCACTATTATACTTACCAGTTCCAAAAACCTTGTTTGTTCCGATTTGGCGGGTGGTGTAATCAGCCTTTACCACCAGATTAGGCAAGGCATACCAATTCAATCCAGCAGTCCACATGCTTACCTGACAACGTTTCTCCATTATCTGGCTAGCCTCTCCCTTTTCTTGCGGATTGTAATATTCATAACGTGCAAAGGGGTAGATAACCGGAACTTTCTTGTTTCCTTTGAAGAAAGCGCTGATATTCAAACCGGCCTCGGCTGCATAACTGACTACATTCTTTGCAATGGGGGTTATACGGCTGTAAGGAGATTTATTCGATAATTTGGTATTTGCCTCACTAAGCTTCGCTGAATTGCCCAAATTTCCGTATACCATATTGGCACGGGCAATCACATATTTATTACGGTATTGGGCATCTGCCGTGTAGATTCTTACCGGAATCTTACCGGTAGACGAATAAGTATCCGCTTTGTCAGAATTGGAACCGGCATCAGCGCAGTAATAAAACGAAGCGCCTATACGCAACCCCGGAACCCCCTTGTAGTCCAGACGAGCCACATAGCCCGGTGAAGTAAAGTTGTCTTCTTCAAAGATGCCTTGTTTGCCACTTGCTATCCAGGTGTTACGGTCAAAACCATTGGCATTCAGACCGGCCACTATCATGGCCTGATAATCAAAGCTGGCATATCCTTTTCCAAAAGAACCAAAAAACTCGAGTCCGTTTTCATGCCACGTAGAAGGAAGGATGGTTGTCTCTCCTTCCGGCCGATAAGTTCCAAAGAAATTGATTGGTTCATGATGGGCGTTGGTCAATCCTACCGGGACAATGACGTGACCGGCACGTATGTTGAATTGTGGAACAATTAAACGGGTAATGTGGAATTGCTCGATAGCCACTTCGCCACCCTTTTCCACCTCCGTTTCATACTCACCGTTTTCCGTATTCTCAAGTTCATAAGCAGTACCCGTACCACCGGATTCAAACTCGATTTCAGCACCGAGTATCCATTTGGAATTGAACTTGTAATCCAGAGCCAACACGAAACGGGGTATAGAAATTGTATTCCTATGTTTGTCCGGATTGCCTTCGGGCGCGCCATAGAAACGGTTAATACCATAATCCTTAAAACTTGCAACCATTTCTCCGTATCCACCGAAACGGAATTTCTTGTAGTTGTCGCCATCATTCGCTACTTTTTCCTTTTTCTCTTTGTCTGTTGAAATTTCCGTACTCTCTGCTGCAGAAGTAACTTTTTCAGGTTCAGCAGCCTGCAAAGCATTGGCAGAAAGCAGAAAACATAAAACGAATAAGCCGGTTAATTTTCTCATCTTTTATCTTAAATTTTGTTGGGGCAAAGGTAGAGGTAGTCAAAAAGGAGAACAATACCTAAAAATTGCGAAAAGAAGAGAAAAAGTAACCATTAGTAGGTAATGGCAGATTTATAACAACAAATAAAGATGAGAAAGGAGGGTAAGTGGTAAAAAGGACTATTAAACAGGCTAATCCACGTAACGAGCACGATAAGCAGGGCCGTACCTTCCAGAATACGGTCAAGCACAGTGGGTTGGAAACGGACATTAGGGCAATTCTTGCCGGAATAAAGACCAAGATTAATCATACTATCTGCGATTTAGAATCTGTTATTACGAATCCTCCTCTGCTTTCTCTTCAGACGGAGGAGGATTCTTGGACTTCTTCATCCGCCCACTCTTCCGCAATGCTTCAGCGATAATCCACTGAAGCTGTCCATTGGTACTACGGAACTCGTCGGCTGCCCATTTTTCAATGGCATCCATCGTTGCAGCATCCACACGGAGGACAAAGCTTTTGGTTGAAGTTTCTTTTTTAGCCACTATTTATTTACTATTTAACAATTTACGATTTACGATTGAAGTTACTTTGATATAACCAAGTACCAATCAAAGAGTATTCTGCTTGCCCCGCACGAAGGAGGCAATGTCATCCATAACATATGCCGGGACGGGCGAAGCATGGCTATACTCAAACGGAGTCGCCTTGCCGCTGCCTTCCTGCAACAAGTGATTCAATTTCGGATAAGATTTGAAATATGCATTCTTGCAGCGCAACAAACCGGAACGCCATAAACCGAAGTCTTCCATAGTCACCTGATAATCTCTCTCCCCTTGAAGAACAAATATAGGCAGCTTTAGTTTAGCGGCAACTTCCACCGGTTTGTAAGCATTGGCAAACAGCCAATATGAGCGGGGCTGCCCCAATGGCAAGGAAATCGTTTCATCAAACTCTTCCGTACCAAGCTTTTTGACATTAGCCAATTGTTGTTTCAGTTCATCAAGTTGAGCCTTTACATTGACTGAAGAATCCGTCAAAGAAGAGGTATAATAAACCTGTTCCTCAAGAGCATCTTCAAGCGGTCTTGCCAGTCCGGCAAGGATAATGATACCTGCCAAACCTCTCGAACGCCCGGCAATACGGGGAGCCAATGTACCTCCCAGGCTGTGCCCCAACACATACACACTGTCAGGAGCCAGCCCGGGCAAAGCCCTTACCTGCTCCACTATGGCAACGGCATCGTCCACGGCCTCAGTATCATAATCGAGTTCGCGACCGGCAGGAACGCAAGCCGCACCATATGCCTTTGTCCGTTTTTCATAGCGGACGACAGCAATGCCGCGTTCCGCCAATCCCCAGGCAAGGTCACGGAAAGGCTTGTTGGGACCTATCGTCTCGTCACGGTCGTGAGGCCCCGAACCATGTACCAGAATAACACAAGGAACCCTGCATGCATCCGGACCGACTGCCCGCTTGGGTAAAGTCAACGTTCCGGGAAGCTTGTAGCCGTCGGCTCCCAGTGTAATATCCCTTTCATCCATTTTTGTCTTATCATAGGCTACCGGTCGGGCAGTGCTAACAGCAGGTGCAGGGACCAGCCGGATTGTATTCAGTGCCCCGTCAGCATCAAAAGCCACCAGAAAACGGAGATTATAACGTTCAAATTCCACATCGGAATAATAGATAGTAATTCCCTGGGCAGAATCGGTCTTCCATTCTCCTTTTGATATGAATTTACCAAACATTTTCTCTGCTTGCCGGAAAGAATCATTGAAGAGTGCTGGAGCCAGTTTCTCCTGCAACTCCCGGTTCAATGCCGCATGGATACTGTCACCTTGCCCTGCCACAAACAATTCATAAATGTGCTGCGCGCGCGCAGTATTCGCATCTTGTGCAAAGCCCCCGTATACATTGCCCAGCAAGAGCAGTATAAGAGCCCATCGTCCTATAACCCCCATCTCTTTCATCCGTATCCTTTATCAATGGTTCAACGTTCCCGTATTGACTACCGGTTGAGCAGCCTCATCCGCACAAAGCACTACCAACAGATTGCTGACCATTGCCGCTTTCTTGTCTTCGTCCAGTTCAACAATTTCTTCTTCAGAAAGTTTATGGAGCGCCATTTTTACCATAGAGACTGCCCCTTCCACAATCTTCTCGCGTGCCGTAATAATGGCAGATGCTTGCTGGCGACGCAGCATCACAGCGGCAATTTCGGGTGCATAAGCCAGATAGTTGATACGGGCTTCCACCACTTCCATACCCGCCATAGCCAGGCGTTCATTCAGTTTCTGCTCCAGCTGTTCATTGATTTCCTCACCGCCCGAACGAAGAGTCAGTTCCTCCGTATCAATCTCATTATCATCATAGGCATACTGACCGGCAACCTGACGGAGGGCGGCATCACTCTGTATCATGACAAAATTCTCGAATGCATTCATACGGTTGGCCACCGCATTGCCAAGGCTCACCTGGTTGGCATTACCCGCTGTCGGAGCGGATGCAGCCATTGTTTGTGAATCAATCTCAAACATGGCTTTATAAGTGTCCTTCAGCTTCCACACCAATACCAGTCCTATGAGAATAGGATTACCAATCTTATCATTCACCTTTATCGGCTCCACATCCAGATTGCGTGCACGAAGCGAAAGCTTCTTCTTATTAAGGAATGGGTTTACCCAGAAAAAACCGGTCTCTTTGAATGTTCCCTTGTATTTGCCAAAGAACACCATGGCACGCGCCTCGTTCGGTTCCAGCTCTATATAGCCGGCAAACATAATGAACCATACCAGACACAGACACGCCGAGAGAATCAAGGTAGGCACAGAAATGAGAAAACCAAAGATTATCACCGCCGTAAGCACTACCAAATGAAGGAACAAGGCCAGAAAGCCATTCATCTTAAAACCACTGAAACCATACTCTTTTGTTTCCATATTCTATAAATTTAATTGATATCATTATGATATCACAAATATATCAATTAAAATTAGAGAAGTACAAAGAAACAAGGGAGTTAACATATAGCATTAAGGATTATTAAGAATCTGTATTCCCTGTATATAAAAATTCCGCTTGAGGGTCATAACTCACCCTCAAGCGGAAAACTTTTTTTTGACTCTGTCAGTGATGTATCAAGGCTGAATGACAAAAGACCGGCGCAGCAAACCAGCAGTCTGCGAGCTACCGCCCACCATCAGTTCATAACTGCCTTCGGAAACGCACATAGTATTGCTTTGCGGATTCCACCACACCAACTCTTTATCGCCCAAATCAAACTCTACATCGACCGTCTTTCCTGCCGGGATATGTACCCGCTTGAAAGCACGCAATGCCTTGCTCGGTCCTTCTGCATCATCATGCTTCTTCAAATAGACCTGCACAACCTCTTCACCGTCACATTTGCCGGTATTGGTTACGGGGACACTCAATCTCAATTTCTCGCCGGACTTTATATTATCCGAACCAAGCACCACAGCACCATAGCTGAAAGAGGTATAGCTCAATCCATGACCGAAGGGGAAAAGCGGTTCCTGGGTCATGTAACGGTAAGTCCGGCCGGTCATGTTATAATCTTCAAAATCAGGAAGCTGTGACACATTACGGTAGAAGGTCACCGGCAAGCGTCCTGCCGGATTGTAATCACCGAACAATACTTCGGCTACAGCCGTACCGCCCGCCTGACCGGGATACCATGCCTGCAGAATAGCTCCACAGCTTCCGGTTTCCGGCTCCAGACCGATGGGGGAACCCGAACAGTTCACCAACACCACCTTTTTACCGGCACGGTGCAAAGCGGCAATCAGTTCCCGCTGGACAGCAGGCAACTCGATATCGGTACGGTCGCCCCCTCTGAATCCGGGAAGCTCAACGCCCATCTCCTCGCCTTCGAGGTTCGGAGAGACTCCTCCCACAAAGACCACGACATCAGCATCCTTCACACGCTCCACAGATTTCCTCACATCCACTTCATTCTTAAATCCAAGGTCGAAATTCAGCTGTGCATCGCTACGGAAATATTCAAAATCCAATTCAACGTCATACGTTTTTCCAGCTTGTACCTGCAAAGTATAAGCACTCTTCTGTCCACCGTGCTGATTGGAGAATCCTCTCACTTCCTCCCCATTTATCCGCAATCTACCTGAGCCATAGGCATAGATGTCAAAGACAACCTCTCCCGACTGGTCGGGAGTGAATACGCTGTTATAGGTTGCCGAGAAGTCGGTAAGGTTCACACCCGGAGCAAAAACCGTGGCACCGGATGTACAGAAATGGAAAGGAGTGGTCACTTGGGCAGTAGTGACTGGCTCACCGTCACGAGTCACATTATTCCAGTAGCGTGCACTGAATCCGGGTTTTCCGTCGGCAGTCTTGCAACGGTTGAAGACGCTCTGTATCTGAGCTCTCTCCACCCATCCGCAGCCTTGTTCATAAATAAGCCGGTCGTCAGAGCCCAAGGCTTTTCTAATTCCATCCAGAATGGTGACCGTGTGCGGAGGCATACCGTTATAATTTCCCCACTGCATCACAGAATCATTGGCGTTCGGCCCCATCACGGCCACAGTCAATCCTCCGCGCTTCAACGGCAAGGTATTATCCTTGTTCATAAGCAGTGTCATGGACTTGCGAGCCATGTCGAGTGCCAGAGAGTCGTGTCCGGCAGAAGCCACCACAGAAAAAGGAATGCCGGTCCAGGACACCTTCTCCGGCTCGTCCATTTCACCCAGTGCAAAACGGGCCGTCAAAAGACGCTTGACTGCTACATCCACTGCTTCTTCATCAATCTTTCCCTGCTTCACCGCTTCTACCAGAGCCTCGTAACTCGAACCGCATTCCAAGTCCGTTCCACTCAGTACGGCAGCCGCCGAAGCAGACTCTGCATCGGAATGCGTCTTATGACCATAGTCTCTGTAAAAATCGGCAATAGCTCCACAGTCCGAAAGGACAATACCGTCAAATCCCCACTCATCGCGCAAAATCTGCATCAGCAGGCGGTCGCTACCACAGCAAGGATTGCCCTCAAAACGGTTGTAGGCACACATCACCTCCTTCACTTTTCCTTCTTTCACCAAAGCTTCGAAAGGAGGAAGATAAGTTTCATACAAATCACGGGGCTTGATATTTTCCGCATTAAACTCATGGCGGTTCCACTCCGGACCGGAGTGTACGGCAAAGTGCTTGGCACAAGCATGCAGCTTGTCATATTTTCCATCGTTCGTGCCCTGCAAACCCTTTACAACCATCACACCCATACGGCTGGTCAGATAAGGGTCTTCCCCATAGGTCTCTATACCCCTTCCCCAGCGAGGGTCGCGGTAGATGTTCACCGTAGGCGTCCACATCGTCAACCCTTGATAGCGCTCATGGCTTTCCTGAGATGTATAGTAGGCATTCTTGGCACGGGCCTCATCAGAAACAGCAGTAAATACCTCGTATACAGTCTCCGGCGAGAAAGATGCCGCCATACCAATCGGTTGGGGAAACACTGTGGCCAGCCCGGCACGCGCCACTCCATGCAACGCTTCATTCCACCAGTTATAGGGCTTGATGCCCAGACGTTCCACCGGTTTGGAGCTGTCCATCATCAAGGACACCTTCTCTTCGAGCGTCAGTTCCTTCAGCAAAAGTCCGGCACGTTCTTCTGCCGGCAGAGATGCATTCTTGTAAGTAGCCTGCCCGCATCCCGACAATAGGAAGAGTGGCAAAAGGTAAAGAAGTTTCTGTTTCATCATGGTTTCATATTAGGCAATTATCTATTCAAAAGACAAAGATAAGTATATTGATCAAATTTCAAACTTCAAAAGAATGATTCATTATGCAACGTACTGCCTTTTAGGCAGTACGTTTTCTTCACATATATGTTTAATTGCCGTTGAATTATTGCGTCAATCACATATATATTTAAAGGAGTGCATGCAACGAATATCTGCAGATGAAGTCCCGACATACACATTGAACACTCCCGGTTCAGCTAGCCATTGATGGCTTGCCTCATCAAAAAACTTCAAATCATCAGGAGTGATAACAAATTCCACTTGAACAGTTTCATCAGGTTCGACCTCTACTTTTGTAAAATGCTTCAACTCTTTCAATGGACGAATAACGCTACACACCGGATCTCCGAGATAAAGTTGCACCACTTCTTTACCAATCCTCGTACCCGTATTAGTCAAAGGCACTGTTACCTTAATACTTCCTTTTTCATCCATCGTCTTAGATGACAGCCGAGACTTGCCGTATTTGAAAGAAGTATAACTCAATCCATGGCCAAAACTAAAAAGAGCGGGAATCTTCTTTGTATCGTGCCAACGATAACCTACTAAAATATCATCTTTATACTCTTCTTTAGGGTTGACACCGACATTGCGCTGATAATCCGTCAAAGACACATCTTCCTTGCCAGTATCGATACCCGGATAAGCCCCTTCACCAAAAGAGTGCGCCGAACAATCGCTTAACTTTACCGGAAAAGAATAAGGCAGTTTACCCGACGGATTCACTTTACCACTGATAACATCTGCAATCGACGCTCCTCCCATGGTCCCCAAATAAGAAATATGCAGAATTGCAGGTACTTTCTCCAACCACGGCATAGCATAAGCATTACCACTGATATTAGCTATCACAAGATTTGGATTCACAGCAACAAGCTCTTCTATCAATTCATCTTGAGAAAAAGGTAAATTATACGACTTACGGTCAGTAGATTCACAATCCTGAAAAGCGTTTTTATTCAAACCTCCCACATAGATAACAACATCTGCCCGCCGTGCCTTTGCTACAGCCTCAGCACGCAAAGAGTCTATCACCGTCTGTTGTATTTCCTCCTCATACCCAAAAAAGGGACGGCCACATGCATAACCCTGAGCGTATTCTATCTTATCGCCATATAGGGCACGCAGTGCATCAAGTGGAGAAATCATATCTTTTGGTTTCAATTCCGACGAACCGCCACCATCCGTAAGTCTACGGACAGCATTGTCACCAACCACCAATATCCGGTTATACTTATCAGCTTGTAATGGAAGAATGCCCTTGTTCCGCAACAGCACGATGGACTCGTCACCTATAACCTTAGCCACATCATAATGTTCCTTGGTACAGAGTGAGCCATACGGCTTATTCGGATTCAATGAAGTCCGGAAAATCAGGCGCAGTATATTCCTCGCTTTCGCATCCACTGACGCCATCGGCAACTCCCCCTTCTTCAACATCTCCAGATAGGGGTCTGCCAAATAGTAGAGATTATACCCCAAGCTATTATCCGAAGTCAAACCGTTGGTATAAGACCCCATTTCGATGTCAAGACCATTAAGAGCAGCCTCTTTGGTGTCGTGAGCTCCTCCCCAATCGGTAATGACACAACCGTCAAACCCCCATTCATCACGTAGAATATCATTGAGCAGACGGGCATTATGGCAACAATGCTGACCACGATACTTGTTATAAGCTCCCATGACGCTCCATGCTCCCCCTTCCACTATTGCCTGCTTGAAAGCAGGCAAATAGATTTCGTAAAGAGCACGGTCACTCACTTCAACGTCAACGGTACCACGCCACTGCTCCTGATTGTTCAATGCAAAATGCTTCACACAAGCCGCAACACCGTTCTTTTGCAATTCCTTGACATAAGGAACCGCCATCACACCGGCAAGATAAGGGTCTTCACCCATATACTCAAAGTTACGCCCATTAAGGGGAGTACGGTAGATATTGACACCGGGACCTAACAATACGTCTTTCTTACGATAACGTGCCTCCTCGCCAACAGCCTTGCCATAACGTGCAGCCATCTCCGGGTTCCAAGTGGCAGCAAGAGCCGTAAGAGCAGGAAAAGCCGTAATAGAATCGTTAGTCCAACCCGCATAATTCCAAGTATTCCATTCAAACTCATGGCGAACTCCATGAGGACCATCACTCATCCACAACTCAGGAATACCCAAACGGGGCACACCTGCCGATGAAAACTTGCTCTGTGCATGGCAAAGTGCCACCTTTTCTTCAAGTGTCATACGGCTTAACGCATCCTCAACGCGCACTTCGATAGGCATATCAGGATTTTGATATATGGGCATCTGCGCACAAAGATTTGTGGCAGATGCAGCGAACAAAAGAAAAAATCGTAAAATATAAGTATGCATTTTTATGCTCTTTATTAGAAATTATTGAACCGTTACCAAGTCGACATAGTAACCATGTCCCACACAAAGGAATCCGGCCTCAGCCTTTATCTTGTCAATAATCTCTTGGGTAATAATCAGTTCGTAAACACCACCTTTGCCAAATTCTATCGTATCCATCAGCCCTGACCACCAACCGGTAGCAAGTTGCATCTGATGATATTCCGCCATAGGTTCTATCGAGTAATAAACCCGCAAAACAGTCCCTGGCTTAAGGGCAGTCATCACTTCTTGAGGAATCAGATTAAATGTCTTATTAGGATCACCGTCCTCTTTGTCCCAGGACACATAGTGATGACCTTCCCACAAGGCTTTCTCAGAAGAGATAGTAACTTTCTGTTCTGTAGTAACCTCGCCGTTGGCATAGAATTGTATACTTTCACCTGTCTTAGTCTTACCAGTCACTGTATATTCTCCTTCTTCCAGTTCCGGGCAAATCAGCGTGAGAGAAGTGGCTGTTTGCTTTGCAAATTCCACTACATCCACACCATTTATTGTAATCGAGGCAACAGCATCAAGATTTATACCGGTCATTATCCATGCCGCACCGGCGGTAGCACGGTTGGCACCCATTGTAATCATAGCCCCTTTAGTCACTTTCACTTTATTGGCACCGTATTCATTACCTTCGGCATCGATAAAAACAGCCCGATAGTCTCCCTCCGACAAGCCGGCAGGTACAGTATATTCCACATAATTGCCATCTTCCGACTCCACATAAGTAATATCCATGGCAGCCATTCCACCAATGAGAATGCTTTCCACTTTATCCAGATTATCACCGTAAAGACAAGCTTTATTGCCGGGAGCCACAATACGTTCGAATGCTACTTCAGTGGCACTGGGGTCATCCGCTAAAGGATTTACCTGGATAAGCCCCTCACGGTAAGTAGATTTTCCGACAGTGGTGGTAGCTGTTATTTTAAGATGATAAGTTCCTGCCATAAATTCCTTTTCTATTTCAGTACCGGTAGCCACTTCTTCTCCATCCACAAACCAAGTTACGGTAGTATAGTCTGCGGGAGTCACTGTGAGTTTCATCGAAAATTTGCCATCACGACTGAAATTGGCAAATGTAGCCAGATTTCCATTAACCCGGTCCGGAAAAGTAGGATCGAGTATACGAGGCTCATCATCGAGCGTAGCCGTAGAGAACGGTTCTTCGTCGCTGCAGCTTGCCACGAAGGCGTTGAATGCCAATATGGCAAATAGCATAACATATATCTTTTTCATATTGATAGTTTATTTGATGTTGAACAGAAATTATTGAACATTATTTTTATCCCACCACACAGGAGTGTTCCAGCTATTATTACCTCCCATACGCTCCAGCGCTTCCTCATAGTTTTTCTTATTGTATGAAGATTCCAGCACAGGATAGCACAGACGAACCGGAATAGCTGCCCCCCCCGTAAGAACTTGGCTGAAACCATACTCTGCAGGAGACTTTAGCTGTGGGTAGTTGGAACGACGCAAATTAGCCCAACACTCCAACGGATTGGTGAAATGCAGAATCCATGCCTGCGTATTGATAGATGCCTTTTTCTGCTCTGCCGTATAACCAATAATGTTATTGGCCATATAGTTATCGAACTCTTCGTCAGTAATTTTATCACATCCGTAATTGTCCGTCAAGAAGTCCATAGCCGCACGTACACCTTTTCTATAATGCTCTTCTACGGAACCTGCCACATTCCATCCTTTCAGAGCAGCCTCTGCCAGCAGAAACTCCACTTCGGCCGAAGTTATAACCACACCCGGATTTTCACCCTCTAGAAAGTTACTTGCCAACTTGGGTTCCGTTTCCGTATCCATGGAAATCTTTTCAATGGCAGGATTGCTTTCCTGCAGTTCTTTTATAAGGTCGCTCTCATAAGCTTCGGGCCAAGGTTCATAGAAAAATGCACCCGGATCGCGTGGATGCGCCATATTTTTCGCCAATACCTCTTCAGTGATGTCAATGCGGCCCTCGGTACTGGTTGTGCTCATTATCTGGTCAAAGTAGAACCGTATGATAGCATAGAAACGAGGGTCACCAGTATTGAACAGCTGATTATAAAAAGTAGAGCAGATAAAACTGGGGTTATTGCGAGGATCGTTACCATACAAACGCTGTGACAAAGCATTACGACGATAGTCGGAATAGCTTTCGCCACCAAAGTCAAAAGCAATATCCAAATAAGGAATCAGTGCGTCATCAGCACCGGAGGCAATGATACCTCCATCTGCCGCCAAAGCTTTTTCAAATTCTTCCTGAGCTTTCTGTGGGTTGACATCCGAGATACGCATAGCATAACGCAGGCGGAGTGAATTGGCAAACTTTTTCCATTTGTTTATGTCGCCGCTATAAATGACATCCCCGGTGATACGGTCTTTGGTGCCATCAAAAGCTGTTACGGCAGCGTCGAGCTCCACAAAAAAGTCATTATAAATCTCTTCTTGTGTGTCATATCTAGGCGTAAACTTACCATCAATAAAACCTCTTCCCGCTTCAAAGTAAGGCACATCGCCATAAATATCAGTAAGATGAGACATGAGATAGACACGATAAATGCGGACAGCCGCATTGATGTTCACCTTCTCTTCATCATCCGTAGTACGTGCCTGTGCATCGGTAAGGTCCTTGATATTTTTCAAATAGTAGTTCTGCCAGATATGCCCCATCTCGTTAAGGTCAAGTGTATGGCGGCCACCATAGTTTGTAGTATTCCAGCAGCCCATCAACTGCTGGTTGAAGGCGTAAATATAACTACGGTAAGTTTCACTCACCTCCAAGTCTCCATAAGTATGGAGCTGGGCGGTGGTAAGTTGTGCGTTAGGATCGATGGTGTCAGCCTTTGAGGGATCGGTATTCATGTTCTCCATATACTCATCGCTGCAAGAAACGAAAAACAAAGCAAATGCAGCCAACGCCATTGTGATATATGATTTATAGTGTCTCATTGTATATATCTTTTTTAGTAAATGTATCTGATAAATTTCATGGGGTCTCTTAAAATTTCACATTGACATTGAAACCGTAGCTCTTGCGTGAAGGCAACGAGCCATACTCCATACCCATACCGGTGGTATTGTTGTAGTTGGAGTCCGGGTCAATGTTAGGAATATTCTTCCAGACAATGAACGGATTACGAGCAACAAACGATATTGTCAGTCCATCTACCACATTCTTCAGCCAAGCCTTGGGCAAGGTGTAGCTCAATGTGATTTCGCGACACTTCACATAAGAGTTATCATAGATAAACATGGAAGGCGCATTGCGACAGACACTCATCCAATACTTCTCGGGATTAATCACAATGTCATTTTCACGATAAGTACCGTCACCATTGTCTATCACACCCGGAGCAATGAAACCGCCGGTGGGCATCCAATCAGGAGAATCTTTGGCATAGCCTGCTGCCTGACGGGCCTCTTCGGACTTATACCATGCTTCGCGGCCTTCCAAAGTGGCCATGCTCTTGCCCGTCTCATGCGCGGCCCGAGCTGACATAGAATAAAGATCAGCCCCTACCTTCACATCAAAGACAGCAGAAAGTGAAATATTCTTATAGGAGAAGTTGGTATGGACACCGCCGGTCCAGTCCCAGGAGGCATTTCCCAGTACATGGTTGCTCTTGTCGTACATAGGCAATCCGGTTGACGGATCGATAAGAATATCACCGTTTTCGTTACGCTGGAAGTCGGGACCTACGATAGAACCGAAATTCTCACCTACCTTGGCAGCCACTTGTACGTCAAGCCATGTAGCCTTTTCCAGTTCAAACATATCCATGTCGTCCACCAGTTTCTTCACCTTGTTACTATTCTTCGAGAAGTTGAAATTCAAATCCCAAGAGAAATCTTTCGTTTGGATCGGACGAGTGTTCAAAGCTATTTCCACACCTTTATTCTCTATTTCACCTGCATTAATCAAACGATAGCCATAACCGGAAGTCGAGGAACTGGCCATACCCATAATCTGATTCTTACTAAGCTGACTGTAATAAGTGAAATCCAAGCCGATACGGTTCTTCAGGAATTTCAGTTCCAGACCCATTTCGAACGAATTGGTCTTGGTAGGTTTCAAATCTTTATTGGGAATAGTGCCGTTACTGATATAACCAATAGTATAACCCGGATAAGCAAACTTAGACTTGGTATACACCAATCCCAACTGATACGGATCGGTATCACTACCAACTTGCGCCCACGACATACGCACTTTACCATAAGGAAGCTTGTCACCCAATTTCAGCAACTCGGAGAATACAAAGCTACCGGAGAAAGAAGGATAGATATACATGTTATTACTGACGGGCAATGTGGAAGACTGGTCGCCACGAAGGGTTGCATCAAAGTAAAGCATGTGCTTCCAACCCAGGTTAACGGCACCATAAATAGAGTTAATCTGCTTACGATAACTGTAAGGCTCTACACTTACTTCATTGAAGCTCATCAAAGCCACCACATCGCGAATCTTCATGTCCTTGGCAGTAGTGACTATAGTCTGGTTATTCACCTTGTACAAGTTACCGCCCAATGTCGCATTAAAGTCGAAATCTCCCCAAGAGTTATTATAGAGGGCCAGAAGTTCAAAGTTATACATGCGATTACGAAAATTATTATTCTGCAAGTAACCGGATTCATATCCCGGTGTGGTAGGAGCCTTATAGTCTTCAAAAGTAAACCAATTAAGCTCGGCTCCTGCTGTCCCCTGTACCTTCAGGTTTTGAGTGATGTTCCAGACAACCTTACCATTGAAACGGAATTGATCTTTCTTGGAGTTGTTTGAGTTCTTGTAAACATCCCAATAAGGATTCACATTATAAGGGTCCATGCCATTCCAGTTAGAGTATTCACCGTTGGCATCCTGATAAGTCTTAAGCCATTTCTGGTCATAAGTGGTGGCCAAAGTCATCAGATTCTTGCCTATATTTGATTTACTGTCTCCCAATGCCGGACGGTTTTTCACATCTTCACGGGTATAGTTGCCACTGAAGTCCAAGTCAAATTTCCCGGCAGTAGTATTGGCACGCAAATTGAAGATGTCCCGGCTCATATGAGTCTTTGGTACGATATCTTTGTTGCGCATATCAGTATAGGTGAAACGAATACCGGTCTTGCCATTATTCACCCCAATGATAGCACTGTTAGTTGCAGTAAAGCCTGTGCGGAAGAACTGGGAAGTATTGTCTGGAACTATCAGATAAGGACGTTCCACACCATCGAAGTACTTAAGCATATTGGTACCGTCAGCTTTGGCCCCCCAACTCATGTTGGTATTAGACACAGCATTGATGGGATAAGTACCATTACTGCCCATACCATAAATCTGCTGGACATCATCCCATTTGGCCAACTGGGTATCAAAAGTCATAGTTCCATTGTATTCCACGCTGATTTTATCCTTATTGGCTTTCTTGGTAGTGATAAGGATTACCCCATGGCTGGCACGACTACCATAAAGAGCCGATGCCGCGGGTCCCTTCAATACCGACATGCTCTCAATGTCATCGGGATTTACACTGGAAATACCGTCGCCAAGGTCAAAACCACCATAAGTACCGGCGCTACCAAAATTTGTATTATCCAAAGGCACGCCGTCTATCACATACAAAGGCTGGTTATTACCGGTCATTTCTGTGCTACCGCGTAATATTACACGCGAAGAGCCTGAGGCTCCACCCGCGGTCTGGCTCACCACCAAACCCGGCACACGACCTGCCATTGAATTGATAACATTCGTTTCTTTGGCCTTGGTCAATGCCTCACCTTGTACCTCGGCCACACCGTATCCCAAAGCCTTGCGCTCGCGCTTGATGCCCAAAGCGGTTACTACCACTTCACCCAGCATCTTACTGTCTTCTTCAAGTACAATATTCAGTGGAGCATTGCCTGCTTTCACCTCCTGCTGCTTGTATCCCACAAAACTGATGATTAACGTTGCGCCGGGTTTGACGTTTAAACTGAATTTGCCGTTTAAGTCGGTAACAACACCGTTGCTGGTTCCTTTTTCAACGACAGAGGCCCCTATCACCGGACCAAACTCATCTTTCACAGTACCTATTACTTTGTTGCTTTGCTGTTCTATTGCAAAATTTTCAAATGAAGCAGCTCTCACTTGCGAAAAACCTCCCCATAAACAGAGAGTAAGTGTACCACAGAGTAACGTGTTTTTACATTTCTTTACTTTCATAATATTAATAATAAAATTTGTAAGCCAGATTCTTGGTCAGGTCACAAAGTTCACCAAAGTATCCATTCATCAGGTTTGAATCCCTACATATCAGGTTTGAATTCTTACATTTTATCACAAAATACTGATTTTCAACACAAAAACTTTCAATAATTCGAACTTATTTGGATTATTGTTTTGAACATTCACAGAGTTAATGTACTTTTGTACTCGTTAACCAACATTGCATAGCAAATGTATATCTGCACTAAACAAACTCTCCAGACTCTGGTCTTACTTTTCTTCATGCTGTTCTCAACCACAGCCTATGCAGACAAGTATGTCCAGCGCTTTTCCAGCCTGAAATTTGGTACAGAAGAGGGTTTGAACAGCCTACGGGTCTTTTCCATCGCAACAGACAAGTCGGGAGCTATATGGATGGGCACACTTGATGGAATCAACCGTTTCAATGGGCGTTCGATGAAAAGCTATCAACTAGGAACCAATCAGAAATTATCCGATGCTTCAGGAAGCACCACAATGTTAGCTATAAGTCCTAACAATTCACTTTATGCTTATAACAATGTAGGACAGATTTACAAATACAACTTGCTTACTGACCAATTCGAACTCTGGCTTGATTTAGCAGAACATATCTACATGGGCCTGATTCTCCAGCACCTTCTTATCGACTCGCAAGAACAATTGTGGATAGGACTGAGCACCGGGCTCTATTGTTGCCGATTTGGTGAAATGCCTCAACTTATCGATTCAGAAAACCATGTGACCTATATCACCGAATTGCCTCAAGGTATTGCCACCGGTAGCACATGTGGCCTGCGTATCTATTCCAAGGATAGAGTTTTACTGCATAAGCTCTGTCCAGGCACCTATGTACAAAGCCTTTTAGTGCCATCAGGCAGTGATACATTATTGATAGGCACTTTCAATAGTGGAATAAAAAGCGTCAACCTCAACTCATGGCAAGAACAGGCAACCGGTGCCGTAACTCTTCCTCATACTCCTATCCGTTCCATGATAGAAATGACACCTTCTACCATCCTATTGGGATTTGACGGAGATGGAGTCTACACCTACAACTACCTGACCGGCGAGACAGAACCACTCTTCACACGTGCCAACCGAATGCTTACTGCCATGGGAGTATATTCCTTATGCCTGGATTATGAAGACAACATATGGATAGGAACCTACACTGGCGGCGCATTTCTCATGATGCCCGAAGAAACCACCACCACTTTACTAAGACATCACAAAGGAGAAGAGCCCTCCTTAGCCGATGACAATGTAAATGCATTCTGTGAGCAGCGCAACGGTGAACTGTGGATTGCCACCGATGACGGTATCAACATATACAATCCCCAAAATAACCGATGCAGACAGATACTTGCAGGTAATGTGGTATTAAGCATCTCCATTGATTCTCAGGATAATATTGCTGCAGGTACTTATGGTAATGGGGTATTTCTTCTCAACAGCCAGGGAGAAATTTTACACCATTACCTTAGCGACAATAGCAGCTTACCATCCGACTACCTCTCTACAGTACTGTTTGATACAGACGGAGATTTATGGATAGGGACAATGGAAAATCAGTTGCTGCAACTGGAATGCTCCACCCGGCAATGGAAGTTACACAACGTAATCAAAGTACGCTGCATAGCACAAAAGGATGCACATACCATTGCTGTAGGTACAGTAGACGGACTGGTACTGATAAACAAACAGACCGGAACATCCACACATTTGTTTAAGAGTACTGACAATAAAGGAGAAGACTTCAATGCTTTCATCCAATCCATAGTATTCGTAGACGATGAGCAGGTCTGGCTGGGAACTGACGGTGGAGGCCTTTATTTATATAACTTACAAACTGCTGAAAAAAAGGCATTCTCTACCGAACAGCGTCTGCCGTCCAACCGTGTGAGTGCCTTGCTCATCGACCATAGCAATATGTTATGGATTACTACTGATCACGGTTTGGCATGCCTTCCTCCGCAGCCATCCATGCAGATATACAACCAGAATTTCGAGCAAGTAATGTCGAGGTTCTACAACCGTTCCGCAGCCACTCTTTTAGCCGACGGACGCATAGCACTGGGAAGTACCACTGGTGTACTGATATTCAAGCCTCACATTTCACTGACTTCCTATCAGTCTCCATCCTTACAACTCACCGACTTCCGAATAGACAATATAGATGCCAGGGAGTCTGCGGGCATGCGCCCAGAACTCATGCAAATGCTGGCAGATAGCACCATTATTTTATCATATCGCCATAATTCATTCACAATGGGATTCGAGTCTGTAAGCTTCCGCTATCAGGAAGACATTGCATACGAATACATGCTTCAGGGATTCGACCGTAACTGGAACAAACTGGGAAATAATGAACAACTGCGCTACACAAATGTGTCGCCAGGCAGATACCGGCTTTGCATACGTTCATACAGCCTCAATAGCGGACTCATACTGAGCAGTCGGACTACGTGTATCACAATCTGCCAGCCATGGTGGAACACTTGGTGGGCATGGATATTATACATCATGACACTATGGGGTATAATAGGAGCAGTTATAAAAAGTAAACAACAACAGTTGGTACGCCACTATATGAACGAAAAAATCGCCTTTTTCGTAAGCATAGCCCATGATATCCGTACCCCACTTACACTTGTCAAGGCTCCTCTGGACGAACTACGCCATGACTCCACACTTCATGAAGATGCCGTCCGGTCTATCGGACTGGCACATTCCAATCTCAACAAGCTATTGGATATATTATCACAGTTACTTGACTTTGAACGGATAGATCATTCCAGCATGAAACCCCAGATAGAAGCTGTGCCGCTAAAACAGATTACAGACAATCTCCTTACCATCTTTCAACCCCTCTGCCAGCAACAACAAAAAACATTGCAGACGAGTAACATCGACTGTCAGTTGGGAGTATGGGCCGACACGAAATTATTGAACCGGATACTCACCAACCTTTTATCCAATGCCCTAAAATATACCCCTGCAGGAGGAAAAATCAGCATCAGAGCGAAAGCCGAAGCAGACAAAGTAAAGATTATCGTGAGTGACACCGGAATCGGCATCTCCCCAAAAGAACAAAAGAAACTGTTCACAAGCTTTTTCCGTGCCAGCAATGCCATCAGTTCCGGTACTCCGGGCATCGGTCTGGGGCTATTGCAAGCCAAGCGGCTTGCCACTTTGTTGAAAGGCGACATCAAGGTTAGCTCCGTCGTGAATCAAGGTTCGGAATTTACGCTCATACTCAATAAAGCTACAATCACAAATTCTGCGGCATCCGTTGCCACTCCTGCTATGGAAAGGCCTGTCACTATGGAAGCCCCCATACTCTGCGACTCGGACAAAGACACATTGCTTATAGTAGAAGACAATGACGAACTCCGCCTCTATATGCGCCGCATATTTGAACCTATTTACTGCGTCATAGACAAATCTAATGCACAAGAAGCATTGGAATATATGGAAACGCAATACCCCAGTTTAGTATTGTCCGATATAATGATGCCCGGCATGCAGGGTGACGAAATGTGCAACCGGATAAAAAGCAATCCTGCCACTTCGGGCATACCTGTCATACTGCTCACTGCCAAGACCTTCAGAACCTCCATCATAGAAGGGCTGCACAAAGGAGCCGATGACTACATAGCCAAGCCTTTTGACATAGATATACTGAAAGCCAAAATTCAGACGCAAATAGAAAACCGCAAACGCCTGCGGCAATATTACACACAGATTGCACTGCGGCATGACCTTCCAACAAGCAAGACTATTGAGGAAATGCCTACTATACAATCCAGCATGCCCAATAGTGCAGACAGTGCCTTTGTAGAGAAAGCGACTCAAATCGTGAAAGAAAACATAAGTAACTTTGAATTCGACATTGACCAACTCTGCCGGGATATGGCCATGTGCCGGACTCTTTTCCACGAACGACTGAAAGCTCTTACCGGGCATACCCCGCAAGATTTCATCCGTATTATCCGCCTTGAGCAGGCTGCCGCCCTACTGCAACAAGGAATACCGGTGACCGATGTTTCCATACAAACGGGCTTTGTGAACTCCAAATATTTCAGCACCCTATTCAAGAAATATTTCGGTGTCCAACCCAGCCGATACACCGGGCAAAGAATGAATATAGGCTGATTTGTAGGATTTCAAACCTCTATATGCAGAATTTCAAACTATACATAACCCCATTACCGCTAACTTTGTCGCCATAAACCTATAAAACTGATTTTATGAGCACAAAGTTCATCTTCTTGAAGAATGTAATGGCAATACTATTGTCCATAAACATTTTGTCCTGTTCCAGCTCCAATTCCTCCATAGAGGAGTTGCCCTATCTCACAGTGAAAAGTGTATACCCTCAGAACCTCGCAGCTGCCGGTGGAGAAATAACCATCCGTGTTTCATCCTATCCCGTCGCAACAGCCCAATCCAATGCCGAGTGGATGACACCGAAATCAAAGACTTCTTCCGATAACCTTATGTCATTTACATTTACAGCAGAAGCCAATAAAGGGAATGCGCGTAAAGCCAGCATAACTATCACGGCCGGTGAAAAGGAAACCGTCATCATCATCACCCAAGCTGCAAATAATGAACAAGAGAACAAACCTGCCATAGACGAAAATCTGCCTGCCGTAAAAGTGGCAAGGGAGCTGGGGCTCGGATGGAATCTGGGTAACCAGCTTGACGCTCATGTAAACGAAATAGCCGACGAGACTTCATGGGGTAACGGCAAAGTTACACAAGAGACACTCTTGAAAGTAAAACAAGCCGGATTTACATCAGTCCGCATCCCCGTTACCTGGTTGGGAAAAGTAGGCGAAGCCCCGCACTATCATATTGACGCAGACCGGCTGAACCGCGTGGCAGAAGTGGTGGAATATGCTGAAAGAGCCGGGCTGAAAGCCATTATCAACATCCATCACGACGGACACCGCCACATCCACGAAGACGGTTTTGATGAGCACCGCTGGCTTGATATCGTAGAAGCAGCACGAAACAAAGACGTAAATAACGCCATCAAAGAGCAACTCAAATCCATGTGGACACAAATAGCCCAACGTTTCGAGAACAAAGGCGAATTCCTAATTTTCGAAGGCCTCAATGAGATTCATGACGGAAGATGGGGTACCGGCACCAACACCACCGATGGAGGCAAACAATATGCCATACTCAATGAATGGCAACAAGTTTTTGTAGATGCCGTCCGTGCCACCGGCGGCAACAATGCAACCCGCTACTTAGGTATCAGCGGCTATTGCACAAACCCTGATCTTACCATAAAACACCTGCAGCTCCCAACAGACCCGACAAAAGACCGTCTGTTAATATCGGTACACTACTACGACCCTGCCAACTTCGCATTGGAAAATAAATTTGCAGAGTGGGGACACACCGGCGCCCTCAGCAAAAAAGAGAAATGGGGAGACGAAGAGCATCTTGAGAAAATCTTTGCAGCACTAAGAACCGCTTACGTAGAAAAAGGGATTCCCGTATACATTGGAGAAATGGGGTGCGTACACCGCAACAACAACCGTTCTGAAGCATTCCGCAAATACTACCTGGAATATGTATGCAAAGCTGCACGCACCAATGGCATGGCCGTATTCTATTGGGACAACGGCAATGCCGGCGCCGGACGGGAATGTTCCGGGCTGATGAATCACGCCACAGGAACTTATGTCAACAATGGAAAGGATGTGATAGATGTCATGACCAAAGGGTATTTCTCCAATGATTCTTCATATACATTAGAAAGCCTATACAATAACGCTCCACAATGAACGACAATCTCTTACTTAGCAGCAAAAGGGAGAAACCGGGTAGCATCCTTTCCGCATTATAGCCTCCTCTGAATATCCTCGTTACTGTTCCGCTGGCCCTTGCTACGTATATCACCACCGAAAGTATAGGATACACCGATACGGAAACTGGTAAAGGCAAACTGATTGTCGGCAATTATCTTCAGCCCGTTGGACATGGTTTCCAATTTGGAATGGCTGACAAACAGATTGTTGACATTCAGGCTGAGGCTGAGCTTATTGTCCAACAACCGGTAAAGCATACTTGCACTGACGCTGTAAGTGGGGCTCATCAGATAGATGCCCTGATACTGACGGGAAGAATAGGAACCGGACAACGTAGCCAGAAGAGTCTTCTTTTCATTGAAGAAGAAAGTGTTGCGCAGACTGGCGTCATAAGCCCATCCTTTCTCCTCGGGAGAGGTGGTGACAGCGCTGGAGGTAGTCCGGCGATAGCTCACTCCATGCTGGGCGTAAGCTTGCAGCCATTTGGTACGGAAAGTGTACGAATTGTTAAGCCCGAAAGCATGCGTCTTCATGAAATTCTCCCAAAGGAAAGAAGTCACATTCGTTTCGGCATCCAAGTCCACAACCTGGAAGAATACATCGTCCGAATAAGAATAATAAGCGGAAACATTGAAGTTGTTCTTCAACGTATATCCCAGTTCTGCATTGTAAGTGTAGCTGGGTTTCAAGTCCTCACGCCCGCAGGCATACGTATATTTGTTCTGATAGAACGGAAAAGGATTGACCATATTCTGCGACGGACGGGAGATGCGGTTGGAGAAACTGAAGTTCAGCGCATTCCCGTCTGTAGGCGAATAAAGCAGATAGACAGTAGGGAACAAGCGCGTATAGTCGTGCTTGTCCTCCGTATCCTTCGCTTCGGAAATACCGGTAGTGCGGGTGTGCTCCATACGCAAGCCCAACTGCATGGAAAAACGTTCGGAATATTCACGGCTATAATCAGCATATAAGGCATAGATTTGCTCCTTGTAACGGAAATAATCATCCTGCACCAGCGTAGGGTCCGACGTATCGTAATTGATACCGTTGCGAGTGTTGGTAAAGGAGACCTTGGCACCTGCCGTTATCTTGTACTTTTCAAAAGGAAGGATGAAATCAAGAGCGGAGGAGACTACATCCACCTTGCGATGTTGCAGATAGTTGTAATCGAAGTTTGTACCCGGAATCTCCGTACCGTCAGGCAGGAGGGTTTTCGAGAGAAAGCCCATATTTTCGTCCCGGTTGTCACGCAGGTAATCCACATCCCAAGTCATTTTCTTGCCTTTGTCATCCCAGACCTTATCGGTATGGAAGTTCAGATTGAGGCGGTCGGAACCAGTATCCTTGTCACTGTTGGAGTACAGCAGAGAATCCAGTACGGCGGTAGAGGCATCGTAAACTTCCGTCCATGAAAGGGCGTTGCCCGGTTTGGGGGCACTGTGATTATAGATGGCCTGCATACCTGCACTCCAGTCCCGTTCCAACGATACATCCACACCTCCCTGAAGGTAGAAGCTATTCATGTAATTGGTGTAGTCGGCACGGCTGTTCCAGATGTTCTGCGGAAAATAGCGGTAATTCTTCTCACGCGTCTCATAGTTGCCCTGCGTAGTACCCCCGTTGAGGAAGGATGACACGCGCCCCTTGCTGAGGTTCAGGCTTACCCCGCCATATCCGTAATTGTCCTTTTCACCAGCGCTGTAGGAAGCGGAAGCCGTACCACCCACGTAATCTTTGGGACGTGACTTCAAGCGAATATTGATGATGCCTGCATTTCCGGCGGCATCGTACTTGGACGGAGGCGTGGTAATCACCTCCACCTTCAGTATCTGGGAGGCGTCATAGGAACGGAGGTAATCTATCAGTTCATCCCCCGACAGCTTCGTCTCACGGTCGTTGATATAAACCCTAATCCCCCCTTTACCTATAATACCAATGCTGTTTTGTCCAACCTGCAGACCGGGCACTTCACGCAGAAGGTCGAGTGCACTGCCTCCGGCAGAGGCTATGGTATTATGTGCATCGAACACTACCCTATCCACCAGACGCTTGATAACGGGACGCGCGGCCGTAACGGTCACTTCGTCCAGCGAGGCGGAAGAAGATTTCAATGTCAATTCGCCAACGTTTTTGTTTCCTCGCAGCACAACGGGCAGGTAGAGGTCTTCACTCCCGATAAGGGTGATATGCAGCAAGTATTCTCCCTGTGGCCGGTCAAAAGAGAAACAGCCTTGTGTGTCGGTCAGCATGCCGGTAATATAGGTGCTGTCCTTTGCCTGCTTCAGCAGCACATTCGCCACCTCTACCGGTTGGCGGTTCTCGTCCTGCACACAACCGGAAAGCCGATAAGTCTGGGCGGAAAGGAAAGTGGCCATACTTGCCAAGGCCATCCATACCATCACTCTTTTTCTAACGTTGTTCAGTAGATTCTTTTTCATTATGCGTTTGATTTTAATGTTTCACCTTTTGTATTTCACTGATGCAAAAGTAGGGGTAAAACATGCCTCAAACGGTCTATATCGAGGAATAAAAAGTCTATATTTTCAGACCACAAATCACTGTATATGAACACTTTAAATTTGCAATAGTCTATATCAGGCCTTTTCCGGTCTATATGCTCTTCATAAACTCTACAATGCCCTCTTTCTCTCCCATCCCCAGCTTCTTGCGGATAGTCGTTTTCCGTTGGTAGATGGTGGGAATGCTTTGTTGTGTCACCACACTAATCTCCTTCGTCGAGAAGTCCGCACAAAGCAGACAGCAAAGCTGTTTCTCCTTGTCGATGAGCACATCACCGAAACGGCTGTTCATTTTTGTGTAGAAGTTATCATAAATCCGGTCTATGATGGGGTACAAATCCTCCCAAACCAGCAAGCTCTCTACCGGCAGTTCATGGCTGGTAATACCGGAAATGCGGCGAAGCAGTTCCCGGTTCTGCGAGGTGGGCTGTTTAGCCACCAGCCGAATCATGCCCAATTGCTGCAACAGTATTTTACGGAAGAACTGTCCGTCCTCCTCTTCCGACCGGCTCTTTGTCGCATCCTCCAGCAACCGGGTCAACGTTTCTGCCCGTTCCTCCGCTTCAATCAGCCTATCGCGCCGGTTACGGACATAAAGAAATGCACCGCCACCCGCAAGTACCAGTACCAACAGTGCCAGCAACAAATTCAACTGTGCCTGCTTCCGTTCCACCGTCAGAATCAGGTTGGCTTGCGAAAGCGTCTCCTTCGACTCATCCTTACGCCGGACTGTGCTTTGCACTGCGGTAAGGGCATTGGCCACAGAATCGTTATAACGAGCCACATCCAGCACATCAAACGTACGGTAACGTGTATAATCTATCAATGCCCTGTATACTGCCACCATATTCTCTTCCGTCAGAAACCTGTTCCTGCCTTCACTGTGTTCTCTCTCCTTATTCAAATAGTATTCTGCCGAATCAATCAGTCCTTCTTTCAGGAACACCTCCACTTTTACCAAATCTCCCATACGCAACTGCACCGGATCGACGACATACTGTTCCATACGGCGAATAGTAGCTATCGCACCGGAAGGTTCATCAAAGGAATAGGCCTGCAACTGGGCATAATTGCGCAGATAATGCACTATCCGGTTAGTATCTCCCGACTGCATTGCCAATCCTATGCTACGCTCCATGTAATAAGGTGCAGAATCATTCTTATTCAGCCCCAGGGCAATACCCATGGAGAAGAAGTTCTCGGCCTTTGCATTCAGGGCTATGGCAGCACGGAAAGTTTCTATGGCTTTCTCATAATCTTTCCAGACGTACACATACCAATATGCCTTATCACTCAGCATATCAGCCATTCTTCCGGTATCCTGCAAGGCTTTGGCAAGAGCTATGCCACTGTCAATGGCAGCCATACACTGTCCGTGCTTTTTCAGCCAATGCCAATACCAGGCCTTCAGTTGGTAGGAGAGCAGGTTCTTCGCTGTGTCGTTGCAAAAAGCATAATAATCGGAAGCAGGCAATATCAGGGAATCTTCCGTCATCGAGTTTTTCCGCTTACAGTGCACATAGGCATTCAGCCATCCATACAACAACCGCTCTTCACCCGAGAGCTGCGAGGGTTTCTCTATCTGCGACAGCAACGCAGAAATGCTGTCCACATTCATTTCCACTTGCTCTTCTGCCAGATACAGCAGACGCACATCGTTCATCTGCCGGCAGGAAACGAGGCACAGCAATGCAAACAACAGTCCCAGGAAAGGTAATCGATTCATATATAGGAGATGTGTTTTCAGACAAAAGAACATTTTTTTCCTTCTGTTCTTATGTTTTTGTTCCTATGTTCTTCTGTCTAAATCATTCTTTATTCAATCCGTCAAACGCAGTTGTCATCTGCCTGCAACCGCAGCTTCCAGTTGCTTCAATGCCTGCTCCAGTACCGAACGCGGGCAACCGATATTCAACCGCATAAAGCCCCTGCCCGGTTCACCGAACATGGTTCCGTCATTCAGTGCCAGATGCGCCTTGTCCACAAACAGCCGCACCAGTTCCTTCTGAGTCAGCCCTAATCCCCGGCAGTCCAGATAAATCAGATAGGAAGCCTGCGGACGTATCATGCCGATGCCCGGAATATGCTCGCGCAGGTAGTTCTCCGTGAAGTCGATATTGCCCTTTATATAGTCCAGCAGCTGTTCCAACCACTCCTCACCATGCATATAGGCAGCCGCCGCACCGATATAGGCCAACATGTGTCCCTCGCAGAACTCGCCTGCTTCCATGAACCCTTGAAAACGGTGGCGGATGTCTTCATTGAGGATAATGGCGTACGAACTTCCCAATCCCGGCATATTGAATGCTTTGCTGGGGGCCATGAAGGTGAGGGAGTTCTGTGCCGCAGCTTCTGAAACCGTGGCAAACGGATGATGCTTATAAGGCGGCAAAGTCAAGTCGGCATGTATCTCGTCGGAAATGACGAATGTATTGCTTTCCTTACAGATGTCGGCTATCCGCTTCAGTTCTTCCACCGTCCATACACGCCCGCCCGGGTTATGGGGATTGCAGAGAATCAATACTTTGCATCCTTGTATATCCTTACGGAAGCGGTCGAAATCAATTTGATAATGTCCGTCTTTCAGGTCAAGCGGAGAATAGACCACTTCACGCCCCATGCGCTGCGTCACCAGGAAGAAGGGATGATAGACGGGAGGCATCACCATCACCCGGTCACCGGGATTGGTGAAACATTGCAATGCGAAGGCTTGACCGCGGACAATGCCGGGTACAAACGTCAGCATCTCGCGAGTGACGTTCCAACCGTGGCGACGACTGAGCCAGCCGCAAATGGAAGTGTACCACTCCTCGCACGCAGACGTATAGCCCAGCACCTCATGCTCAAGGCGCTTCCGCAAGGCTTCCATCACAAACGGAGGCGTGCGGAAATCCATATCCGCCACCCACATGGGGAGGAGGTCATCGCGCCCCCATACATTCTTCACGCCATCCCATTTCACGGAGTCGGTACCACGGCGCTCTATTACTTCATCAAAATTGTAAGTCATATGCTTGTTTTTTTATTGTAGTTTCACTAATTCAACGAATCAATTTGTTTTGTTTTTATACCACCCGAAAGCTGATTTACAACTACCTGATTATCAGTATATATAAATAAAGCCTATTTCAGTCGTATACTGAACCCTATTCAGTATACGACTGAAATAGGCTCAGTATACGACTGAATAGGGCTCAGTATGCACCCCATTACCGCTGCCTTATCTTTTGTAAACAATAATCATATCGGGAAAAATATAAATACCGCCACATCCCACACTGCATGAGACAAGATGATAGCGGCAAAGCGATTCGGAAAAAAACGGTATAGCGCTCCCCATGCCGCTCCCACCACCAAAGCCGCCATGACCAGCATGAAGTTGCAGGAACCGGCATGCACCAGTGCATAAATTAAAGTAGCTACTACAAAACCCACATTCGGATTCCAGCGTTCGGAAAGTGTACGCTGCACATAGCCTCGCCAGAAAATCTCTTCCGCCGGCCCTATCAGCAACAGCAGTAATGCCGCCAGCAGCCAGGGAGATTCTCCCTCCTTCATCCCATAAATAGAGTCCACCTGCTGACGGGCAAAATCGAACATCCAAGATGACACCTTGTCGCCCAACCAGAAAACACCCCACAAAGCAACAGCAATGCCAACTCCCAACAAGGCATTCGGCAAACTCCATTTCACCTCCCGCCACCAGCCGGGATTGAACAAAGTAGCAAACACGGACAGCGTGAGCGCAGAACCGGTCATCATCCACCAGAAATTCACGAAAGGAGCCGTCCAAGGCGAGAACATAACCGTCCACAGCACGGCAGCCAGCAGAATGGTAAAAATCAGTTTCTTCATGACAGCAGACCGGCCACAACGAACGACAACGTGAAGAGCAGACCGAACAGCAACTGGAGTTTTGCCGTCATCTCATCCAGACCGGCTATGGCACCTTCCCCCTTTCCGGGAAAACGGGATACCACCCTGACATTGCCAATGGCAGGAACCAGTGCCAGCATCACCAGCAGTGTCCATAGCGGAAGAATTCCCGCAGCTATCAGTCCGGCTATCCAGCCGAAAGGGAAAAGGACTTCGGCACAATAAACGTACATCGACACCTTTCCTCCCAGCTTCATCGCCAATGTCTGAATCTTGGCACGGGCATCGGTACGCATATCCCGTGTATTGTTGGCATGCAGAATGGCCACCGTAATCAGTCCCACCGGCAGAGCTATCCACAAGACATTCCAGTCAACTGCTCCCGTAGCCACATAGCAGGTGCCTAACGTCGGCAGCAAGGCATACGCCAAAAAGATGACGACATCGCCCAACGCACGATACTTGAGCGGCGGATAAAGCAACGAGCAAGCCGCGCCGCCTATACCGATGTACAGCAACGGCAACCCAGTACGCCACAGCAGGCCGATACCCGCAACAAAGGCAACTGCCAGCAATGCCATCGACAAGCGGTATATCTCGCGCGGCGTAAACATCTCGTCGGTCAGGGTCTTGGCACCGAAGGTGTCCTTTGCATCGACCTTGTGTTTATAGTCAAAGTAATCACTCCAGGTATTCCCGGCAGCATGAAACACAATAATGTTCAGCAATGCCCAGAGACCGTTCACCCAGTTTATGTCCTGCCGCATCCAATACAGATATGCCAACGTCACCACCACCGGCATCGAGGAGGCGGGGAATGACCACGGACGCACCGCTATCATCCAATCTTTAAAAGAATGTTTCTTCATTTGTTATTTATCATTTATTTGCGCGCAAAAGTACGAAATATCTTCGCTTTTTTAAGTAATTTCGCGCACAAGATACAAGATAAAAGAAACTCTTATGATAAAAGCTCTGTTTTTTGACATCGACGGAACCTTGGTCAGCTTCAAGACCCACGAAATTCCCGTTTCCACCATTGAAGCGCTGACCGCCGCCAAGGCCAAAGGCATACATATCTTCATTTCTACCGGACGTCCGCGCGTCATCATCAACAACTTGTCCGCCTTGCAGGAACGGAATCTGATAGACGGCTACATTACGATGAACGGCGCCTATTGCTTTGTAGAAGATACCGTTATCTACAAAAGCCCCATACCGACAGCGGAAGTGGATGCCTTGACAGCTTTCTGCCACGAACGCAGCATCCCCTGCATTCTGGTGGGAGAGCACGACATCTGCGTGAACCAGCCCGACGAAGCAGTGGAGGAAATCTTCCACCGCCAACTGAAAGTAGACCCCATCGAGACAAAACCCTATACCGACAGCCATGCGGACAAAGCCTTCTTCCAGCTGACTCCCTTTATCAATGCTGAAGAAGAAGCAATCATCCTGCCCGCCGTCCCCCACTGCGAGATGGGCCGCTGGCATCCCGCCTTCGCAGACGTGACAGCCAAAGGAAACACCAAACAGAACGGTATCGACCAGATTATCCGCCACTTCGGCATCAAGCTGGAAGAAGCCATGGCCTTCGGCGACGGAGGAAACGACATCAGCATGTTGCGCCATGCCGGTATCGGCGTAGCCATGGGTAATGCCAACGATGACGTGAAAGCCGTTGCCGACTACGTCACTACCAGTGTGGACGAGAATGGAATAGCCAACGCGCTGAAACATTTCCACATAATTTGAGAATTCCCGAGTTGTCGGTTCTTTAAGCTATTGAATTTTGAACTTCGTCCCAGACACACAGAACAAAGAGTTTCAAGATGCCTTGAAACTTATCCAGTACACCCGTCAATCTGTTTTCCTGACAGGCAAGGCAGGTACGGGCAAATCGACCTTCCTGAAGTACATCTGCGCGAATACGAAGAAAAAGCATGTAGTGCTTGCCCCTACCGGAATAGCTGCCATCAATGCCGGAGGCAGCACGTTGCACAGTTTCTTCAAACTGCCCTTCTACCCCCTGCTGCCCGACGACCCGAACTTCAGTCTGCAACGGGGACGCATCCACGAATTTTTCAAATACACCAAGCCCCACCGCAAACTGCTGGAAGAGCTGGAATTGGTCATCATCGACGAGATTTCCATGGTACGTGCCGACATCATCGATGCCGTAGACCGCATCCTGCGAGTCTATTCCCGCAACCTGCGCGAACCCTTCGGCGGCAAACAGATACTATTGGTAGGCGATGTGTTCCAGCTGGAACCCGTTGTGAAAGGAGATGAGCGGGAAATACTGAACCGCTTCTATCCTACTCCTTATTTCTTCTCTGCCAGGGTATTCGGTCAGATAGACCTTGTCTCCATCGAATTGCAAAAAGTATACCGGCAAACGGACAGCAAATTCATCCATGTGCTGGACCACATCCGCAACAATACCGTCGGCTCTACCGAACTTCAACTGCTCAACACCCGCTATGGTACCTCAATAGAACAATCGGAAGCCGACATGTACATCACCCTCGCCACCCGCCGCGACAATGTGGACTACATCAACGACAAGAAACTGGCGGAACTTCCCGGTGAACCGGTCACCTTCTACGGCGAAATCATGGGAGACTTTCCCGAAAGCAGCCTCCCCACCTCGCAAGAGCTGGTACTGAAACCGGGCGCACAGATCATCTTCATCAAGAATGACTTCGACCGCCGCTGGGTGAACGGCACCATCGGCGTCATCAGCGGCTTCGACCCTATTGAAGAGACCCTCTACGTCATCACCGACGACGGCAAGGAATGTGACGTCAAACGAGAGTCGTGGCGAAACATCCGCTACAAATACAACGAAGAAAAGAAACAGATTGAAGAGGAAGAGCTGGGTACCTTTACACAATATCCCGTGCGCCTGGCATGGGCCATCACCGTCCACAAAAGCCAGGGGCTGACCTTCAGCCGGGTAGTCATCGACTTTACCGGTGGCGTGTTTGCCGGTGGGCAGGCATATGTAGCCCTCAGCCGCTGTACCTCGCTGGAAGGCATCCAGCTGAAAAAGCCCATCAGCCGTGCCGATGTATTCGTGCGTCCGGAGATTGTCAGTTTCTCCGAACGCTTCAACAACCGCACCGCCATCGACCGCGCCTTGAAGCAAGCACAGGCAGACGTTCAATACGTTGCTGCCGCCAAAGCCTTCGACAAAGGGGACTTCGGCACTTTCCTGGATGAATTTTTCAAAGCCATCCATTCCCGCTACGACATCGAGAAGCCCAACGTGCAGCGCCTCATCCGCCGGAAGCTGAACATCATCAACCGGCTGAGAGAGGAAAACCGTGCACTGAAACAAGCAGCATTGGAGAAAGAGAAAGCACTCGTGAAGTATGCCCGCGAATACATCCTTATGGGTGACGAATGCCTGAAACATGACATGAAGGAGGCGGCCATGAAAAACTATGAAAAAGCCGTCACCCTCTGTCCCAAATTCAAGGAGGCCTGGAAAAAAATAAAGAAACTGGAAAAAGAGATGCTAAAAAGGTGATTCTCTTGTTTATAAGCCGATTATTTAGTATTTTTGCATGTATTACTCAAATCCATTGTCGCCATGCTTCTGAAACTTTATGAGAAAAACAACAATCCTGCCGATTTGCAACAAGTAATCAATCTACTGAACGACGGGGGTATCATTATCTATCCCACCGATACCATGTATGCTATCGGTTGCCACGGTCTGAAAGAGCGAGCCATCGAGCGCATCTGCCGTCTCAAGGATATCGACCCCAAGAAGAACAATCTTTCCATCATCTGCTACGACCTAAGCAAAATAAGCGAATATGCCAAAGTAGACAACAGCACCTTCAAACTAATGAAACGTAATCTACCCGGGGCCTTCACCTTTATCCTGAACGGCACCACCCGGCTACCCAAAATATTCCGCAACCGTAAAGAAGTCGGCATCCGCATGCCCGACAATTCCATCATTCAAGAAATAGCCCGCCTGCTGGATGCCCCCATCATGACAACGACATTGCCACATGATGACAATGAAGACATTGAATACTGCACAGATCCGGAACTGATTGAAGAAAAGTTCAACAATATCGTCGATTTGGTAATCGACGGCGGTATTGGCGGGACGGAAGGTTCCACTGTAGTGGACTGCACCAACGGAAAAGCTGAAATTATACGTCAGGGGACAGGCTGGCTGGACGAAGGATAAAGTTCTGCTTTCCGACTACTGCTTTCCAACCTTTCCGATGCTTCTTTTGTTTCTTATTCAGACAAAGCATAAATATTATGAGTACAAAAGAACTATACTGGAAATATTCGCTAATAACTATCATCCTCGGACTGGGAATCATCCTTTTCCGACAAATCGCTCCATTCCTGGGAGGCCTGCTGGGAGCACTGACCATCTACATCCTGGTAAGGAAACAGATGATATACCTGTCGGACAGACGGAAAATGAAACGCAGCATAGCCGCCACCCTTATCACAGCAGAGGCCGTTCTCTGCTTTCTGGTTCCGCTTGGACTGGTGGTATGGCTGGCCGTAATCAATCTGCAAAACATCAATCTGGACCCGCAAGCCATTATAACTCCTTTCGAAGAAGCGGCCAACATCATTAAAGCCAAAACCGGCTACTATATCTTGGGGAAAGACACGGTGGCATACGTCATTTCAATTCTTCCCCGCATCGGGCAAGCCATCATGGAAGGTATCAGCAGTTTTGCCGTCAACATATTCGTACTGGTCTTTGTACTCTACTTCATGCTGATAGGGGGCAAAAAGATGGAACAGTACGTCAACGACCTACTGCCGTTCAACGATGACAATACACAAAACGTCATCCACGAAATCAACATGATTGTCCGTTCCAATGCCATCGGCATCCCATTACTTGCCGTCATACAAGGCAGTGTGGCCATGACAGGATACTGGATTTTCGGTGCTCCCAACATCTTGTTCGCCGGTTTCCTGACCTGCTTCGCCAGCATCATCCCAATGGTAGGAACAGCGCTGGTATGGTTTCCGATAGCTGTCTACATGGCATTGATAGGCAACTGGGTTCAAGCTATCGGGCTGGCCATCTATGGCGGTGCAGTCATTTCACAGCTCGACAACCTGATACGCTTCATCATCCAGAAGAAAATGGCAGACATTCATCCGCTTATCACTGTCTTCGGAGTTGTAATCGGCTTGTCCCTCTTCGGATTCATGGGTATCATCTTCGGGCCACTGCTCTTGTCACTATTCTTTCTGTTCGTGGATATGTTTAAAAGAGGGTATTTGGATGCAAGGGGGAAGACAACGGAATAAGTACTTCATTTTTCATATTCCACCACTTTCCTCAACGGAGCCAACAACCTTTCCAGTACATTCTTGTCAGCAAGGATAATGTCTGCCGTACCTTTCAACTCACGCGAAACAGGCAGCTGTTTGCCGTAGTTGGTCTGCATGCCGTCAGGCAAAGATATTTCCACTATATACATTCCCTCTTCCGTTGGAGCAGGAGAGATACTTGCGACCTGCCCTTTTACATAGCCAAACTCCTGGTCGGGATAATTATTCAGACGTATATGCACCCGCTGTCCCACATGTACCTTACCCGAACCCTGCAAAGGAAGTAGAGCCTTACCTAATACCCTTGAACTGTCGGATGGCTGAATCGTGAAAACCGTTTCACCGGCTTTCACATTCTGGTTACGACTCCAAACCATCATAAAAGTAACCTTCCCCCTGACCGGACTTTTCAATAAATAAGAGTGCTCCCATGCACTCAATTGCGCGGCTAACTGCTCTATGGCATTCTTTAAATCAGTCCGGCGACTCTGTTCCTCATCGTATGCTTGCTTACGTATATCCAACATATTCTCCTCATGTTGCACCAACTGCATTTCTGCCTGAAGCAAACTCATACGTACCTCTTCTTTAGAACGCAAACTTTGCAAATATCTGCTTCCAGACTCCTCAAATTCCGAAACAATCATAGCCTTACGCACATATAGAATAGAATCACGGGTATACATACTTTCGGCAAGCTTTATATCCTTATCAATCAACTCATACTCCCGCTCTGCCAACCGAAGATAGGAGCGTTGTCCACCCAGTTGTTTTTCCTGAAAACGAAGTTTCCGAGCGTAATAGTCCAACTCCATAAAACGTGCATATTCTGTAAGTGAAGTAATGAAAGCTGCAAAAGCCGATTGCAGTTCCCCCAACTGCCAGCGCCTACCGGCAAAAAACTCCACCCCTTCCCGCCAGTCATAATCTTGCGCTTCCCAGGCTTTCATCCTCTCCTTAAGAAAACGCACATCTTCAGAAGACGCAGCATTGCCAATCACTCCTAAATCTGCATCCGCACTCACCAGACTCCCGTTCTTCACATAAAGCGTATCGAGTTTCCCAGTAGCATGTGACAGCACAAAGGCGGGAGGCTCTTCCGTAGCCAGAGTCACCTCTGCTGCCAAGGTGTCCGGATACCTGAATATCCAACAACCAACCAGTATCATCAGCAAAATCAACGCCAAGACAGTGATTCCACACCTCACTACCCAGGGAGAGATATGGTTCATCACCTCCTGCACTTCTTCACTGCGGAGTTCTATATCTTTATATTTCTTTTCTTCCTCCATTCATTAACTACCCAATTCCAACTGGTTCTTAACCAGCCGGTAATATAGTCCTTTCCGCTCCGTCAGTTCCCGATGGGTACCTTCCTCCACAATGCATCCCTTATCCAGTACCACAATCTTATCGGCATCCTTCACCGTGCTGAGCCTATGCGCCACTACCACCACGGTTTTTCCTTTATAGAATTCATGCAGATGTTCCATAATCTCTTTTTCATTATTTGCATCCAAGGCATTGGTGGCTTCGTCGAAGAAAAGAAATTCCGGATTTTTATACACAGCACGTGCTATCAGCAAACGTTGTTTCTGCCCTTGGCTGATACCATTCCCCTCCATACCGATTTTGGTGTTATATCCCAATGGAAGAGAATCTATAAAATCACGGATATTGGCCACCGTCACGGCGTGACGTAGCCGCTCCACATCAACCTGCTCCTCTCCCACAACAATATTCTGCGCAATGGTTTCCGAAAAGATAAAACCATCTTGCATCACGGCTCCCGTCTTGGCACGCCACAAATGAGGATTTATGTTCTCCAACGAAGCATCACCCACCTTCACAGCCCCCTTATTGGGCGAATAGAAACCAAGCATCAGTTTCACCAGAGTAGTCTTTCCACTCCCGCTCGCACCTACAATAGCTGTCACTTTATGTTCGGGAATCACCAAAGAGACATTATCCAGCACATAGTCTCTATCCGCTCCATCGTAACTGAAGCACACATTTTCCATTCTCAGCTCCCGCTTCTCAGGCAAAACAGACAATTTTGAAGCAATATCCTGCTCCTCGTCCGGCTTCCCATGTACCTCATTCAGCCGTTCCAGACTTATCTTGGCGTCCTGAAACTGCTGCGCAAATCCTATAAAAGAAGAGACCGGCGCACTGAGCTGACCGATGATATAAGTCAGAGACATCATCATACCCAGTGTCATCTCCCCTTCCACCACCGCCTTTGCCGCAATAAACGAGATTATAATATTCGTGGTCTGATTGAAAAACACAGAACCTACTTGCTGTACCTGCCCTAGCGTCAACCCTTTTACGCTGATTTTAAATAGTTTCACCTGAATACGCTCCCACTGCCAGCGCTTCTGTGTCTCGCAGTTATTCAACTTTATTTCCTGCATAGCGGTCACCATCTGCACAAGGTTACTCTGCTCTCCGGCTGCTTGTGCAAACCGACGGATATCCAATTCACGGCGATATTTCATAAAAGCAAGTATCCAGGCAATATACAAGCTGTTACCTAAAAGAAAGATTCCCAATACCACCAAATTGTAGTAAGCAAGTACAATAGCAAAGATGAAAAAACTGACAAAGGAAAAGAGCGTACTAATAGAAGAACCTGTCAGAAAATTCTTTATACGGTCATGGTCACCAATGCGCTGTATAATGTCTCCCACCATCTTCGTATCAAAAAAATGAAGCGGCAACTTCATCAACTTTGCCAAAAAGTCCGAAATAAGGGAGATGGATATACGCGTATTCACATGCAACAATATCCAGCTACGGATAAACTCTACCGATAGTTGTGATACCGAGATTATAATCTGCGCAACCAGCACTAAGGTAATAAAGCTCAAATTTCCGTCACTGATACCCACATCCACCAAGGCTTGCGTAAGAAAAGGTAGGATAAGCTGAAGTAAGCTCACCACCAACATGCCCAATATCAGCTGAAACAACTCTTTCCTATAGGGAGTCAGATAACGGAAGAAAAAACGCAACCCTCTTTCTTTCAGTTCCGGTTCTCCCTCACCATTATAAAAATCAGGAGTGGGTTCCAGTGCAAGCGCAGTCCCCTTCTCTTCTCCGTCCGATTTGGTAGCTAACCAGCATCGCTTCAATTCCAGTTCATTATACGTAACCAACTGAGTTGCAGGGTCTGCTATCCTAAACGTGTATTGCCCTTTCTTTTTCTTAACATCATAGCAAACCACAAAATGACTCTGATTCCAATGCAAAATGCAAGGCAGAGGAACATCTTCCGCCAATTGTTCAAAAGAGACACGAACTCCGGACGTTCTGAAACCAATAGACTCAGCAGCATCGCTGATGCCTAACATGGAAACGCCATTGCGAGAAATAAAAGAACGGGCACGCAAAGTCTGCAAAGAATAACTCTTTCCGTAATATTTGGCTATCATACGTAGGCAAGTAGGTCCACAATCCATAGCATCAAGCTGACGATAATATGGGAATATCTGCTTCATATCTTTAATGAACCGCTCTTACCAATTATGAAAATTCAGTCAACACTCTTATATTTATATAATAAGACAACGGGATTTGACTCCTCATTCAATCCTGCAGCAATTTCTTTAGCTCTCCCTTTCAGCTCATTATTTTCATAAGTTTCCACCAATTGATTGGCTGCCAAGGTCTGGAAAGCAGCTATTTCATCATTATTCATCGGATGGGATACCAAATCTACACCTTGCAGTTTAGCAAAGTCACCATTACGCACAATAGCATCGAATACTGCATTTTCTTGCTTGTCATACACCACACCGATAGTAGGGAATCCACTTCTTTTGTCAAAATCGAATACCTTTTGTATCGTTTGCATAAAATAATAACGTTCTGTAACCGCCCCTATGGTAAGAAGAATTTCAGGATTCTCGGAAGGAGTTTTCACCAAAAAGGGACATAATTTATTTTCCTTCGATACATAGTTGTACACCGTATCAGTAGATGTTTCCACAAGCAACCAATCACCTTTATACGGTATTATCGGACGTACAGAAGCTACTGCAATACCGTCCCCTTTTTGTACAAAAGGTGCTTTGACAATATCAAATGGAACTGGAATCCCTTTCACCACGCTTCCGTCTTTCTTTGATATTATCATATGATAAAACGGCTTTTCTTTCAACTTTCCCTCATTGTAATATACAGACATATCATAGCAAATCAAACTATTCTCATCATAATTGAACACATCCATAAATTCAGCACCTTGTACATAGTTTAAACTACGTTTGAAATTGCCAAACAAATCGTAAACAAGTATCTTTTTTGAAGGAGTACTGTTGACATACAACTCATTCTTACCTTCATCTAATACTATGCCATTAATAAAAGTATACTCCTCAGCGCCCTGCCCCCGACGATTCCACTTCCTCACTCCCTTACCAGTTTTTCTGTCAAAAAGGAAGATGTCACCATCATTATTCCAGTTTTTCACTACAATATATTTATTGTCAATAGCCATCACATCACCCTGCGTAATGAATTCATCATTCGTTTCCAACGGAATGTATTCCACATCCATAAAATCCTGAAGCACCAGTTCCTTTTTCGGATAATTTTGGGAAATATCTACTGTTACTATATCTACAGTCCCGCTATTTTCTCTACATCCACTCCATCCCAGCATTAAGAACAATACTACAACTACATTTATTCTTTTCATAACTTACGCATTTTTAATTACATTATTTACTAAAATTCAACTCCATCACAAGGCGGAAGCCTCCATACTCGTCACTATAATTCTCAATGTCGTAATCAATGTACGACACCCGACACCCCTTTGCTGTTCCTCCCCAACTTCCACCTCGCAATATCCGGCGAAAGAAAAGATAGGTGCCCTCAAAAGGCCATCCCGGATGGACAGACTTACCACCTTGCTTGTATTCTTTAGTGTACAAATCACCGCACCATTCCCAAACATTGCCACTCATATCATACAGTCCCAATTCATTGCTTCTTTTCAGACCTACCGGACGGGTAGTTCCAGCTTCTCCATATTGTCCGCCAGAGGAATTCCCAACATACCAAGCCACCTCACTTACCTGATTGCTGCCACTGTATTTATAGTGCTTGCTTTTGTGTCCACCACGCGCTGCGTATTCCCATTCGGCCTCAGTCGGAAGACGAAATGTTTTACCGGTCATAGCATTTAATCTACCGATAAACTCCTGCGCATTTTTCCAGCTTACATTTTCCATCGGGCAATCTTCGCATCCCCCATTAAACGGCAAAATGGAATCAGTATCCATAACCGCCCTCCACAGCCTTTGAGTAACTTCATATTTTCCTATATAAAAATCAGATACCGACTCCTTACGTACAGGTTTCTCGTTATCCTCACAGTCACATCCCTGCTCATCTGTACATCCCATCATAAATGTACCTCCTTTCACAAAAACCATCTCAATAGAATCCCCATTCAAGGCAACCACAAGTTGCTGAATAGGAGTTTCATTCGACTGACATCGAATAAAAACAGTTATAAGACATATTGCCAAAACAACAGTCAATGCTTTAACTCTTCTTTTCATATTAGTATAAAATAAATATGTTTCCACTTTCTACCGGCTTCTTTTACATAACATGACAAAGATTCGTAAGACCTATAGCTATTTCATAATCAGATGGAGAAGGACATAGCCATTGAAAAACACATCTATTACAAGGCTCTTTATCACGAACTCGAAACCATGACTCTCCTTCATTAAGTTCCTTACAAACTATATCATATACACTATCTTTATATATATTCCCTATTGGCAAGAAATTCATGTTTGCAAACACATCACCATTCGACATTATATTTATCTTACCAAAATCATAAGTATTAATCGCTTGGTTAGCAAAGATATTTTTTATTGATATTGGCATAGATAGAATATCCTTTTTAGAAAGAAAAACATATTCTTTAAAGAAAGCCATATTAGTACCATCATATATAGGCTTTATTTGATATTCTTTTATCCGGAACCGTTCTATAAGTTGCTCAGCATCCTGACAATCATTCAAAGAAGCAACATTAAATATATACTTATATGACAAATTTTGTTCCCTTAACGTTATCAAAACATCCTCCCACAATCTTATGTCAATAGGGAAATTGACTAAAACACAATACAAAAAATTATTCATAAAAAATGTTTGCGAACAAGGAATCTCCGTATATAAACAATAGACTTTTTTAAGAGAAGAACTATTATCCAAGAAAGACAATAACCTTTCATTATTCACAACATCATTTAGTTTTCCATAAATATTAAAAATTATTTTTGAGGGAACAGACTTCAAAAAATTCAAAAAAGCACATATGTCAGTTTCATTATTAACATGAATAGTTATTTCAAACAAATTCTCCAATAGATTTCTACTAACAGAAAAATTGTGCCTTTCATAAACTTCCAGTTTTTCATTATCCAAAAAATTGAAAAGGGGTAATATTTGAACAGGTTTTTCATTTGATAATGCAATATCTATTATATCCCCCATATATTTTTCACGTACCTCATCAACAAAACTTTCAACAATCCTATTTTGGATATCTTCATTTGTTAAATAAACAACACCTTGATTATTTCTTTCAAGTAACTTTTTAAGCAATTGTATAATCTCCACTTTATTAGATTCAATATACTCCCCGTCAAGAGTATTATACAATAGCACACATTCGCTTGTTAATCCAATATACACATATGGCTCTATTGTAAACCACCAACCTGTTATAGAAGTTTCCATTATTATGATACAATTATTATATCTTCTAATATTTTAAAAAAATCATTCGGATGTTTCTCTAAAAAAGAAAATATTCGAGACAATTTAAGCTGAAAATCTTTTTGATTATGAAAATAATGACATACCATTTTTTCAGTTCCTTCTTTTTTCAAATTTTCTAAATGGAACATACATAATCCACAGAATCTATAAAGATAGCAGTGCCGACAATATTTTTCCAAACATTTATAATAAGCATTATATTGCTGTACTATTTGGGATATATTCAAGAATACGCCCTCATTAACTTCTCCCAAAGAATATTTATAGTCTATTCTTTCGCATGGCATTAGTTGACCGTGAGTAGTCAGAAATATTTTTTTAGAAAAAGGAAAACACGTACTTGCTGGAAAATATTTATTTTCTACGCACAAAGTAGATAATATATCAGAGACATACGAATTTATAGAAAAATATTTTAAGAAATTAGACAATTCATGAAAAGGTAACAAATCTTCATGAAGCAACAAATTATCCTTTTCTTTATAATATTCTTTCTCACTATCTTTCTTTCACAACAAAACGATATTTATCGCTCATGCATTGTTCTATTCTGTCACGCTCAATATCATTTCGATTACAATTCATTGCAACATTATTTTGTAACACTCCCATTCCCCAAAAGTTCCCTTTATACAGCATTAATATACGCGTAGAATAAGGATCTATATAATCCAAATAAAGAGCATACAACTTTTTCAATAGTGGTTCCTCAACAACTCGTTCATTATCTTCGTGTGTCAAAGCTCCATAAAAATTTTCTTGAATAAAAACATGTCTCCTAAGTCCAATACAAGACAAGCGCTTAAATAAGTCAGCATCCTCTACACCATATCCAACCAGAAGTTCATTATATCCTTTGACTGCCATAAATGCTTCTTTTTCCAGACAAGTTCTTCCAAACACATCACGTACACAAAGGTTACTAGTATAAAATATTTTCTTCTTCTCTTGAAACTCCTTCAGCATAAACTCTGCAAAGCCTTTCCCCAAATAGTTATCAGCATCCAAATTGCACACAATTTTCCCTTCCGCCAATCTAAATACCATATTCCGGCTATGACTCCGCAAATAATGAACCGGCTCAGTAGTCCTATAATACACAAGAATACCCATCTCAATATATTTCATCATAGATCGAGCAATCCATTCTTCTAATCCATCTTGCGAATTATAATCCAGCACAACAAACTCTACCTCATCTACTAAGAAATTATCAAGAATATTCTTCTCCAAAGTTTCTTGTAAATGTTTAAGCCGATTCATACAAGTGATGCAAAATGAGATTTGTTTCATAGTGCTATATAGCCATTATTAATGAATAGTAAATCTACCGAATGCATAAGCTCCATCCAAACCTTTTATCTCAAGTAAAAAATCACCAGCTAAGCCTTTCTGTAATTGTACTTTTCTCAATATTGGAGAGTCAATATTCTCAGTAGAAGAGTAAACAACATCCCCATTCTGAGAAATTACAATTTCAATCCCACCTATAGATTGATAGAACTCCAAGTCAATGGAGTGGTCATCATTCAAAAATGCTAAAATAGGAGTCACTGGAGGAATAGAACGGTGACCATTCCCCGGACCATCCGGTAAATCAAAATCCTCATCCATGATGATTTCTACTCTCGAAGGAAAAGTTACTGACTTTCCATTCACTACATTTACCACAAAGAAGCAGTATAAACTTAACAAAATAAAAAATGATTTCATAGTATCTTTAGTTTTGAATGTAACAAAGATAGCCATCTTAATCACTTCTTAGGGAAAGTACAAGTGGACAACACAAAAGGGAATAACATACTATATATCAAGAAAATACTAAATAAAAAGCTACTAAGTTAGTGGACAAAAAGCAAGAAGTTCTTCTAATAAAGAGTTATAAATTCTTCCAATTTATCATTAGTATCCAAATTTAAGTTCTCCCTCAATCTCCGTTTTTTCGTAAAAATAGAATTCATCTCGCAGTCAAAAGTAAACATCAACTCAGTGGTAGTGAAACCAACTTTAAGCAAAGCTATCAATATCAGGTTACCACTCGTTAATTTAAAATCTTTCTTTAACCGAGAAATCAAATTACCATATATCAAATCCATGTATTCAAGGAGCTGTTCTTTTTCTTGTTTGGTCATATTCTTCACAATCAACTTTTCCTTCTTCAATTGCTCCAAGAGATAAACACCATTTACACATACATTTTCACGTATTTTTTTATTCTCACTCTCCAACAGCAAAATCTTTTGATTCAATTTACCAACTTTCTCTCTATTTGTTTCCGCTGTTTCACCTGCTTTTTGTTTCAACATATCAAGTTCATAAACATATCGTTTAATCATGCACTCATTCTCCTTTATTACTTGCATATTTTTCCGGAACATCTCTTTGTATTTTTTTCTTAAAAGAAAATACAAAACAAGACATAATAGGATAATAAATAGAACTATTACCATCCCAAAATAAAACTGTATTTTCTTTTCGTGTTCAACTTGTTGCTTTTCTAAAAGAAGCTTTCCTTTTTCATATTTACGTTGCAAAGTCAAAATTTGAGATGCTTGTTTAGCATCCAGGTCAACAGACAACAACGAATCAGACTTCTCTTTGAAATAGAGAGCTATTGCATACTTTTTCTGCCTCTTTTCCAACAGATACAAATAGTGGTATGCCCCTGCCAGAGTACGAGGCCTTTCTGATTTCAAAGCTAAAGTAAAATATCTTTTTGCCTCATCCAACTTATTTTGATTTAAATAAATATTCCCCAATGACATTGAACAGTGATGCATAGAATGCCTATCTTGTTCAGTCTCTACCGCAGTTTTCAACAGGGCTATTGCATCTCCCAAATCCCCTTCATTTCTTTTGGCAATCCCTTTTACTTGTAATAAAGAAGGGATTACCCGTTCAAAACTGATACATCCTTTCTTTTTCTCACACAAGGACAAAGCACGATTAATGTAATTATAAACACTGTCATATTTCTGTTCTACATAATAAATACGAGCAATATCCCGATAAACATATATAACTCCTAAAGTATCGGCTGCCTTTTGAAAACAATATACCGAACTTTGATAATTATCAAGAGCATCTTTGTGTAGCTTTCTATCTGCATTCAAAATACCGATATACTCATATGCCAAGCCTTGTAGCTTATACTCTTCCGTTTTCTCCAATTTAGCCAAAGCATTCAAATAGGCTTGCATAGCCAGCATATCATTCCCCTGCAAATCCATCACTTTGCCATAATAAAACAATGCCTTTCCCGCTTTCACCTTATCCTCCCCATTCTTATAATAATCTACCGCAATTTTTATCAACGAGTCCGACTGCAAGCTGTCTAAATAGTTCTTATCACGCGCTTGCGTCAGCAGCAGTGCATAGTCCGCCCGCTGCTTCCCACGAAGCTCCTCCGAATGAGGGATTTGCTCCAACAGCAGCAATGCACTGTCAGGACATACATCCATATACCCCTCTACCTTATCAAAAACATTGGATACGTTCTTCTCTACGCAAGAACCTAACAGTACGCAAACGGACAAAAGTCCAAGATATAGCAGTTTTTTCATATGAACATGTTCTTTACCAGATTATCATTACGTATAACTCCTATGCCCACAGAATCCTTTTGGAGATAAATATTCACACCAGCCAACGGCAATCCTTTTTCTCCATCAGTCACAATGCCATTTGCCTGTGCATTAGAAATAACTGTACAGCAGAATGTTATGAACAGCACTATACATCGCTTCATAATTCATGTATATATAATTAAACTTTGGATGAGAACAAGCTTTTTACAGCCCCTCCCTTCAAAGATACAAAAAACCGCTTCAATAATGTACAGAAACAAGATAAATGTGACAAACAAAACAAATAGCTCAGAGTTTGTTTCCCCTTACATAGGCTTCCTTTCCATTTTCTGTACGGAGTTATCAGCGCCTATCAGCCGTGATGCGCTCTGCCAACGGCCGTCAACTACTCGACTAACGACCGTCAACAAGGTGCTTCATAACCGTTGAACACCTATTATACTCATAGTTTCCCCATACTGTGCACCTATCTTATTCCTATTATGAGCCCAGCTGCAGTCTATCGGTAAACGGTCTTTTACGAAGTTAATACCGTGTTTACACGAAACGCATATCGTGTAAACAAGATATTTGCAAAATGCTGTACATTCTATTAATACACTAACAAACAAGATATTAACTTACCTTCCGGCGTATTTCCGCTGTGGAAGCAAAAATGATAAAACTAGGCAGAGATTATTTTCCCTTAAAAGCAATAATCCATTCTGGTAACAAAATCGAGCAAAAGTAATCATTTCCTAAGAAAATTACGCCGCCTCAGCACAAACACCGGCAGGAAAAAGAAGATACCGATGACGGACATCACCAATCCGCCAATGGTACCCGCTGCCAATGGAAACCAGAAAGCCTCCTTGTCCTCACCTATCATGAAAGGGATAAATCCCAGAATGGTAGAAACTACCGTGAGGAAAATAGGCACTACCTTCGCATTCCACGCCTTGACGTAGGCACGCAGGGCGGAAAGACGGGGAAAACGGCGGCGGATGCTGTTGTACTCGTTCAGGATATAGATGCTGGCATTCACCGTGATGCCGCACAGCAGGACAAACGAGGCAAAGCCGCCTTGGTCGAAGTTCAGCCGGAACCAGTAGAATGTAAGGAACACGCCGATGTAGGAAACGGGAATTACAAAGATGATGGCAAGCGGCTGTTTCAGCGAGTTGAACAGGATACTGGAAGTAAAGAAAATGATAGCTATCACCACCAGCAGAAGCAAATATTGCTTATTGTCCTTCTTGCCCCACGCCCAGTTGTTACTGTCCGACTCGGCAGTATAGCCCATCGGCAGCAGTTTGTTGAACTCCTCCAAATCCCGCTTCTGCATTTTATTCCCCATCTCATTGGAACCGATATATTCGTACTGAATGCAGAGACGATACTGCTGGTTTTCCTTGGAAATTTCTTGCGGCATCTGCCCCTTTTCCACCGTAGCCAGTTCGGAAAGCTTGTAGTGTTTGTCGCTACTTGCATTATAGGGGAAGAACTGCATCGCCCAGATATCACGCTCTTGCGACTGGCGGGAAGAGAGCCTGATTTTTTCCGTCCCCTGCTCCGTCGTCACCGAACCGACCTCCACATTCCTGCCAAAGATAGGACGCACTGCGGCAAAGACATCCAGTGCGGCAATGCCTTCCTGCGCCATGCGCTCTTTGTTCAGGTTGAAGTAGAATTCCTGATAGTCGTCTTTCCACCATGAGAATTCCGAATTGATAAGCACTTCCTTGATGCGGCGATGCGTCAGCAACTTGGCTTTCAGCCTCTCTGCCCATTCATACAATTCATCGTAATTGTAACCGTACATCTTAATGCGATAGGAGCCCGCATTTTCGCGGACATCATTGCTGAATCCCTGGTCCTGCAATCCGTAGATGCCCCAGCTACCGCCACCCAATTCAAGCGCCTTACTTATCATATTGGATTTCAACGTATAGGGAAACCCGCTGTTCTGGGCTTCTTTCTTAAAATAGACTGCGATGCTTGCCCGCCGCGAATTATAGATGGAGGTATGAAACTGTTTGATTTCCTTAAAGCCGCTCAGATAGGTTTCCATGCGCTTCATCAGCGTATTCATCTGTTCAAGCGTGCTGCCATTGGGCAGATTGGCATTGGCGTAAAGCACCACTTCTTCGTTGCGGGTGAAATAGCTGCCCTCGTACACCTTCTGCACAAAGAGGCGCAAACTGCCTCCCAAAGCCTTGTCTACAACAGGTTTCACAGACTCCTTATAAGTCGAAGAACCGAAAACCTCATTATAAAGCGTTTCCCATCTGCCCTTTCCTTCCAGTTTATCGGGCAACAAGAAAACCGGCAGACCGAAGCCGAGAAGCAGCAACAAGCACACCGCCCAACGCCAACGGCAAAGAAACCGGATAAGGACGGAATAGAAACGCGCGAAATAGACCGGAAAACGTTTCTGAAAAGAAAACAAAAGAACGAGGGGACGAGGGAACGAACGCTTACGGCCTCGCCTGCTTCCTCTCCCCTTCCTTGTCAGCTTGACCTTCTCAATCATGGCCGGAACAAAGAACAGCGCCACCATCAAGGATACTGCCAGATTGATAATCACCACTGCCGCGAAATCCTGCAAATTGAGCCGTATCTTCTCATCCAAAAAGAAAATGATGACCAACGCCCCCATTGTGGTAAGCGTAGCCGCCAATACCGACATAAAAGCCTTCAGGTTGCGCCTGTGCAGGATATGGTCGGTCATCACAATCGTACTATCTATCATCAGATTCAGCGAAACAGTGATTCCAGCCAGCGAATACAACTGCATCTCCAATCCGAAAAGATAATAGAAAATAAGCGCCACCGCAATGTTCACCGCCAGACTGGTGACAATCAGAAAGAGATATTTCAACTTGCGCGTAATGAGCCATACAAACACAAGCAGAATCAGCACCGTCAACCCGGTACGGAAATAAATCTTGTCCAGCTCCTCCCGGATGTATTCGGTAGCATCATAACCGGTATGTATTTCATAGCCGACGGGAAGCACCCGGCGAATCTCATCCATCTCGTCCATGACCGCCCTGCTCAGCTGCAACTGGTTGGCAGACTCTTGCGCAGTAATGGAAAGGTAAATAGAGTTCAGCCCATTGATGCGGAAATAACTCTGCGGAGACTCTTCCATGCGCACCACCGACACCAACTCGTCCAGACGGAGCAACTTTCCTCCGGCAGCAGTCACCGTGACCGAAGCCGCGTCGAATCCATCGGAATCATCTTCGGGAATCAATACCAGACGTATCCACTGCTCACAACCCTTGCCGGTATCCACATTGTGTGTCCCCAGAAACTCTTTCCGGTAGTGCCGCCGCACAGCCTCGCTGATGTCTGCCAAGGTGACACCCAGCATGCGCAGTTGCTCGCTGTCGTATTCCAGCCTCCATTCCATCGGAGTGGCTCCACTGAGCTCTACCTTATAAATGCCCGGCAGAGATGCCAACCGCGGCTTGATATGCTCCTCGGCATACTGCTGAATCAATATCGGAGTGGAAGGGGCATTCAGCGTAAAGGACAAGAACGGACGTGAAGCGTTTTCATCGGGCACTTTCATCCGAATGGTAGGATAGCTTACCCCATCGGGCAGTTGCGACCACGTCTGCCGGATAATGGTAGATGCCTCAAAGCGGACCGCATCTACATCGGCATGCTTGTCCAGCTCCACCGTAATACGACCGAATCCATTACCGGAAGTAGAGTTCAGATTCTTCACTCCGCGAATACGTGCCAGCATGGACTCCAACTTGCTGGTGACCTCCATCTCCACCACCCGTGACGAAGTGCCCGGCATACTGAATCCCACTGTGAATCCGGGCAAGCTGCGTGACGGATTCAACTTGACGGGGAGCAGCGGTATCAACGCCACGCCCACCAAAGCCAGGCAGACGAAAGCCACAATAAGGGTAAAAGAAGAGGCTGATTTCATTAAGCAACTAGTGAAGAACAGGTGGTTAATATTGGTTATAATCAAATTTCTCCGAAAGTGAGAATCCCGATGCAAAGTCGTGCAAGGTCAACTTCCTGATTTTGTAATAGTTCAGCCAGTAGTCCTTCAAGGCTGAGATGTAGTTGCGTTGAGCTTCCTGCTGGCGGTTCAGCGACAGAGTCAGGCTGTTGATGTCTGCCTTGCCGATGATGAAGCGCTGGCGGGTTTCATTGTATGCCAGCACGGCAAGGTCGAGCGCTTCTTCGGCACTTGCCACCAGGTCCTGCTGCACATTGAAATCGTTCACCGTCATAATGACCTCTTCCTCGATGCCGATTTCGTTCTGTCGGGCAGAGGTCTTCACTACGTTCAGATTATTCTTCGCCATGTTGTATTTTCCCTTACGCACACCCCAATCCACCAACGGAACAGATATGCTGACCGACACCATTTCCTGCTGCATGGGGTGCTTGTATGCCTCACCGAACTTCTCCGCCACCTGGTTGAAACCTACACTGGCATTGATGCTGGCATTGAAACGCGATTCCTTCCTGGTCTTGTCTACATTCCGTTCGGCCTCCAACACTCCCTGACGGAGTCCCAGAAATTGCGGATTGTTGGCTTGCGCAGCCTGCAACGCCTCATCCACGGGTATAACCAAAGTCTGCGGGCGTCCCGGAAGCGTCACCTGGATACTTGCATTTTTCTCCATATTCAGGAAAGATGCCAGCGAGAACATGGCACGCTTCAAGGAACTGATAGCGTTTTGCAACGTATTGCGTGCATTCACCACATCAAGTTTCAGCGTCAGCAAATCTGCCCTACTGATGGCAGCTATCTTCAGGCGCTGCATGCCGATGCGATAAAGCGTATCAGTAGACACTGCATTTTCCTTTGCCAAGTCATATTCGGCCTGCGCCATGGCAAGGGCAAAGAAGTAGGTGGTGGCCTGCTCGGACACCTGTTCGGCATTATAAAGGTACTCTTTCTTCGCCTTCTCGTACTTCAACGGTTCAATCTTGCGCTCCCAACGGAAAGGATTATAACCGACCAGACTCTGAGAATAGCCCACACGCACCGGCACACTGGTGAACTGAGTGGACTTGTTATTGCCGAAACTCCGCATATATCCCAGTTCTGTATCCAGATAGAACGTACCTCCCGTCAAATCAAAATTCTGCCTGATGGCAAGGTTCCCGTAAGCATAGAAAGACTGCTGGCTGCGGTAGATGTCAAGATTCTGCTCGGAGTCGTAGCGCTTGGTGATATCGCGGTTGTATTGGGCCGGCGTCATGTTCAAGGTCAGACTGGGAAGCCGGTTCGCCTTATAAGTGCGGTACTCCCAATAACCGGCCAGATACATGTTCTTGGTACGAAAAGCTTCCAGCGAACTATCGTTTGCCAATGCAATGGTCTGTTGCAAGTCAAGGGTTATCTGCTGTTGTGCCAAGCAAGTCGTGATGCCCAAGCTCACGAGTAATACAAGTATTCCTTTCTTCATAATCATTTACTTTCTTTTATGCTGCAGGAAATTTTCTCTCCGGCAGCACGTCGGTATATAAACCAATATATCAACGGGATAATGAATAAACTGACCAATGTCCCCATGAACATCGCTCCAATCATGGCTATGGAAAGCGGTTTCTGCAATTCCGACCCCATGTCGAACGAGAACAGCAACGGAACCATGGCAAATATAGTGGTAAGCGATGTCATGATGATGGGACGAAGCCTCCTTCGTCCTGCCTCATGAATTGCCTCGAGCAGCGGCATTCCCCCTTTCCGCAATTCGTTGATGGCATCCAGCTTCAGAATAGAATCATTGATGATGATACCACACGTTACAATCATTCCGATGGCAGACATCAGGTTCAACGTATGTCCGCATACCCACAACAGCAACAAGGCAAACGCCACATCTATCGGGATTTCCAGCAACACGATAAGCGGCTGTACAAAACTCTCGAACTGGGCTGCAAGGATAAAGTACATCAGCAGGATGGAAACAAAAAGAATCACCACCAGCTCATCCAACATCTTCCGGTTGGAGAAGAAGCTTCCGGAAAAGGTGGTATCCCAGTCTTGCGTAGCATCCGCTTCCTGCTTCACATTCTCCATCAACTCCGGAGCATCGGCCACATCATAGAAACGGAACGGGATATATTCACCGTTGCGCCCTGCCGTAATGGTCTTCAGGTCTTCGGCGGGACGAATCCTTATCAGCTCGCGCAACGGAACATACTCTATTCTCCCTTTATCGTCCGGACGGGTTTGTATCAATGTCTGCTGCAAGACATCATTCACCGTCTGTTCCTCTCCTACAATACTGATAGGCAGATACTGCTGGTAGGAATGGAGCATTGCCACGCTGTTTTCCTTGAACGCAGCCTTCAATGTGCGGTAAAGTTCCTCATAGGAAACATTGTAGAGCAACAATTTCTCCTGCAAGACACTTATATCCAACTGATTTTCAAACGCAATGCCAGTAGGAGCCACACCGGTCAGGTCGGCAAACCGCTGTTCCAGACCGCGCAGTTCGTCGGCCACCGGAGTCTTCTCCTTGTTGCGTGCATAAAGTTCAGCCACCACATCCGCTTCTCCTGTCACGAAAAGCTTCTCGAATACCGTTTCGGGCGGAGAGAAAGAGACCACCGCCAACGGATATGCCTGTTTCAGCCAACGGTAGATTTTCTCCTGCAAAGGAGCAATCTCCGCCGACAAGGCAGTCTTGAAATACAATTCCGCTTCCGAAGACGAGAGCGCCTGTTCACGATTCAACAAATAGTCCTGCTGCCCGATGGACGCCGTCTGTTCCACCGTTTCATCCTCCAACTGCCCGAACAGTGCATCTACCCGATGACGGTTTTCATCCACATGAATGTTTTCATTCCACTCCACACGGGCTATCAGTTCATTCTGGTCTATCTCGGGCATACGTTCCTTGCCGATGAAATAAAATAGAAAGACACACAATGGAACGGAAACCACACAGAAAACCATACTAATCATCTTATGAGCGAATATCCAGTCGACACCGGCATCATAGAAACGGTCGAGCGTATGCTCCTTCAACGGATTGTTGATGCGAATACGGAAAAAGCGCAACTTACCGCGCAGCCCCATGCGATAGACCAGCATATAAAGAACCGGCAGCAGCATGATGCCTGTAAAGTAAGATACCAGCAACCCCACCGTGACGGCAAATGCCTGGTCGTAGAAAAGGGCCCCTGCAATGCCGCTCATGAATATCAGCGGCACAAATACAGCAACCGTAGTTAGCGACGAGCTGAGCATCGGTGTCACCACCTCACTCGTGCCTGCCACACAAGCCCGCTTCAGCGAATAGCCCCGTTCACGATACTGCGAGATATTCTCCGTCACAATGATGCTGCTGTCAATCATCATACCCAATGCCAGAATCAGCCCCGACAAAGAAATGATATTGAGCGACATCTTGAACAGATAAAAAAACAAGAAGCAAATCACAATAGACACCACCATGCTCAGCCCGATGATAAACGGCGACTTGACATCCCCCAAGAAAAGCACCGCTACGATGCAGATGAAGAGAAAACCCAACGAAAGGTTCTGCTGCAAATTAGAGATAGTATAGTCCAGCAATTCCGTCTGGTTACGGCTGATGCTGAAATCAATATCGGGATATACCTCCTTGAAATAATCCATCGTATGATTAAGGGCAGATTTCATATCATCCATGTTTTCATCCGCCTGCTTGATGACGGCCAACGTAACGGCACGCTTGCCGCCTGCCACAGAAACGCCTTTCTCCTTGGCCGGCACAACATCCACCTCGCAAAAGTCACCCAAACGGATGATACGTCCTTCTTTGCGCAGAAGTATATCCCTCACGTCCTCTTCGGTGCGCAGAAGGGTGGAAAACTTGATATTGTATTCATAGTAACCATCGCGCACGGTCATGCTGCCCGGTTCCACATTGTTCTGCGCCAACACTCTTTCTATGTCTTCTATGGAAAGCCCCAATACAGCCAGTTTATCGGGGTCGGGAACAATCTGTAACTGTCTCTCCACCAAACCGGTAACATCCACCATTGCCACCTCCGGCAGCTGCTCGATGCGGCGCTTTATCACACTCTCGGCAAACTCGCACAAATCAAGAAACGCACCAGTCTCCTCATACTCCCCTCCCACTTCTTCACGTTGCATTCCCGCCGCATCATTCTTCAAAGTCAGGTTCAGATAGAACACCGGAATATCCGTCGCACTTGCTTTTATCACCTTCGGCCGTTCGGTATCCTTGGGCAGATAGTTCATGGCAGCGTCAATCTTCTCGTTCACTTCTATGAAGGCAAGGTCGGTATTCGTACCATAGTCAAAGTTCAGGCGGATGATGCCTGCCCCGTCGCGCGTTTCGCTATTCATATCTTTCAGTTTAGCCACTTGGATAAGCTGCTGACGAAGGGGCTTCACCACCGTATTCTCCAATTCGCGTGCCGAAGTGTTCTGCACCGACACCTGCACGGTGATTTCCGGAATAGCAATATCGGGCAACAAAGACACCGGCAGGGTGAAATAAGTCACCAACCCGACAATGAAACATGCCGTAAACGCCATCAATACGGCAATGGAACGATGTATTAAGAACTTTATCACAAAATTTTCAGATTTAAGATTTATGATTTATAAGTGAGGAAACACTTATTATTCTCCATTTCCAACGACCTTCACCGGTGCCTCATGAGCCAGGTTCACATTTCCCGTCACGATGACCGTATCGCCTTCTTTCAAGGCATCATCGGCCATACTGTAGTTCTCTGCATTCTCCAGTCCGGTCTGCACATAGTTCCACTGTGCTTTTCCTTTTTTCAAAGTGAAGACCACCTGCTTGCCCGAACGTAGCACCACGGCACTCTTCGGGATTACCAATCGCTCGCCCAGAGAGCGGTGTACGTTCACCCGCACATTCATCCCGCTGAACAACCGTCCTTTGCCGTTGACGGATGCCTTTACCTTCACCATCCCCTTGTCATCCACCAGCGGATTGATTTGAGTGATACGCCCTTCCTGCTTGGAACCGGCATCCGAATAAGGGGTAACGATTACCTTGTCACCGCTCTTTATCAACGGCAGTTCACTTTCCAGTACCGTAAAGTCCACCTCCATGCCTTGCGAGCCTACTATGGTGCAGAATGGTTCCGCGGCGCTCGGTTCATTGAAAGGTTTGGAGAAGAGATTCGCCACAGTCCCGTCAAACGGTGCGGTCAGCGTGGCATGCTCCTCCTCATAACACGCCAGTTCGTATTGCGAAAGGCTTTGGTCGTAACCACTCTTCACCCGTGCCAACTTCATGATGTCCTCGGGCACTTTCGAATGGTCATCTGCCGGATAGCCCTGTCCTATCAGCACATCCTGCAACTCCAGTTTGGCCTTTTCAAGGGCATCTTCCGCCTGTGCCGTCTTGTTCTTCAAACGAAATTTATCCAGCTCGGCCAGCTTCTGTCCTTTAACCACGCGGTCGCCGTTCTTCACATAAATATGAGCCACCACGCCCGTCGTTTCAAATTTCAAATCGGCCATTGCTCCTGCCGACGTCTTCCCGTTGCTCACCAGTTCATGTTCAAAGATTTCATACTTCAAGGTCTGCACCGTCACTTCATTATGGTCCTGCGGCAATACGGTTGTCACCCCCTCTTCCGCGCTCTTCTCTTTGCCGGCATCAGAACAAGCCGCCAGCAAAACAACCGCCAAGCACAGTAAGTATCGGTAATTTCGTGTTTTCATATTTCTATCATTTTTTCTATTAGGCTAAAATAAATCTTTTGTTTAACAAATACGGCATTTAGATCGATTAATTCAGATTATTTATCATATTCAAGAAAATCTATCTGAGAACAACCACATCTACCTCCTCACAGCTTTACCTCCTTGCCAACCAATCCCTAATCCTTAATCTTTAATCCTTTCACTTCCTCCCTCATCTGCCTGACCGCCGTGGAATGTACCTTCGGTTCTTTCGTCAGCACCAACTGTTTCATCTTTTCAAACTTATCCGGCTGTTGGTAGGCTGGAAGTGCATAGAGCTTTGCCAGCAGATAGTAAGGATAGATGCGTCCCGGAAGCCGGTGTGTGGAGCGAAGAAGCCATGCTTCCGCGGACGGGTAATCCCCCATCTCCTGATGGTTCTTGCCAATGATATTCAGTATCATCGGGTCGCTGCTATGCAGCAACGCCTCTTGCAGGATGCGGTTGGACGCTTCAAACTGCTTCGACTTATGAAGCGCATGCCCGTATTCAAACAGGAAGGCAGCACGCTCTTTCAACACAGGATAAAGTTTTTCGTACCCTTCCGTGACCGGACGGCTTGCACCGGCACGATACAGCACCCGCACATTCGCCCATTCCCGACAAGCCCGTTCCATCTGCCTATCGTCCTGCAACCGGAAAAGCCCTGTTCCTCCTGCCAACAAGGCGAACAACAGCCATGCCCCACGCCCTCCACTCTCCACACACGCCCACAGCAACACCGGAAACGTTACTATACCCACCGGAAGCTGCAACGGATAGGAGGAGAAAGAGAAAATCATCAGCGAGAGCAAAGCGCCACAAAGCCCCAACCGTCCTTTCCGCATACCCATCCAGAGGCAGAAAGCAACGACAATCAATAATCCTGCCGTCAAGGGAATTCCCAATTCCACAGCCGCCTGCAGATACTCGTTGAAGGCATATTCGGGGCTTCCCGCCACATATTCCTCCCACAAGGCATAATCCCCCGTGGCGAAATAGGCCTCCTGCGCATCAGCGTAAGCCGAAGAGAAGCCGCCGATTCCATATCCGGCAAAAGGTTTTTCTGCAATAGCACGACAAGCCATTTTCCACATAAACAGGCGTCCGCGTGCCGAATCGGGCTTCAAGGAAAACAGGCACCAGCCCGCCACCAACAGCAAGCACAGACCGATAGCTACAGCCACCGGTATATGCTTCCGGTGCTGCCGCCACCAAACAGCCATTTGCTCTTTCCACCCTTTCACGCCGCCATACACCCACAAGCAGGAGAAGCCCGCAGCCAACCATGCCGAACGGCTCATACCCGCCGGAAGCACACAAAGGATAAGCAATGCCACTCCTCCTGCTACATTCTTTGCAGGTCCGCTTCTTGCAAGCCATTGGTGCAAACATACCGGAAGCGTCATAGCCAAATAACCCGAATAGGGACCCGGATTGAAGAAACTTCCGGTCAAAGCATACAAGGAGTGCCTGGAAGCCACTGAGCCATAGAGCTGACACAGCCCCCACACCGCCTCTACACCGCCCAAGAGCATCAAAGCCCATACCACGGCCGTACCAAACGACATGCCTTTTTCGCCACGTCTCCAAAGAAACGAAAGCAAGATGCAAGGCAGCACCCCTAACGAGGCACGGTCGAACCACACCCATTGCCCTATCGTTTCATCCGCAGGCAGTCCGGTGCTAACGCTGCAAACCATAGAAAGCACGGCTATCACAGCTGCTACGCGCAGACCATCTCCCGCATACCCTATTACATATTTTCTTATCGCCATTTCACTCCACTTGTTTCCATACTCTTTCCCAGCGTATCTTCCCTCGGCTGTCGACCAATCTCCGTATCCTCACTGCACGCCCACGATAAACCGTTCGGGCAGCAGACTTGTTTCAACACCTTCCTGTGCAGGAATATAAAGAGAACAAATCATTAATTCATAGCACATAAGATGCTATACTCCAACCTCCTTCTGTATTTTTCACTGCAGCAAAAATTTTTTGCCCTATTTCATCAACAGCAATATAATGAGCATCAGCATCCAATAGATATTTTCTTATAGCATTACCTTCCCCAATCAAAGACCAACACAAGGTTGGATTTACGACCATTTTCATATATTTTCTTATCAGAGTATAAAGCATATAAATACTTGGTTGTAGCACAGAGATTGATATACCCCACTTGGGTATCTTCTGTCATATCCACACTTTGGTACAAGCCATCTGCTTCCGCCCCGGGTTTGTATATCGGATTACCAAATCTTAATGACTTTTTCAACTTAATTTTTCCATTAATATTCTCTATAATATCCAAATTGGATGAGAAATTAAGAGAATAAGCAAAAAACTTCTTCTCCGGTTGCATAACCAAATCCCCTTGATTAGATAAATATTTAGTATATTGATTAAAGGACTCATCAGAAGCATTATAAATGTCTACTCCATAATCTAATACGTCACTATTTTTATTAAACAACAAGTATTGATAACGAGATTGGTATGTGCCAGCGCCAAAAAAAGTACTGTCATCAATTGCAATAAGTCTTGATATTTGACTATCCGGAATGTCATATTTCGTTAAACGAACCGGATTTTCCCCATCCGTTTTGTCACTGCGCAAAGCATCAAGTTTATACTTCATTACTACCCGTGTTTGATTATCAAACACAGAAAAGCATTTGTTCAACATATAGCCATAACAGCCTGCAGGTATTTCACCCGGCCCTTGTCCTATAGTTCCAAAACGAGTAATATATGCACCTGTTTTTCTATCAAAAAGAGTATAGCTATCACCAGAATGAAGATCGTAAACAATCAAATATTCTTCATTACAAGTCATCCCCTCTATTACAGCCAAAAACTCATCTTTGATTAGATTCTCTTTCTCTTGAAATAATTGTTGAGATTCAGAAAACAGATTTAATACTGAATCATGTTTTTCATCTTTACACCCTCCTAACATACATATTAGCAAAAGCATAAATAAAAAGTTTTTTTTCATCATACATTATTAATATTTTAAAGTTACAGAGTAATAAGCATGCCTTATCGAACATGCTTATTACAAGTTTTATATTAGCAAGTAACCATTCACAATAGCTATACACTCTATTTTTAGTTTTATTCAGAACTAATTCTTATTATTCCCAAAGAGAATAGGAATTTCTTACTTGCTTATAAAAGGGCTTGTTTAAACTAATTTTGTATCTTTGCCTGTACCTCCTTTCTTGGGTGGGTTATGGAACGAGCGGGTCGTAGTGTGCCAACAAAACGTTATCCGTCCATTCCTCTCCAGTCCCATTTATATTTTCCTCTTTTATTTTATTCGATAGCGTATAATCGATTCATCTTTGTTTATATCTGTGTCATAAACGATTCCTTCCGGTTCATTACTTCACCTTGTTCATTCTATCTTTTTCCATATCCTATCCCATCTTGTATCTTCATCCGGTTCGACCGATTTCCATATCCTTACTGCACGCCCCACGATAAACGGTTCGGGCAGCAGCCCCCAGTAACGGGAGTCCTGCGAATTCTCCGCCTTGTCGCCTGCCACGAAGTAGTAGTTTTCCTGAAAGCGGTACTCACGTATCAGGCTGTCGCCCAACAGGATGCGGCCTTGTTCATCCATACGCAACTTCTTCCCCTGTTCCCAGCCCACCAACTGCCCGTAAAGCCTCCACGACGTAGAGTCCATCCCGACCGTCTGTCCACGGGCGGGAACAGGAAAAGGGCCGAATTCCTTCACCGTCCACCCCCGGCGCTTGTCCCAGGGAAAGGTTTCCATCTGTATCCCCGCAGCCCCGCTATCGGGCAGCATGGAGATGCACTTCTGGGCAGGCAGAAAGCCGATGTTTCCTTCGTGGCCCGCAACCCGGTAATAGCCTTTCCTGATTGCCAAAGTGTCGCCCGGAACGGCCACGCAACGCTTCACATAATAGCGCATCACATCAAAGGCGATGCTGTCCCAGCGCCCCGACCGATAAGGAAAGTTGAACACCAGCACATCGCCCCTGCGGAACTTCCTCCAGCCCGGCAGACGGTGTATGTCCACCTCTTTCCCTTCCACCGCGTCGAGCACGTCGAACAGGCGTGCGCCTGCCGAACACTTGTCAACCAGCACATAATCGCCCGGCAGCAAGGTGGGAGACATCGAGTCGCTGGGAATCTTGAAGGAGGTCACCACAAACACTTGCAGCACACAATAGACCACCACAAGCACACAAACCCCGAAAGCGATGTTCGTCAGCCTCTCCAGCCACGTCCTCATGGATCCTTGCTTCTTCCCTTCCTCCATCTCTCCTCCTATCTTATCAGGTTCATGGTTATCACACTGTCGTTTTCCAGAAAGAACACCCGCTGGTTGACGATGCGGTCGGGCACGGTGAACCACAGCAGTGCATTCTCCGGTATGTTTGTATAGCTTTGGGTAGAGTCGGCAGTGCTGCTGTATTCCAACGGCGAGAACGCGGCCGCCTCCACATCCCAGTAGTGCAGCGTGTAAAACCGCTTGAGCAGCCTTTTCCGTTTCGGGAACGTAAATGCCTGCGTCCGTTCCGGCCGGGGGATGAACTTGCGCACATGCCCGTGTGCATCCGCATGAAACGGGGCGGTGAGGAAGCGGAGCTGCCCTGCCGCAGGAGAATCCGCCACGATAAAGATGTTGTCGCCTCCCACCTGCCGGAACAGGCACGTCGTATCGGTGCGGCACCCCACGGCGACAGGCTCCCATTTATAATAGTTGTAGGCGCAGAGATACACCTGTCCCGAAGCATGCGCGAACTCACGGATGCGGTCGGTCGACACACGGACGTCGACGGGGCGGTCAAGGTACTCCATACTGACATCTTCCAGCAAGGGGCTTTTCAGCCAGGTGCCATAGCCGTCGTCCGGCACCTCTCCGCTGCCGGACGCGGGACAGGGTTCGAAATGGGAGCGATAGACCTTGGCAGGTCTCAAATGCCCCCGGCTGTTCAACACCGGCAGATACTCCCCCGGCAACTGTTCTCCGGGGGCAAAGCTGTGGAAGCGTCCCTCGTGCCACACGGCCCCCCAGTTGTGTCCCCAGTCCATACGGGTCCACAGGGTCCTGTCCATCACTACGGGTATGCCGGCGGCACGCATCACGAACAATCCCAGGTCGCACAGGCCCTCACATCGGGCACCTCCCCAGGCATACGTCTCTTCGATGGTGGGATAGAAGGGCAGGGAGTTCTTCTTGTACCGCATCACCGTTGCAAGCCTCTTGTTCAGCAGCGAGCAAGCCTCCAGCGGAGAGGAGACACCGGAGGAGTCGAGCAGAGGGATGAACCTATCCATCATCTCCTTCCGTAGTCCCGAGGGATATTCCCTACTGATGCGATAGGGCAGAATGTAGCGGCAGAAGACGGGAAAAGGCACTTGCCGCGCCCAAGGTTTCCGCCACGCCTCGAAGGCGAGGTCGATATTCCGCACCAGAAAGGCGCTGTCCAGTGTCCGGATGTCCTTGTAACGGTGGCGCTCCCCCATGCGTCCGGCCCTTGCCAGCGAGTCGAGGTGTGCCTTGCACGCCTCCTCCGTGGGGAAATCCGTCAGCCGCGGACGGTATCTCCCCCCTCCGGGAAGCGCGTAGAATTCCTCCTCGTAGAAGTGGTAGGGCATGTTCGCTATCAGGAAACGGGCGGCGGCCTGTTTCAGGCTGTCGTCCTTGTAGTGCAGCAGCACGCCTTCCAGTTCACGGCGGTTGTCGCCGGCAAAGGCAAGGGCACGCTCCAGCGCAGCATCCCGGCGGCACGACTGCAAGCACAGCACAACAAGGAATGCGCATGCCGGAAAAAAGCGGAAAGTTCTTCTCAATATATCCATGCCAGTCTCATTGTTATTTTGCATCTCCGGACAGGGACAGTCGTATTGGTGAGGAAGCCGTATTGCAATGCACGGTGACAGTCTTGGAGAAGTGTTCCGGATGCTCCGCCTTATAGACCACCTCCAATGTTATCTCCTTGCCCGGATGGGTCGGTTCCTTGGAATAGGATACGGTGGTGCAGCCGCAAGAGGTGGTGACATCCTGTATCACCAAAGGGTTGCCGCCTGTATTCTTCAAAGTGAAGGTCGCCTTTTGCTCCTTATGCCAGTCGAAACTGCCCAAGGACACAGAAGTTGCATCCATACCAACCTCGGTCATTATCTGCTTGCTTTCCTTCTCTTCGCTAATCTGTCCGCCTTGGATAATCCTTAGATAGAGTTCTTTTATCTTAGGGTTGTGGATGGGATTCCCGATGGCTATAACTTTATTATCTTTATCTAAGAGAAATGTTTGAAATTTTGCATCAACTGGAAAATTGTTTAATTTTTCTATCAAATTATTTTCATCTATACAAATTGGATAATCAAATTGAGCGATATTAAGTTCATGTAATAATGCAGTTCTTTGCGATGGAGAAAAAATAAATAGGAAACGGACTGAATCAGGGAACTGTTTTTGCGTACTTTTTATAAGTTTTTTCCACTCCAAAAGTTGTAATTTGCAACTTAAACAACCGGAAGAGTCAACATAAGTCATAATTTTATATGAGCTTGAAAAATCCCAATCAACTGTATCTATTCCACCCTTTGTGAAAACCGTATTTTTTGGGAAAAGTATTGTTCTATTTTCCCAAGTTCGAATCCGTTTTATAATATCATTCTCTCTATCATTTCCACAAGCTCCGCAAATGAATATGATTATACAAATATATAGCAATTTTTTCATGTGAAACATCTATTTTTTAGGCTTTAAATAATAAACGACCAAAGCATCTTCTCCGTTTTCCAAATGCTTTAGTATTCCACTGCCCATTCTTTTCTTTGATTCTTCATCAAACAGGTTATAAGCCGCAGAATTCAGCCAACAATATATACGTGTTTCGTCCATATATATTGGAAAGTTGAAATGCGAAATTGACAAAACAATATCTTTATTATATACGACTTTCGAGAAAGTTTGTTTCTCCAAATCCATTGCAAGCATTGCTTTCTTAGAACCATAAAAAATGGAGGATAATAAGAAATTCCCACAAACAAAAGGCGTTTCGTAAAAATAGCTAAATTCGTTTGATTTTCTCTGTTTTACCACTTCTTGGTAATTGTTTCGCATACTTTTCGGAATACTTTTATTAAAAGTTATTTCGTATTTTTCTTTCACTTCACCAGTCGCATTCAATATATAGATATCATCCGAGATCGGATAATAGTAAACTATGTTTGTAGCACACCTTCTAAGGCTGCCAATATTCAAATGACCACGTGTCGTTCTCTCATCAAAAGACAATAGAACCTGTTTTATATTAAACTCTGAATCGGTCAATATTAATTGATTGTCCATACTTAATTCAACATCCAATCCTAATAGAAAATTTCCGTCCGAAGTAACGATTAAGTCATTTACCCCCTCCAATTTGCCGTTATAAGAATATTCATCTTTGAAATCTCCATTTAAATTATATTCCAAAATTTTTCTTTGACCGGAATCTAACAAATAAATGTTTTGATTAGCCACATCAAAATCCGTTATTTTGGAATATTCACCAGGTCCTTGCCCTTGATGCCCAATCTTATAAAGAAAAGTTCCAGTGTTGTCCCAAACCGTCAAAGAAGCATTTCCAAAATAGTCTAATAAATAAATTTTATCATCAACAACCGAGCATTTATTTATCTGTTTTAACAACGCATCTTCACAAACTGCATTTAATGGAATAAACGATATTGAATCCACCCTATTAAGCATATTCTGTTGTTCCGCAAGTTTTTCCATAGCAAAATTTACTGTTTTGCCATTGAATGTCTGCTGCTTATCCGTTTTTTTACAGCCTGAAAGAAGTGCTATAACCAAGCAAAAAGCTAATATTTTTCTTAATCCAAAAGAAATCTCCATAATTATAAAGTAAATCAAATAAGTCAAATAAATATAACCATTTCGATTTTCTTCCTGCAAAAAAGCGCAGGAAGAAAATTGATAAAAATAGTGTCAGTTTAACATAATACAGTTGTACAATTATACGAATTTTCACACTTGCAATGAATACCATCACCAGTAAACCATAGAGGGCAGTCATACAACTCGCTTGGCCCTGTATTACCATTTGAATTTGCTTCATCTTCAGCCAACGCCTCCACATTAGCCAGCATCAAATCCGACATTGCTTCTGTTCTCTGATTCATATAAACTCCATATCCTGCCACAGCTGCAAATACGGCAACAAATGCAGCTTTCATAATCTTCTTTCTCATTGTTTTTCTACTTTTAAAATTTATTCTTTTTAATTCTTATCTATTTCCGTATCTATCCTTTCAACGGAAGAAGCAAACGCATTGCTTATTCAAACTAAATCATTATCTTTGCCGATACCTCCTTTCCAAGGTGGGTTACGGAACGGACGGGTTCGTAAAGTGGCAACAAAACGTTAGCCGTCCGCTCCTCTCCAGCCCTTTTTATATTTCTTTTTTCTATTCCATACTGATACTCTTATTATAAATCCGTCTTTGTCTACACCCGTAGCAAGGGAGACAAAACGATTCAAACCTATAAATAAGTTTCCGAATAAAAATAAACCTTTACAAATCTTCCCGGACAATCGACAGAACCGAACCCTATACATTCAATATCGACATCCCATTCACCTGATGCCAGCGCTTCTATATTCTCCAGCATCAAACTGTCCAAAGGCATATTCCGAGTATTCAACCGGAAGCACACTGACACGACTACAACTAAAAACAAACTAATGCACAGCATTTTCTTTTTCAGATTTTCCATAAGATTACATATTTAATTAAGAGCCTGTTTAAATTTTATTCAGCATTCTTTTAAGAGTTCTTTTTGAGGATGTTTTTCTGTTTTAATGAAGAGCATAGCGGGCTATGTGACGAATAGAAACAGAAAAACAGACCGGAAAGAAGCTTGGGAAGAAGCTGAAAAAACTTTTTGAAGAAAATTTAAACAGGCTCTAAATGGTGATGCGAAGTACTAAAAAAGTCGGGAGAATACCAAAAATAACGTCTAACAAAGTCTAACAAATACAATTTTTGTATTTGTTAGACTTTGTTAGACTCTGTCAGAAACGGATACAAGACATTGATATAAAGATATTTATAATCACTTATCGAAGCAAGTCTTTTTTCTCAGTTGATAGACGGAAGAATTGTTGACTATTTGCCAATCGGAAACTTCGGACAAACATTTGCGCAATCTTCCCACTGTGGTATGCACCCTGCTATCGATGAGATCGTAACCCGGCCACAACAAATGCATGATTTCATCAATGGATAACTTGTAATCTTCTGCCTCCAAAAAGCCTTGTAGCAACTTAGAAAGCATCGGAGCCAATTCCACATGCTTATTCTCTGTATACAGCATGCTTGCATCTACATCAAAAAACAATTCGTCACCAAAATGATAGACACGAGATGAACGAGGTTCAACAACAGTCACCTCCGGTACCTGTTCCAAATGAACAAGCATTGTCTTTTTCTTGAAACGACGATACAGATTATCTATAAAAAACAAAAGAATGGCGCAAAGAAAGAGAAGAAACAATAAAACCTTATCTTTAGTTGTGAAAGCCTGCAGCCAGGAACAATGGGCATATCCCGTAACAGCAACTTCACACCTTTTACCTATATAATAAGATAAAAGGCTATCCGATGATGCCACATAAAGCGAATCACCCGAAAGCACATGAGTTTCGCGTTCTTCCCAATCGAGTACAGAAACACGCACCGCGATTTTTCCAGAAAAGCCCTTGCTGACCAACAAATGCCGCCAGCTCTTAGCCAATGAATCCGCTTTCAAAGGAAACTTATCCAATATATAAGAATGGTACAGACTGGAATTGGAATAATCGTGTATATAACAATAAATCTTCTCATAAGGAACAAGAAATTCCTTCTTCCCACACTGAGCAGTCATTCTTACCCGCAATCGTTCTCCCACAGAATCTTTGTTAATTCCTTCATTTCCATCTCCCCCCTTCGTTCCTTCTCGAAAAGAAAACGCCTTTTCATCCCGTTTTCTCAACTCCTCTATCAAAGTCGGACGAAAAGCGTCGCGCGCCTGTATCTACCAGTACTCCAGCCGGTGCTGATACAGAAACCAGCCGGTAACTCCCGCTGCCACAATGCCTATAAACGCGTATATCAATAGCTGCTGCCAATCTTCTTTTTCCATGGTTGGTTTATAAATAGTTTCCGGTCACAATGATACAACAAATTTCTGATATATAGAGTTGTTAAGCCAAGAAATCTTGCAACCTTGATTGCAAGATGCTGTGGGAGAGAAAAAGGACACCGGAAAAGATGTTTCTCGCTGTGCCCTTGTGGAAAGGCCACGGTATCCGCACCCTTCACTGTAAATGTCAAATCCTCAAGAAACCGAATCTCTTTTTACTCCATGTCTGCAACAAAATTCCAACATCCTCAATAATTATATTCACCTTTTTCACGTATAAGACACACCGAGCTACAAAGCCTTTTTTTTCATTACACAAGATATTGGGACATTAAATAATCTTATCCAAATCCAAATAACCAAACTGAATTTCAGCATCCAGATTCATAATCAGCCTACCATTTTTTTCGTCACAACATAAATAATTAATTTTATATCCCACATCCAATGTCTTCAAATAATCTCCGCCAATATCAAAAACATGGAGCATCCTTGCACCATTATTGTTCCTCCAGTCTTCTCCAATATAAGATACTATAATTTTATCCTTATAAACTGTTGCATTTTTGAAATGTGCTTTTCTATCACCTTTCTTATCCCAACTCGGGCCATAAACATTACACAACAATTCCCCATTCAGATTATACAAACTCATCAAGTCGTATCGTTGATTGCACTCTACTAACGTATTATGCTGAAGTGAGAAAGTAAAAGAAATTCTTTTCTTATCGTCAGCCGGATGAACATAATCTATCAGCTGCATTGCACCAGTCTTCATATTCCATTTTCCACCGGTCCACTTATAAGAAGAGGATGCCATAGGAATAATGAATAAGCCAAACGACAGTGTATCATTTATATAGTAATAATCATTGGGGAAAGTTGCATTGCCATCACCAAATCTTAGTTTGATAGTCGGAGAATATAAGGAGTCTGTAAGAAGACTGTCCAAGTTGTATCTTAGAATTCTACGCTGTCCATGGTCTGTCACATACAAATCATAGTCGCCCTCATTCCACGCAACCGTTCCAAGAACGGATATTTCTGTCGGCCCTTGCCCTATATCTCCAAAGCTCAGCACATATTTCAATGTATGAAGATCATAGAGACGAACTTTCTTGTCTGATGATTTGTAATCCGCAATAGCCAAATATTTGCCACATATATAAGGTTTAGCCAAAGAGCCTATCAACACATCATCTGTATCTATTTCTTTGATATCATCTTTGACATTGATTATATTCGCTCTCTTTTTTTGCCATTTTGCCTTGGGGTCTTTCGAACCGCATCCACTACAAAACACAACAGCCAAAAGACAGAATACTAATTTTATTTTCATGGAATTCAATATTAACCAATTATAAATTTCAAGTAAATGTATGGCTAAAGATTTCTAATTACCTTTTCTTCAGCCATACCGATTATATTAAGAAAAAATACTTAACATTACTCCGATTGATATAATTCATCCGGCAAAACGAATTCGACCAAAGAAAAATCAGGATATTGAGTCAATCCATACATTTTTTGTCCTTGAGGCAAAATCGCCATTTCTTGTATTCTACAACCAAGATTAAAACAAGCTACATTATTACCGTCATAATCAAAGACCAGAATTTTATTTGAAGTCGACTTCTCTACATTATAATGGTCATAATCACTCAGTAGCTGGTCCAAATAAAGAGCATAGATATACTTTGAATCCATTTTCAAATCCAATAAAGGGCCTCTGGCTCTGTCCTTATCAAAAAGCAAATCACCATTCTTTACGCCATAGCCGGTTTCTGCATAATATAAGCTCCACATTTTTTCCATCTTTTCATCACATATCTTATAGGATACCAAATAAGGCAATTTGACCGTTCCAAATACCATTCTCCCATTATAAGTCGCTATTTTTCCGCTCAACCTGTTGCGAGCTGCAATAGGCGGTAAGTCTTCTTTTATTGGCGACTCGCCAAAGTAATCAATATGTTGCAACGTACTGTTGGACAGCGAAAAGAACCGTCCGTCCTCCACACCAACCAAGGATACATAATGCGAGCTATCCAGCTTGGTGATAAAATAGCCGGTGGGAGTCCATTCGCCTTTTTTTTTCTGATAAGAGGCTTTTAATCTTTTCTCTTCGTGTACAACAATGGCTTCTCCCGTATTCGGTTTGTCAATAGCAAGAATAGCCAATTCTTGTTTATTCATTTCATTCAGTCCAAATTCATTATTCCAAGCATAGGTTAGCAGCGGTTGGATAAATTCACCAGGACCATTTCCTGTCTTTCCGTAAGCACATATCTCCTTATTATTATCATATATATCGTAGATTCTACATATATCGTCAGGACCGGAAGAGACAATTATCAAGAACGAATCAATCATTGCCATTCTTCCATTCCCCATTAAAAGTTCTTGCCTACTCTTTACTTGCAAATTATAAACCGTCCCCGACTCCCCTAATCCTTCACTATGATTAACGACATTACAGCCTACAAATATGACTACAGTAAGCATTGCAAATATTGTACCAATAAAATGCAACAATTTTTCCATAAATTAACTATTTAATAAAGAAGGTGTGTCACAACACCCCAAATATAAAAACTATAAAAAGAGGGAAATGACACATCTCCGTCAAAAGAAGTTATAACCAGCCCGGTTTTTTGGTATAACCCAATAATATATCTTCACCATAATCACCATCCGGATAAATCACAAGCTCTGAACAAATATCAGAAGCACTCGTACAATCCTCACGTCCAGATTCTCCGCCAGCCAACGCCTCCACATTAGCCAGCATCAAATCCGACATTGTTTCTGTTCTCTGATTCGTATAAATTCCATATCCTGCCACTGCTGCAAATGCGGCAACAAATGCAGCTTTCATAATCTTCTTTCTCATTGTTTTTCTACTTTTAAAATTTATTCTTTTTAATTCTTATCTATTTCCGTATCTATCCTTTCAACGGAAGAAGCAAACGCATTGCTTATTCAAACTAAATCATTATCTTTGCCGATACCTCCTTTCTGGGAAAGGTTACAGAACGGGCGGGTCGTGATGCTGCTACAAAACGTTATCCGTCCGCTCTTCTCCAGTCCCTTTCATATTTTCCCTTTTTTATTTCATCTTATACTTCATTATCGGGTCATCTTGGTTCACATCTGTGGCATAGATGATTCCTTCCGACTCATTCACAGATATACCATAAATATAGTGGTCGAGCACATATTTGCAAAGAGGCTCGCCATGCAAACTGAATACATAGATGTATTGCCCGCCATCTACCTGGATGCCTTTTTGAGCGTTCTGCATAATCTCCTTGAAAGAGCGTCCGTGGAACACGGCATAAATGGCTTTGTCCGTGACCTGCACATCGCTAAAACCCATAATGCCCGTAGGAATACCATAGCCTTCGGCAACCTTGAACTCCGGTTCACCGTGAAGACCGATGCGCACCACGTGCGTACTGTCCTTCAAGTTATAGACTTCGAGCACTTCACCCAGCTGGGTGACTGCTGCCAGCACGCCGTTGCGCGGATTGTAGTCAATGAAGCTGCGCCATGCTTGCGCCAGCGCAGGACGGGCGTTCTGCAAAGCCTCCTCATTGGAAGAAGGGATTACCCCCATTTTATGCAATAACCTGCCTTGCCTGTTCACCCGGCAAAAACGGTTATCGCCCGAATAATCGGGAATGATAAAGGTAGAATCGTCCACCATAGCAAAGTCCAAAGCCCGAAGAAGAGCTCTATCCAGCTTCACCGTTTCCTGACGAAACAGTGAATCACCGGATAAAGCACAACCAAACCGAGTTAATTCGGACTTATTGGCATCAAGAAGCCACAATTTCTTCCCATTCCATCGGATATTTTCGACAGAAAGCTGCTCGTCAGGCGACTCTCCACGCTTGCCGAAAGAAGTCCAATAAGAGAAATCGGGATAACGAAAGACATGGCAGAAGTGATCGGTGCCGTGCAAATCGAGCACAAAAACCTTATCTTCCTGCACCCGAATACGGAAAGGATAGCGGAACAAGGCTGTATCCAAAGGGATTGCCTCTCCCTTCAACTCATGGGTTTCCGGGAAATCAGCATAAACCAATCCTGCCTTGTGGGGAGCAGAGGTACACGCTGCCAATAGAAACAGCAGGCACAAAGTTCTTATCAGATTAACGAGCATTGGCTATAAAATATACTTTTACATGAATTCGAGGGCAATCTAAAGACCCGGAGCCAACACAGTCGACATTTGGTCCCCATTCGTCTGACGCCAATGCTTCCACATTCTCAAACATCAAAGCATCCAACCGGCTCTTTTCTGTATTGATATGAAAAGACACAGCCGTCGCTACAACCAAAAACAAACCAATAACCCAAATTTTCTTTTTCAAGTTCTTCATAACGATATACATTTTTTATATTAAAGATGCCACGAAGTACTGAAAAAGAAAAAGAATCACCAAATATTCAGTCTAACAAAGTCTAACAAACGGAAAAAATTATTATTTTGTTAGACTTTGTCAGACAATATCAGACGTAAATATACCCATTCTCACAAAAAATCTACTCTAATTTTACTCATTGGAGCATCTTTTTAACTGGTAACAAAGGATTCCATTTACGATTTGCCACTCTGAAATTTCGGACAAGCTTTTACGCAGCCTTCCCACCATTGTATGCACTCTGCTATCTGCAACATCCATATCCTCCGGCCATAATATCTGCTTAATTTCGGACATGGATAATCTGTACTCCTGCGCTTCCAAAAAATGTTTCAACAATTTTGCCAACGATGCTGTTAACTTTACAGTCTTATCACCCTTACGCAAAATTCTCGAATCGGCATCGAACAACAATCCATCTTCCAAACGGTATACATGCGGTCCTGATTCAGCGACAGCCATAACCGGGTTCTGTTCCCCTACCTCTATAGATACAAGTGAAGCAGGCTGTGCCGGGCTTGAGCCACGCAACATACGATAATAAAGCACACATATATAACTGCGGCATAAATACAATAAGACACAAAAAAGAACGAAGAAACACAACAAAACCATATCGCTAACCGTAAAAGCCGACAGCCAGGAACAATGTATATATCCTGTGGAAGCGACCTCACATCTTTTACCTATATAATAGGATACCAGACTATCCGATTTTGCCACATAAGACGAATCGCCTGAAAAAGTAGAAGCTTCGTGTTCGTCCCAATCCAATACAGCTATGCGTACGGTGGTTTTCCCCAAGAATCCTTTTTCTGCCAGTCTTTTTCTCCAATTATCTGCTACCGCGTCTGCCTGCAAAGGATATTTCTCTAATATATATGAGTGCATTAATCTGGAAATGGAAGATTCACCCATATAATTTGAAAGCCTTTCAGGAGGAATAATGAAATCCTTTTTCTCCGATTCACTTCTTTGCATCGTTACGGTGTCTTTCAAGTCATTATAGAGTCTGCTATAACCGCTCGAATAGAAAAAAACGTGTATATCCCTTTTCTTTAATTCATCTTGCAAAGCCTCACGAAAGGTATGGCGAGCCTGTTCTTTCCAAGATTCCACCCGATATCGGTGCAATGCAAAAACAGCAATGCCACCAACAAACACACTAACCACCAAAAAACACAATAATCCCTTATGTTTTCCTTTTTGCTTCATTGCTTTGTTTTTCAAATTTATCCAAGTCTACGATAATGAGCGCAAGTTACGAAAAAAGAGGTTACTTATGAGATTTCAAATAGAGAATATCGCAAAAGTGAAATCGGCAAACGTGAAACTGAACGGATTGACGGTAATTGCTGGTGAAAACGGCTCTGGTAAAAGCATGGCGGGCAAGATGCCCTTTTCAGTAATCCAGGTACCGAAGTCAACTCAAAGCAATAACATTCAGAAACCAATTCCGTACTTCACCTTGTTCATCTTATTCTTTTCCATATCCTGTCCCATCCGGTTCTTCCATCCTTTCTTCTTGCTTTCCCTATCCTCCATCCTTACTATCTTATCAGGTTCATGGTTATCACACTGTCGTTTTCCAGAAAAAACACCCGCTGGTTGACGATGCGGTCGGGCACGGTGAACCACAACAGCGCATTCTCCGGAATGTTCGTATAGCTCTGGGTGGAATCGGAGGTGCCGCCGTATTCCAACGGCGAGAACGCGGCCGCCTCCACATCCCAGTAGTGCAGCGTGTAAGGCCGCTTGAGCAGCCTTTTCCGTTTCGGGAACGTAAACGCCTGTGGCCGGTCCGGCCGGGGGATGAACTTGCGTATATGCCCGTGCGCATCCGCATGGAACGGGGCGGTGAGGAAGCGGAGCTGTCCTGCAGCGGGAGAATCCGCCACGATGAAGATGTTGTCGCCTCCCACCTGCCGGAACAGGCACGTCGTATCGGTGCGGCACCCCACGGCGACAGGCTCCCATTCGTAATAGTTGTAGGCGCAGAGATAGACCTGACCCGAGGCATGCGCGAACTCACGGATGCGGTCGGTCGACACACGGACGTCGACGGGGCGGTCAAGGTACTCCATACTGGCATCTTCCAGCAAGGGGCTTTTCAGCCAGGTGCCATAGCCGTCGTCCGGCACCTCTTCGCTGCCGGATACGGGACAAGGGTCGAAATGGGAGCGATAGACCTTGGCAGGTCTCAAATGCCCCCGGCTGTTCAACACCGGCAGATACTCTCCCGGCAACTGTTCTCCGGGGGCAAAGCTGTGGAAGCGTCCCTCGTGCCACACGGCCCCCCAGTTGTGTCCCCAGTCCATACGGGTCCACAGGGTCTTGTCCATCACCACGGGTATGCCGGCGGCACGCATCACGAACAATCCCAGGTCGCACAGGCCTTCACATCGGGCACCTCCCCAGGCATACGTCTCTTCGATGGTGGGATAGAAGGGCAGGGAGTTCTTCTTGTACCGCATCACCGTTGCAAGCTTCCTGTTCAGCAGCGAGCAAGCCTCCAGCGGAGAGGAGACACCGGCGGAGTCGAGCAGGGGAATGAACCGGTCCATCATCTCCTTACGCAGTCCCGAGGGATATTCCCTACTGATGCGATAGGGCAGAATGTAGCGGCAGAAGACGGGAAAAGGCACTTGCCGCGCCCAAGGTTTCCGCCACGCCTCAAAGGCGAGGTCGATATTCCGCACCAGAAAGGCGCTGTCCAGTGTCCGGATGTCCT